>NZ_JBFANB010000004.1:0-674494 GCF_040659625.1 Nonomuraea sp. NPDC049750
TTCATTATCTCTTTTTTTGCGTGGGGTGGTGGTGGTTTCCCCTTCGTTAGGCCCCCCGGGGGGGGGGGGCGCCCCCCCCCCCCCCGGGGGGGGGGGGCGCCCCCCCCCCCCCCCCCCCGACGGCTCCGACGAGCGGGATCGAGGCGGTACGACTCCGGCCCGCCGGGAGGTTCCCCACCGAGATCGCTCGATCCACCGCGTCCGCCGCCATCCGCCGGTATGTCGTGAGCTTGCCACCCACGACCGTGACGACCCCTCCGTCCACGGTCCCTCTGTGCGCGACCCCCTTCTTCGCGGTCTCTCCGTCCGTGAACACGGCGTGCCTGCGTGAGACGTCGGCCGTCCGCCCGTCCGCCGCCAGGAGCGGCCTGAGCCCCGCGTAGGCGCCCGCGACGGCCTCGCGGGCCACCGGTGCCGCCAGAACCGTGTTGAGCACGCTCAGGAGCGTCCTGATGTCCTCCTCAGGGGCCTCGGGTACGTCGGGGACGGGGCCGTCGAGGGGCTCGTCGGTCAGGCCCACGTGCACGCGGCCGTCGGCTTGGGGGAGTACGAGCGCGAATCGGTTGCTCTCTCCGGGAATCGGAATGTGCAGTCCGGACAGGAGACCCGGCAGGGTCCCGGGGCGGAGCACGAGGTGCGTGCCGCGTGACGGGCGCAGGCTCACCCGCGGGTCCAGCAGGCCCGCCCACACGCCCGCGGCGTTGATCACCGTCCTGGCCCGGACGGCGAACTCCGCGCCGGTCAGTTCGTCACGTACCTTGGCGCCCGCGCCGGTCAGCTCCAGGGCGCGGCACCGGGTCAGGATCCGGGCCCCGTACGCCGCCGCCGTCCTGGCTATGGCCACCACCAGCCGGGCGTCGTCGTACACGCGGCCGTCCCACGACAGCAGGCCGCCCCGCAGGCCGTCCTCGCTCAGCATGGGCGCGAGCGTGTGCGCCCGGGCGGCCGTCAGCCGGGACGGGCCGGGCAGCAGGCGGCGCGGCGTGCCGGCGGCGGCGCGCAGCCCGTCGCCGAGCCGGTAGCCGGTCATCAGCAGCTCCGCTCGTGACCTGGAGACCTCCGGCGTCAGCGGCAGCACGTACGGATGCGCCTTGACCAGGTGCGGAGCCGTCCGCCGCAGCAGGACGCCGCGCTCGACCGCGCTCTCGCGGGCGATGCCCACCTGCCCCTTGGCGAGGTAGCGGAGGCCGCCGTGGATGAGCTTGGAACTGAACCTCGACGTGCCGAAGGCCAGGTCGTGCGCGTCGATCGCCGCTACGCTGAGACCGCGCGAAGCGGCGTCGAGCGCCGCGCCCGCCCCTGTCGCGCCCAGGCCCACGACCAGCACGTCGACCGTCTCCTCCGCGACCACGGCCAGCTCGCGGGCCCGTCGCGCGGCGTTCAGCGAGCTGTCCATGGGTCGCATGGCGTTCGGCGGGCTATCCAAGGTAGGCCTCCAGCAGGGTGGCGAGTTCGGCGTCGAGTTCGTCGAGGGTCACGGGGTCGAGCATGGTGGGCGCCGACAGCAGGAACGACTGCGCCACGAGCAGCACCGCCCTGGCCTTGCGGCGGTCGCCGACGGCGGCTTCGAGCACGCCGAGCACCGCCTCGTGGGTGGCGCCGCGCCGATCCAGCAGGTACGGCAGCAGCAGCTCCGGGTCCGCTTCCACGATCTTGCGCCAGAGCGGATGGCCGCGCAGCCGCCGTACCCCTTCGACCACGGCGGCGACCGGGTCCGACAGGTCGAGCTCGGTGACGGCCAGCACCCACTCCCGCGTCATCAGGTCGGCGACCAGGCTCCGCACGTCGGGCCAGCGGCGATAGAGCGTCATCCGGGACACCCCCGCCCGCCGCGCCACGTCGGTGAGCGTGGTGCGCCGCACCCCGTAGGCGAGCACGCAGTCGCGGGCCGCGTCCAGCACGCCGTCATTGTGACGAATCGACGTCATATGTCACAGTGTAGACGTGCTGAACGAACCGATGCTGTGGTCGGGCTGGGGCGACCCCGCCAAGGCCCGCGAACTGCCCCCGCAGATCCGCGAGCTGCTCCACGACCTACTGGGCGTACGCGAGCCGGCCGCTCCCGCCGCCTCGTTCGAGTCCGTACGGCTGGCCCCCGTCGCGCTCTCGCCCGCGCACCTGGCCGCTCTGGCCGACGTCGTGGGCCACGAACAGGTGCGGACCTCGCGCGCGGCCCGGATCCGGCACACGCGCGGCAAGTCGACCCCCGACCTGCTGCGGATGCGCGCGGGAGACGGCTCGGCCGCGCCCGACGCCGTGCTGCTGCCCGGCTCGCACGACGAGGTCGCCGCGTTGCTGCGGTTGTGCGCGGCCGAGCGGATCGCGGTGGTGCCCTTCGGCGGCGGCACCTCCGTGGTGGGCGGGCTGGCGGCCTCCCGGTCCGGCTTCGCCGGGGTGGTGGCGCTGGACCTGGCCCGGCTCGACCGGCTCGTCTCGGTCGACACCGAGTCGATGGTCGTCACCGCCGAGCCGGGACTGCGGGCGCCCGAGGCCGAACGGCTGCTCGAACGGCACGGGCTGACGCTGGGGCATTTCCCGCAGTCGTACGAGTACGCCACGCTCGGCGGATTCGCGGCGGCCCGGTCCAGCGGCCAGGCTTCGGCCGGTTACGGGCGCTTCGACGACATGGTGGTGGGTCTGACCGTCGCCACTCCCTCCGGCGACCTGGACCTGGGGCGCGCGCCCAAGTCGGCGGCGGGGCCCGATCTGCGGCAGCTCCTGCTGGGGTCCGAGGGGGTGTTCGGGGTGATCACGGCGCTGCGGCTGCGGGTGCGGCGGGTGCCCGGGCGGCGGGTGTACGAAGGGTGGCGGTTCGGGTCGTTCCGGGAGGGGACGGCCGCGCTGCGGGTGCTGGCGCAGGAGGGGCCGCTGCCTACGGTGCTGCGGCTTTCGGACGAGACGGAGACCATGATCGGGCTGGCCCGGCCGGACGACATCGGGGGCGGCTCCAGCGGATGCCTGGTGATCGCGGGTTACGAGGGCCCGGCTGAAGAGGCTGAAGAGACCGAGAGTCCGGCGACGTCGGTCGAAGGGCGCAGGGCTGGGGCCGGGGCGGTGCTGGCGCGGATGGGCGGGGTGCCGCTCGGGACCGAGCCCGGACGGGCGTGGGAGCACGGCCGGTTCTCGGCTCCGTACCTGCGCGACTCGCTGCTGGCCGCCGGCGCGACGGTGGAGACCATCGAGACGGCCGGGTTCTGGTCCGCGCTGCCGCGCCTGTACGACGCGGTACGGCTGGCCCTGCTCGGGGCGCTGGAGTCGCCGCTGGTCATGTGCCACATCTCGCACGTGTACGAGACCGGGGCCTCGCTGTACTTCACCGTCGTCACCGCGCAGAAGGGGGACCCGGTGGCGCAGTGGGAGCGGGCCAAGGAGGCGGTCAACGCGGCCATCGTGGCGGCGGGCGGCACGATCTCGCACCATCACGGCGTGGGCCGCGACCATCGCGAGGCGTACGCGGCGGAGCTGGGACCCGTGGGCGTGGACATCCTGCGCGCCGTCAAGGCCCGCCTCGACCCCTCCGGCATCCTGAACCCGGGCATCCTGATCCCCTGACCGACCTCAGTCCGGTGGGTCGACCGACGCGGCCTCCGTCATGGCCGCCGCGGCTTCCCCAAAGCGTTGCTGGGCCTCGTACACGTCCGCCAGGCAGGCCAGCGCGAACACCAGCGGCGCGCCACCCGCCGGACGGCAGAGCTCGACGGCCTCCTCGGCGTGCGGCAGCGCCTCCGCGGCCCGGCCGCGCTTGAGCAGCAGCTTGGCGGCGGCCAGCAGGCAGCGGGCGAGCAGCACCGCGTGCCCGTCGGGGTCCGCGGCGGCCAGCTCCCGGCTGAGCCCGATCGCCTGGTGGACCCTGTCGAGCGCCCCACCACCCCAGCGCGACCGTCTGCCGGCGTACGCCAGCAGCCCCTCTACGGCGGCCACCCCCGCGGTGCCCCTCCGGGTGGCGTCGTCCGAACCGTTCCGGGCCATGGCAGCCCCCCATCGCGGCGACGAACCGCTTGCTTGGGGCGTGAGGCTACACCATCGCGAACCGATTGTGTTCCCAACGGCACGCTGCGTTCGGACGCGCTTCGGGAAGTGGGTGCGGCTTGGGGAAGATCGCGTAAAGATGGAGTCATGGTGGAAGTCGCGGCTGAGCGTGGAAAGCAGCTCTCCTCCCGGGTGTCGGAGGAAGGCGCGGGGTGGGCCTGTCAGCGGATCGGCACGTTCAACGACCTGAGACCCGACCACAAGGGGTTCACCTGGTTCAGCCCGCGCACGCTGTGGCACTCGCGCAACCAGATCGTCGCCGGGCTCTTCGGTGACCCGTCCGGGAAGGTGCGCCGCAGGTGGGTCGCCGAGCAGGAAGCCCGTGGCGCCGACCCGGACTTCCGCGTCAAGCCGGAGGTGGGGGAGAGCTTCAGCTTCCTGCTGCTCGGCGACACCGGCGAGGGCGACGCCTCCCAGTACGCGGTCGTGCCCGGCCTGCTCAAGGTGGGTGAAGGCACCTCCTTCGCGGTCATCGCCAGCGACGTGCTCTATCCGGCCGGGTCCGGCAACGAGTACGAGAACAAGTTCTTCCGCCCGTACAAGGACTATGACGCGCCGATCTACGCGATCCCCGGCAACCACGACTGGTACGACGGGCTCGGCGGTTTCATGCGCGTGTTCTGCGACGCCCCGGCGCTGCCGCCCAAGCGGGATTCCGGGTTACGCGGCCTGCTCTGGCGCCGGTCGGAGACGATCGACGAGCGGCTGCTGGCCGAGGCTCGCACGTTCAGGGACCGTCCGGCGCAGCGGGCCGCGCAGCCGGGACCATACTGGGCGATCGAGACCCCGAGCCTGCTCATCGTGGGCGTCGACACCGGCATCCAGGGAGAGATCGACGCCCAGCAGACCGAATGGCTGCGTCGCACCTCCCTGGACCCGCGCCCGAAGATCCTCGTCACCGGCAAGCCGATCTACACGCGCAACGACTACAAGCCGTCCCCGCTGGAGGGCGGCGGCACGATCGACGACATCATCCGCGCCCCCGAACACCGTTATGTGGCCGCCATCGGCGGCGACGTGCACAACTACCAGCGCTATCCCGTCAGGGTGGGCGACCGGGTGATCCAGTACATCGTCTCCGGGGGCGGGGGCGCGTTCATGCACGCCACCCACACCACCCGCCGGGTGGACGTGGCGGGCGTGCACGAGGACGACTTCAAGTGCTACCCCCTGCGCGGCGACTCGCTGTCCTTCTACAGCCAGCTGTACGCGAAACGGCTCCGGATGAAGTGGATCTACCTCACCCCGGCCGAGGCCGCCTGCATCATGGCGGACCAGATCAAGAACACCCCGGTGCGCCCCATCGAGAGCCCCGTCAAGATCACTCGGCGGATGAGGTGGGCGGCCCGGCTGCTCGGGGCCTGGCCGATGCCGCTCCGCCTGCCCGTGGGCACGGTCTTCCACCGCTACCTCTCCGAGCTGTCCGACTGGGACACACCACCGTTCTTCAAGCAGTTCCTGCACCTTTCGGTCACGCCCGACCTGCTCTCGGTGCGCTGCTTCGCCGCCACCGGCTGCCTGCCGCAAGAGGTGGATCCGCCGATGGAGGACGAGGTGCACATCAGTTTGTCGTAGTCACCTGGCACTCTGGACGGCGTGCACGTAGTGGTGACAGACGGGACGATCCTGCCGGTCGGTGGTCCGGCTCGCCGGGTCGACGACCTGCCGCGGGCCGTGCGTGAGCTCGAAGCCGAGCGGCCGCGCTGGGTCTGGGCGGACGCCCGCGAGATCTATCCGTCCCTGCTGGCCAAGGGTGTGCGGGTGGCACGCTGCCACGACCTGACGCTCACCGAGGGGCTGCTGCTCGCGTACGAGGGACGATACGGCCAGCCGCGCTCGGCCAAGGCCGCCCACGCCAGGCTGCACGGCCTGCCGGTGCCCGATGATCGGCCCAGTGTGCCCGACACGCTGTTCGCGCCCGAGCCGCTCGGCGCGGAGGCGGTGGCGGAGGTGCTGGCCGACCAGCTGCGCCGGATCGAGGCGCTGCCCGAGCCGGGCCGGTTCCGGCTGCTGGTGGCGGCCGAGTCGGCGGGCGCGCTGATCGCCGCCGAGATGGGCCACGACGGCATGCCGTGGCGCCGGGACGTACACGACGCCCTGCTCACCGAGCTGCTCGGCCCGCGCCCGGTGCACGGCATGCGGCCGGCCAAGCTCCAGGCGCTGGCCGACGAGGTGTCGGCGGCGTTCGGGCATCCGGTCAATCCCGACTCGGTGCAGCAGCTGGTCAAGGCGTTCAAGGGGGCGGGCGTCGCGCTCAAGACCACCCGGTCGTGGGAGCTCAAGCAGCTCGACCACCCGGCGGTCGCGCCGCTGCTCGCCTACAAGGAGCTGGCCAGGCTGTACAGCTTCCACGGGTGGGTCTGGGCCGACCAATGGGTGCGTGATGGGCGCTTCCGTGCCGAATACGTGGTCGCAGGGGTGGTGTCGGGGCGGTGGGCCACCGACGGCGGCGGCGCGCTGCAGATCCCCAAGGTGATGCGCCGCGTGGTGGTCGCCGACGACGGCTGGACGCTGATCGTGGCCGACGCCGCCCAGCTGGAGCCGCGGGTGCTGGCCGCGATGGCCGCCGACGGGGGGCTGGCGCGGGCGGCGGGGGAGATCGACCTGTACTCGGCGCTGGCCAAGTCGTTCGGGGGCGAGCGCGCCAACGCCAAGATCGCGATGCTGTCCGCCATGTACGGCGGCACCAGCGGTGACGCCTCCAAGCTGCTGGCGGTGATGCGGCAGCGCTTCCCCAAGGCCTACCAGTTCGTCGAGGACGCGGCCAAGGCGGGAGAGGAGGGCCGGCTGGTGCGCTCCTGGCTCGGCCGCACCAGCCCGCCGCCGTCGGAGGGGTGGAAGTCCCTCGTGTCGGGGCCCGAGGGGAGCCGGGCGATCCGGGATCGGGGGCGGTTCACCCGCAACTTCGTCGTGCAGGCCACCGCCGCCGAGTGGGCGCTGGTGCTGATGGCGGTGCTGCGGGGGCGGTTGTCCGGCCCGGCCAGGCTGGTGTTCTTCCAGCACGACGAGATCATGGTGCACTGCCCGCTCGACCAGGCCGAAGAGGTGATGGCCGCGGTGTCGGAGTCGGCCGCCGAGGCCAGCCGCCTGCTGTTCGGGGGGACGCCGGTGCGCTTCCCGATGGAGGCGGTCGCGGTCTCCTGCTACGCCGACGCGAAGTGACTCCGCGCACGTCACATGGCGGGTGTCAGCGGGCCGTTGTGCACGTGGCGCCAGGTGATCGCCAGCCAGACTCCGGCCAGGGTCACCATCACCCCCACCACCAGACCGAGCACCCCGTACGACAGCCCGCCCACGATCGCGCCCGCGACGATCGTGCCGGTGGCGCCGCACACGTTCATCAGCAGGTCGGACAGGCCCTGCACGGCGGGCCGGCTGCCGACCGGCACCGACTCGCTGACCAGCGCCGACCCCGCCACCAGGCCGCACGACCAGCCGAGGCCGAGCAGCACCAGCGCGGTGGTCACCTGCCAGACGCGGTGCCCGGCCGTACCCGCCAGGACGGCGGAGCTGAGCAGCAGCGCCATGCCGAGCAGCAGCACCGGCACCTTGCCCGCCTTGTCGGCCAGCCAGCCCACCACCGGTGACATGACGTACATCCCGGCGATGTGCAGGCTGATCACCAGGCCGATGATGTCGAGGTTCGAGCCGTCGTGGTGGAGTTTGACCGGGGTCATCGACATGACCGACACCATCGCGGTGTGGCTGACCGCGATCATGACCAGGGCCTTGCGGGCCATGGGGGTGGTGCGCAGGGTCGTCCAGGCGTTCCTGATCGTCCGGTTCTGACCGGCGGCGGGGGGTTGCGTGTCGTTCAGCCGGCGGGCCAGTTTGAGCGGGTCCGGGCGCAGGCCGACCAGGATGATGAGCATCGCCAGCGCGAACGCCAGCGCCGCGAACGCGAACGGCCCGGCCTTCTCCACGAGGCCCGCGCTCATGCCGATCTGGTCCGCGGGCTTGGCCAGGTTCGGGCCCGCGACGGAGCCGATGGTGGCCGCCCAGACGACCAGGGACAGGTGCCTGGCGGCGTGCCCCGGCGGGGACAGATCGGTCGCCGAATAGCGGGCCGCCAGGTTGCCCGCGCTGCCGCCGCCCACCAGGACCAGTCCGAGCAGCAGCAGCGGCCAGTTACCGAGGCTGATGGCGCCGACGGACAGCGCGCAGCCCGCCAGCGCGGCCACGTACGCCAGCGTCAGGCCCGTCCGCCGGCCGCCCCTGCCGGACGCCTTGGCGGTCGGCAGGGCGAGGAGGGCCGCGCCGAGTACGGTCGCGGTGCCCGCGAAGCCGCTGATCACGGTGGATCCGGAGAGCTCGTCGACGACGACGGAGCTCAGTGCCAGGCCGACTGCGACGCCTACGCCGCCTACTATTTGCGCGGCGGACAGGATCACGAGAGTGCGCCGCTGGACGGCCCGGATCCGGTCAGGGGATGAAATATCGGGCTTTATAGGGGCGCTGGTCACTTGTGAAGTCTCGCATAGACCATGAGATCCCCCCAAAGGCCCAAATCACCCCACGCAGCGTTATTCAACTACTTATGGCTGCTTTCGGATGTTTGGCAGGGTGGGATGGGGTTTCGCAGCCCGGCTCGGAGGTTCGGCCGCCTGGCTCCGAGGAACCCGGCTCAGAGGATCGTCACCGGATCCCCCTGCGCGATCCGGCCAGGGGCGTCCGGGATGAGGTTCACGCCGAACCAGACCTTGCCGTCCCACCTGCGGTGCCTGGCCAGGGTGCGGATGGGCTCCTTGCCCTTGGTGTAGGTGACGGCGTCCACGGTGGTCAGCACGCATCGGTCACAGCCCTTGACCACCCGGAACTCCGTGTCGCCGACGCGGACGCGCCTCCATCCGTCCTCGGCGAAGGCGTCCGGCACGCCGTCCACGACCACGTTCGGCCGGAACCTGCTCATGGGCAGCGGCGCGGGCAACTCCTCGCCGCTCTCGACCGCCGTCTCCGCGATCCAGTCGTTGAGCCGGGCCAGCGAAGCCGTGGAGGTGAGCAGCAGCGGATACGCGTCGGCCAGGCTGACCCGGTCGTCCGGCCGGCCGTACTCGGGATCGACGGGACGGCAGGTGGGGTCGTCCTGCCAGGCCAGCCGGACGGGGCGGTCGATCAGCGCGCTCAGCCACGCGGCCGCGTCGTCGCCGCAGTCGGTCAGCTCTATCGACGTCTTCCGCATGTTGATCACCGAACGGCCGGCGGTGGGACTGACCCGCAGCGGCGCGGCGTGCGGGCCGGTGAGCTTGAGCGTCTCGCCGTCCGGCTCCGGCACGCACATCAGCAGCCGGGGGAGCTCGCGGGCGGTCAGCATCTCGCCGTGCTCGTCGACGATGAGGTAGCGCCGGTCACCGGCCAGGCCCCAGGGCTGCACCTCGGCGTCAGATACCTCGTGCCCGGTCGTCGATTTGACGGGATAGATGTGGATGCTCGCCAGCTTCATGCGGCCGACGCTACATGACGCCCACATGCGGGGGATTCGGCGACCGGCCGAGGGCCGAGGCGCTGGGGAGCGGTCGTCGGGCGGCTGTTAGCGTACCGATCATTCCGAGCGAGGAGAGCCTTGTGAGAGCTGCCACACCTGCGGTGACCTTCGACAGTGACGGGGTCCCGTTGCTGGGAGTGCTGCACCTGCCGGCCGGCGAGGGGCCGCATCCGACCGTGGTGGTGCTGCACGGGTTTCCCGGCAATGAGCGCAACTTCGATCTGGCCCAGGCGCTGCGCCAGGCGGGGTACGCCAGCCTGGTCTTCCACTACCGGGGCTCCTGGGGCGTCGGTGGGGACTGGTCGTGGGGGAACGGCCTGGCGGACGCGGCGCGGGTGGTGGCGGCCGTCCGGGAGAAGCCGTTCGCGGCCGAGCACCGGCTCGACCCGGAGCGGGTCGCCCTTGTCGGACACAGCTTCGGGGGCTTCGTCGCGCTCATGACGGCCGCCGCGGATCCGGGCATCGCGGCCACCGTGTCGGTGTCCGCCTTCGACTTCGGTACGGTCTCGCGCGGGCTCGACGCCGAAGGGCGGCGGGAGTACGTCGAGGCGTTCGACGGTGAACTGCTTCCGCTCACCGGCACCAGCGGTGAAGCGCTGGTGGCCGAGATGGAGGCCGCGGGGGAGGCGTGGAGCCTGGCCTCGCTGGCACCCGCGTTCACCGGACGCCCGGTGATGCTCATCGGGACCGGACTCGACCCCGTGACGCCCGCCGCCGTACACCACCGGCCGCTGCTGCCCGCGTACGCGGGGGCGGCGCTCGAACACCACGAATGGGCCACCGACCACGCCCTGTCCGACCACCGCGCCGAACTGGCCACGACGGTCCGCGACTTCCTCGACCGCGCTCTCGGCGTGCGGTAACCGTTCGGATCCCGGCCGCGCGATCCGCCCATCCGCGCTCATAACGCGGTGGCTGGGTCTCACGTCTGGCCCCACCCATCCGCTCTCATGGCGCGGCTGGGTGGGTCTCCTCGGGAGGTCACGTCTGGCGGAAGGTGTCGAAGAAGACCTTGCGGGTTTCGGCCTGGTCGTCCCACTTGAGTTCGGGCATGTTGAAGGTGATCTTGTACGCGTTGGTGTCGTCGATCGTGACGAAACGGGTCAGCGCGTGCATGGGAACGCCGTTGGCCAGGGTGTAGGTGTACTCCCAGTCGGCGGCCTTCCAGTCGCGATACCGCGTCGCCTGGAGCTGTACCTGGATGTAGCCGTCGACGCGACCGGCCGCCTCCTCGCGGGTCAGTTCCGACAGGCCCCCGTCCTGCTGCGGGGTCGTCTGCTCGATGCGGGTCGTCATGCCGGAGTCCTTGGGCCCGGTGAAGGTGGCGTCGCCGCCTGACGCGGTCAGCTTCCAGCCGTCGGGGACGGCGGCGGAGAAGCCGGGCGGGGTCTGCTCGCTGAAGCCCTTGGGCACGGTCGCCGTCAGCGGATCGGTGGCGGGTGGCGACGACACCTCCTGGGTGATCGCCACGCTCGGCACCGGCGCGGGTGCGCTGCCCGTGCGGACGTACAGGACGACGGCCACGATCACGCCGACGGCCGCGATGCCCGTGACGATCAGGCGCGGGGTGGGGCGGCCGTCGCGGAGCCAGCCGCCCTCATCGTCGTCCTCGTGCCTGCGCCTGCTCTTGGTCAGGCGCTCCGAGGTGGCGCTGGGCAGCTTGGTGAGGCGGTCGTGGGTCAGGTCGCGCGACAGGTCGATGGCCTGGTCACGCAGGTGGTCCGGCGAGGCCAGCGGCCAGGGGGCGGCGCGGCTGTCGCTGGTCAGGGGCAGGATCGGCTGCGGGCCCGACGGGCTCGGGGCGTCCGCCCGCGATTCCGGGATCCGGCGCGGCCCCGAAGGGCTCCCGAACGCCCCGCTGTCAGAGGCGCGATGGGATCCCGACGGCCCGCCGAACGACGGCGGCGCACCGAGCGGCCCGCTGGGCGGGAAACCCGGCGACGACGGAGGCCCGCTGGAGGGGAAACCGGGCGACGACGGTGGCCCGCCTGCTGAGAAGCCCGGTGACGACGGCGGTCCACTCGCTGGAAAGCCTGGTGACGACGGCGGCCCGTCCAGCGGGGAGCCTGGCCCGGACGGGAAGCTGCCGGACGGGAAGCTGCCCGACGGGTAGCTGTCCGATGGGAAACTGCCTGATGGGTAGCTGCCCGGCAGAGGGCGCACCAGGGACGGTCCGGCCGGATCGCTCAGCGACGGGTGCGGCCCCGTCGGCGGGCGCTCCCCGGCCTCCGGTATCCGGTGCGACCCTGACTGGCTGGTGAACGCCTCGAACCCGTCCGCCGAAGGCAGCGACGGCAGCGCGTCCGTGCGGTGGCTGCCCGACGGGCTCGACATCCCCTCGTAGGGCATGGAGTAGCCGCCCGACGGGCTGTTCAGCGGGTCGTACGGAACGCGTACCGGCCCCGAGGGCGTCTCCACGATCCGCGACGGCATCGGCCCGGACAGCGAGTCGAACGGCGGCAGCAGCCCGGCGGGCGTCGAGTCCGCCTGCGTGGGCAGGGACCGCGAGGTCTCGGCGGGTCGCGGTCGGGTCGAGCCGTGGGCGTGCAGGATCCGCTCCAGCAGTTCGCCGACCTGCTCGGCGGTGAGACGTTCGGCCGGGTTCTTGCGCAGCAGGCCCTCGATCACCGGCGCCAGCGCGCCCGCCCGCTGCGGGGTGACGGGGTCCTGCGTGAGGACCGCGCCCAGCACCGCGATCGGGTCCGGCCCCTCGTACGGCGGGCGCCCCTCCACGGCCGCGTACATCGTCGCCCCGAACGACCACAGGTCGGCCGCCTGGGTGATCGACTGCCCGGACAGCCGCTCCGGCGGGATGTAGGCGGGCGAGCCCATGAGCAGCCCGGTCTGCGTGATCGTGACGTCGCCCTCGATCGCGGCGATGCCGAAGTCGGTCAGCACCACGCGGTCGGAGGTGAGCAGGACGTTGCCCGGCTTGATGTCACGGTGCAGGATGCCGGCCGCGTGCGCGTGCCGGACCGCGTCGAGCACCCGGATGCCGATCTCGGCGGCCTGGATCACCGGGAGGGGTCCGCTCTGCCGGACCGCCTGCTCCAGGGACCACGCCCGGACCAGCTCCATGACGATCCACGGCCGGCCGTCTTCTTCGACGACGTCGTGCACGGTCACGATGCCGGGGTGCGTCAGTCGCGCGGCGGACCGGGCCTCGCGCAGCATGCGCCGGTGGGCCACCTGCTTGCCCGCCTGGTCGAGCCCGTACGGCAGGATCAGCTCCTTGACCGCCACGTCACGGGCGAGCAGCACGTCATGCGCGTGCCACACCATCCCCATGCCGCCGCGGCCGACCGGTGACATCAACCGGTAGCGCCTGCCGATCAAACGACCCTGGCTCTGTGAAGCGTCTCCCTCCGCACCGGGTCCGCTGAGCAAGCGGTCGGCTGCCATGTTCCCGCCCCAATCTCCAGCCTCATCGGTCACAAGCGTCGCGCCGCCATACGTCAAGATTATGAGCGTTGGCCACGATATAGGCAGGTCATTCCCAAGGGAACCACAACTCGGTTCTTACAAATGCCTTGACGTACCGCAATATCGCCCATCAAATGGATCATTTACGGTCAGCGGCCAGGGCGAGCAATGCGGCGGTAAATGCCTCTACCGGGGGCTTCACCAGGCCCGCACCGACCTGGCCGGTGCCCGCCACGCGGCCCGCGATACCGGTGTTGACGACGGGCAACACGCCCGTCCTGGCCACCAGGGTGATGTCGATGCCGACCGGTGTGCCGCGGAAGCCGAGCCCCGGGATCTGGTAGGCGGGATGCTCGGCGAGCGTGATCTCGTACATGGACCGGGTCGCCGCCACCGCGTCCGCCACCTCGCCGCCGACGAAGCGCACGATGGCCGGGGACGCCGCCATCGCGAAGCCGCCCAGGCCCGACGTCTCGGTGATCGTGGAGTCGCCGATGTCCGGGTTGGCGTCCGCCGGGCCGTACGCGCCGAGGTAGAGCCCGTCCGGCACGCCGGCCGGCCCGGTGAACCACCGATCGCCCAGCCCGGAGACCTGTACTCCGAAATCGGTGCCGTTGCGGGCCATGGCGACGACCATCGAGGAGCCGGGTACGTTCCTGGCCGCGTCGGTGCTCACCTTGCCCGCGGCCATGGCGGCGTTCAGGAAGAAGTGGTCGTTGCCGTTGACGAAGCGCAGCACCTCGGCAGCGCTGCCGGCCGCGGCCTCGACCACCCAGGGGGCCAGCTCGCGCAGGAACAGCGAGGTGGCGGCGCGGTTGCGGTTGTGCAGCTCGTCGCCCATCTGCAGCGCCTGCGCGATCATCGCGCGCAGGTCGATGGGGCCGCCCAGCTCGATCGCGGCAGACAGGACGGGCCCGAGCACGCGATCCATCCACCGCAGCCGCTCCAGCACCTCGGGCCCGTACGCGCCGTAGCGCAGCACCTTGCCCAGGCCCTCGTTGAGCGAGCAGTACGCCGTGCCGCCGTGCTCGGCGTCGCGTACCTCCAGCATCCACATCGACGGGCTCACCACGCCCGCCATCGGGCCGACCGTGGCGTGCCGATGGCAGGGCTCCAGGCGTACCCGGCCGGCGGCCAGCGACTCCTCGGCCGCCGGCACGTCATGGGCGTACTCCTCGAACAGCATCGCGCCGATCAGCGCCCCGCGCATCGGGCCCGACGCGCGGGCCCAGTCGATGGGCGGCCCCGCGTGCAGGAACATCCGCTCCGGCAGGTCGAGCACCTCCGAGGCCCGCCGTACCCCGACGAGCTGGGGGCGGGCCGAGGTCAGGCGGCCGACGGCCCGTTCGTTGGCCGCGGGCAGGCGCGGGTCGGCGAGCACCCGCGCGAGCGCGTCCGCGGTGCCGGGCAGGGGCGGGCGCCACGCGACGGCGGTCGTCGGCACGGCCTGCGCGTCGAGCGACTCCTGGAGGAGGGCGGCGCCGACGGTGATCACGTGGGGCGGACCGGAGAGCAGAGTCAAAGGAGGTCCCTGGCGTGCCGGGCGGCTTGGGCGTTGGAGGTGAAGACGGTGGCGCCCGCCTCGCGGAACGCCGCGGCCTGCCGGTGCAGGCCCTGGGGGTCGCCCTCGGTGCCGATGAGCGCGACGACGACGGTGGCTCCGTGGTGGGTGGCGTGGGCGACGGCCGAGGCGAGGGAGGCGGCCGGGTCGGGGTCGGCGCCGTGCCCGAGCACGACGTCCATGAGGATCACGTCGCCCGGCTCCACCTGGGCCAGGGCCTCCAGGCGGAGCGTCGGGTCGATCATCGGATGGGCGCGGCCCCTGGTGTAGGCGTCCTCGCCGTAGTCGGTGAACTCGCCCGCCCCGGCGATCAGGCTCGCCTCGGCGCACAGCGTGCCGCCCGAGTAGACGCCCTTGAGCTTCGTGTACGCCGACGTGGGCGACCAGCCGGGCCACGACTCCCAGGCGGGGACGGGCCGGCCGAGGGCGCGCAGCGCCTCCTCCGCGGCCGCCGTCAGATCGCGCTCCCCGAGCAGCGCCGAGACGACCGGCGTGCCCAGCGTCTCCACCACCTCTTGTACGGCCCGCGCCACCGCCGGGTCGGGCCGCTTGGAGACCAGCACGATCAGCTCCGTGGCCGGGTCGTCGTCCAGCATGCGCAGCGCCCGCATCGCCGACAGCCCGCCCACCTCGGCCGACAGGTCCCTGCCGCCCACGCCGAGCACGTGGCTGACCCCGGCGCCCGCCTGGTCGAGCAGGGACGTCACCTGCTGGGCCCCGGTGCCGGAGGCCGCGACGACGCCGACCGGGCCCGGCCCGAGCACGTTGGCGAAGCCCAGCCCCACCCCGGCGATCACGGCGGTGCCGCAGTCGGGGCCCATGACCAGCACGTCCCGCTCCTCGGCCAGCGTCTTGAGCCGCTGCTCCTGGGCGACCGGCACGCCGTCGCTGAAGATCATCACGGGCAGTCCAGCGTGGACCGCGTCGAGCGCCTCGGCGAACGCGTGCTCCCCCGGAACCGACACGAGCACCAGGTCGGCCGGGCTTCTGGCCGCCGAGAGGGTGGTGAGCGGGGGTTGGTCGGCGGCCGCCCGGGTCCGGGAGGCGGACAGCCGGGCCAGGGCGTGGTCGAGCTCGCCGGTGGCGGTGTCCACGCTATCGCCGCGCAGGGCGACGAGCAGATCGCCCGGGTCGGCGGGGGGCAGGTCGAAGCCCAGGTCGCGGGCCAGGGCGAGGTTCAGTTCCGTGGCCATGGCGACGATGGCCACCCGCATGCCGGGCAGGTCCGACAGCGTGCGGCTGACACGCATGAGGGTGACGGAGTCGTGGTAGACGCCCTTGCGCAGCAGCACCGAGTCGCGGGTCATCCGGCCACCGTCAGGGCGTGGGCCGGACTCGGAGCCTCCGTCATGGCCTCCGTCATGGCCTCCGACATGGCCGCTGTCATGGCCAGGACGGTGTCGAGGCCGATGGAGATGCCCTGGAGCAGGTCGGACCCGGAGGTGTGGCCGAGCCGCCGCAGCTGCCGCCGCGCCGGTTCGAGCTCCTGCCGCCCGGCGATGCCGCGCAGCACGGCGATCACCTCGGGGCTGGCCTCGCCTCTGGCCGCGCAGTGCAGGAGGGTCGCCGAGATCGGCGTCGTACGGGTGCGGGCGTCGTACGTCACAGTCGCGGCCAGCCAGTCCGCCAGCCACACCGCCCGCCGCGCCCCGGCCGCCGCGCCGAGGTGCCTGAGTGTCACCAGCAGCCCGGCCAGCACGTCGTCCCCGCTCGGCGTCAGCCCCGGACCGAGGCCGACCAGCCGTTCGGCCGCCGTCACCGCGCCCAGCAACCGGCCGCTCGCGCAGCTGGCCGCCAGGAGCTCGATCGCCTCGTTGCCCGCCAATCCCGGCTCGCCGGGGGTCAGGCGAGGGGCGGCCTGCCGGAGCCGTACGGGATCGACCCGGCCAAGCGGCGGCGCGGGATCCCACCAGCGGCGCGCCCGCACGCTCAGCCGCCCCAGCTCGATGGCGCCGTCGCCCACGGCGGCCTCGTCACCCACGGTGACGCGCGGCAGCTCGGCGGCCAGCAGCACGGAGTTGGGCAGCCGCGTCGCCGCGCCCGTGATGACGGCCAGCACGGACGGCTCCAGCTCCGTCCTGACCTCCAGGTACACCCCGGCGGGGAAGACGGCCAGCACCCGCGCGGGGCTGCGCGGCGCCTCCAGCACAGGGCGTACCGCCGCGCTGGCCGCTCCTGTCACAGGGGTACGCGGGCGCCTCGCATGAATACCGACGGTCACCGAACCTCCCTACCGGCTCTGGACCTGACCGTAGAACGTGCCGCACAACCGTCCGTACGGAGAAATTTGCCAAGAGTCAGCGTGAAGGTTGGCTCTTCCTGACAGACCGCTTCTGGGGTCACAATCTCCACATGGAGCCCCCAGTCCGTCTCGCGAGCACGGGCACGATCACCCACGGCGTCTCGGTGGGGGAGGTGCTCGGCGTATCGACCCTCGCGGACGCCCGCCTCATCGCCGGGGAGAGCGGGCTGGGCCGCATCGTGCAGCGCCTCAACGTCATGGAGGTGCCGGACATCCTGGCCTGGGTCAAGCCGCACGAGTTGCTGCTGACCACCGGCTACCCGCTGCGCAACACCCCCCAGTCGCTCGGCCGCCTGGTGGCCGACCTCGACGAGCGCAAACTGGCGGCCCTGGCGATCAAACTCGGCAGGTATGTGGACAAACTGCCTGACGAAATGGTCGAGCAGGCCGACCGGCTCGGGTTCCCGCTCATCCTGCTGCCGAACGACGTCGGCTTCGACGACATCCTGAACCAGGTGCTGACCGACATCCTCAACCGCCAGGCCGCCGTGCTCGCCCGCGCCGAGGAGGCGCACCGGGCGCTGGTCCAGGTGGTGCTGGCCGGCGGCGGGCTGGACGAGGTGACCGCCGAGGTGGCCGCGCTGCTCGACGTGGCGGTGGCGGCGGTGGACGGCGGCGGCCGGGTGCTCGCCACCGCCGGGCCGCCCGACCACGTGACCCTCCTGTGGGAGTCGATCGCGCACGAGGGACCGCCGCTCGTCCCCGCCTCGGGCCGCACTCCTTCCGGCGGGCCCGCTTCCGGTACGGCGGGCCGCACACGCGCGTTCGCCTCCGTTCCCGTCCTCGCGGGCGGTCACCACCACGGCCGCATCGTCGCCTACAGCCCGGCCGGGACGCTCCGTGACAGCGATGTCGGCATATTGGAGCGCGCCGCGACCGTCGCCGCGCTCGTCGTCACCAGGCAGGAGGCGGTCAACGCCGTCGAGAGCAAGTACCGGGCCGACTTCCTGCGCGACGTGCTCACCGGCCGGGCGGGCACGGCCGAGCGCGTCACGGCGCGGGCCAGGGCGTTCGGCTGGGATCTGGAACGGCCCGTCACCGTGCTGGTCGCCGAACTCGACCCGGACGGCGACGAGCGCGCCACCCAGGACCGCCTGGTCGCGTGCTGGGTCGCGGCGATGCGCCGCCACGACCCTCAGGGCGCGGTCGCGGGCTTCTCGCACGAAGTGGTGGCGGTACTGGACGCCACGGTGGACGCCGCCAGGGTGGCCAAGGACGCCGCCTCCGCCTTCGCCGACGTGCCGCCCGCCACGTTCTCGACCGGCACCTCCCGCCCGTCACCCGGCGCCGACCTGCTGCCCGAGGCGTACTCGCAGGCCCTGAAGGCGGCCCGCGTCGGCCGTCAGCTCCACGGCCCCGGCGCGGTGGCCCACTTCGACCAGCTGGGCGTGTATCGGCTGCTGTCGCTGGTGAACGACACGGAGGAACTGCACGCCTTCGTCCGGGAGACGCTGGGCCCGCTGGCCCTGGACGACGACGCCGAGAACTCCGACCTGCGCAGGACCCTGCAGGTGCTGCTGGAGACCAACCTCAACGTGGCGGAGACGGCCAGGCGGCTGCACTTCCACTACAACACGCTGCGCTACCGCATCGGCAAGCTGGAGCGCCTGCTCGGCAACTTCACCGACGACCCCCATCTGCGCCTCAACCTGACCCTTGCCCTGCACGTGCTGCGCATGCGGGGCATCTAGGCTGAGTGCTCGTGGACTTCGAACTGCGCTCCGACTTCATCCCGCTGTGTGACCTGCTGAAGTACTGCGGGGTCACGGAGACGGGCGGCATGGCCAAACACCTGATCGCCGAGGGGATGGTGTCGGTGGACGGGGAAGTGGAGCTCCGGAAGACGTGCAAGATCCGGACGGGGCAGATGGTGACGGGGGAGGGGTTCTCGATCCGGGTGCACTGAGGTTTGGCGACCGAAAATAAACGGCCCCCGAATCGGAGGCCGTAGAGCCCGGGAACGTACCCCCGGGGGTGGTGACCCCATAGTACATTCGGATGCGCCGAAGTCGCGCAAAGTCATCACAGCATTACTCGCTGGTTACTATTCTCGAACATGAGAGCGAAAAGGAAACGACCCCCGTCGCCGGGGGCCGTAGAGCCCGGGAACGTAGCCCCAGGCGTTGAATGACTCCATGTTAGGGAAGGTAGCCGTGGGTGACAAGTCGAACGAGGAGATGCCGGCAGTGCGGCGCGACCTGGCGCTCCTACGAGGAGAAGAAGACCGACGTCGCCATCGCCAGCGCCATGATCGCTGACGTCGCGCTCGAGCAGGTCGAGTCGTCATGCTCGTGTCGGCCGATTCTGCGCGGCGGTCGAAAAGATCCGCGAGATCGACACGCTCCGTGGCGCCAAGACAAGGGTCGTCGCCGTCTTCCCGCCGGGCAAAGGCGCGGACGGCCTACGCCGGTGCAGCGACGCGTGGTTCCCCCTCGGTGCCGCCGTCGTGCGGCGTTCCCAGTTCCCCGACGTGGTGAGCGGGCCCGGTGGTGCCACCTACCACCGGCCGCCGCGCTGGAACTGACCGCTCACCGAACCCCCCGAAGGTAGTGCGCGATCACTCCTCTGGTCAGGAAAGCGAATTTGGCAGATCATGCCCGTGTACGAGCGCGCCCACGGGCCTAATGTGCCCGCAACGGCAGCACGAATCTGGAGCGGGATGCGGAAGGAGCCTGCGGGGCGGCACTGGAAGCGGCAGCCCGGGTGAAGAGGGGCTCACATGGTTTTCGGTTGGACCAAACACGGCGACGGCAAGCATCTGGCTCCCGGAGAGGTCGTCAAGCCCGACGAGCGGCTGACCTGGCCGCGCATGATCGGGTTCGGCGCGCAGCACGTGATCGCGATGTTCGGCGCGACGTTCGTGTTCCCGCTGGTGATGGGGCTGAGCCCCAATGTCGCGATCATGATGTCCGGCGTGGCCACGATCATGTTCCTGCTGATCGTGAAGGGCAAGATCCCCAGCTACCTGGGCACCAGCGCGTCGTTCGTGGGCGGTGTGCTGGCCATCAGGGCGGTGTTCGGCGGTGACACCCCTGGCGCCGATGCCATCGTGACCGGCGCGATCCTCATCGTCGGGTTCGTGCTCGCGCTGTGCGGGCTGGCCGTGCACTTCCTCGGGGTGCAGATCATCCACCGGATCTTCCCGCCGATCGTCACCGGCGCGGTGGTCATGCTGATCGGGTTCGGGCTGGCCTACGTGGTGGCGGACGTCTACTGGCCGCAGGACCAGTGGATGGCGCTGATCACGATGCTGGTGACGTTCGTGATCGTGGTGGCGTTCAAGGGCTTCATCGGGCGCATCGGCATCCTGCTCGGCCTGATCGTCGGCTACGCGCTGTCCTGGGTGGCCGACCAGCTCTTCGGCCAGGTCCCGGCCTACACCGACGGCGCGCTCAAGATCGCCCCGCATCTGCGTGTCGACTTCTCCAAGCTGGAGGCGGCGCCATGGTTCGGCCTGCCGCCGTTTCATCTGCCAGACTTCAAGTTCTCGGCCGTGCTGCTCGTGCTGCCCGCGGTGATCGCGCTGATCGCGGAGAACATCGGTCATGTCAAGGCCGTGGGAGAGATGACGCGTACCGACGTCGACCCGTACATCGGCCGCGCCATCGCCGCCGACGGCCTGGCCACCGTGGTGACCAGCGCCGTCGGCGGCTCGCCCACCACCACCTACGCCGAGAACATCGGCGTCATGGCCGCCACCAAGGTCTACTCCACCGCCGCCTACTACATCGCCGCCCTCATCGCCATCCTGTTCGGGCTGAGCCCGAAGTTCGGCGCGCTGGTCTCCGCCACTCCGGCAGGCGTGCTGGGCGGCGTGACGGTCATCCTGTACGGCATGATCGGCCTGCTCGGCGCCAAGATCTGGATCGAGAACCGGGTGAACTTCGCCGATCCGGTCAACATGGTCCCCATCGGCGCGGGCATCATCCTGGCGATCGGACCGGTGAAGCAATTGATCAGCGGCGACTTCCGGCTGGAGGGCATCGCGTTGGGCACGATCGTCGTGGTGGGCGGCTACCACCTGCTGCGCGTCATCGCCGGGCGGCCCGCCGACACAGCCGCCGCAGGGGGAGACACGGGGTGAAGCCGCCGCCCTTCGAACACCACGCGCCGCGCGACCTCGGCGAGGCCCTGGACGTCCTCGCCCAGGTGGGCCCGCGCGGCAAGGTGCTCGCGGGCGGCCAGAGCCTGATCCCCATGCTCAACATGCGGCTGGCGGCGCCCGAGCATCTGGTCGACATCAACCGCGTCGAGTCGCTGGCCACCCTCGACCTCGCCCCCGAAGGCGTCACCGTGGGCGCGCTGGCCAGGCACGCCCAGGTGGAGCGGCTGGCCGGGCATCCGCTGCTGCGGCAGGCGCTCCGGCTGGTCGCCCACCCGGTGATCCGCAACAGGGGCACGGTGGTGGGCAGCCTGGTGCACGCCGACCCGGCCGCCGAGCTGCCCGCCGTGCTGGCCCTGCTCGGCGGGTCGGTACGGCTGTCCCGGCTGGACGCCGCCGAGGGCGTGGTGAGCCGGGAGGTGACGGCCGCCGACTTCTTCGTCGGGCCGATGGAGTCGGCCGTCCAGCCGGGCGAACTCGCCGTTTCCGCATATTTCCCGGCACCGCCGGAACGGTCGGGTACGGCCTTCCGCGAGGTGGCCAGGAGGCACGGCGACTATGCCCTGGCCGGGGTGTGCGCGCTGGTCACGCTGGACGACGACCTGCGCGTCACCGCCGCTCGGGTGGCCTGCGTCAGCGTCGGCCCCGTGCCGGTGGTCGTGGACGTGGGCGGGCTGTGCGAGCGCCGTCCCGCCTCCAGCGTCGACTGGGCGGGCGTGGCGCGGGCCGTACGGGAAGCGACCGAGCCGGACGACGACATCCACGCGAGCGCCGCGTACCGGCTGCATCTGGTCGGCGTCCTCGCCGAGCAGGCGCTGAAGGACGCCGCCCGTGAGGCGGCGCTCAAGGACGTGGCCCGTGAGGCGGCGCTCAAGGACGTGGCCCGTGAGGCGGCGGGACCGTGGGGTAGCAGCCCAGCAGGTACGTGAGGGAGGCCGGATTGGAGCGCGAGCGCGAGATCACGCTGGTGGTGAACGGAGCCGCGCGGCGGGTGCGGGTGCCCGGCCGGCGGCTGCTGTCCGACTGCCTGCGCCACGACCTCGGGCTGACCGGTACGCACGTGGGGTGCGAGCACGGCGTGTGCGGCTGCTGCACGGTGCTGCTGGACGGCGAGCCGGTGCGCTCGTGCCTGACGTTCGCGGTGACCGTCGACGGCAGCGAGATCACCACGGTGGAGGGGCTGGCCGGGCCGGAGGGGATGTCGGCGGTGCAGCGGGCGTTCGCGGAGTGCCACGGGCTGCAGTGCGGCTTCTGCACGCCGGGCTTCCTGTGCACGGTGACCGCGCTGCTGCGTGACAACCCGGCGCCCACCGACGAGGAGGTGGTCGACGGCATCTCCGGCAACCTGTGCCGCTGCACCGGCTACCAGAACATCGTGAAGGCCGTCCACCGGGCGGCGGAGCTGATCGCCGAGGAGACCTAGGGATGACCACCAGGCTGTTCGGGGAGCCGGTCCAGCGCCGGGAGGACCCCAGGCTGCTCACCGGCGGCGGCCGCTACCTCGACGACCTGGGCTCCGGCGCGCTGGCCGCGGCGTTCGTGCGCTCGCCGCACGCCCACGCCCGCGTCCGCGACGTCGACGTGAGCGCCGCGCTCGACGTGGACGGCCTGGTCGCCATCTACACCTGGGAGGACCTGCCCGAGCGCGTGGGCCGCCCCCTGCCCCTGCTGATCCCGCATCCCGCCCTCACCCACGGCCGCACCGCCTACCCTCTGGCCAGGGACGTCGTCCGGCACGTGGGCGAGCCCGTGGTGATGGTCGTGGCCAGGGACCGCTACCTCGCCGAGGACGCCTGCGCGCTGATCGAGGTCGACTACGAGCCGCTCAAGCCGGTCGTGGGCATCGAGGAGGCGGTTCAGGGCGCGCAGCTGGTCCATGAGGACGTACCGGGCAACGTGGGCGCCCATCTGGTGCAGGAGGTGCCGAACCAGGCGGGCCGGAGCGCACGCGAGGCCATCGAGGCGTCGCCGCACACGCTGAGCTTCCGGCTCGACATCGAGCGCAGCGCGAGCATGCCGCTGGAGGGCCGCGGCGTGTACGCCCGCTGGGACGGCTGCGACCTGCGCGTCTACACCAGCACCCAGACCTCGACCAGCGTCCGCATGGCCGTCGCCGCGGCCCTGGGCCTGCCCCTGCCGCACGTCGAGGTGATCGCGCCCGACGTGGGCGGCGGGTTCGGGGTGAAGATCGTGCACCCGTGGCCGGAGGAGATCCTGGTGCCGTGGGCGGCGATGCGGCTCGGCCAGGAAGTCAAGTGGACCGAGGACCGGCGCGAGCACTTCATCTCCTCCGCCCACGAACGGGGCCAGGTGCAGCACGTCAGGGTCGGCTTCGACGACGACGGGGTGGTGCAAGGGCTGGATGTGACGATCCTGCACGATCACGGGGCCTACACGCCGTACGGGATCATCGTCCCGATCATCACCTCGACGCAGCTGCTCGGGCCGTACCGGATCGGGGCCTACCGGGTCGAGTTCTCCGCCGTCTACACCAACACCGTGCAGGTCACCCCGTACCGGGGCGCGGGGCGGCCGCAGGCGGTGTTCTGCATGGAGCGGACGATGGACAAGATCGCCCGTTACCTGGGCAGGGACCGCACCGAGGTGCGCGCGGCGAACTTCATCCGGCCCGACGAGTTCCCCTACGACCAGGGCCTGATCTTCCAGGACGGACGCCCGCTGATCTACGACAGCGGCGACTACCCGGAGATGCTCCGCATGCTCAAGGAGCTCATCGGCTGGGACGACTTCGAACCCGGCCGGCACCGGGGCATCGGCATCGGCTGCTACGTCGAGGGCACCGGCGTCGGCCCCTACGAGGGCGGCCACGTCCAGATCACCTCCGACGGTCGCGTACACGTCTCCACCGGCCTCACCTCACAGGGGCAGGGCCACGAGACCGTGTTCGCCCAGATCGCCGCCACCGAGCTGGGCGTGCCCATCGAGCGGATCTCGGTCGTCACCGGCGACACGCGCAGGTTCGGGTACGCGGTCGGCACGTTCGCCTCCCGCGCGGCGGTGATGAGCGGCAACGCCATCGCGCTGGCCTGCCGCAAGGTGCGGGAGAAGGCGCTGCGCATCGCCGCCGACGCGCTGGAGGCCGACCCGGCCGACCTGGAGATCGCCGACGGCCTGGTGCACGTCGTGGGCGCCCCGACCGCCTCGATCCCGCTGTCCACGGTCGCGGTCCTGGCCAACCCGCTGCGGTACGCCTTCGACGAGGAGGCGGCCAAGGCCACCCAGTTCTCCGGCACCTCCTCGCCCGACAAACCGCCGGTGGCCGAGGGCGACGAACCGGGGCTGGAGGGCCGCGACTACTACTCGCCGATCAGGTCCACGTTCGCGGCCGGGATGCACGCCGCCATCGTCGAGACCGACCCGCTGACCGCCGAGATCAAGGTCCTGCGGTACGCGGTCGTGCACGACTGCGGCCGGCTGATCAACCCGATGATCGTGGAGGGGCAGATCCACGGGGGAGTGGCCCAGGGCATCGGCGGCGCCCTGTACGAGCGGATGGTGTACGACGGGCACGGGCAGCTGCTCAACGCCTCGTTCATGGACTTCCTCATGCCGTACGTGACGGAGATCCCGCACATCGAGACCGCCCACCTGGAGACGCCGTCGCCGCTCAACCCGCTCGGCATCAAAGGGGCGGGGGAGGCCGGGGTGATCCCGGTCTCGGCGGTGATCGCGGGGGCGATCGAGGACGCGGAGGGCATCGAGATCGACCGCATGCCGATCTCACCGTCCGAGCTGTTCGACCTCAGGAACCTCGCCGAGCCGGACGCCCAGCCGGGCACTTAGCCGGGCTTCCCGCGGCGGCGGGTTTCCGGCGGCGGCCTGCTTCCGGCGCGGCGTGCGAGGATCGGCGCCGTGACGATCCATGATGAACTGCGCGCACCCGGCGCGGGCCTGACCACGTTCCCCGGCTCGGACCCCGCCGAACTCGGCGAGGTCCGGCTGATCGACCTGGCCTGGAACGAGCTCACCGAGCTCCCCGCGTGGCTGGGCGGCCTGACGTCGCTGGCCGAGCTCCGGCTCGACGGCAACCGCCTGCGCTCGCTGCCGGACCTGACGGGACTCACCGCGCTGCGGGCGCTGCACCTCGACGGCAACCGGCTGACCGAGGTGCCCGGCTGCCCGCCGTACCTGGAGACGCTGTACCTGTACGGCAACACCATCGAGAGGTTGCCCGAGCGGCTCGGTGGCGGGCTGCGGCACCTGGCGGCGGGCGGCAACCGGCTGACCGGCGTGCCCGACGCGCTGTGGAAGCTGACCCGGCTCGAATCACTCAACCTGGCCGAGAACGCACTCACCGAGGTGCCCGCGGCGATCGGTGGGCTGACCGGGCTGCGCATGCTCGACCTGGGGCACAACGACCTCGCCACGATCCCGCCGGAGATCGGCGACCTGGGCCTGACCGACTACCTCTACCTGAGCGACAACCGGTTCACCGAGGTGCCCGCCGCGATCGGCCGGCTCGACCGGCTCGCCTACCTCAACGTGACCGACAACCGGCTGACCGGCCTGCCCGAGGCGCTCGGCCGCATGGCGTCGCTGGTCGAGCTGCGGCTCTACAACAACCGGCTGGGAGCGCTGCCTGACTCGATCGGCGGGCTGGGCCGGCTGCGCGAGCTGCATCTGCAGGGCAACCGGCTGACCGCGCTGCCCGACTCGATCGGCGAGCTCGGCGAGTTGCGCGTGCTCGATCTGCGCAACAACCAGCTGCGCGCCCTGCCCGGCGCGGTCGCGGGGCTGGCCCGGCTCACGCACCTGGATCTGCGTAACAACCGGCTCAGGACCCTGCCCGAGAGCCTTGGCGAGCTGCCCGCGCTGGAGAAGCTCGACCTGCGCTGGAACAAGCTCGACGGCGAGCCCGACGCGCTGCGCCGCCTGGTGGAGCGCGGCTGCGTCGTCCTGCGCTGAGGCCCCCGGGTCGCTGAGATCGCGGCGGCTCTCGGGCAGAGATCGCGGTTCCCCGGCTGAGCGGCTCTCGGGCTGAGATCGCGGCTCTCGGGCTGAGGTCTCGGGTGAATCTCGGTTTAATCTCGGCCGGAGTGAACCCCACCTACGGGGGTTGCGTATCTCGGCACATGACGACATTTCCACGTCTGGCCGCTACTGCGCTGCTGGTCGGGCTCGTGGCCGGTTGTACGAACGCCAGCGGTTCCGTAGGAGCCGGCCAGAGCGCCGCGATGGCCGGGGGCGAGCCCATCGTGCAGAAGCCCGCCACGGTCGACAACAACGTCTACACCGTCGAGCAACTGGCCGAGAAGGTCGGGTGCAAGCCGAAGATCCAGGTCAACGCCAAGGACATTCGTACGGGCTTCTGCCAGACCGACGAGGGTCAGTTCTTCGTGTCGACCTTCGCCACCCAGGCCGGCAAGGACGCCTGGATGGACACCGCGCCCGAATACAACCCGCACCTGGTCGGCAACCGATGGACCGTGCTGTCCAGCCGCAAGGTGCTTGACGCTTTGAAGGAGCGTCTCCACGGTGAGCTCCATCTCAAGGACCACAGGACCAAACAGATGCAGACTAACGGCTGACGGAGGGCTGGGAAGGCGGTGGGAGTCCTCCCAGCCCCAGTCGTTCAGCCTCGGGTCGCCAGCTTGTACTGGGCCCAGATCTCCAGGGGGGCCGCGACCCTGTCGAGGAACATCAGATCGTCCATCCGGCAGTTACAGGGGTTGTTCTCTCTGGTGTTCTGCGGATAGCTACCGCCGATCTTGATGCCTCTGGGGTCGGTGGCCGAGGTGAGATCGGGCTCCGGCGCCCCCTCCACGCCCCACGGATCGCCCGTGAGGGTGTAGAAGCCGTCGAGCGGGCGGCCGTTCTTGTAGAGCTTCATCGCGGCGTTGTCGTAGTCGAACGTGGCCGCCAGGAAGACCCATTCGTCCTGAGGAAGCACGCTCTGCCACGGCTCGCTCGCGGCGAAGGTCTGGGAACTGCTGCCGTCGACGCGCCTGCCCAGCGCGACCACGCGCAACTCCCCGTTGACCGTGATGAGTTCGAGCAGCGCTCTGACGTCATGGCCCTGGGAGTTGCCGGTGAGCACCCCGGCCAGCCCGATCGCTCCGTAGCGGTCGGCCGGGTCCGCGGTGTTGGAGTTGAGGCTGGGGTTCTCGCCGGTCATCTTGAACCAGCCCATGACGGTGGCGCCCTTGACGGCGTTGAAGGCGTGGAGGGTGGGCACTCCGGTCTCGGAGTAGATCCCGGCCTTCCAGTCGTCGTTGCCCATCGTGGCGGGGTTCACCTGCTGGAGCTGGATCGAGTGGAGGCTGCCTCGATGCGCGCCGTCGTCGTTGCGCATGGCGTCACCGCCGTTGATCAGCGTGAGGTCCGTGCCCGATCTGCCCTGGTCGCGCTCCTGCGCGGGGTTTCCGGGGACCGGGTGTTCGAAGTCGTAGGCGGCGATGAGGTTGTGGCGCAGCGTGGGCAGCACTCCGGGCCGGTCGTGGGCGGCGGCCGGAGTGGCGAGCGTAGCCGTCAGGACGAGAGCCGCCACCGGGGCCAGATAGCGGTGCCTCATGGCGTCGCCGTCATGCAGGCGCCGGTGACCTTCCAGATCTTGCCGTTGGCCTTGGACAGCAGGTAGAGCTCGCCCGCGCCGTCGCGGCTCAGGCGCAGGTCCACCCGGGCGTCCCCGGCCAGGTCCTTCATGGTGACCGTGGCGCCGCTCGCGTTCACGAGCTTGGGCTGGTAGATCGTGGCCCGCGGGGCGCCCTGCCGCATCTGGTTGGCGATCGTGAAGAAGACCCGGCCGTCGACGATGTCGCCGAACAGGTACTTGCCGTACAGCAGCGGCAGCCGCGTGCCGCGATAGACGAACCCACCGGCCACCGCGTGACCGCTGTCGGCCGTGCAGGAGTGACCGGGCGGCGGGTCGTGGTCGTAGGCCGCGACCGGGTAGTTGTAGCCGAAGGACGCGTCGTTGTCGGGCAGCGTGTACAGGTGGCAGCGGTCGGCCTTGTTGAACACGAAGGAGCCCTCGCGCTCGCTCCAGCCCAGGTTGTCGCCGGCCTTGACCTCGTAGATGGCCTCGATGGCGTGCTCGCCGATGTGGCCGAGGAACAGCCGGTTGCCCTGCGGGTCCCAGCTGAAGCGGTGCGGGTCGCGCATGCCGTAGGCGTAGATCTCGCCGATCGCGCCGGCCTTGGTGACGAACGGGTTCTTGGCCGGGATGCCGTACTTGCCGTTGGCGGCGTTCGTGCCCAGGGGGTCGATGCGCAGAATCTTGCCCTGCGGGATGGCGAGGTTCTGCGGGTCGTCGCTCGACGCGCCCCGGCCGCCGTCGCCGGCGGCGACGTAGAGCAGGCCGTAGTCGGCGTCCCGGCGCTTCGCGTACGGGTTGAAGTCGATCTGCTGGATGCCGTGGATCTGGCCGCTGACGCCGAGCCTGAGCACCTCTCGGTGGGTGCCGCTGAAGGTGTCGGCCTTCGGGTTCGTGGCCGTCCACTCGGTGATCACGCCGTGGAACTTGGTGTCGGGCTGAGGCGTCAGGTCCGGCGTCTTGGTGGTGAGGGCCGCGCCCCACTCGGTGTGTACGGTGTAGAACTTGCCGTTACGGGCGAAGTCCGGATGGAAGGCGACGTACCCGAACCCGGATCCCAGACCGCGGCCGGAGAGGAAGTCCGGCGCGAACGTGGCACCGACGTCGAGGTACTCCTGCGGCTGGCCGTTCTTCAGCAGGTACAGCTTGCCGTTGAGGTCGTTGACGAACTGGCGCCGCGACCCGTCGGGGATCTCGCCGATGTTGTTGATCCTGGCCCAGCGCATCAGCCGCTGGTCGGTGGGCGTGGGGACCGGCTCGGTCTTGGGGAAGGTCGCGTACTCGGTCAGCGTCAGCGTGAGACCGGACGCGGTGGGATTCTCCGGAATGGGATCGTCGATCGGGGTCGAGTCCATCGCGGCTGCCGGCGGCGCCCAGAGCGCGGTCGCCAGCAGTGCGGCTAAGAGATACCGGAGGGGGGATTTCGGCATTCCTGTGCACCACCTGAGGGGTTGTTGGAAAGCGCTTACCGGGGACGGTAAAGGGAGAAGTGAGAGGAGTCAAGAAGGGTGACGTCAGGGGTTGTGAGTGTTCGGGTTGTGCCCGTGACGGTCAGGGTTGGGAGCGCTCGGCGCAGGCCGGTGTGCCGGTGACGGTCAGGTTGCGCACCCGCCCGATGTTGTCGAACGAGCCGAAGCCGACGCGGCCCGAGGGGAACGTCCGGTCCGTGGCCGTGATCAGCGGTGTCGTCGAGCCGTCCATGAAGACCGAGACGCGGCCGGTGTCCGCGCAGTAGCGGACGCGGACCTTGTGCCACGCCTCATCGGTGACCGCGGGCGGCGCGCCGACCTGGCCGTTCCACTGGTCGTCGATGCGCAGGCGGTCGGCGTTGTTCACCACGAAGATCCCGTTGTGGGGATAAATGGTGTTGTCCTGCGACAGGTGGGCGTAGTTGAACTGCAGGTCGGAGCGGTAGCCGAACACGATGATCACGTCACGGTTGCTGACGCTGGTCGGGGTGTCGAGCCGTACCTCGGCGTCGATCTGCACCGAGCCGAATTCCGGGCCCTTGGTCAGCACGGCGTACTCGAAGGGGCGGCGCGGGCCGGGGCGCGCTTCCCCGGCTTCGGCGAGGATCACCTGGTCGCCGGGGAACTGCCACTTGGCCGGGGTCACCGGGGCCCAGCTGGTGGCGGCGTTGGTCTTGCGGACGACCGTGCGGCCCACCGTACAGTCGGGAGCTTTCGCCCCTTGGTCGGCGGCAGCGGCGTGGGCGGTGGGCGCGATGAACTGGGCCAGGACCAGCACCAGTGCGAGCGCGCACAAGCGGACGAATGTGGGCATCGGAATCCTCTCAGTGGGGGAGGGGGCGGATCCGAGCGGTCAATCGTGGTGCGTGGCGGCCCCCAGCAGGTCGCGGATGTGGCTGGTCGCGGCGGCGAAGGCGGGCTGGGACATGGTCGCCGCGTAGTCACGTACCCGTGGCAGCGCCACGTCGATGACCTCGGCGATCGTGCCGGGCCGCGGCGTCATGACGATCACCCGGTTGCCCAGGTAGACCGCCTCGGCGATGGAGTGCGTGACGAGCAGGACCGTGGTCTCGGTCTCGTGCCAGATGCGGTGCAGCTCGACGTTCATCTGCTCGCGGGTCAGGGCGTCCAGTGCGCCGAACGGCTCGTCCATGAGCAGCACCGGCGGCCGGTGCAGCAGCGCGCGGCACAGCGCCACCCGCTGCTGCATCCCGCCGGACAGCTCATGCGGCAACGCGTCCTCGAAGCCCGTCAGCCCGGTCATCTCGATCAGCTCGTCGGCCCTGGCGGCGGCCTCCTTCTGCGGCATGTCGCGCATCTCGGCCTGCAGCAGGATGTTCTTGCGCGCCGAACGCCACTCCAGCAGGGCGGCGCGCTGGAAGACGTACCCGACGTCGTGGCGCGGGCCGCCGACCGTGCCGCCGAGCAGCCGCACCGCGCCCGCCGACGGCTTGAGCAGCCCGGAGACCAGCTTGAGCAGCGTCGACTTGCCGCATCCCGACGGGCCCACGATGGACACGAACTCGCCGGGGCGGACGTCCATCGACACGTTCTCCAGCGCGACCACGTCGCGCTTCTTCGATCGGAACCGCACCGCCACCTTGTCGATCTCGACGGCGGGTGCCTGTTGCGTCACGGTCATCCCTTCGGCGCCACGCTGGCGTCCCAGTAGGCGCTGGGCGCCTGCGGGTTGGAGACCATCCCGGCCTTGGCGAAGGTGTCGATCGTCTTCTGCCAGTCGGCCTCGGTGTTGACCCCCGGCGCCTGTCCCTGGGTGGCGTCGGTGTGCAGCAGCGTGGTCGTGGTCTTGAACTGGTCGAGCAGCACCTGGGCCGGCGGCAGCTGCTCCGAGGCGCCCTTCATGGCGTCCACCGCGGTCTGCTGGTCCTTCTCGGCCGCCGCCCACGCCTCGCTGGTGGCCGCGACCATCCGCTTGACCAGGTCGGCCTTGCTCTGCAGGAAGGAGGAGGAGGTGAGCAGGCCGTTGCTGTAGTAGTTCAGGCCGAACTCGGAGAAGCGCAGGTACGCGACCGGCTTGCCGGCCTTGTTCTGCATGGTCGGGCCCTGGTCGGAGGCGTAGCCGAGCAGCGCGTCCGTCTGCCCCGACATGACCGCCGCGATCTTGCCGGCCGGGTCGGTGTTCTGCAGTTTGACGTCGGCGTCGCTCATCCCGTTGGCCTTGAGGAACACCGGGAAGGTCTTGGTGAGCGCGTCACCGGCCGTCGAGGCGATCGTCTTGCCCTTCAGGTCAGCCGGCTTGGTGATGTTCTTCTCCTGGAAGAACTGCACCGAGGCCGGGGTCGTCTGCAGGAAGACGCCCAGGCTCTTCACCGGCACGCCCGAGCTCACTCCACCGAGCAGCGCGGGGGTGTCGGCCCAGCCGAAGTCCGTCTGGCCGGCTCCGGTGGCCTGGACGGTCTTCTGCGAGCCCTGCCCGGCCTGGATGGTCAGGTCGATACCGTGTTTTTCGAAGATGCCCTTCGTCTTGCCGTAGTAGAAGGGCGCGTGCTCGCCGTACGGATACCAGTTGAGGGTGAGCGTGGCCTTGTCGAGCTGCTTGCCCGACGAGCTGGTGGTCTTCTCGCCGCCGCCGGAGCCGCACGCGGTGGCGAACAGGAGCAGAGCCGGAGCTATGGCGGCGATCAGCGTGCGTGTCTTCATGGCGTCCTCAGTGGGGGTGGCGTCCTCAGTACGTGACGGTGACGGCGTCGCCGCGGCGGCTGGCGTGCCAGGGCAGCAGCAGCCGCTCGGCGAACTCGACGGCGACGAAGAGCACGACGCCGAGCAGGGACATGACGAGGAGTCCCGCGAAGAGCATGGGCGTGTCGATGTTGCCGTTGGCCTGCAGGATGACCGAGCCGAGCCCATCGTTGCCGCCGACGAACTCGCCCACGACCGCCCCGGTGACGGCGAGCGTCACGGCGACCTTCAACCCGGAGAACAGGAACGGCAGGGAGGCGGGAAACCTGATCTTGGCGAAGGTCTTCGCCGGGCTCGCGCCCATGGTCGAAGCCAGCTGGAGCATCTCCGGATCCACCGACTTCAGGCCGGTGACCATGGAGATGACGACGGGGAAGAACGCGATCAGCACGGCCACCACGATCCTGGGCGTCAGCCCGAACCCGAGCCAGACCACGAACAGCGGGGCGATCGCGATCTTCGGGACGACCTGCGCGAACAGCAGCAGCGGATAGAGGGTCTTCTCGACCTCCGCCGAGGCCACCATCAGCACGGCCGCGGCGACGCCGACGACCACGGCGATCGCGAAGCCGAGCACCGTCTCGTAGCCGGTCACCAAGGTGTGGTGGGCGAGGTAGCCGGCCTTGTCGGCCATCACCTGAAGCGTGACTCCGGGCGAGGGTACGAGGAACCTGGGCACGATCTCGAACTCGGTGATCGCCCACCAGATCGCGTAGCAGGCGGCGAGCAGGGCGAACGGCCGCCAGGACCGGTCCGCCAGTTCTAAAACGCGGTCGCGCGAGCTCGGACTCTCGCGCCGCACGATTCCATCAGCGGTCTGTACCACGATCGAAGGTATCCCTCCATCGCGTGCCATCAGGCCAAATGCGAGAAAGCGCTATCTGAAAGCGCTTTCCTGCGGTACGCTAACCCGGCATGGTCCAGGGGTCAATGGTCGTTAACTTCCTGTTACAGGAGGGCGAGTGGCCGAGCGCGTTCACGTCACTCTCCGGGATGTGGCCATGGCCGCCGGAGTCTCCCTAGCCACCGCCTCACGTGTCCTCAACGGCACCGCCAAGGTCCGCGAAGACCTGCGCGACCGGGTCGAGGCCGCCGCCTCCGAGCTCGCGTACACGCCGAACGCCCACGCCCAGGCCCTCGTCCGGGCCTCCAACGAGACCGTCGGCGTCATCTGCCACGACGTCAGCGACCCCTACTTCTCCGGCATCGCCAGAGGCGTCATGCGCGCCGCCGCGCAGCGCGACCTGCTGGTGATGCTGGCCAGCACCTTCCGCGACAGCAGGCGCGAGGTGGCCTACGTCTCCATGCTGCGCGCCCAGCGGGCCCGCGCGATCCTGCTGATCGGCTCCGGCTTCGAGGACCGCGGCTGGGAACGGGCCATGGACGTCGAACTGCGCCCCTACCTGAACGCCGGCGGCCGGGTCGCCGTGGTCAGCCGGCACCGCAGCCTGCGCGTCGACACCGTACTTCCGGAGAACCGCGAGGGCGCCGCCGCCCTGGCCCGCGCCCTGCTCGCCCTCGGCCACCGCCGCTTCGCCATCCTGTCGGGCCCGCCCGGCCTCAGCACCGTCGTGGACCGGGTCGCCGGCTTCCGCGACGCCCTGGCGGCGGCCGGGGTGACGGTCGACCAGATCGAGGAGGGCCCGTTCAACCGCGAGGGCGGCCACGCCGGCGCGTCCGCCCTCCTGGACCGGGGGCTCGACGCCACCTGCCTGTTCGCCGCCACCGACGTGATGGCGGTGGGAGCGCTGGCCGCCTTGCGGGAACGCGGGCTGCGGGTGCCGGAGGACGTGTCGCTGGCGGGCTTCGACGACATCCCGGTGGTACGGGACCTGACACCACCGTTGACGACGGTGTCGCTGCCGTTGGAGGAGATGGGGGAGCGGGTGATCGCTCTGGCCCTGCGGGACGGGAGCCGGGGACGACGGCGCATCGAACGGGTGCCAGGCACGGTCATCTTGCGCGCCAGCACCAGCGGGCCGCCATAAAGGACCTCCGCTTCGGACGTTCTTTCCTGCCCACCCGCCCGCAGAGGGCCTCCGCTTCGCTCCGGGCGTTCTTCTTTCCCACCCTTACCCGATTCGGTGGTTGGCCGTCTGCTGCCCACCCACCCAAAAGGGCCTCCGCTTCGCTCCGGACGTCCCCCCAGGCGGGCTCACGCTCGCCCCCTGGCGGGCCTCGCTTCGCTCGGACTGCTTTCCCAGCGCTTCGCCGGAAGAGTAAGGCGGCATACCAGGGATCATTCGCAGTTCAGCAAGGCACGATGCCGAGTTCTCCGAGAAGCTTCCATACCTCTGTAGAGGGAACTCGATCGACCACCTTGCACTCTTGCGCGTGGCCCTTCCTCGCTGTGCATTCCAAACTCGGGCAGTTGGTGATCAGCGTCTTCGCCCGACCGACCGCAATGGCTTCCTGGCCCTCCAGCGCTCGTCGATGTGCGGTTTCAAGGCTCTTGCCGAAATCACGGAAGGCCGGATGAACCGCTCGAAGCTGATCCTGGACGCCTTTCGACGTCCGTGCTCCCGACACCCCGGACGCGAAGTGGAGCAGAAGCCAGAGTTCGAAGCACGGATGGGAGAAGGCAACCTTCACCCCCGCCGACTCGGCCTGAGCATGTGCTTCCTCGACACCGCAGTGCTCGTCTCTGTCAAAGAACGCCCACACCTGTTCGCGCTGCGGATCGTCCAATTCGCCGAGCTTTTCCAGCGCGCGGTTCACCACTTCGTGAGGCTTCAGACCATTGCGCTTCCAAAGGACCTTGATCTCGAAAGTGCGTGGGTCGCCGGCGAACCTCCTTTCCAAGTAATCCAGATAGTCCCGCTCGGTGGTCTCACCCTCGACCACCGCGTAGATCACCTGGCGTTTGCGCCCCTCAGAGACCGCACGAGGCGCTCGGGCAGCACCGGTCGGCGGGCCCTTTCTTTTTACTCGGCTCACGCATCGGCTCCGGCGGTCTGCTTCTCGACCTCCACAGCCATTCCGCTGAGCCCAATACGTGGCACGCCGCCGTATCGTCCGCGCAGGTATCCGCGCTCCAGACTCTCGTCAACGCGTACACCGACATCGGTGAGCGGGTAGAGCTCCGATTCGCCGGTGCTCCGTTTCTCGGTGATCCACACTTGCTCGCGATCCAGCGGCCGCTCGACATGCGCCTTGCTCAACAACGTCGCGTCGTGCCCGGTGAATACGAGTTGCGCTCCTCGTGAGTTCGCTACGGGGTCTTCGAAGAGCCGGACGACCTCGGCCACCAGGACCGGATGCAAGCTGGAATCCAGCTCGTCAGCCAGCAGCACCGCGCCATGGTCGAGCGCCTTGAGTAGCGGTCCGAGGAAGGCGAACCAGGCGAGTGTGCCGAAGGATTCCTGGTGGATGTCGAATGCCGTGGATCCGTCCTTGCCCTGGTGGACCAGGGAGACCTCCGGCATCTCCTCTCCGCGATCCTCGACCACCACTCCAGCCACGCCCAGGTCGGCGACCGCTAGAAGGCCCTCGACGCGCTCGCGGAACTCAGGCTTCAGAAGCCCCCAGCGGGTGTAGGCATTTCGCTGCCGCAGATCGTCATCCGGGCTGACCAGCCACAGATTCTCCTTGAACCAGTCATACAAGGGCACCAGCTGTTTGAGCTGAAGTGATCCTGCGGCCGTGAGGAAGAGCGCGTTGGGTCTGGTGTAGTCGATCACGGGCTTCTTCGCGCCCTTGAGGCGATCGCTGGGGAACCGATACTCATCCTCCCCCCGCTCCACTCGCTCGGCGTCCCGATCGAACCAGACCTGTCGTCGGCGGCTCCCCCTGGGGAAGACATGCAGCCATTCCGTCTCCACCCGTTCGTCGGACACCTCGAAGCCGTAGACGTACCGGTCTCCCCGAATGACGACGTCGACCTCGAACAGAGACGCTTCCTGCATCGCCTCGCGATCGAGCGCGAATGGCCGTCTGGGCACCCCTTTGACGCGTGCCCAGTCCGCGACCGAATCGAGTACGGCGTGACGCATCCAACGCATGGCCGCCAGCACGTTGGTCTTCCCCGACGCGTTGGCGCCGAAGATCGCGGCCACGGGTGAGACGTGCAGGCCATCGAGGGCTCGCGCGGCCCGGTCGGCTCCCTCCGGAGCAAGCAGCGACAACTCGAACTCATCGCGAAACGACAGGATGTTCGCGGCTCGAAATCCCACCAGCACAGCTGCGCCTCCACCTGTAGATGAGGCATGTACCGGCATTCTATGCCCTCACACGGTAAAAACCCGCGCGCAGAGGCTCGAAATCCGGTTCCTTCCTATCGCAGGCTAGCCAGGCGGGCCTGTCTCGGTCAGCTGAGAGCCGCCTCGATGATCCGCATTACCGCGATACTGTCGCGCGGATCGACCGGTGGCCGCGACCCCGCGCGCAGCGCCGCGGCGAGCTCGGGGTAGTACGACTCGTAAGAGCCGCGCCGTGTCGGTACCTCGCGTAGGTCGGCACCGGCACCGATCCGTCCCCAGCTTTCGCGGGCCTTGGCGCCGAAGTCGGCGTCGTCGGGGCGCCTGCCCGCCTGGAGCTGGGACTCCTGCGGGTCGAGGCCGAATGTCACGTAGGCGCCGCGCGTACCGCGCAGGACGAATCGCGGGCGTTCTTGGGCCGCCAGGCTGCTCATCCAGAGCCGGCTCCGGACGCCGTTCTCGTGCTCCAGGCTGATGAGTACGTCGTCGTCGTTCACCGCGTGCGGGCGGCGCGTGTCCACCTCGGCATACACCTCGCGGACCGGGCCGAAGAGGATGAGCGCCTGGTCGATGAGGTGGGGCGCGAGGTCGTAGAGGATGCACCCGCCGTCCGCCACGGTCGTTTGGTCCTTGCGGCCGGTGGTGACCTCGGGCGGCCACCACTCGAAGGCTGATTCGAACCCGCAGACGTCGCCGAGCTCACCCGACGCGAGTACGTCGCGCACGGTGAGGAAGTCTCCGTCCCAGCGCCGGTTCTGGAAGACCGTGAGAGTGCGGCCGGCGGCGTCCGCCGCCTCGATGAGTCCTTCCGCCTCTTGTACGGTCAGGGCGAGTGGCTTGTCGACGACGACGTGCAGCCCCGCGTCGAGGGCGCGGCGGGCCAGCTCGACGTGGGTGTCGTTCGGCGTGCACACCACGGCGAGGTCGCAGTCACCGGCGAGCGCGAACGCCGCGTCAGCGTCGGCCACGACCTGGGCGCCGGGATGGGCGGCGCGGGCCGCCGCGGAACGGGCAGGGTCGGACGTCACGATGACGTCGATCGTGTAGTCGCCGCCGGCGGTGAGCAGCGGGGCGTGGAACACCTGGCCCGCCAGGCCGTAGCCGAAGAGCAGGACGCGCAGCGGCTGCGCGGGGGCATGGGACATGGGAGTTTCCTCGTCGTCGGTACTGATCGTCGGAGAACGAACGTCAGGCGGGCAGGGTGGCCAGGGCTCGGAGTTCGTCAGGTGGCCGGTGTGGCCGGGCCTTGGAGCGCTGCGGCGCTCGATTCCGGCGAGAAAGAGGGAGAGGTGGCAGGCTCCTGCGATGTCTCTGGAGTGGACGACGAGACAGGCTCGGCGGCTTCCGCGAGTCGAATCCGCTCACCAGAAGAGGCGCCCGACGGTTCGCGGGCCGTCCCTGTCGCGGTGGTGGTCACGATGGCCACGCTGACCACCGCGCTCACCAAGAGGACGAGCATGGCCACGGCGCCGAACGCGACGACTCCGGCACGCTGCCTGTTCTTCCACGGGTGTGCCACATGAGCTCCTGGTGCGACCGGCGACGACAACCACGAGAGCCGTGCGCCTCCACTCTTGGCAAGCGATGCCCACTGAGCAAGGCAGTATGACCGGACATATTCCGGACATAGGTGAAGGCGCCCTCTTTCGGTGCGGCTGCCTACCATCGGATCAGGCCGCCGCCAACTCAGGCGAGAATGTCCGTCGCATCGCTTGAGGTTCCAGTGGGTGGAAGGTGCAGAGTCGAGCCATGAGCGATGCGACCGATCTCTACACGATTGGGCAGCTGGCCCAGCGCACCGGGCTGCAGGCGCGCACGATCCGCTTCTGGTCCGACAGCGGCGTTGTCCCACCAGCCCACAGGTCGAGCGGGGGATACCGGCTTTATGACGCGGAGGCGGTCGCACGGCTGGACCTGGTCCGGACCCTTCGCGATCTCGGGCTCGGCCTTGATGCCATCCAGCAGATCGTGGAAAAGCGGGTCGCACTGCGGGAACTGGCGCAGACCCACGTCAAAGCCCTCGACGCGGAGATCCGCACCTTGAAGGTACGGCGTGCCGTCCTGCATGTTCTCGCCCAACGTGACAGCACCACAGAGGAGATCACCTTGATGCACGCGCTAGCCCGATTGTCGGCGCGGGAACGCCAGCAGATCATCGACGAGTTCGTTGATGCGGCATTCGCCGACATCCTCGACGAGGACGCCGCTCTCGTCGCGGACTGGATGCGTGACATCCCCGCAGACCTTCCCGAGGACCCGACGGCCGAGCAGGTGAACGCCTGGATAGAGCTGGCCGAGCTGGTCGCCGACGAGAGCTTCCAGCGGACGGTACGGCAGCTGGTCCTGAGCGGACGGCAGGACAATCGCCTCGAGTTCGGCCTCAACCTCCGGCCCCTGGTCCTTGAGCACGCGGCCGCCGCCCTGGAGAAGGGGACCCCGCCGGAGTCGCCAGGCGCGCGGGTGATTCTTGACCGGATCATCCCCTTGGACCTTCCCGCCGAGGAGACCGTCTCCCTGACAGACTGGCTGGGACTGGTCGCCGAGCCCAGGGTCGAGCGGTATTGGCAGCTTCTGCGGCTCCTCCAGGGCCTGCCGCCGGATCCGCCGGCGGTCCCGGCCTTCCAATGGCTGCTCACCGCGCTGCGCACCCACCGCTGATCCTTCAGTGCGTCGTCAGGGTCACCCGCTTGCGGAACACCCAGTAGGTCCAGCCCTGGTAGACCAGTACGAACGGCAGCGTGATCAGCCCGATCCAGCTGAGCATCGTCAGCGTGTAGGGTCCCGAGGCCGCGTCCGTCAGCGTGATGCCGGGGAGCGGGGCCCATCGGAGCTCGGCGAAGACCGCCACCGAGGCCAGGGCGATGGCGCCGGCGGTGGCGGTGAAGGCCCAGCCTTCCCTGCGGCGGTACGTCAGCGCCGCCCCGGCGGCCAGCGCCGCCATGGCCATTAGGGCGGAGATCGAGCCCAGGCTGGACAGGGCCGCCACGGCCAGCGGCAGGACCACGGCGCTCGCGGCCAGGGCAACCGCGCGGGCGCGGCGTCGTACGGGGCCTTCGGTCTTGAGGGACAGGAAGACGGCGCCGTGGAGTACGCAGGTCGCCAGGGTGAACAGGCCGCCCACGAGCGCCGCGAGAGCGCTGTCGAAGAGCACGTCGGCGAAGATCGCGCCCCACAGGAACGCCGGGAGGGCGCTGCCCACCACGATGCCCAGATCGCACCAGAACGTATTGGTCACCTTGCCGCGCCACTCCAGGCCGACACCGCGCACGATCAGGCCCACCAGGATGAGCACGACCGGGAGGTAGAAGGCGCTGAACATTCCGGCGTACCAGGCGGGGAAGGCCGCGAACATGGCGCCGACCGCGGTGATCAGCCACACCTCGTTGCCGTCCCAGACCGGGCCGATCGTCTCCAGGCTCTGCCGGTGCTGCTCCGGGCCCCTGCTCACGAACGGTGCCAGCAGGCCCACACCGAAGTCGAAGCCCTCCAGCACGAAGTAGCCGGTCCAGAGGAAGGCGATGATGACGAACCACAGGTTGACCACTGTCTCCACCTCAGTACATCAGCGACGGCTGGAGTCGCTCGGTCGCGGGGACGGGCTCCGTCTGCTCGGGGCCCTTGCGTACGTGCCTGGTCAGGAGTACGGCCTCGGCCACCGCGAGCCCGCCGTACAGGAGTGTGAAGATCGTGAGCGAGGTGGCCACCTCGGCGAGACTCACGCCGGGTGACACGCTCGCGGCCGTGAGCAGTTCGCCCGTCACCGTCCACGGCTGGCGGCCTATCTCGCTCAGCAGCCAGCCGGAGATCATCGCGAGGAACGGCAGCGGCAGGGCCAGCACCATGATCCGGGCCAGCCAGGGGGGCAGGTCGCGCCTGCGGCGGGTGAGCCAGAGGCCGAGCACCGACAGCCCCACCGTGGTCAGGCCGAAGACGATCATCACCCGGAACGACCAGAACACCACGGTCTGGTTGGGCCGGTAGTCGCCGGGGCCGAACTGCTGCTCGAGCCGGGCCTGCAGGTCCTCGGTGCCCTGGACGGTGGCGGTGGGGTCGTGGCTGGCGAGGAGGCTGAGGAGGCTGGGGATCTCGACACCGGGGACGATGGAGAACGGGGCTCCGGCGGTGTCGTGCTGGAGGCCCTCGGCGGCGGCGAGCTTCATCGGCTGCTGCTCGTACAGCAGCCGGGCCGAGGTGTCGCCGGTGCCCGCTACGACGGCGCCGGCCAGTGCGGTCATGACCAGTGCGGCCCGGGCGGCGCTGCGCCACATGGGGGCCTTCGTCTTGAGCAGCCAGTAGCCGCAGACCGCCAGTACGAACCCGCCCGCCACGATGAAGGCGGCGCCGACGACGTGCGGCACCTGGGCGATCGCGGTGGGGTTGGTGAGGACCGCCCACAGATCGGTCATCCTGGCCCGGCCGTCGACCACCTCGTAGCCGACCGGGTGCTTCATCCAGGCGTTGGCCGCGAGGATGAAATACGCGGACAAGTTAGATCCGATGGCGGCGGCCCAGATGCACGCCAGGTGGACCTTCTTCGGCAGCCGCTCCCAGCCGAAGATCCACAGCCCCAGGAACGTGGACTCCATGAAGAAGGCCAGCAATGCCTCCATGGCCAGGGGCGCCCCGAACACGTCGCCGACGAAGGTCGAGTATTCGCTCCAGTTCATGCCGAACTGGAACTCCTGCACGATGCCGGTGACCACTCCCATGGCGAAGTTGATCAGGAACAGCTTGCCGAAGAACTTCGTCAGCCGGAGATACTGCTCCTTCCCCGTCCGGTGCCAGGCGGTCTGGAGACCGGCCACGAAGACGCCCAGGCCGATCGTCAACGGCACGAACAGAAAGTGGTAAACGGTGGTCACCCCGAACTGCCACCGCGCGAGATCGAGCGCGTCCATCTTCCCCCCACCGGGTGTTTAGCTCTACAAGCTGTAGTGCATCTACTTAAAGTAGTACTACAGCTCGTAGAGCACGGCTATGCGATCTTTGTCACAAGCCCGCGGATCGGTGGTCCCACGATGGCGTACGGGTGCAGGCGGGGCTCAGCGGGCGGTGGCGGCGTCCAGGTACGCCTGGAGGTTGCCCAGCTCGAAGCCCCGGCGCTTGATCTTGTCGACCAGGATGCGGAAGTCCCTGGCCAGGTTCGGGCGGAAGTGCAGCAGCAGGATGTCGCCGGGGCGCAGGCGCTTGTCGGGCACCTGGTAGGCGATCTTGCCGCCCGGTTGCACCGTGGCCGTCCAGAGCAGTACCGACTTCAGGCCGCAGTTCTTGGCGGCCCTGAGCGTGTCGGTGTTGTAGTTGCCGAACGGCGGCCTGAACAGCGTCGGCCTGGTCCCCAGCTGCCTTCTGATAATGGTGGAGGAGCCGCAGATCTCCCGTCGCTGGGCGTCGTAGCCGAGGAGGCGGAGGTTCGGGTGGGTGAGGGTGTGGTTCTCGACGGGTACGTGGGCGTCACGCAGCGAGCGGAAATATCCCCATTTCCCGGCCCCTACGAACCGGCCGGGCCCACCGGCGGGGTCGGGTGTGCCCTTGGCCTCCACCGCGTCCCGCATGGCGAACGCCGTGATCGGGATGCGCTGGTCACGTACCTGCGCCAGGAAGCCGGGGTCCTGCTCCCACCCGTCGTCGATGGTCAGGAAGACGACCTTGCGGTTGGTGGGGATGGAGCTGATCACCGGAGGTAAGGAGCCCGTGGCCTGGATCTCTTTCACCTCGCCGCGCCGGGGCAGAGCGCCGGGCGGGCCGTCGAGCGGCCGGGTGGTCGCGGCGTCAGGGCCTTGTTCGGGGGTGCGGGTGACCGTGCCCTTTGTCGCGTTTTCTGGGCCGTCTGTCGTACGGCCTGGTCCGCCGTTGGCCGCGCAACCGGCCAGGAGCAGCGCGACCGCCGCCACGTGAGCCACGGTCGTCGTCTTTCGCCCCGGGGCTCGCTCGTCGCACACCGGTCCCATCCTGCCAGGCATGATCGGCGGGCGAGTACATCCGATAAGAGTGATTAGCGATAGGGAGGGATTGGCGATAAGGAGGGATCGTCCCTCTGGCGAGTGTTGCCCTTATCGCGAAACGCGCTTCGTCCCTAGAGTGGCGGTGTGAAGGTCGCAGGTAGCGCCATGATCGGCGTCGAGAGGCATCGCGTGTGGGACGCGCTTCAGGATCCGGAGGTGCTGGTACGCACCATCCCCGGCTGTGAGCGCCTGGAGGAGACGGGGCCGGACACGTACCGGATGACGGTGACGGCGGGGGTCGCCTCCATCAAGGGCGTCTACCAGGGCGAGGTGTCGCTGTCCGAACCGTCGGCGCCGGAGAGCTTCGTGCTGCGGGCGCGCGGCCAGGGCGCGCCGGGGACGGTGGAGGCCACGGTGCACGTACGGCTCAGCGAGGTCGACGAGGGGACCCGCGTCGACTACGACGCCGACGCGGTCGTCGGCGGGATGATCGGCGGGGTGGGGCAGCGCATGCTCGGCTCGGTGGCCAAGAGGACGGCGGGGGAGTTCTTCGCGGCCGTCGAGGACCATTTGCGCCTCCCGGAGGGTCCGTTGCTCGCCCCGGACGGTACGGGGGTGGACGAGTTGGCCGCCCGGCGAGCCGCGATGGCGCGTACGGCCGACGAGGTCGCGGAGGGGCGTCGGGCGCCCGCCGTGTACGAACGGCCGTCCGGCGTGTACGAGCGCCCGCCCAAGAGCCACACCGAGACGAGGCCTTGGGTGATGCTGGCGTCGTTCGGCATGGGAGCGGGCATCGCGCTGACCGGCGTCGCCGTGGGCTGGCTGTTCGGCCGGGCAGGCCGCCGTCCACGCCACTGACCATCGCCCGGAGTCGTTGTCGTTGGCGTCACTGACGGTTGCGCGCTCAGGCCGCTGCCGACATCGCTGACGGTTGCCCGACCGGGCCGTCGTCCACGCCCACTGACTGTTGCCCGATCGGGCCACTGACGGATTGTTCGACCAGGCCATGGGCCGTTGCCCTAGAGAACCGGCGCCATCCCGCTGGTCGCCGGGCGACCCACGCCCCGGGTGGCGGCGCGGTCCTCCAAGGCCGCACCGTCAGGTCGGCTGGTGTCCGGGAGTGGGCTCAGGGATCGAGGGCGGGCGCGCCGTCGGACCGCCCGCTGCCCGAGGGCGGTCGATGTCGTCAAACGGGCTGCTCATGAGCGCAGGACTAGGCTCTCGCGGAAAAGGATCTCCAGGCGTAGCGTGGCTATATGCGGCAGGCACACGCTGAAGACGCACGAACCGAGGCCCGGCGAGTCATACGCAACCTACTTGGAGAGGAGCGCCCGACCGCCGAGGCGCTGATCGGCGACGCGCGCTCCGTGCTCGGTGACGACCGGGTCGGCCGCTGCCTGAGCCTGGCGCTCGGCGCGTCTCTCACCAGGCGGTCCGCCGAGCTGGCCGCCATCGCCGCGTTGCTGGTCGGTGCGCGGGAGCTGGGTGAGGAGTGGTGGACGCGGCCCAGGGGCGGCAAGCTGCCCGCGCCCGACGAGGTGCTGCGTACGGCCGTCGCGATCGAGCCGTGGACCGACCTGACCGCCCTGGAGATGCTCGCCGCCTGGATCTCCGACGACGCGGCCGACCAGCTGTGGGGCCAGCCCGTCGCCCAGGTGGACCTCAACTCGTGGCAGGCCGAGGACCGCTTCGACCTGCCGGACGGGGCGAAGCCGGGGCAGCGGCTCGTCGTACACTTCGACGCCGGAGGGCGGCTCGACGCGGTGGTCACCCGGCGGCCCGACGAGGACCTGGGGTCGAACCTCGACTTCCACTCGCTGCGCTACTCGCGTCCCGCCGAGGCCCAGTGGAGCTGGGGAGTGGCGGCCGGGCTCGGACCGCACCGGCTGCCGGACGAGGATCCCGACCCGTACGCCCGTGAGGTACCCGGCACCGCCGTCGGCATCCTGCGCGCCTGGGCGCTACGGCACGGCGCCACCCGCGAGCAACTGGGCGAGCGGTGGCAGACGGTCGGCGACGTGGTGGCGGCCATCGAGCGGGTCGACTGGATGTGGCGCAGCGGGGAGTGGTTCGGCTGGTGGCGCGGCGCCTCCGCCCTGGTGGACGACTCGGCGTACCTCCCGTACCGGCTGGAGGAACTGGCGGCCGGGTGACCGGCCCGGCGGGGAGCGGGCCAGCGGGGGAGCGGCCGGAAGGCCGCGCGCATCCGGCCAAGGCCGTGCGGGAGTACGGACAAGGCCGCGCACACATACGGCTCAGGCCGGCGGAATGGGGTCGGGGTCGTAGAGGTTGTGGTCGAGCGTGAAAGTCGAGATATTTTCGGACATCGTCTGCCCCTGGTGCTACATCGGCCACACCCGCTTCGGCCGAGCGGCAGACCGCTTCCGCGCCAAGGGCGGCACCGTGGACATCACCATGCGCCCGTTCCAGCTGAACCCGGACGCCCCCGCCGAAGGCGAACCGCTGCTTCCGTCCCTGGAGCGGAAGTTCGGCGGGAACGTCGCGCAGATGACCTCCCATGTCACCACCGTCGCCGCGGAAGAGGGACTGGACCTGCGCTTCTCGCAGGCGATCAGCGCGAACACGTTCGAGGCGCACCGGCTGGTCGAACTCGCCACCCGGCAGGGGCGCGGGCTGGAGGCGGTCGATCGGCTGTTCCACGCGCACTTCACCGACGGGCTCAACGTCGGTGACCAGGACGTGCTCACGAAGCTGGCCGCCGAACTGGGCGTGGATCACCCGCCGGGTGAGGGCGCGCAGGAGGTACGCGAGCAGCTCGGCCGGGCGCGGGCGCTGGGGATAACGGGTGTGCCGCTGTTCCTGTTCGAGGGGCAGTTCGCGGTGTCGGGAGCGCAGCCGGCGGAGACGTTCGACGCCGCCCTCGACGAGGTGGCGGCCCGCACCGGCCAGACTCCGGTGACCATCCTCGCGCCCCCGGCCGACGGCTGTGACGACGGCTATTGCGCCGTTTGAGAGGTTATGGCGGCTACTGCGCCGCCTTGGCGGGGATGGCGGCTACTGCGTCGTGTGCGCGATGGCGACGGCTACCGTGTCGTGTGAGCGATGATCTCCTCGGCCAGCCATTCGGCCACGTTCGCGGGGCCGGGCAGGCGGACGCCGAGGACGAAGTGGGTCAGGCCGGCGTCCGCGAGCTCCCGGATCGAGGACCGGGCGGCGGCGGGGTCTTCGGTGGAGACGACGAGTTGCGTCGAGCGGGTGATCTCCGCCGGTTCGCGGCCGATGGCGGCGCACCTCTCGTCGAGCACCTTGTTCCGTTCCCGGATGAACTCGATCGTGTTGTGCGGCGGCCCCGGCACGTTCCAGATGTCGGCGTGCTCGGCCACCACCCCGAGTGTCCTGTCGCCCCACCCGCCGATCAGCAGCGGCGGCGGGACGGCCGGTTTCGGTGAGCAGACCGCCTCGCGCAGCTGGTAGTAGCGGCCGTCGAAGTCGAATCGGTCCTCGGTCCACATCCGCTTGATGATCGCGCACGACTCGGCCAGCCGGGCCACGCCCTCACCGGGTGAGGCGATGTGCAGGCCGTACGCGTTGTACTCCCTGGGTACGAGCGTGTCGCCCGGCTGGTGCGTGCCGCCGACGCCGAGGCCGAGGACCAGCCGGCCGGGCGCGATGGCGTCCACGGTCGCCGCGATCTTGGCGAGTACGGCCGGCGGCCGGGTGAGGTTGCTCGTCACCATGAGCCCCAGTTGGAGCCGGGAGGTCCGCGCGGCCAGGGCGGCGAGCATCGTCCAGCCCTCGTGGATCGGCGCGTCCACCGGCCCGAACAGCGGCAGCATGTGGTCCCAGAGCCACGCGTGCTCGATGGCGGGGACCGCGTCGGCCTGCTGCCAGGTTCGCAGCAGCGTGTCGTACGTGACGCCGACAGGGACGGTCTTCATTCCGAAGCTCAGCATATGACAGCTCCACTGATTGTCAGCTCTACTGACGATTAGGCTAGTGCGAGAATCGGGAGGTGTCGAGACGCCGCCTTGGATACCTGCTGAAGCACGCCAACCTGCGCCTGGCCCAGCACACCGGCCCGGCCCTGGAGCCGTACGGCGTCGACGGCCGCGAGCTCGCGGTGCTCAACGTGCTCGACTCGGCCGACCCGCTGTCCCAGCAGGAGGCCGCGACGCGGCTGCGGATCGACAGGACGACGATGGTCGCGATGATCGACACGCTGGAGGGCAAGAAGCTGGTCAGCCGTCGGCCGCATCCGGCCGACCGGCGCAAGAACATGGTCGAGCTGACCCCGCGTGGCCGTGACACGCTGCGCGACGGGGGTCAGGCTGTGGACGAGGCGGAGCGGACGTTCCTGGCGAAGCTGACGCCTGAGGACGCGGCCCGCCTCAGGGAGCTGCTCGACAAGCTGATCTAGGCTCGGGCCGAGGGACTGCTCGACGATGGTTCCCCGGGGGATTCGTCACATAGACGGCCTGTGATGGCTGGGGTCCTTAGAAGGGACTACCCCCTCCGGGGGAGTGAGGAAGAGGCTCAGACAGTGCCCTCGCCCAGGAGGCCCGCGCGGTGGTGGCGGCGGCAGAGGACCTGGTAGCGGACCGGGGACGCGTCCGTGTCGCCGATCACGACCTGCTCGCCCGTACGGACCAGCTCCCCGCCCACGATCCGCCCATTGAGCTGGCCGGGGCGCCCGCACCAGCACAGCACCTCCACCTGCAACCGGCACACCTCGTCCGCCAGCTCGAACAGCCGCTGCGCCGCCGGGAACATCACGGACCTGAAGTCCGAGGCCAGCCCGAAGGCGTAGACGTCGATGCCGTGCTCGTCGACCAGGTCGGCGAGCTGCTCGATCTGGTCGACGGTGTAGAAGCAGACCTCGTCGCAGATCAGGTAGTCGATCCTGTCGTGGCCGGTCACGAGCGTCACCAGATCGAGGGAGTCCACGACCTCGATGGCGTCCAGGCCGAGCCCTATCCTGCTGGTGACCTGGGGTCCGCCCGAGCGGTCGTGCTTGGTCAGGACCAGCCCGCGCCGGCCCTGGCGGCCGTGGTTGTAGTTCATCTGGAGCGCGAGCGTGGACTTCCCGCAGTCCATGGGACCGAAGTAGAACTTCAGTACGGCATCACGGGCGCCGGACGGGACGGCGGACAGGGCAAACGTGTCGGTCACAGGGGGCCACCTTAGCGGCTTGGCTTGTTACCTGACCTCGTGGGAGATTTCTCCCCTGGAGTTATCAGGAGGAACCGTGGTCACAGAGAAGCCCCCCTCGCTCGACGCGATGATGACGACCGACGACCTCACGGCGGCGCAGGCCGACGCCACGAGGTGGCGGTACGGCTTCCTTGTGGTCGTGGCGGGGATCGTCGCGGTGCTGGTGGCCTTCGGGGCCGCCGTGTTCGCCACGAAGGAGTTCGCGGCGTTGTTCGCGGGCGTGGCCGGGGTGGTGGGCACGATCATCGGCGCCTACTTCGGCGTGCAGGCGGGGCAGTCGGGTAAGGCCAGGGTTGAGGCCGAACTCGCCAGGTCACAGGAGCTAGTGGTGCGCTTGGCCGCCTATGTTGGCACTGAGAACGCGCCCCGGGTCATCGATGAAGTGCTCGGCCGGCGCCGAAGCTGAGGAGCCATGCGTAGCGTCCGTATTGGAGTCGACACCGGGGGCACGTTCACCGACGTGGTGGCCGTGGACGACCAGACCGGTGAGATCGTCACCACCAAAACCCCCTCGACCCCCGCGAACCCGGCCGACGGGTTCGTCAGGGGCATCGAGAAGCTGGGGCCGCTCGACGCGAGTTCCGTCGTGCACGGCACCACTGTTGCCACCAATCAACTGCTCGAGGACCGGATCGCGAACCTGGGGTTCATCACGACCGAGGGCTTCGAGTTCATCCTGGAGATAGCCCGGCAGAGCGTGCCCGACGGCTATGGCAACTCCTACTTCTGGGTCAAACCGCCGCGGATCGTCCCGATCCACCTGGTCAAGACCGTCGGGGGACGGCTGGACCACACCGGCGCCGAGGTACGCCCGTTCGCCGAGGAGCAGGCCGCCGAGGTGGCCCGCTGGCTCAAGGCCAAGGGCGTCACCGCGATCGGCGTGTGCTTCCTGCACTCCTACGCCAATCCGGACCACGAGCGGCGCATGCGGGACGTGCTGGCCCGTGAGCACCCCGAGGCGGTCGTCTCGCTGTCGAGCGACGTGCTGCGCGAATACCGCGAGTACGAGCGGTCGGTCACCACGCTCGTGGACGCGGCGGTCAAGCCGACGATGCGCCGCTACCTGGCCAACCTGTCGGCCCGGCTCGGCATGCCGTTCTCGGTGATGAAGTCCAACGGCGGCGTGCTGTCGGCCCGCGAGGTCGTCAACCAGCCGATCACCACGGTGCTGTCGGGGCCCGCTGCCGGGGCGCTGGGCGCGGCGCTCATCGCCTCCACGGCGGGGCACCCGTCTGTGATCACCCTGGACGGCGGCGGCACGTCCACCGACGTCGCCGTGGTGATCGACGGTGAGCCGTCCATCACCACCGAGGGCGTCATCGGCCGCTACCCGTGCAAGATCCCGATGATCGACATCGTCACCGTCGGCGCGGGCGGCGGCTCGATCGCCTGGATCTCGCCCGAGGGCACGCTGAAGGTCGGCCCCAAGTCGGCCGGGGCCGATCCCGGACCGCTCTGTTACGGCAGGGGCGGCACCGAGGTGACGGTCACCGACGCGCACGTCTTCCTCGGCCGCATCCCGCCGCACCTGCTCGGCGGGGAGATCCCGCTCGACGTGGCGGCCGCGCGCACTGGCATCCAGGCGCTGGCCGACAAGCTCGGGCTCAGCGCCGAGCGGACCGCGACGGGCATCCTGGAGATCAGCGCGTTCAACCAGAGCAACGCCATCCGTCAGCTCACCGTCAAGCGCGGGCTGGATGTGCGGGACTTCCCGCTGGTGACGTTCGGCGGCTCGGGGCCGCTGCTGGCCTGCCGGCTGATCGACATCCTGGGGCTGCCCGCGGTGGTCGTCCCGCCCGATCCGGGCAACGTCTCGGCGTTCGGCCTGCTCACGGTGGACGTCAAGAACGACTATGTGCGTACGTACGTCACCCGCGACCTGTCCTTGGAGACGGCCGGAACCATCTTCCGCGACCTGGAGGAGCAGGCGGCGCAGGCGCTCGACCGGGAGGGCTTCGACGAGCCGGTCTACGCCCGCAGCGCCGACCTGCGTTACTACGGCCAGGCGTACGAGGTGCGCGTGGCCGCCCCGGCGGGCGAGGTGGATGAGGAGTGGCGCCGGGAGGTGCTGGACCGCTTCCATCAGGCGCACGAGAAGCTCTACGGCTATGGCTATCGCGACGACGAGCGGCACGGCGTCGAATGGGTCAACCTGCGCGTCTCCGGCATCGGTCCCATCACCCGCCCGGCCATCCGCCGCAGGGAGCCCCGCGACGGCGAGACGCCCGCGGCGGTGACCAGGAGCGTGCACTTCGACTCGGCCGCCGACACACCGATCCACCAGCGGTCCGACCTGGACCCGGGCACGGTGGTCGAGGGTCCGGCGGTCATCGAGGAGTACGGCTCGACGATCCCCATCCATCCCGGCTTCACCGCTCAGGTGGACGACTACGGCAACGTGGAGGTGCGGCGTGGCTGACCCGATTCTCGTCGAGATCGTCGAAGGCACCCTGGCCTCCGTGGAGAAGGAGGTCGAGACCGCGATCGCGCGTACGGCCCGCTCGCCGATGATCCGCGACGCGCACGACTTCCGCGCGGGCATCCACGACGCCCGGCTGCGCAAGCTGACCGGCCGCTCCTACAGCGCGCTCGTCCAGCCGATCGTCCGCGACTTCCCGATCGAGGAGATGAACCCCGGCGACGTCTTCTTCCACAACGACGTCTACCTGTCGGAAGGCGGGATCGGCCACCTGCCCGACCTGTGCGTCACCGTCCCGGTCTTCCACGAGGGCTCTGTGGTGGCCTTCGTGCAGGCGTTCGGGCACCACGACGACATCGGCGGCTCCGTGCCCGGCTCGATGCCCTCGCACGCGCGCAGCGTGTACGAGGAGGGGCTGATGGTCCCGCCGATCAAGCTGTGGGACGCGGGCGTGCCCAACGAGGCCGCGCTGCGCATCATGACCCGCAACTCGCGCATGCCCGACTCCCTCGCGGGCGACCTCGACGCCGAGTGCTCGGCCTGCCTCATGGGGGCGCGCCGCCTGGGCGAGCTGTTCGACAGGTACGGCCGGACCGAGGTCGAGGAGTGCTTCGACGCGATCATCGGCAAGACGACGGAGACGTTCCGGCGCGAGCTGCTGGCCAAGATCCCCGAGGGCACCTACGCCTGGGAAGACTATGCCGAGCACGACGGCGTGGACGAGCCGCGGCTGCACGCCCAGCGGATCACGCTCACCGTCGACCACGCGGCGGACGCCCCGCTGAAGATCGACTTCACCGGCACGTCACCGCAGGCCAAGGGGCCTATCAACCACGCGGGCGACTACGCCGACGGCGTGTTCCTGAAGAAGTGGCTGGCCCCCATCCTGCGCAACCTCGCCGACACCCCGGAGCGCATGGCCGAGCTGGACGTCAACGAGGGTGTCGTCCCCCTGATCGAGATGGTCTTCCCGGAGAAGGGGACGCTGCTCACCCCGATCTTCCCCGCGCCCACCAACGCCCGGACGTTCGTGATCCTGCGCCTGCTCGGCGTGCTCGCGGGCGTGCTGGCCAAGGCCACCGGCGGCCGCATGCCGGCCGACCAGGAGACGATCCGCTACACCGGCGTCCACGGCGCCGACGCCGACGGCGTGCCGTACCTGATGAGGGAGGTCCTCGGCGGCGGCTCCGGCGGGCGCTGGTACGCCGACGGCGAGGACACCATCCACGTGGTGCCCGACTCGCGCAACATCCCGGTGGAGTTCGCCGAGGCGCGCTGGCCGTTCCGGGTCGAGCGCCTGGCGCTGGCCTGCGACTCGGGCGGGCCGGGCATGTTCAGGGGTGGGCTCGGCTACGACAAGCACATCAGGATGCTCAGGGACGCCTCGTACATGTCGATCGCCGACCGGTCGATCCTGTCGTGCTGGGGCGTCAACGGCGGGCTGGCCGGGCGGCCGTTCCGGGTCGAGATTGCGGGCAAGGAGATGGAGGGCCTGGTGGACGACCACCAGGTGCAGGCGGGCGAGACCATCCGCATCCGCACCACCGGGGGCGGCGGCTGGGGCTCACCGTACGACCGGGACCCGCGCGCCGTGGCGGCGGACGTCCGCGACGGCAAGGTGTCGATCGCCGGCGCCCTGGGCGACTACGGCGTGGTGCTGGACGGCGACCGCATCGACGAGCAGGGCACCGCCGAGCTCCGCGCCAACCTGCGCCCGCCGGCGGGCCGCTTCTTCGACCGCGGCCCCGGCTACCCGAAGCTGTCGGGCGGCCGCTCCCACGCGGAGGTGGACGAGCTCTAGCTGATGCCATGATGGGCTCCATTTCCTGACATGTCGCGAAATGGAGTCCGTCATGCGTGTCGCCCTCGCCGGTCTCGCCACCAGCCATCCCTTCACCGACGCCCGTACCCTGGCCCGCCACGCGGACCTGCTGGTGTGGGAGGAGGACCCGGAGCGGCTGAGCCGCTTCGCCGAAGAGCATCCCGGCGCCAAGGTGCTGCCGAGCCTGGCCGCGCTGCTGGCCGCCGAACCCGACGGCGTGGTGCTGACCGTGCCGAGCCCGCGCGTGCCCGGGGCGCTGGCGGCCGTGCTCGACACCGGCGCGGCCTGCTTCGTGAACAAGCCCGCCGTCGCCACCCGCGCCCAGCTGAACGAGCTGGACCGGCTGCGGATCCACGACCGCGTGCTGTCCAGCTCGGTGCTCCGCTTCGCTCCGGCCTTCGCGGGGCTGCGGGTGGACCCCGCCGACGTGCTCGCGGTCCGGGCCACCGTACGGCATGACGTCGGCCTCTGGGCCGATGGCTACAACGCCTGGCAGGACACCCCCGGCGAGGGCGGCGGGACGATGGTGACCATGGGGATCCACGGCGTGGAGCTGCTGGTCGCGTTGTTCGGCCCGGACGTACGGCTGGCCGGCGCGGCCTCGGCCACCAGGCACTACGCGGGCCTGCGCTCGGAGGACACCGGCGTCATGGCCCTGCGCTGGGACAGCGGCGTCACGGGCACGGTCGAGATCCTCGGCGTCTCGGATGAGGAGTCCTACTCCGTCACCGTTCACCGGCGCGGCGGCACCGACACCGTGGTGATCGAGGGCGGTGACGACCACGTCAAGGGCCTGGGCTACGAGGGGACGATCGAGGCGTTCCTGGCCATGGTCGGGGGCGCGCCGAGCCCGGTCCCGTGGGCGCAGACCCGGGCCATTCTGGAGGTACTGGTCGCTGCCCGCGAAACCACCCAATGACCGGCGCGCGAACCACCCGTTGAGCGGCGCCCGAGGACGCCCGCCAACAGGCGTCCGAGGGCGCCCATTGACAGCCGAACTCCGCCGCAGTTACGGTCTGGACCGTAAATGACGTAACGGAGGTAGACCGCGTGCGGACGACAGCGGAACTCGAGGAACGGCTGGCGCGGCCGAGCGCCGCCCTCGTCGACGACCTGAGCAGGCTCGACGGCGACATCCTGATCCTCGGCGCGGGCGGCAAGCTCGGCCCGAGCCTGGTCCGGCTGGCGCTCAACGCCACGCGTGGCGACCGGCGGATCATCGCGGTGTCCCGGTTCTCCGAACCCGGGCTGGCCCAGGCGCTCCAGGACGACGGCGCCACCGTGGTGGCCGCCGACGTGGCCGACGAGGGGGCGCTGCGCGAGCTGCCCGACGCGCCGAACGTGGTGTTCCTGGTCGGCGCCAAGTTCGGCACCGAGGGCCGGGAGCACGCCACCTGGTTCACCAACGCGTACCTGCCGGGCAGGGTCGCCGACAGGTTCAGGGACGCCAGGATCGCCGCCCTGTCCACCGGCAACGTCTACCCGCTGGTTCCCGTCGGCGGCGGCAGCACCGAGGGCTCGCCGACCGGGCCGGTCGGCGACTACGCGATGAGCTGCCTGGGCAGGGAGCGGGTGCTGTCGCACTTCGCGGAGGCGTACGGCACCCGCATGTCGCTGCTGCGGCTCAACTACGCCGTCGAACTGCGCTACGGCGTGCTCGTCGACCTGGCCGGGAAGATCCTGGCCGGGGCGCCGATCGATCTGGCCACCGGCCAGGTCAACGTGGTGTGGCAGGGCTACGCCAACGAGGTCGTGCTCCGCTCGCTGCTGCTCGCCGAGTCGCCGCCGTACGTGCTCAACGTGACCGGACCCGAGCTGGTCTCGGTCCGGCAGGCGGCGCTGGACCTCGGCGCGGCGCTGGGCAAGGAGCCGATGTTCAGCGGCGAGGAGGCGCCCACGGCGCTGCTGTCGAACGCCGGCAAGTGCCACCGCCTGTTCGGCTACCCCGAGCTCACGCCCGCCGAGCTGATCGAGCACACGGCGCGCTGGGTGGCCGACGGCGGCCCGTTGCTCGGCAAGCCCACCAAGTTCGAACGCCGTGACGGCCGCTTCTAACCGCGTGCCCGGCCCATTGACCCGAGGGGGATCCGACGTGCTCAGCACGATTCCAGAGGCGCAGACGTCCGTGCGCGAGCTGTTCCGGCGCGGCCTGGTGATTCCGGCGCACCCGCTGGCCTTGACCGAGGACCGCAAGCTGGACGAGCGGCGGCAGCGGGCGCTGACCCGCTATTACGTCGAGGCGGGCGCGGGCGGGCTGGCGGTGGGCGTGCACACCACGCAGTTCGCCATCCACGGCACCGACCTGCTGCCGCCGGTGCTGGAGCTGGCCGCGCGGACCGCGGGGGAGTACGAGCGCGAGGTGGTCCTCGTCGCGGGCGCGACCGGGACCACGCGGCAGGCCGTGGCGGAGGCCGAGCTGGCCAGGTCGCTCGGCTACCACATGGTGCTGCTGAGCCCGTGCCGGGAGCTGGACGAGGACGGGCTGATCGAGCGGGCGCGGGCGGTGGGCGAGGTGCTGCCGGTCATCGGCTTCTACCTGCAGACCGCGGTCGGCGGACGCCCTTTGTCGCGGAATTTCTGGACCCGGTTGGCGGCGATCGAGTCCGTGGTGGGCATCAAGGTCGCCCCCTTCGACCGCTACCGCACGCTCGACGTGCTCCACGGCGTGGTCCGGGCCGGTCGCGCGGCCGAGGTCGCCCTCTACACCGGCAATGACGACCACATCCTGGCCGATCTCGTCACCACCCACCGGGTGGTCGTGGACGGGCACGAGGTGGAGATCGAGTTCGTCGGCGGGCTGCTCGGTCAGTGGGCGGTCTGGGTACGGCGGGCGGTCGAACTGCTGGAGGAGGCCAAGCTGGCCCGCGCGGGCGATGATGCGGCCATGCGGCGGCTGCTCACCCTCGACGGTCACCTCACCGACGCCAACGCCGCCATCTTCGACTCGGCCAACGCCTTTCACGGCTGCATCCCCGGCATCCACGAGGTGCTGCGCCGTCAGGGGCTGCTGGCGGGGCGCTGGTGCCTGGACCCGGCGGAGGAGCTCTCCCCGGGGCAGCTCGCGGAGCTTGACCGGATCTGGGCCGCCTACCCGTGGCTGCGGGACGACGACTTCGTCAGCGCCGGCCTGTCGCGCTGGCTCGCCTGACCCTCATGCGAGCCAGCGGCACCGTCCCCGAGCCGGCCGTCCCCGAGCCGGCCGTCCCCAAAACGGCCGTCCCCGAGTCAGCCGTCCCCGAGCCCGCCGCCTCAGAGAGTGAGGCGGTACAGGGTCAGGGGGCGGCCGCTGGAGCCGCTGGTGAGGTTGCCCGTGCGCTCGGCCAGCCCGGCCAGCTCCAGCCGGTGCAGCATGCGCCGGGCCGTGCGCTGCTGGACGTCGAGGCGGTCGGCGATCTCCCTGGTGGTGAGCGGCTCGTCGCCCGCCGCCGATCGCGCCTCCAGCAGCCGCTCGATAGTCGCCACCGACAGCCCCACGCGGCGGGCGATCACCGAGAGGTTGCGCTCCGACTCCGGGACGCCGGCGACCGACTCCAGGACGATGTCGGTGTCGGCGCGCAGCGACAGCACCGCCGCGATGTCGCCGATGCGCCGGGCGCGGGCCAGGGCCCGGCGGGCCAGGCTCTCCGCCTCCGCCGCGCTGCGGCCCAGCCCGAAACCCACGCGTACCACCTGATTCTGCGCCGCGAGGCGGCCCAGCATGGGCAGGCCGGTGAAGCCGCCCGTGGCGTCGTGCAGCGGGCCCCGGGTGGTGACCAGGAGATGGGTGCCGCCCCGGAAGGCGGCCAGCGTGCCGCCGAGCGCGGTGGCCTCGCGCAGCAGCCCCTCCTCGTTCTCGACCTCGATCAGCCCGAGCGCGATCTGCGCGTCCTCCTGCGCCTGCCCCTCGGCGGTCAGCAGCAGCTGGCGCAGCGCCACCCGGACCGAGTGGACGGACGGCGCCAGGCGCAGCACGTGCATCTCGCCGCGCAGCGCCTCGTGCACCGAGCTCAGGCAGGTGATCACCGGATGGGCGGGGCCGCGCTTGTGGAAGGCGATCGCCTTCTTGGAGGTCATCTCCGGCCGGTAGGGCAGCGTCCTGAGCGTGTCGGCGGGCAGCCCGGCCTCGGCGAAGGTGGCCACCACGTCGGCCGCGGGCAGCGTGTCGATCGACAGCCCGGTGACGTCCTGGCCCTCGTGCTGCAGGCGTACCAGGGCGCTGAGCAGCGTCGCGCCCGAGTAGTCGACGAACGCGGCGGCCCGGCTCAGCACCTCGGCGTCGCGGGAGAGCATGTACGGGACGATGCCGGTGAACAGCCACCCCTCCACGGCGGCGGCGTGCGCCTCGACGATCGCGGGCGCCTGCGACTCGTGGTCGTAGTCGAGGCGCAGCGCGGTGACGCCGGGCTGCTCCTCGCAGGTGGCCGCGACGTCGTCGACCAGATCATGCGGGCCGACGACCCCGATGACGATTCCCACCCACGCCTCCCTCTCGCTGTTTTCGGTCAAGACCGCAATTATATCTTGTGAGGTGCCCCTGTGAAGTTCCCGTCCATGGCCGAGGCCGCCGGCCGTACGCTCGGCGACGAGGAGGTGGCCGCCGCGGCGCGGGTGATCCGCTCGGGCATGCTCAGCTCCGTCTGGGGGACCGAGACCAGAGCGCTCGAACGCGAGGTCGCCGCGTTGTACGGCGTGCGCCACGCGGTCGCGTGCGGCTCCGGCACCGCGGCCCTCCATCTGTCGGTCGTGGCGGCTGCGCCGGACCCCGGAGACGAGATCATCACGACGCCGATCACCGACTTCGGGACCGTGGCCCCCATCCTGGCGCAGAACGCGGTCCCTGTCTTCGCGGATGTGGATCCCTCGGACGGCAATCTCGACCCCGGCGCGGTGGCCAAGCTGATCGGCCCGCGGACTCGGGCGATCATGGCCGTGCACCTGTTCGGCGCGCCCGCCCGCGTGGCCGAGCTGCGGGCGCTGGCCGACGAGCACGGCCTGGCGCTGATCGAGGACTGCGCCCAGGCGTGGCTCGCCGAGCTGCCGGACGGCCGGCCGGCCGGCACGGTGGGCGACGTCGCCACCCTCAGCCTGCAGCAGTGGAAGCACATCACCTGCGGCGACGGCGGCCTGGCGCTCACCGAGGACGACGAGCTGGCGCGCCGGATGCGGCTGTTCGCCGACAAGGGCTGGGACCGGGCGGCCGGGCGCTCACACGCCGGTTTCGGCCTGAACTACCGCATGACCGAGCTGCAGGCCGCCGTGGCGCGGGCCCAGCTCGCCAAGCTGCCCGGCGTGGTCGCGGCCCGCCGCCGCACGGCCGTACGGCTGCTCGACGCCCTTCAGGGCCTGCCAGGGGTACGGCTGCCGCGCCCGGAGGGGCACGCCTGGTGGCTGTTCCCCATCGTGCGGCCCGAGGGTGACGCCCGGGAGCTGGCCGCGCACCTGGCCGCGGCCGGGATACCCGCGCGGGCCGGTTACCTGGAGGAGCCGCTGAACCGCGCCCCGCTGTGGGATCGGCCCATCTACGGCTCCTCGCGCTACCCGCTCGACGGCTACGTCCCGAACCCGTGCCCCGAGGCCGAGCGGCTGGTCGCCGAGACGCTGCTGATCATCGACTGGAACGAGAACTACACGGCCGAGCACGCCGACGCCGTCGCCCGCGAGATCACCCGATTCACCGCGCGTTGACGGCGGAGGCCGTAGTTACGTTCAGGTATCGCCCATTGACCGCACGAGGTCCTCGTTACTAGGTTTCGGTCAGGACCGGTATTACTCGAAAGGAATCCGCCGATGAGGAAGACAGCGGCACTCGGCCTGACGGCCGCCCTGGCCCTCGCCGCCGCCGGGTGCGGATCCAGCGGCTCGGACAAGAGCACCGTGACCCTCTGGATGTACCCCGTCATCGGGGACCAGGCCAAGAGCCAGGCGTTCTGGGCCAAGGTCGAGAAGGACTTCGAGGCCAAGAACGCGACGATCGACATCAAGATCGACCAGCAGCCGTGGGAGGGCCGTCAGGAGAAGGTCACGACGGCACTGGTCTCGAAGAAGGGCTTCGACCTCGTCGTCCTGGGTCCCGACCAGATCCCCCAGTACGCCCAGCAGGGCACCATCGACGCCGTCGACGACGTGGTGGGCAAGGACAAGGCGACCTACCTGCCCAGCGCGCTCACCGCGCTGACCGTGAACGGCAAGCTGTACGGCGTGCCGATCTACCAGACGATCACCGCGCCCATCTACAACAAGAAGCTGTTCGCCGAGGCGGGCGTCGAGAAGGTGCCCGAGACGCTGGCCGAGCTCAAGGCGGCGGCGCCCAAGCTGGCCGCCAAGAAGGTCGCCGTGCTCGACTACCCCGGCAAGCCCGAGGTCAGCCTCAACCAGAGCTTCTATCCCATCCTGTGGGCCAACGGCGGCAGCGTCTTCGCCCCCGACGGCAAGAAGGTGGCCTTCAACAGCCAGCAGGGCGTCGACAGCCTGCAACTGCTGCTGGACCTGAAGGCCGCGGGCGGCCTGCCCGAGGACACCGCCAGCAAGGGCAACGAGGTCGAGGGCGGCGCCCTGGCCAAGGGCAAGAGCGCGATGTACCACGCGGCCACCGCCCTGCAGGCCACCCAGCTCGGTGCCGCGATCGGCGCCGACAACGTCGGCATCGGCTTGCCGCTGGAGGGCGTCAAGCGGGTCGCGTTCGGCATCCCGGGTGCCCTGGTGCTGGCCAAGCACGCCGAGAGCAAGGACGCGGCGAAGAAGTTCGCCACCTACCTGTCCTCGCCCGAGGTCGCCGCCAGCCTGGCCGCGGAGTCGGGCTTCTTCCCCGCCCGTACCGACGTGACCGTGCCGGGACAGTCGGCCGCGGCCACGGAGTTCGCCAAGTCGCTGCAGTACGCCTTCCCCGGTGACACCCACCCGAAGGCCCGCCAGGTGATGGGCGTCATCGCCCCGCACATCCAGGCGGCCCTGCTCGGCAAGGAGGACGCCAAGACGGCGCTCGACGCGGCGGCCAAGGAGGCCGACGCGCTGCTGGGCAACGGCGGATAGGGATGCGCCAACGCCTGCGTGACCCGGTCACGGGCCTGCTGTTCGTGCTGCCTGTGCTGGTGCTCTTCCTGATCTTCAGGATCTTCCCCGCCCTCGGCGCGGCGGGGATGAGCCTGACCAACTGGAACATCGGCGGAGAGTGGAGCTTCGTCGGCGCGGACAACTACGCCCGGCTGCTCGACGACACGATCTTCTGGACGAGCCTGCGCGTGACGCTCGTGTACGTGGCCGTCTACGTGCCGCTCACCCTGCTCGTGTCGCTGGGCACGGCGTTGCTGCTGAACCAGGTCGTGTTCCTGCGCGGCCTGTTCCGCGGCATGCTGTTCCTGCCGTACGTGACCAGCTTCGTGCTGGCCGGCGTCATCTGGCGGTGGATCTACGAGTTCGACGGCCTGATCAACGGCATCCTGGGCAAGGCGGGGCTCGGCCCGGTGGCCTTCCTGGAGCAGTCGTCGCTGGTGCTGCCGGCCCTGGCCGTGGTGTCGGCGTGGAAGGGCTTCGGCTACTCCATGCTGATCCTGCTGGCCGGATTGAAGGCGATCCCCGGCTCCTACCTGGAGGCGGCCCGGGTCGACGGGGCCTCGGCGTGGCAGCGCTTCCGCCGGATCACGCTGCCGCTGCTGAAGCCCGCGCTCTTCTTCGTCCTGGTGATCGAGACGATCAGCGCCTTCCAGACCTTCGACACCGTCTACGTGATGACCGGCGGCGGTCCCGCCAGGGCCACCTACACCCTCATCTACGGCATCTACGACCACGGCTTCAGATCCTTCGACTTCGGCTACGCCGCCACGTGGGGGATGGTCCTGTTCGCCCTGGTGCTCATCGTGTCGCTGATCCAGCGCCGCTTCCTGGACCGGGGGAACACATGACGCGCACGCGGCAGAGATGGCCGCTCGTCGCGCTGCTCGGCGTGCTGTCGGTGCTGACCGTCAGCCCGTTCGCCGCCATGCTGATCGTCGCGCTGTCGCCCGCGGGCGCCCCGACCCTGCCCGCGCAGTGGCCGGACTCGCTCACGCTCGACAACCTCACGCGGGTGCTGTCCGCCTCCGGCTTCGTGGGGTGGACGGTCAACTCGCTGGTGTACTCCGTGGTCTCGGTGGTGATCATCCTGCTCACCGCCTCGATGGCCGGGTACGCCTTCGCCAAGAAGCGCTTCCCCGGCCGCCAGGCGATGTTCTGGACGTTCCTCGCGACCATGATGGTGCCCTTCCAGGCCACCCTGATCCCGACGTTCGTGCTGGTCAACAGCCTCGACGGGGTGGACACGTTCTGGGGGCTGATCGTCCCGACGCTGGCCAACTCGCAGGCGGTGTTCCTGATGCGGCAGTTCATCATGGGGCTGCCCGACGAGCTGTTCGACGCGGCCAAGGTCGACGGCGCCTCCGAGCTGCGGGTCTACTGGACGATCGTGGTGCCGCTGACCCGGCCCGTCCTGGCCACGCTGGGCGTGTTCGTGTTCCTGTGGCACTGGAACGACTTCCTGTGGCCGCTGGTGGTGGGGCAGAGCGACGCCACGCGTACGCTCACCGTCGGCCTGACCACGCTGCGGACCGAGGAGATGCAGCTGTCGGTGCTGATGGCGTCGGCGGCGATCTCCGTGGTGCCGTGCCTGCTGGTCTTCTTCCTGTTGCAGCGGTACCTGGTCAACAGCATCGCGATGACTGGGCTGAAATAAGCTCTCTCGGGTGGATATTTCGGCACAAGTCCTCCGTGATCGTCTTCGCGGCACGCTGCTCGCCGCCGCGGCCACCCCCATGACGGAGTCGGGCGAGGTGGATCTCGGCGTGGTCTCGCGCTACCTCACCGGGCTGGTCGAGGACGGTGCTGACGGGCTGGCGGTGCTCGCGCACACCGGCCGCGGGCCGTACTTGACTCCGGACGTACGCGCCGCCGTGATCGAGCGCGCGGTCGCGCTCGGCGTGCCGGTCATCGTCGGCGTCGGCGGCGCCCCCGAGCGGGCCGTGGCGGAGGCCCAGGTGGCCGCGAGGCTCGGCGCCGATGGCGTCCTGGTCTTCCCCGCCGAGGGCGACCGGCTGGGCGGCCACGAGGCGATCTGGCGGGCCGCCGGGATCCCCATGATCGCCTTCGACCTCTACACCCGGCCCTGCCCGGCCGACACCATGCGGGACCTCCTCCGGCATCCCGGCGTGGCCGGGATCAAGACCGCGCTGCTGTCCGACGCCATGGGCTGCCAGCGCGCCATCACCCTCGCGAGAGAGGCGGGCCGGCTGGCCATCACCGGTGAGGACCGCATGTTCGGCCCGTCGCTCCTGTGGGGCGCCGAGGCCGCCCTGGTGGGCCTCGCGGCCGCGTCGGTCCAGGTCACTGCCGGGGTCATGGCCGCCTACCGAGGTTCGGACCTGCGGGCCTTCGACGCGGCGTCGGGCCGCCTGGACCGCCTGGCCACCGTCACCTTCACCGAGCCCATGGAGGGCTACGTCCAGCGCATGCTGTGGCTCGCGGCGGCCGAGGGCCGCATCCCGGAGTCCCACGCCCACGACCCGTACGGCCCGCCCCTGCCGGAGCAGGAACGGGCCGCGGTGGCGAGGGCGGGGGGCTACCTCGCGATGTAGGCGTCGGCGACGGTCTGCGTGACGGCGCTGCCGTCCTTGCCCTTCGCCTCAGCCTTGATCGTGATGCTGCCGGCCGGGTTGACCACCAGGACCTTGTAGGAGCCGCCCGGCGCCGGGAGGACCACGGCCGGCGTCCAGTGGGCACCCTTGTCGGCGGAGGTCCAGACCCGCAGCGCGGACGCGCCGCCCTCGGCCTTGACGGTGAACGCGAACGGCCGGCCGGCCGCCACGGTGTCGTTGCCCGGCAGGTTGAGCTCGTACCGGAGCTGGATCAGCGGCAGCCGGGCGCACGGCTGCTTGTCACCGAAGAGCAGGCCGTCCAGGCAGGTGTAGGGGGCGTTGTCCTTCACCGGCCGGGCCGAACGGAACGTCCAGGTGGACTCGACGCTGGTGCCCGCGTGCTTGCCGGTGAACCCGTCCTTCCACACGTTGGTCAGCCGGTACGTGCCCGACCCGGCCGGCACGCTGTAGTACGGCAGGCCGATCTCGTCGGACTGGGGCTGCACCTCCGTCTCGCCGCTGAACAGATGGGTCTGCTCGTCGCCCGGCGCCCCTACATAGGTGTGGCTGGGGTTGGCGGCGTCGGTGTAGTAGCCCAGGCCGAACGGGACGAGCGCGCGCATCCGCAGCCGGTCGCCCTGGCGGCAGCCGTCGCAGAAGATCCCCGGATCGACCCAGTCCGGCCGGTCAGGCCCGGTGGTGATCTGGGTGGGCATGAGGGCCTCGTTCCACTCCTCCCGCTCCTGGGTGGCGCGGGTGAACCCCCGTTCGGACATGGCCAGGCGAGTGGTGTCCGTGGCGGGGTCGCGGAACTGGTAGCCGCGCTGCCACAGCACCTCGCCGCCGGTCGTGTTGTAGTACTCGGTCCGGGTCACGGGCGCGTTGAAGAGGTGCGAGCCGCGGACGCTGAGCGGCTGGACGGGGATGTAGGTGTGGTCGACCTCGTTGAAGTTCGGGTACGGCCCCCACCTTCCCGCCTGCATGGGGAACTGGGCGTGGTAGGTGGTGTCGATCGCGGTCAGGTCGCGGGCCTTCGGGGCGAAGGTCAGGCGGCCGGCGGTGGTGCCCTTCACGTAGTAGGCGAGCTTGTACTCGAACGGGCTGTTCGGCTGGACGGTCAGCTTCCCGGCCGGGTACGGCTTGCGGGCCATGGCCTTGCCGAGGGCGTCGGCTTCGGCGCTGTCGAGCCACAGGAGGGGCAGCTTGTTCTGGGCGAGGTAGGCGTCGGCGCTGAGGATCCAGGCGAAGCGGTCGTTGGTGATCACACCCGCGGCCCCGCCCTTGATCGCCGTCTCCATGTCGGTCAGGAGGAGTTGCAATGAGTCCCTGGCGGGGAGATAGACCAGCTTGCCGCGTATGTCCGCGCCGATGGTGGTCAGGCTCAGCCGCTGGTCGGCGGCGAACTTGGGCACCAGGGCGTCGTGCTCACTGACGTAGCGCGGATGCAGCGACAGGCCCGGCACGCTCAGCGAGACCTCCGGCGCCCGGCGGATCTGGTCGAACAGGAACGTGAAGGTGCCCACGGTCGGCTTGGACGTGACCGGCGTGACCCAGTAGTTTCCGGTGATCGCCGGCTCGTAGCTCAGCAGCGAGGCGCCGGCGTACATCCGCCCCGAGGCGGTCGTGCGGACGTTCATCGTGTTCAGGAACACCGGCTCCGACTCGCGCGGCGTGCTGATCCGCAACGGTTCGGTCTTCGTCGCGTCCAGGGTGATCGTGGTCTCGCCGGTGAGCTTGGTCTCGGGGGCGATCAGCAGGCCGTACTGGAGCTGGTGGGCCGGCATGGTGTACCACCACGGCTGGGTGCTGATGGAGTAGACGCCGCCGTGGGCGAGCTTCACGTCCACCTGCACCGTGCCGGGCACGTCGGTGGCCCGCCAGCTCTCGGTGACCATGGTGCGCGGCTCGCCGTCGAGGAGCGGATCGGTGTCGCTGACCCTGATCACGGACAGCGGTCCGGGGTTCAGCCTCGCCCACTCGGGCTTGCCGACGAGCTTGACGTGCACCGTGTCCATCTGGGCCTGCTTGCGGAAGGCGATGGGCGCCGTCAGCCGGTCGGTCCCGGCCGTCGCCGTCAGCCGGCCCTCGTACCAGCCGGGTTCGCCGAGCTTGGGCTCGATGGTGAGGTCCGCCGAGGCGGTGCCGCCCGCGGGCACGGTCAGCGACGACGGCGTGATCGAGGCCATCCCGGCGGGCACCTGCGCCTCGCCGCGCGCCAGTGCCAGCGACAGGGACAGCGTGACGGGGTCCTTGCCGGTGTTGCGGTAGGTCACCTTCTTGGTGAGCGTCTGGCCGGTGTACGGGTCGGTGAACCCGGCCGACACCACCGACAGGTCGTCGAAGACCTGCTGGGTGACGGCCCGGCCGATGTCCAGCCGACCGGCGCCCTGGTCGTACGGCGAGGTGGCGTCAAGGGGCTGCGCGGTGCCCACCAGGGCGGTCTTGAGCTGGTCGGGCGTCCAGTCGGGATGCTGGGCGGCCAGGATGCCCGCCGCGGCGGCCACGTGCGGCGTGGCCATCGAGGTGCCGGACGCCGCCGTGTAGTTGTCGTCGATCGGGCCGCCGCCCGGGACGCTGCTGCCCTCGCCGAGCGAGGTCCCGGCCGCGCGGGCCGCGATGATGTTCACGCCGGGCGCGGTGATCTCCGGCTTGATCGCGAAGTCGTCGCTCAGGCGCGGGCCGCGGCTGGAGAACGACGCGATCTTGTCGGCGGAGTCGACCGCCCCGACCGTGAGGGCCGAGGTCGCCGCGCCGGGCGCGGCCACGGTGAACCGGTCAGGGCCCGAGTTGCCCGCCGCGACCACGAACAGCGTGCCGTACTCGGCGGTCAGGTCGTTGGCCGCCTGGCTCAGCGGGTCGGTGCCGTCGGTCGCGCCGTTGCTGCCCAGGCTCATGTTGACCACCCGGGCGTGCTCGGTGGCCGCCTGCCACTCCATCGCCGCGATGATCTCGGAGTTGTTGCCGCTGCCGGTGTCGTCCAGCGCCTTGGCGATGGTCAGCCGGGCACCGGGCGCCACGCCCTTGTAGCGGCCGTTGGACGCGGCGCCGCTGCCCGCGATGATGCCCGCCACGTGGGTGCCGTGGCCGAACTTGTCGGAGGCGTTGGCCGGGTCGCCGCCGCCGGGCCTGCCCGCCGGGACGAAGCTGCGCGCCTCGGCGATCCTGCCCTGAAGGTCGGGGTGCTGGGCGTCGATGCCGGTGTCGATGATGCCGACCGTGGCGCCGGTGCCGTCGAACCCGGCGGCCCACGCCTTCGGCGCGCCGATCTGCGGGTTGCTGACGTCGTCGAGCGCCTTGGCCTTGCCGTCGAGCCACACCTTGCGCAGGCCGTTCTCGAGGGCGGGGGCCGCCTTCGCCTTGGCCTCCGACGGGGTCGTCTCCCCGGTCACGGACTGCCAGAACGTTCGGGCCTGCTTCTTGTCGACCTTCAGCGCGGCGCCGTCGATGCTCTTCAGGACCAGCGGTTCCGTGCCGCCCTTCAGCGCCCGGGCCTTGCCCGCGACGTCGCCGGACTTCACCTGCGGCTGGTACTGGACGATGAGGGGCAGCCGATCGGCCTTGGCGTCGCCGTACCCGTTGACGGCCAGGTAGTCGACGTTGAACAGCTCCTTGTCCAGCAGGCCGCTGCTGACGTAAGGACCGGCGTCAGCGGGGATCACGTAGTAGCCGTGCTCGTCCTGCTGGGCCTGGTAGGTCGTCGCCTCGTGGCCGTCGCGGGGGTCCACGACGACCGCCGCGCGGCCCGCGGCGTCCTTGGAGTAGGTGAGGGTGTCCCCGGTGACCAGGGTGATCTTGACGGGCGCCGTACCCCGCGCCTTGACGGCGGCGGGCGCGTTGGCGGACCCGTTGGCGGGCGCCTCAGCGGGTGCGGCGGCGGGCGCGGCGGTGGCCGGCTCGGCTACGGCGACCAGCGGCACCGCCAGCGCGAGCGCGAGTAAGGCCCCGAGACCGCGGCGCCGGGGGGTGGACAGCATGCGCACGGCACTCTCCTGTGCGGTGGAGATCGTTTCCTCGCTGACCTAATCTGGGAATCAGTCAGGGCACAAGTACGCCGGAGGGGCCAAAACCCGCCAGGTGGCGGTATCCCGCCATTGGTCAGAAGGGTGCCGCCATGCTCGAAGCGATCGGCCTGTCACCGGCCGAGAGCCGCCTGTACACGATGCTCGTCGAGAATCCGCGGTCATCGGCCGCCGAACTCGCCACGCACTGCGGGGTCTCGACGCCGCTGGCCGCGCGCACGCTCGCCGGATTTGCCCGGCGCGGGCTGGCCAGCCGCCTGCCCGGCCGCCGCGCCCGATACGTGGCGGTCGCGCCGGACATCGCCATCCGGCCGATGCTCAGCCGCCAGGAGGAGGAGCTGCACCAGGTACGGACGGCCATCCACGAGCTCACCACGTCGTTCCAGCGGGCCTCACGCTACGCGGCGCACCCCGCCGAGCAGGTGGAGGTGGTCATGGGCACCGACAACATCATCAGCCGGGCGTACGCGCTCCAGGAGAGCGCGCAGAGCATGTTCCGCAACATCGACAAGCCCCCGTACGTCATGCCGGACCTGTCGGGCAATACGGAGCGCGAGCTGCGGATGCTCCAGGCGGGGGTCGACTACCGCAGCGTCTACGACCTGGAGGCGCTGGCGATGCCGGGCCGGCTGGAGCTGATCCAGGCCGCGGCGGCGCGTGGTGAGAAGGTGCGCGTGGTGGCGGACGCGCCGGTGAAGATCTGGATCGCCGACGACGCGCTCGCGCTGATCCCCATCCGCAGCGGGGCGTACGCGATCGACGCGGCGTTCATCCTGCACCACTCGGCGCTGCTGGACGCGCTGATCGCGCTGTTCGAGCGGGAGTGGCGGCGCGGCTTCCCGTTACGCGCGGTGCCCCGGCCGCCCGCCGACGGTCCGGACGAGCTGGCCAGGGACCTGCTGGCGCTGATGGCCGGGGGACTGACCGACGAGGGCATCGCGCGGGCGCTCGGGCTCGGGCTGCGTACCGTGCAGCGCCGCATCCACGACCTCATGCAGGACCTCAACGCCATCACCCGCTTCCAGGCGGGGATGGCGGCGAGGGAACGTGGGTGGATCTGACGGTTGTTCTGACGGCTCAGCGGCGGCCTGAGATGGCGATGCGGACCAGGTCTCGGCCGCGTACGCCGTACAGGGCCTTGCCGGAGGGGTCCAGGGCCAGCTTGGGCTCGCCGCCGAACCACTGACCGGCCAAGCCCTCGACGATCGTCTTCGCCGTGAACGTGACCAGGTCCAGCTTGTACACCTTGTCGCCGTCGGTGCAGTAGGCGACACGGTCGGTGACGAACAGCTCGCCGCCCTTGGCGCCCACCTTCAGCGTCCTGGTGACCTTCTTGCGGATCAGGTCGAACTCGAACACCTCACCCGTGCTCGCCATGCCGTACAGGGTGATCGGGCCCAGCGCGAGGGAGGAGATGTACCGCGCGCCCGCGATCGGCTCGACTTGCCACAGCAGCTTCCGCTTGACCAGGTCGAACGCGGCCAGCCTGGCGCTCGTGGTGACAGGCGGCAGCCCGAGGCCCTCCTGGGTGGTGGTGCCGAGGTAGGCGGTGCCGAGGCGGGTGGCGACGGAGTAGACGGTCTGCCGCTCGACGGCTGGACGATAAGTCTCGTACGTGCCGGTGCGCGGTGAGTAGAGCGACAATGCGCCGTTCATGTGGCCGGGCTCCGGCTGCGTGGGCATCACGACCAGGCCCGTCCGCGCGTCGTAGGCGAGGTCACGCGGCCGGTCCTGCTGGTTGCCGGTACGGGCCAGCAGCTTCGGCTCCGCCTCGTCCGGCCGGTAGGAGTAGAGCGCGGCCTGGGTGTAGACGCCGAGGTAGGTGGTGCCGCCGACGGTCAGCAGCGTCTTCGGCTCGCCCGAGATGCCGAGCCTGCTCACCTTGCCCGTGGCCAGGTCGTGGACGTCGGCGCCGCCCTTGCCGCCCACGTAGACGCGGCGGCCGTCGGAGTGGACCGACATCGGCTCCTCCGGCGCCGCCTTGAGCCCGCGCTGCACCAGGTTGAGGTAGTCGAGGGTGCCCGTCGCGGGGTCGTACACGAAGACCGCGCTGTCCTGGATGCCGTAGACGCGCCCCTCGTGGGCCAGCAGCCGATGCGTGAGCGCCTCGAAGTACGGCAGGCCGAGCACTTCCAGCTTGCCCGTGGCCAGTTCGTAGCGGTAGAAGGTGCCCGAGGGGCGGCCGGAGAAGTAGACATAGCCGTCGTGGATCAGCACCGCGACGACGTACTTCTCGCCCGGAGCCGTGGCCTTGACCAGCTTGTAGTCGCCCGGCGCGGCCTTGTCGAGGACGACCAGCTCGGCCAGGGAGTTCATGCCGCCGGCGATGTGGGTGTCGGAGATGTTCATGCTCGACACCCAGTCGCGGTCGGCCAGAGCGGCCGGGAGCAGCTCCCGCTTCTCGCCGGTCGCCCGGTCGATCGCGACGAGGTGGGCGTGGGAGCCGACGCCCGCGTAGACGTACTTGTCGTCGGCCTGGATGCTGCGCACGTACGCCTCACCGGGGGCGGGCTGGCCCAGGTCGCGGCTGGTGCCCGTGGCCGGGTCGTACTCCCAGACGCGGCCCGGCTCCGACGTGCCCATGTAGACCTTGCCGTCGGGGGAGGAGGCCATGGTCCAGATGTAGTGGTCGGGGTATTCGGCGACCTTCGTCACCTGTCCCGCGACGGTGTCGATGCGGTAGAGGTCGGAACGGGCGTGCGTGCCCACATAGACGTCGGTGCCCACCCGGCACATCGCCCAGACGCCCACGCCGGTGGGGATGTCGAAATGGGTGGTGACCGAATCCTTGGCCAGGTCGTAGGCGCCCACCACGTTGGGAGACAGGCCGCGGGAGCCCACGTACAGGACGCCGCCGACGAACTCGCCGTTGCCCAGCGGGCTGGCGACGCTCGCTGGCCCGAGGCCGGTGACGGTGCCCTCGGGCTCGCGGCTGCTCTTGGTCTCCTCGCCGGACCGGGCTTCGGCGGCCTTGGCCTGGATGACCGGTACGGCGGTGAGGGAGGCGGCCGCGGCGGCCGCTCGCAGGAAACGACGACGGGGGATCATGTGCGGCTCCCTTGGTGAAGTTGCGCCGCACGCTATAACGGACCGGGCCGTAATGTCCAGATCGTGTTAGTCGGTCTCCAGGCCGAACAGTTCCGCCGCGTTGCGCCACGCGATCCGCTCGGCCGTCTCGCCCCTGAGGTTCGCCGCGGCGACCGAGCCGAAGGCCGACGACGGGTCGATCAGCGTCGCGTCGGTGCCGAACAGCAGTTGCCGCGCGTCCACGTTCGCCGCCACCTCGGCGATGCGGCCCGCCGGGGCGTGGGACCAGCAGGGCTCCAGGTAGAGGCGGTCGCAGGCGCGGGCCGCCTCGATCGCGTACCTGAACCCGTCGGCGCCCATGTGCCCGGCGATCACCCGGAGCCCCGGCGTGTCGAGGCAGACCTGGGCCAGGTCGAGCACCGAGGGGCCCCAGGTGTGGACCAGCGCCGGGCAGCCCGCCGAGGCGACCAGTTCGAGGGCGTCGCGCAACTGGGGCGAGGTGGCGGGGGAGCCCGTGTAGTCGGTGTGGATCTTGACACCGACGAACCGGCCGGTAGGCAGGTACTCGGCCAGATCCCGGACCGCCTCCTGAAGCCTGCGCGGGTTGATGGTGACATAGCCGTACAACCGACCCTGTCCGCCTTCGCGCCCACTGTCTGGACCGCCTTCGCGCCCGCCGTCCGGGTCGCCTTCGCGCCCGCCGATCCCGCCGTTTCCCTGGTCGTTCAGGGCTGCGGCCAGGGCGCGGTTGCCCGCCGGGGCGTCGTAGATGACCGCCTCGGTGGACGACACGATGGCCCGGTCGATGCCGTAGCGGTCCATGGTGGCGAGGGTCGCCCCGGCCACGTCCATGGTGAAGAACCAGGGGCCCCAATGGGCGTGGACATCGATGATCATCCGAGTAGCCTCCTGGCGTTGCCGCCCGCCACGGCGGCCACCTCGTCGGGCTTCAGGCCGCTGGTCGCCAGCCTGAGCAGCGGGACAACGGGTTCGTAGTGGGGGGTCCGCGAGCCGTACAGCAGCCGGTCGGCGCCGAGCTCCGCGGCGACCGTCTCCAGCGCGTCGGGGGAGTTGAGCAGGCGGGTGGAGGTGTGGAAGCCGGGCTCGTCGGCGGCGGCCACCAGGAAGTCGCCCAGATGGTAGAAGTGCGTGTCGAGGAAGACCACCCTGGCCTCCAGCCCGGCGAACGGCTGCCAGAACCTGCGTACGTCGCCACCGGTCAGGACCGTCATATCCAGCCGCGCCGCCCGCCGGGCGACATGCCGGACCGACGGAAAACCGGGCTCCACGCCCTGCTCATCCGGAAACAGCCGGACCGCCCGCACACCCGCGGCCGCGAGACGGTCCATCTCGTGCCCCGCACCCACGGGATCCCGCAGATCGACCACCCCTACCGGTACGAACGCCGCCGCCGCTCCGGCCGTCGGCCCGCGCGACGCCGCCCCTCCGTTGGGCGCCGCCAAGGTGTCGGCTGCCGTCAGGTCGTCGGGCGCGGTCTGTTCGCCGGATACCGTCAGGGTGTCGGCTGCCGCCAACGCATAGGGCGCCGCCAGCGCGATGGTCGTGTCGTTGCCCGAGCGTACGTCGAAGAGCGCCGCCCGCAGGCTCGCCACCGCCCCCGCCCGGATCCGGTGCGCCGCCAGCATCGCCCGTACGGTGGCCGGAGTCCCGGGCGGCCCGTCGCGGTCCGGGTAGGCGCCCACGAGCACGTCGACGTCCAGGGCCACCTCCAGCCCACCGATCAGCCCCCAAGCGTCGAACGCCATACCGGTCTTGTCCCTAATCGCCATGAAGCCAATCATGCCATTGACGAACAGCGCGCATAAGATTACGGTCATGGCCAAAATCGCTCAGTAATGAACGCGAGGCCCACATGCTCCGCTCACTCATGGTCGTCGTGGCCGGCCTGTTACCCGCCCTCCTCACAGCCCCCACCGCCGAAGCCGCTGCCGTCGCCGATTGTGCGAGCCCGGCGGTGGAGACGTTCGGGCCGGCGTCGGTCACCGGCGCGATCGTCGGCGCCGTCGTCCACGAAGGACACGCCTACGTCGTCGAACGCGGCCCCAAGCCGCCCGTACTGGCGGAGATCGACCTGGCCACCCGCAAGGTCGTCAGGAGCGTCACGCTCCCCGACGGCCCGGCGGCGGGCGAGGCGGAGGGTGGCTGGGCCACCGCCGTGTCCGGCGGCAAGATCTATGTCGGTACGTACCCGGTCCCCGACCTCTACAGCTTCGACCCGGCGACGGGTGAGGTGAAGCGCCTGTACTCGTTCGGGAAGAACGGCGGTTTCGTCTGGAGCCTGACCGCGGCGCCCGACGGCACCCTCTACGCGGGGACGTACCCGGACGGCAAGGTCTGGGAGTACGTCCCCAGCACCGGCGCGGTCCGGAACTTCGGCGTACTGGCGCCCGGCGAGCGTTACGTCAGGGCCATCGCCGCGGACGCCGACCACGTCTACGCCGGCCTGCTCGACAAGGCCCAGCTCATGTCGATCGACCGGGCCACCGGCACGGCCACGCGGCTCGCCACCGGCCCCACGGGATTCGGCGCCGTCGCGGAGCACGGCGACCGCGTGTACGCGGCCAGCGGTGGAACCCTCATCGACGTGCGCAAGGACGGCACCGACCTCCGGCAGCCCGCCCTGGCGGAGGGCAGCCTCGACATGCTCACGGTGGTCGCCGACGGCACGGTCTACGCCACCACCCGCCCGGACGGCGCGGTCTACCGCTACCGGACCGGCGACGCCGCGTTCACGAAGATCGCCGACCCGCCGTCCCCCGGTGACGAGACCAGGCGGCTGCAACTGCTCGACGACAACACCCTGTTCGGCGTCTCGGGCAGCGGCGGCATGTGGTGGCTCGATCTGCGTACGGGCAAGTCGGAGTTCGTGGACCTGGTCGAGGCCGGAATACCCGCCGGTGCCGAACGGCCGCAGAGCATGCTGCTCGTGCCCAACCGCGCCCTCTACATCGGCGGGCACTTCTCGATGGAGGTCCGCGACCTGCGTACGGGCGCCAAGCGCAGGTTCCGCCTGCCCGGCGAGCCCAAGGACCTGGTGCGGCGCGGCAACAAGATCTACGCGGCCATGTACCCGAGCGGGCAGATCCTCTCCATCGACATCCGCACCGACCAGGTGCGCGGGCTCGGCTACCTGGGCCACGACCAGCAGCGGCCATGGGACATCGAGTACGACCCGCTGACCGACAAGCTCCTGGTGGCCTCCGCGCCACTCGGCGCCAAGCTGTCGGGCGCCCTGTCCGTGGTCGACCCGGACACCGGCAAGATGGACGTGTACGTGGACGTCATCCCCGGTCAGAGCCTGATGAGCCTGTCGCTGGGCGCCGGCGTCGTCTACCTGGGCGGCGACGTGCTCGGCGGCGGGGGCACTCCGCCGGTCAAGACCTCGGCGTCCGTGGCGGCCTTCGACCTGAGGAAGCGCAAGGTGATCTGGCAGGTCGATCCGGTCGCCAATTTCCGGACGTTCCAGGACATCAAGGTGCACCGTGGGCTGCTGTACGGCGTGTACAAGCGCGACTCGGGAGCCTGGATCGCGCTGGACCTGGCCACCAAGAAGGTGGTCAGCCAGGGCAAGCTCGCCGGCTACGGAGAGTTGACCGTACATCGGGGCAAGGTGTTCGTGTCCACCTTCTTCGGCGGCGGCAACGCCTACGAACTCGGCACCGACGCCAAGCTGCTGGCCACCGGCCTGGGCGACGAGTGGTACACCAACCCCCAGCTCCACTTCGAGCCCGGCAGCTGGCGTGCCTGGGCCCTGGTGGGCCGGAACCTGGCCCGGATCAGGCTCGACCCCGGCTGCCCGCCCTTGACCATCCCGGCGACCACTGGCTAGATTTCGGTCTGTGCCGAAATGTGTGATCGATGCCCACCGGCTGATCGGTCCCGTACCGTTCGACGACCTGCCGTCGGACCCCGGGCCCGAGATGGACCGGCTGGGCATCGACCGGGCCTGTGTGACCCACACGCTCAGCCTCTACTCGGACGCGCAGGCGGGCAACGAGGTCCTCCTGCGGCTGGACGACCCCCGGCTCATCCCGGTGCCCGTCGTGGTGCCCGGCGTGACCGGGGCGTCCGCGCCGGTCGCGGTTCACGAGGTGCTGGCGTGGAACGTCCGCATGATCAGGCTCTGTCCCGAACGCCACCGCTTCGACCTCACCGGCCCGATCGCGCTGCGCTGGCTGGCCGCCATCGCCCTGCCCATCGCGATCGACCTGGATGAGACGTCGCCCGCCCAGCTCCGCACGCTGCTGGAGCGGCTGCCCGAGCAGCGCGTCCTCCTGCTCAACCCCGGCTACCGTCGCCTGCGCGCGGTGGCCGAACTGATGGCGGAGACCCGCCGCCTCTGGCTGGAGATCGGCACCGTCAACACCCAGGGCGGCGTCGAATGGCTCGCCGATCGGTTCGGGGCGGACCGGCTGGTCTTCGGTACGGGCGCGCCGATCGCCGACGACTGCGGCCCCCGTTTCCTCCTCGACCACCTCGACCTGGAGCCGTCCGCCGTCGACCTGATCGCCGCCGACTCCCTGAGCGGGCTGATGTGAGCCCCCTTCCTGGGCGGGCCGATGTGGTCCTTCGTCCTGAGCGGGCTGATGTGGTCCTCGACGCGCACGGTCACGTCGGCGACTGGCCCGACTTCCTCATCCCCGATCCGTCCGCGGAGGGCCTGGTGGCCACGATGGACCGGATCGGCGTCACCGCGATGGGCATCAGTCACCTGCTCGCGGTCGGCCCGGACGCCGTACGCGGCAACCGGCTGGCCGCCGAGATCGCCGAGCGCTTCCCCGGCCGGTTCGGCGTCTGGCAGGTCTACAACCCGCACCACCGCACGCCCCTGACCCTGGAGGGCGTGTGGGGCGTGAAGCTGCATCCCGACGTACACCAGTGCCGTCTGGACGACCCGCTCTACGACCCGGTGTGGGAGCTCGGCCTGCCCGTTCTCGCCCACGGCCAGACCGACTCGCCGTGGAGCGACCCCGCCCAGTTCGCCGCAGTCGCCGCCCGCCATCCGGCGGTGCCGCTGCTCATGGGGCATACCGGGCTCTGGGCGTACGGCTTCGCTCGCGCCGCCCGTCTGGCGGCCGACCACCCGAACCTCTACCTGGAGATCTGCGGCTCCAAGATGACCGGCCGCTGGATCGCCCGGCTCGTCGACATGATCGGGGCGGATCGGGTGGTGTTCGGGTCGGACGCCTGTTTCCTGGACCTGCGCACCGGTTTCGGCCGGATCGCCCTCGCCCCGCTCACTGACAGGGACCGCACCCTCGTCCAGGGCGCCAACCTCGCCCGCCTCCTCGCTCTCCCTCTGTGACCTGAACCCCCCGAGCCCCCAGCCCCGAGCCATCCCGAGCCCCCAGCCCCCACCCATCAGCCCCGAGCCCCGAGCCATCAGCCCCGAACCCCGCGAACCCCGACCTCTCCAACCCATCCCGGACCCCCAACCGCCAGCTCACCCCAACACGCCCCACCTCACCCCGAGCCGAATCGAAAGGGACGCTCCCCGTGACACTCGCCCTCCACGGTGGTACGCCGGTCCGCTCGGCGCCCTGGCCCGCGTGGCCGCCGCCGCTCGACCCGGCCCAGCGCGCTCTCGTCACCGAGGTCCTGGAGAGCGGCCAGTGGGGCGCCACCCAAGGCGGCTCCACGGTCGCGGACCTGACCGCCGCGTTCGCCCACAGGTCCGGCGTGCCGTACGGCGTGGCGGTCGGGAACGCGACACTGGGCCTGTTCGCCGCGCTGAGAGGTCTGGGGGTTGGGCGGGGCGACGAGGTGATCGTTCCGGCCTACACCTTCGTCGCCTCGGCCACGGCGGTGCTCCTGGCCGGTGCCACGCCCGTGATCGTCGACGTGAACCCGGTGGACCTGCACCTGTCACCAGAGGCCGTCGAAGCAGCGCTGACGGACAAAACGGCCGCCATCATGCCCGTCCACCTGGCCGGCAGCCCCGCCGACATGGATCCGCTCAACGCGCTGGCGGCCCGCCACGGCCTGGTCGTGGTCGAGGACACCGCCCAGGCGCACGGCGCGACCTACAAGGACCGCCCGGTCGGCGGACTGGGCGATGCCGGGGTGTACAGCTTCCAGGCGAGCAAGGCTATGACGGCGGGCGAGGGCGGCTTGATCGTCTGCCGCGACGAGGCCGCGTACGAGGCGATCTGGTCGGTCTGCAACCTCGGCCGGCGGCTCGGCGGTCAGTGGTACGGCCACCCGTCGGTCGGCTGGAACCTCCGGCTCACCGAGATCCAGGCGGCCCTCCTGCTGCCCTGGCTCGACCGCCTCGACACTGAGATCGCCCGCCGCGAGGCCTTCTGCGCCGCCGCCGAACGCGAACTGGCCGACTGGTGCGCGGCGCATGGCGACCAGTCGGCGGGTGTGGGTGCAGCGGGTGGTGGTGAATCGGCGGGTGCGCAGTCGGCGTGCGGTGCGGGCCCGTCTGGGGCGCGGACGGCGTACGGCCGCGGGTTGCCGGTGAGTGTGGTGCCCCGGCCGCCTGGTACCACCCGGGACTCCCGCCATCTGCTCATGCTCCGCTTCCATGAGCCGGTGGACCGGGAGTTCCTGCTCGCCGCGATGGCCGCCGAGGGGGTGCCGCTCGAAGGCGGGTACCCGCCGCTCGGGACGATGGCGGCGCTCGTCCGGGAGGGTGCTCGGGTGGAGCCGTGCCCGGCCGCCGAGGCGGCGGCACGGGAGGTGGTCTGGGTCCGGCAGTCGATGCTCATGGACGACCCCCGCCACGCCGCCCACCTGGCCGAGGCCCTGGCCAAGGTGCTGGCCGCCATGCCGCCCGCCTGATCGTCGTCATCCATGCCCGCTCAGTTCGATCAGCAGGGCGCCGGGATCGCTCTGATCGGATTTTTGAAACCTGGCGATCGGGTAGCGGTGGAGGATCTCCTCCGGGATGGCGAAGGCGTCCACAAGCAGCAGCGCGTACGGCGCGAGCCGCGCGACCGCCTCGTCGAGGAGGATGGGCAACTGCTCGACGTGCTCGGCCGACAGGTGGCCCGCGGCCATCAGGCTTCCGCTGTGCGGGGAGATCCGCCGCAGGGCGAAGATCCGGTGGAGGAGGTGCAGCAGGTCCTGTCCCGCGACGTCTGGGACACCGGGGCGCAGCAGGTCCTGCCCAGCAGCGTCCGGAACGCGGGGGTGCGGCAAGTCCTGCCACATGGCGTCCGAAACGCCGGGGTGTAGCAGGTCCTGCTCGGTAGCGTCCGGAACGTCGGCGGCGGCGTTCAGCAAGGCATCCCCCGCCAGTCGCTGCGCATGGGCGGCGACGAGTTCCAACGCGGGGTTGGTGGCGGCGTTCCAGCGGTTCAGCGGGTGGGGGTCGGCGCATCGTTCGAACGCGGCGCGGGCGCGCCGGTCCCAGATGTGCTCGAGGCAGATCATCAGGTGGTGCAGGAAGCGCGGGCTGGTCAGGGCCGGGGGCGGCGCGGGCGGAGGCGGTGGCAGCGGGTCCCTCAGCAGCATCTTTCCCGCGGCCTTGAGCCAGATGGGCAGGTTGTCGCCTTCGGCGGTGATGGGCAGCTCGCTGCCGGTCAGGAAGTCGGCCAGTCCGTTGACCAGGAACAGCCCCTGGGCGCCACAGCGCTCGCGGCACTCGATCAGCACGTCCCTGCACTGCCAGGTGATCCAGCCCTTGGCGATCGCCACCAGGTTCTCCGCCTGGCCGCGGTCATGCGTGGAATGAGCCGCCCACTGTCGTACCGCGGTCCGGTGCAGGAGCGTGGCGGCGTACACGGTGGCCAGCGCGTCGAGCAGCCGGGCGTGATGGCTGCGATAGGCGAACAGGGGCACGCTGCCGCCCGTGACCTGGCTGAGCCCGGAGGTGTGCCTGGTGTGCGCGTAGCGGATGGCGATGGCGAGCGCGGCGCGGGTGCCGCCCAGGCTGGTCGCGCTCATGCAGAGCTTGCCTTCGGTGACGCGGCCGATCGAGTACAGGAACCGTCGCCGGCGCTCGACGCCGCCGGTGAAGGAACCGTCCGGAAGGATCCGGCCGCGCTCTGACTCCAGCAGCGCGTGGCGGGGCAGTCGTACGTGGTCGAACCCCGTCAGGCAGTGGTCGATCGGGCTGCCCATCCGTTCGGGCAGCCACCGGATCTCGACCCCGGGAAGCGGTCCCGACTCGTCGCTCAGTGGGGTGAGAAAGAGGAACACGCCCTCGTCCGCACCGTCGACGATTAGGCGGGCGGCGACCACCGCGGTCTTCGGGCCGCCGATCGCGCTGGTGTTCGGCATGAACTTGCGGGCGCCCGGGTGCGGGGTGTGCAGGTCGAAGCACGCGGTGAGCGGATCGTAGACGGCGGTGGTCTCCAGCTCGGCGGCGCTGTTGCCGTGGGCGAGCTCGGTGCACAGGAATGTCCCGGTCCGCTGGAGCGGGGCGTAGTCGCGCAGGCTGCGCCGCTCGTGCGGGGTGTGGTCGTGGAGGCTGCCCAGGAACAGGTTGTAGTGGATCCCGGCGAGCATGGTGGTGCCGCAGTCCACGGGACACGCCCATTCATGCAGGGCGGCGAGCGTCTCGATGTCGGACACGAGATCCTCGACCGACCGCACGCTATTGTCGACGTGCCTGAGCCGTTGGTACGACCGGCGCATGCGGTCGTCCGGAGACAGGTCGGCGTTGTCGCGGAAGGGCTCGGAGGCGAACAGGCGGCGCCACGGTTCGTGGACCTCGCTGAAGCGCGGTCCGAAGAGCGCCGCTGTGAGTGCTGATACGTCCGTGACGCCCAAGGTGCGCCCTTTCAGAGTGAAGTACGGCGCACCCCCTGCGGGCAGGAGGTACGCCGTGTCGATCAGAAGCCGGGCCGATCAGAAGCCGGGCCGATCAGAAGCCGGGCCGATCAGAAGCCGGGCCGATCAGAAGCCGGGCCGATCAGAACCTGTGCTCGTCAGAAACCTGGACCCGTCAGAACCTGCCGAACAGGGCGTTGGCGGCTGCGTCGGGATCGGTGCCGAGGAAGTACTCCGTCGACGCGCGTTGCAGTTCCTCGCGCGTCAGGTGCCCCTTCGCTTCCTCGTCGAGCAGGGCGAACGCCTCGGCGCTCTCGTCCGCCGGGACGCCGAACCCGTGCGTGAGGCTGCGGGCGAACTCCTCGCCGGTGATCCGGCCGTCGCCGTCCGCGTCGGCGATGTCGATCAGCGCGTCGAGCAACGGCCGGATGCGCTCGTAGCCGTCGGACTCGTCGAGGACGCCCTCGGTGAAGCCGTCGACGTATTCGGCGAAGCTGACGTGCCCGTCGCCGTCGGCGTCCATGGGCTCGATGACGTCCTCCCAGAACCGGCGGAACGTCGCGCGGACGGCCTCGTGCTCGGGCGATCCGGGCGCCAGGCCGCATGACGCGCTGACGCCGTCGGCGGCGGCGAGATAGTCGTCCAGTTCCAGGGTGTCGCTGCCGTCCCGGTCCATCAGCCCGAAGAAGTGCCGCAGTTTCCGCTCGAGGAGATCAGTCATGGGGTGCCCCTTGCCTTGACGGTTCCTTTACTGATTGTGATGGCTGGATAACTGTGAGTAAAGGAGCGTTCCGATGGATCTACTTTGTAAAGGCGAGCCGGCGCGGCTATGGCACCATGCACTACATGGGACCGTCGCGGATCCTCGCCGTACGACACGGCGAAAGCGAGGCGAATGCCGCCTACCGGCGAGCGGGCGACACGCCACTCGTCTACGAGCGTGGCGATGACGAGGTGACCCTGACGGACCTGGGCCGGCGGCAGGCCGGGGCGCTCGGGCAGTTGCTGGGGGCGCTGCCGCAGGAGGAGGCGCCCGAGTTCGTGTGGTGCTCGCCCTACGCGCGTGCGCTCGACACCTGGGCGAGCGCCTCAGAGGTGTGGCGGACGTTGCCGGTGACGACGGACGAGCGGCTCAGGGATCGGGAGCGGGGGATGCTCTCCCCGTACAACGAGGCGGAGATCGGGCGGCGCCATCCCGAGGAACTGGCGCGCCGGCGGGCGGCGGGGGACTACGACTATCGGCCGCCGGGCGGTGAGTCGGTGGGTGACGTGGCGGTCCGGGTGCGCGCGGCGGTCGGTGATCTGGGCGCGCGGGCCGCTGGGCGGCGGGTGCTGATCGTCGCGCACGACGCGGTGGTGCTGACCCTGCGGCATGTGATCGCCGAGACGCCGGACGCCGAGCTGGCCGCCATGGATGAGTTCGCGCCCGTGCTCAACGCCTCCGTCTCGACGTGGGAGGCGCTGGACGGCCGTCTTGAGCTGCTGTCCTTCAATGACGTCGACCACTTGCGGTCCTTATAGCGGCCTCAACCACTTTTGATGAGATCGGCGCGACCCCGCGTGTCGTCGGCGTCGAACCAGGCCTGCTCCTTGGCGAACCACTCGCGCCACCGCGGTTCCAGCTCCGGCCCGTCGCGCTCGATCACCCGGCGCAGCCGCACCTCTTCGGGGGCCTCCACCCAGATGGTGAACGCCAGCAGATGGCCCGCCGATCGGCGGGCCGTGCCCACGCCTTCGATGATCAGGACCGGTGCGGCAGGGACCGTGATCAGGTCCGTGTATTCGCCGCGTACCCAGTCATAACGGCGGAACGCGCCCGGGAGTCCGCGCTGGAGCGGGCGGAGCACCTGCGTGTCGAGGGCGTCGAACCAGCCGCCGGGGCCCTCGTCCCACGGGACCGGGAAGTCGTCGCTGTGCACTACCTGGCAGCCGAGTTCGGTGGCCAGTTCGCCGGCGAACGTGGTCTTGCCCGACCCGGCGGGGCCGTCGACGGCGACCAGCCGGACCGGCCCGCACGACGGATCGAGCGCCTGGATGCGGCGGGCGGGCGATTCCACGGCTCCCAGGGTAGGTGAAGGAGACACGAAGCCTGAAAGACTACTCTTTCGCCACGAACGCAATTCTGGAGGCTGACCTTGCCCGGACCCCTTGGTGACATCGTGGTGCTGGATCTGTCCAGGGCCTTGGCGGGCCCGCACGCCGCTCAGATGCTCGGCGATCTCGGCGCCCGGGTGATCAAGGTGGAGCATCCGGACGGAGGAGACGAGTCCCGGGGCTGGGGGCCGCCCTTCGTCGGGCCGGATCACGATATTTCCACTTATTTTCTGGCGGCGAACCGCAACAAGCAGTCCATCGCCATCGACCTCAAGTCCGCCGACGGCAAACAGCTCGTCGAGCGCCTGGTACGCCAGAGCGACGTGCTCATCGAGAACTTCCGTACCGGCGTGCTCGACCGCCTCGGCTTCTCCGTCGAGCGGCTGCACGAGCTCAACCCGCGCCTGGTCATCCTGTCGATCACCGGCTTCGGCCACGACGGGCCCGAGGGCGGCCGGCCGGGCTACGACCAGATCGCCCAGGGCGAGGCCGGCCTGATGTCGCTGACGGGCCCCTCGCGCGACGAGCCGTACCGTGTGGGCGCGTCCATCGCCGACCTGCTCGCGGGCATCCACGGCGCGTACGGCGTGACCGGGGCCCTGTACGAGCGCGAGCGGACCGGCCGGGGCCGGGTGGTGCGTACGTCGCTGCTGGCCGCCGTCACCGGCGTGCACTCCTACCACGGCACGGCGTGGACCGTGGGCGGCCAGGTGCCCGGCGCCAACGGCAACCACCACGCCTCGATCGCCCCCTACGGCGCCTTCCATTGCGCCGACGGGATGCTGCAGATCGCGGCGGCCAACGACGGCCAGTGGAAGAAGGTGGCCGCCCTACTGGGCATAGACCCAGATGTGGCTAAATATGCGACGAACAGGGAGCGATTCGCGCACCGGGATGAGCTGATCGCCGACATGGAGAAGGCTCTGGCCGCGCACGACCGCGGCCACTGGCTGGCCAGGCTCGGTGAGGCGGGAGTGCCCGCGGGCGCGATCCGCTCGATCGACGAGGTCTACACCTGGGACCAGACCCGCTCGCAGGGCCTGGTGATCGAGGTGGACCATCCCGTACTCGGCCGCATCGAACTGCCGGGCCCCCCGCTGCGCTTCGAAGACGGCCCCGAGGTGGCGCACACTCCGCCGCCCGCCCTGGGCCAGGACGGCGACGCGGTGCTCAGCTGGCTGGAAGAGCGCGAGGGGTGATGCGAATCCGATGGCACCGGCGGGCGCTCTGGTGCGTCAACATTCCGACATCGCCGGTTAGTAGGGAGCCATGGTGAGCCGTCCGGACGCGCGCACACTGATCGAAACGGTCCTCGACGCCGGATCGTGGAAGTCGTGGGACGCGCCGCCCGCCGATCCGGTGGCGCCGGGCTCCTCCTATGCCGACGAGCTGGCCGCGGCCCGCGCCAAGTCCGGCTATGACGAGTCCGTCGTCACCGGCGAGGGCCTGCTCGACGGGCGGCGGGTGGCCGTGGTGGTCTCCGAGTTCTCGTTCATGGCCGGGTCGATCGGGGTGGCGGCGGCCGAGCGGGTCGTCGCCGCCGCCGAGCGGGCCACCCGTGAGCGGCTGCCGCTGCTGGCCGCGCCCGCCTCGGGCGGCACCAGGATGCAGGAGGGCGCGCTCGCGTTCGTGCAGATGGTGAAGATCACCGCCGCGGTGCAGGCGCATCGCGGGGCGGGCCTGCCGTTCGTGGTGTATCTGCGGCATCCGACGACCGGTGGGGTGTTCGCGTCGTGGGGCTCGCTCGGGCATGTCACGGCCGCGGAGCCGGGGGCGCTGATCGGGTTCCTGGGGCCGCGGGTGTTCGAGTCGTTGCACGGTTATCCGTTCCCCGAAGGCGTACAGGTGGCGGAGAACCTGCACGAGCACGGGCTGGTCGACGCGGTGGTGTCGGCCGACGACGCGCGGGAGGTGGCGATCAGGGCGCTGTCGGTGCTGTGCGCCGAACGTAGCGGGCTGGTCGCCGGCGAGCCGCCCGAGGAGGACCTGCGGCCGGTGGAGGCGTGGGAGGCGATCACCCGCTCGCGCCGCGACGACCGTCCCGGCGCGCGCACGCTGCTCAAGCTGGCCGCCACCGACGTGACCCCGCTCACCGGCAACGGCGCGGGCGAGAACGAGCCGGGCCTGCTGCTGGCGCTGGCGCGGTTCGGCAGCGCGCCGGCCGTCGTGCTCGGCCAGGACCGGCGCCGGGCGCGGCCCAGCTCGCCGCTCGGCCCCGGCGGGCTGCGGATGGCCAGGCGCGGCATGCGGCTGGCCGCCGAGCTGGGGTTGCCCCTGGTCACCGTGATCGACACGGCGGGTGCGGCGCTGTCGAAGGCGGCCGAGGAGGGCGGGCTGGCCGCGGAGATCGCCCGCTGCCTGGCCGACCTGGTCATGCTCGACGCGCCGACGGTGTGCCTGCTGCTCGGTGAGGGCGCGGGCGGCGCGGCGCTGGCCTTGCTGCCCGCCGACCGGGTGCTGTGCGCGCAGCACGCGTGGCTGTCGCCGCTGCCGCCGGAGGGCGCCTCGGCGATCCTCTATCGCAGTGTGGACTTCGCGCCGGAGATCGCTCAGCAGCAGCGGGTGCGGGCCACCGACCTGCGGCGTGACGGGATCGTCGACCGGGTGATCCCGGAGGTGCCCGATGCCGCGTACGAGCCGCGCGCCTTCTGCGAGCGGGTGGGACGGGCGCTGGAGTACGAGATCGCCGGGCTGCTGGCGCGCAGCCCGGCGGACCGTCGAGCGGCCCGCCAGGCCCGCTACCGCAACCTGGGCGGCTAGCCTGGCGGGCCGTTACCGCTTAGCGCGGCTCCTTCGGCTCGTACGTCCACAGCACGTGTCCATCGGCGGCGAAGCCGGTGAACCGCATGCCCGACCAGAACAGCCCCTGATTGCCGACCGCCTTGGGCACCGGCCCGGCGAACAGCAGCACGCCCTGGTTCCAGGGGTCGGGCACCGTGCTCGCGGTGAGGCGCCCGCCGCCCTTGAGCGTGACCTCGACCTTGGCCGTGCCGGGCACGGTGAAGCCGTACCACTCCTGCCGGTTCCCTGACCATTGCAGGGGGAGCTCCGGGGCGGCGATCATGTCGCTCAGCTTCCCACCTGGGGCGGGCTGGAAGGAGCCGGGCTGTTCCTTGCCGTCCTTCCACCACTTGACGCACGGGCCGTCGTGCAGGTTGGCGGTGAGCCCGCTGGGGAAGACGTGACCGGCATCGAGGGGCTTCTTGTCCTCCCAGCACCAGCCGCGCCGCGTCAGGTCGACCTGTTCGATTTGCTTGCCTCGCACCTTGTACGCGAAGGCGCGCACTTTCGCGTCGCGCGGGTACCTGACCCACCACACGGGCGCGGGCAGGTCCTTGCCGCGCGTCAGGGTGGCGGGCAGGCGACGTCCGTCCTCCAGCACCGCGTCGATCGACAGCCAGTCGTCCTCGGCCGCGCCGAAGGCGACGACGCTGCCCGGCAGCGGCAGGTAGGTCTCCACCCGGCCACTGGAGAGGCTGTCGGACGGCGGTTCGGGCCGCACCCGGGCGCAACCGATCTGCTCCCCGCCGTCGGCGCCGGTGCCACCGGTGGCGCACAGCTGCAGGCCGTCCTCGTAGGGGTACTTGCCGAACGAGAGCCGTACCGGTCCCTTGCTGAAGTCGTCGGTTCCGGGGACGGTGATGGGCTCGCCGATCCGCTTGAAGTTCGAGTTCGGCGACGAGGTGCGGCGTGGCCTGTCCTCACGCCAGAGCTGCTTGCCCGCGGCGTCGTAGCCCGCCCACCAGCCGCCGAGAGACCAGTCGAGGGGTGGCAGGTGCGCGAGGGTGAACAGGTTGCGGTCGAGGTTCCACGGATCGGGGATGCCCTGCATGGTGAGCGGGGCGTCGGAGCCGAGCGCTATCTGGATCTTGACGGTGTCCCGCTTCGTGGCGGTGTAGATGAGTCCGTCCTCGGAATGGATCATGGGGGCCTTGGCCGTCATCGGATCCTTCAGGTCGAGGTTGACCCAGCCGAGCTCCTTGGTACCGCGGAACCAGACCACACTGCGGCCCTGGACCTTGTCGTCGTAGGGGCGCACCATGACCTCGCCGGGCAGCCGCATGGGCTGGCCGATCGGTGTGTGCCTGCTGCTCTCGCCGGCGAGGCGCCTGGGCGAGGTGTCCGAGCCTCGCCTGCCGCGCGCGTCGGTGAACTCGACCGTGGACACCTTGTCCCCGGCCGACAGGGCCAGCGTCCAGATGACCATCGGGGCGCCCTCGGAACGGTGCACGGTCGCGTCGACGCGCCGGCCGTCCGCCAGCACGGCCGTGACCTTCGCCACGTCGTTGTCGGCCACGCCGTAGTCCACGTAGGCGGACGGGGTGTCGGCGCGGGTGGAGCCCTCGTACATGCCGCTGCGTTCAAAGATCTCGGCCACGCGCAGGTCGTGGCACGAGCCGTACGGATCGCCGTCCGCAGGGACGGCGACGAAGCACACTTCGGGGACGCCGAGCGGGTCCCGGGCGAACCACAGACGCAGCGGCTTGCCCCGCGCCGGATCGTCCACCACCACCTGCTCCCCGGCCGCCGTCTTGCCCTCCATGAGCTGCTTGTAGACCTCGTCGGGATCGCTCGCGCTGTTGCGGCCCAGACCCCCGTTGAGCAGGATGGGGACGAAGATGGCCAGCAGCGCGATGGGCAGGGCGGCGAGCAGCCACCGCCCGCGCGGCACCGGCGGGGGAGTGCGGCGCTGGACCTTGAGCCAGGCGTTCGGATCGGCCTCGTAGGTCTGGGCACGGGCTTCGAGTGCCGCCCGCAGGCGTGCTTCGAGGTCGCTCACTGGTCCTCCTCCTTCAGCGCCTTGCCCAGAGCGGCCAGGGCCCTGCTGGCGTGGGTCTTGACCGAACCCGCCGAGACGCCCATGACGTCGGCGATCTCGCGTTCGGACAGGTCGAGCCAGTAGCGCAGGACGAGGGCTTCGCGCTGCCTGCGCGGGAGGCGGTCGAGTGCCGCGAGCAGTTCGCGGTGCTCCTCGGCGACGATCACCGCGTGCTCGCTGCTGCGTTCATGCTCGGGAGGATCGGGGCGGCGCAGCCGGACCAGCCTGAGGTGGCGCAGGCGGTTGCGGGTGAGGTTGCAGACGATCGTGCGCAGGTACGACACGGCCGCCCCGTCGTCGCGCAGCCGTCTGATGTGCAGCCGGGAGAACGCCTCCTGGGCGATGTCCTCCGGGTCGTCGGCGCCGAGCAGGCCCGCCAGCCGTACCAGGGGGTGGTAGTGGGCGGCGAACAGCTCGGCGAATGACGGCTGCGCCATGGTGGAGGAGTCGATCACAGTACAGAGACACCCAAGACGGGCGTCGGTTGACTAGGGGACGGGAATCCGTTCGACGCGGATCGAGAAGACCTCCTCACGGGGCACCACGACCTCGTAGGCGCCGTGGTCGACCATCCAGTAGCCGAGCGCCTCCGCCTTCATGCCGCTGTGGCCGGTGTAGGCGATGTGCAGGCCGTCGTCGTCCTCGTCGAGCACGATGCACGGCTCGCCGCCGAACGCACCGACCGTGCGGATCAGCGCCAGCCAGTCGAGCTCGGCGCGGCCGACCGTACGCCGCCAGTAGCCGGAGCCCGGCTCGAATCCGTCGAGCTCCTCCTCGCTGAACAGCACCACCTGGTCGCTGTCGGGGCCGAGCGCGGCGGGCAGCGTGCGCTCGGCGAAGCGCGCGACGAAGCCGGCGGCCACGGGGGTGATCTCGTCACTCATGCGGCGGGCCGCCAGGTGAGCCCGTCATAGGTGGCGAACGGCCGCTCCTGTTCGGGGGTGATGTGCACGATCTCCGCCCCCGCGGGGATGGGGATCGGCGTGGTGTGGAACTGCGGGACCACGTGCTCGCGCGAGGTGGTGAACCCGTTTCCGGCGAACGGCGGCGCGTCGCTCCAGTCACCGCCCATATGCGGTCCGTACGGAACGGCGTAGGTGTCGGCGTCGCGGGCGTACCAGCGCATGACATAGAGCTCGGGCACGTCGGCCGTCAGCTCCGATCCCTCGAACGAAAGGTCGAGTCCGTAGTAGAGCTGTCTGGGGGTCGTCAGCCGGACGCAGTCCTGAAGCCGGTAGACGTAGCCGGAGATGACCGTGCGTTTACCCGATAGGTATGGCACGAGCAGACGCGGCGGGACGACCTTCTGCATCTGCGTTCTGCTCACTGTTCTACTTTACGATCGCTTGATACCTAGTACGCGATGTTCGAGGCACGGCAGGGCGGTCCTGGCCGCTGCGGTCACTTCTGGATCCACCTCCACGAGCTGAATGCCCGGATTGGTGCCCAGATCGGCGCGGACTACACCGAGCGGGTCGACCAGCATGCTGCGGCCCACCCCGAAACCGTCGCTCGACTCGGCCGGATTGGGTGCCTGGCCGACGGCGGCGGTCCAGGTCGTGTTCTCCAGCGCCCGCGCCCGGACCAGCGTGGTCCAGTGATCCTCCTTGAGCGGGCCCGATCCCCACGCGGCGATGACCGCGAACAGCTCGGCGCCCTGGTCGACCAGCGCTCTGGCCAGCTCGGGGAAGCGGACGTCGTAGCAGGTGATCAGCCCGACGCGGAGCCCCGCGAGCTCCACCACCGTGGGCTCGGCGCCGGGGGCGACCAGCTCGGATTCCTTCGCGCCGAAGGAGTCGAACAGGTGGATCTTCCGGTAGGCGGCCTTGACGGAGCCGTGCGCGTCGATGGCCACGGCGGTGTTGTGCACTCGGCCGGAGCTCGGCTCGAACACGCCGGCGATCACCGCGAGGCCGTGCTCGCGGGCCGCCCGCGCCATACCGGACACGAACGGCCCGTCGAGCGGCTCGGCCAGGTCGGTGATGCGGCTGCCGTAGCGGGTCAGCGTCGCCTCGGGGAAGATCGCCAGGTCGGCGCCTTCGGCCTTGGCGAGCGCTTCGCGGACCCTCTTGAGGTTGGCAGACGGGTCAGGAGACACCGGGATCTGGCAGAGGGCGATTGTGGTCACGGCCCGACTCTAACCGGTTGGGCACCCGTCGAAACCAGGTCAGGCATCGCCAGATCCACTCGAGCGGGCCGTACCTGAATCTCGCCAGCCACCAGGCGCTGAACGGAACCTGTACGGCCAGCGTCGCCACGGTGATGACGAGCACCCACCAGCGCGTGGGATCGGTCTTGAGCAGGGGGCCCGCCAGGGCGATCACCAGCGTGCCGGAGACGTAGTTGGTCAGCGCCATCCGCCCGAGCGGCTCCAGCGCCGCCGACAGCGGCGCCGACCACCGGGTGCGCAGGGCCAGCAGCAGGCCGGTGGAGTAGGCGGTGGCCCCGGCGAGCGCGGCCACGCTGTAGACGGTCCAGTTGTGGTTGGTGGTCCAGGCGGCGGTGAGCAGCGCGCAGGCCAGCGTGCTGACCGCGAAGACCGGCAGCAGCAGCCGCCCGGACGGGCGCGACTGCATCAGCGCCATGCCGAGCAGGAACAGCGCCGGGATGAGATATGGCCCGGCCCCGACCGACACCGTCCACACGACCGCGGCCACCCCGAGGATCATCATGGGCAGGCCGCCGGCCAGGAACGAGGCGGGCAGCAGCACCAGCGCCCCGAAGGCCGCGTAGGCCGTCAGCACCTCGCCGCTGTAGAACGTGCGCTGGAGCAGCCCGAAGCACAGCAGCCAGAACAGCCGGCGCAGCAGCACCCACCGCCCGGCCCGCTCCAGGACCAGGACGAAGCTGATGCCGAACAGCAGCGAGAAGATCGGGTAGAACCGGCTCTGGAACAGCGCGTCGATGGTCCAGTCGATGCCGTTCTTGGGTTCGTGCACGGCGTGCTGCCAGGTGTTGACCAGCATGATGCCGCCCACCGCGAAGCCGCGGAGCGCGTCGAGCTCTCGGATGCGCCTCACAGGATCCAGGCGAACCACCATACGAGGAATCCGGCCGCCGTGACCGCGGCCACCGCCTGTGGCCATCCCCGCCGCAGCGCGAGCGCGCCGAGCGTCAGTACGGCCGAGCCGACCGCCACCCAGGTGTACGGCCAGGCCGAGGCGGGCAGGCCGACGGCCAGCGCGGTCTCGTTCTCCTTGAGCATGCCCCACACCGCCGAGCCGAGCAGCCCCGTGAACGCCGTCCCCGCCAGTCCGGCGAAGGCGGTCAGCGCCCGGCCCTTCAGCGCGCCCGCGACCAGCTGGATCAGCGACACCAGCGCGAACAGCGCGAACGGGGCGGCCAGCCAGGGCGACAGCGAGATCTGGTACGGGGCGCCGGTCGCGAGTACGTCACCCGGGTTCAGCCGGGGGAAGACGGTCGCCTTCTCAGGCGAGCAGGGTGCGGCCGCCCCGCCTGACGGGGTGTCCACGAAGGCCAGGATGTGGCGGCGGGCGCAGGCGTTGGCCAGGAACACCGCGTGGCCCGTGCCCGCGAACTCCACGAAGCGGGCGTTGGGCAGGCTCTTGGCGGCGGGCTCGCTGGTCCTGGTCGGCGTCGTGGGGTCGTACTGGCCGCCCACCACGAGCACCGGGGCCTTCGTGGTGGCGTTGACGGGTGCCGACTTGGGAAGCTTCCAAGCATCACACACCGCTTTGTCGCTGTTTACGGTGAAAAGTCGGGATTTTGTGGCGAATGTGTTGAACGGGAACTCGTCCTGGCACTGCACCGCGTTGTACAGCCCGAACTCGTGGGAGACCAGCCCGTCGCCCACCGCGTCGGCGAGCGGGCGCAGCAGCTCGTCGTGGCCCTTGCTCAGCGCGTCGATCATCGCCGGCGCCACGGCGAGCACGTCGGCCTCGTGCAGCGCCTCCGCCATGATCGTCGAGACGTCGTCGCCGGTCAGCCGGGCGGTAAAACCCGTGCCGAGCAGCGGGTCCGTGGTCGGCACGCGGGCCGGGCGGGCGTTCAGCCGCTGCACCATCGCCTCGAACGGCTCGCGCAGGCCCAGCTTGGCCACGGTGTCGGTTAAGTTGCGGTCGGCGTCGTCGTACCAGCCGACCTTCTCCGGCAGGTACGAGTCGAGCACCACCGAACGCACACCCGCCGGGTCGGCGGCGGCCACGTCCATCATGACCCGGGTCGAGTAGCTGACCCCGAACAGGTTCCAGGTGGGGTAGCCGAGCGCCTTGCGCAGCTCGACGACGTCGGCGGCGATCTCCTTGGTGTTGTAGCCGCGCAGGTCCACGCCCTGCCGCGTGAGCCGCTCCCGGCACTTCAGCGCGGCGGCGCCGACGTCGGCCGACGGCTCGCGCAGCCGGTCCAGCATCGCCTCGGCCGTCTCCGGGCAGCCCAGCGTCGGCTGGGAGTATTTGCTGCCGCGCTGCTCGACGGCCACCACGTCACGGTCGGGGAACATCTGGCTCAAGAACCCCGTGAGCTGCATCGACGCCGAAGCCGGGCCGCCGCTCATATAGACGACCGGGTCGGGCTTACGATCCTTGGCCGTGGAGGCGTGCACGGCGTAACCGACCTTTATCGTCTTGCCCGGCGTGTCCCTGCGTTCGGGGACGATCAGGAAACCGCAGGTCGTCTGGTCGGGCGTGGCGACGGGACACGCGCTCTTCTCGACACCGCCCGGAGCCATGACGGGCGGCGCGGAGAGGGCGAGTGCGAGGAGGACCCGGATGATCACGGGAAGAGGTTAGCGGGAAGAGATTAATCGAGGGGAGACTAATAGTGTGGGGCCGTGACGGAACCACTTGTATCCCGGATGCGCGCCTTCGGCACGACGATTTTCGCGGAGATGAGCGCGCTGGCCGTACAGACCAGCTCGATCAACCTTGGGCAGGGATTCCCCGACACCGACGGGCCCGCGGCGATGCTCGACCGGGCGGTGCAGGCCATCGTGTCCGGCGCCAACCAGTATCCACCCGGCCCCGGCGTCCCTGAGCTGCGGCAGGCCGTCTCCGAGCACCGGGCCGACCACTACGGCCTCGACTACGCCGCCGACGGCGAGATCCTGGTGACCGTGGGGGCCACCGAGGCCATCGCGGCCAGCGTGCTGGCGCTGTGCGAGGCGGGCGACGAGGTGATCGCCTTCGAGCCCTACTACGACTCCTACGCCGCCTCCATCTCGCTGGCCGGGGCCCGGCTGGTCGCGGTGACCATGCGGCCGGTGGAGGGACGATTCACCTTCGACCCGGACGAACTACGCGCCGCCGTCACGCCGCGTACCCGGGCGATCCTCGTCAACTCCCCGCACAACCCGACCGGGACCGTGTTCACCCGCGCCGAGCTGACGGTCATCGCCGAGCTCTGCCAGGAGGCCGGGCTGACCGCGATCACCGACGAGGTGTACGAGCACCTGACGTTCGACGGCGTCGAGCACATCCCCCTGGCGACGCTGCCCGGCATGCGCGAACGCACGGTGATGATCTCCTCCGCGGGCAAGACGTTCTCCGTCACCGGATGGAAGACGGGCTGGATCTGCGCCCCCGCCCCGCTGATCACGGCGGTGCAGACGGTCAAGCAGTTCCTCACCTTCACCGCGAGCGCGCCGTGGCAGCTCGCGGTCGCCTACGGCCTGCGCAACGAGCTGGAATGGGTCTCGGCGCTGTGCGACGGGCTGGGGCACAAGCGGGACCGGCTGATGGACGGGCTGGCGGCGGCCGGGTTCGAGGTGCTCAAACCGTCGGGGACGTACTTCGTGCAGACCGACATCCGGCCCCTGGGCTTCGAGGACGGGCTGGAGCTGACCCGGCGGCTGCCGGAGCTGGTGGGCGTGGTGGCCATCCCGACGCAGGTCTTCTACGACCACCCGGACCGGGGCAAGCACTTCGTCCGGTTCGCGTTCTGCAAGAAGGACGAGGTCATCGACGAGGCGGTCACCCGGCTCAAGCGCCTGTCGGCCTAGCGGCCTCTCGGAAGTGTAGTTGTTCGGCTACGGCGAGGAATGAGCGCAGGTGGGCTAGGGTAGGAGCCGCCCCCAAACAGGGATCGCCTCTGGGCCCCGACCCCCCGAAGGAGACGGAATCGTGCTCACCGTCGGTGACCGCTTTCCCGAATACGCGCTCACGGCGTGCGTCGGCCTCGACCCCGAGCGGGCGTTCGCGGAGATCGACCACAAGACCTACGAGGGCAAGTGGCGCGTCGTGTTCTTCTGGCCGAAGGACTTCACCTTCGTCTGCCCGACCGAGATCGCCGAGTTCGGCCGGCTCAACGGCGAGTTCGCCGACCGCGACACGCGGGTGCTCGGCGTCTCCGTCGACTCCGCGTACGTCCACCACGCCTGGCGCAAGCACCACGACGACCTGCGTGACCTGCCGTTCCCGATGCTGAGCGACGTCAAGCGCGAGCTGAGCGGCGCGTGCGGGGTGCTCGGCGAGGACGGCACGGCCCAGCGGGCCACGTTCATCGTCGACCCGCACAACGAGATCCAGTTCACGATGGTGACCGCCGGATCCGTGGGCCGCAACGTCAAGGAGGTCCTGCGCGTCCTCGACGCCCTGCAGTCCGACGAGCTGTGCCCCTGCAACTGGACCAAGGGCGAGGCCGGTCTCGACGCGCGGATGCTGCTGGCCCAGTGAGCGAGCTGACCTACGGACCCGGTGGCGCATGAGCATCGACGAGCTGAAGACGGCGCTGCCCGGCTACGCCAAGGACATCCGGCTCAACCTGGGCTCGGTCACGACCACCTCACCGCTGACCGACCAGCAGCTGTGGGGCACCGTGCTGGCGAGCGCGCTGGCCACCAGATCCGGGCGGGTCATCGCCGCGGTCTGCGAGGAGGCCGCCGGCAAGCTGTCGGCGGAGGCGTTCACCGCCGCCAAGGCCGCCGCGTCGATCATGGCGATGAACAACGTCTACTACCGGGCCACCCACCTCATCGGCGACGAGACGTACGCGACGCTGCCCGCCCGGCTCAGGATGACCGTCATGGGCGATCCGGGCGTGGACCGGGGCGACTTCGAGCTGTGGTGCCTGGCGGTCTCCGCGATCAACGGCTGCGGCCGGTGCCTGGAGTCGCACGAGCGGGTGCTGCGCGGCTCCGGCCTGCCACGCGAGCACATCCAGGAGGCGCTGCGCGTGGCCGCCGTGATCAACGCCACCGCCGCGACCCTCGAAGCCGAAGCGGCCCTGGTCACGGTCTGACAGCCGCTCTTGGGGCTTCCATGGCGGAGGTGGGCTCTCCGGGTGTCCACCTCCGCCACGGTTCAGCCCTTGGCGCTCTTGGTGTCGTTCGCGTCCTCGATCTGCGGCGCGTCCAGCGGGGTCAGCGACGCCGTCGCCTCCTCGTGGTCCATCCCGGTCGCCTGGAGCAGGTCCACGGCGATGGAGCGCAGCTGCGCGATGATGACGTGCGCCGAGAAGCCCAGCCGTTCGGGACGCTCCCGCGCCGCGACGGCGAGCAGCGCCTGCCGGGCCAGCATGGGCTCGCGGCCGGCCGCCAGTTCGAGCTGGAGCAGCAGCGCCGCCTCCGACACCTCGCGCATCGCCTCGGCCAGCGAGGTCGGCGGCGGGCTCGTCTCACCCAGTGCCGCCAGCGTCCGGCGGGCCAGCACCCTGGCGTTGCGCAGGGCCAGGTCCACCGGCACGGCCACGGTCTCGTACCTGGCCAGGCGGCCACGGCGGTGCCAGTGCAGCGGCGAGATCAGGGTGATCTCCTTGCTGGTCTCCACCGCCCGCTCGAACTCCGCGACCGCCGCCTGGGTGTTGCGCGCCTCCTCCAGCGCCTCGGCGGCCAGGTCCACGTCGCGCTTCTCGATCGCCTCCGCGGCCCGTTCGAGCACCGTGGACAGCGCGTCGAGCACGCCCGACAGGTGCTTGGCGGCGATCGTGAAGGGGCTGGCCGGAAGCAGCGCCGCCGTGGCGATGCCGATGACGCCGCCGGTGAGCGCGTCGGCCATCCGGTCCCAGCCCCCGGCGCCGTCCGCGGGCACCAGGGCGGCGACGAGCACCGCGGACGACCCGGCCTGCGCCACGAAGAGCGCCCCGCTGTTCAGCAGCACCGCGGCGGTCATCGCCAGCGCGACCACCAGCATGATCTGCCAGGCGCCCGAGCCGATCCAGGACACCAGCAGGTCGCCGACTCCGACGCCGAGGCTGACCCCGACCACGAGCTCGGCCACCCGGCGCAACCGCTGCCCGAGGCCCACGCCGAGGCAGATCAGCACGGAGATCGGCGCGAAGAACGGGCGAGGGTGGTCGAGCAACTGGATGGCGACGGTCCAGGCGAGCGCCGCGCCGACCGCGCACTGCGCGATGGAGGGCGCCATGAGGCCGAACCCGCTCAGCCGTTCCCGTACATGATCGCTGAGCCTCGTTCGCACCCCTCTACCCTGGCGGATCTTTGTGACATTAAGGTCACATTGCCCGTATTCGGGCGTGTCGGGACCGCGGTGGTCACCGCATCAGGGGACGTCCTCTTCGCCCGCGTCCAGGGGCGGGAGGGCGGCCATCGCCTGCTCGCGGTCGCCGCCGCTCGCCTGGAGCAGGTCCACCACGATCGACCGGTACTGAGCGACCATCACCCCGGCCGAGAACCCCCACCGCTCATCCGCCACCTGCCGCGAGGCCACCGCCAGGATCGCCTCGCGGGCCCGATCCGGCTCGTGCCCCAGGGCCAGCTCCTCCCGGAGCAGCTGGGTGGCGTCGGCCAGGTCGCGCAGCGCGACCGGCAGCCAGGCAGGCGGCGGGTTCTGCCCTCCGAGGGCCACGACGGCCCGCCTGGCCAGCACCCTGACGTTCCTGACCGCGTGATCGAGCGGTACGGCGGCCGTCTCGTACCCCTCCAGCCGGTGGCGGCTCTGCCAGTGCAGCGGTGAGATGGTGGCGATCTCCCAGCTGGTCCCCAGCGCCTGCCGGAAGGTGTCCACGCTCGCCTGCGTCCCCCGCGCGACCTCCAGCGCCTCGGTCGCCAGGCCGGGGTCGGTCCTCTCGATCGCCTCCGCGATCCGCCGGAGCGCGTCGCCCAGCGCCTCGAACATCCCCGACGCCTGCCTGGCCACGAGGGCGAACGGGCTGGCCGGCAGCAGAGCCATCGCGATGATCCCCATGACGCCGCCGACCAGCGCGTCGAGCATCCTGTTGACCCCGCCGACGCCCGACGGGGGCAGCAGGGTGGCGACGAGTACGGCCGAGGACCCGGCCTGCAGGACGATCAGGGAACCGCTGTCCAGGAGCACGCCCATGGCCATAGCCAGCGCCACCACGAGCGCGATCTGCCAGGCACCCGAGCCGATCCAGGACACCAGCACGTCGCCGACGCCCACGCCGAGGCTGACCCCGACGACCATCTCGACCATCCGGCGCCGCCGCTGCCCGAGGCCCACGCCGATGCAGATGATCACCGCGATCGGCGCGAAGAACGGGCGAGGATGCCCGAGTACGTCCTTGGCCACCAACCAGGCCAGCGCCGCCGCCACGGCGCACTGCCCGACCGTCGGCGCCATCAGGACCAGCCTGCTCAGCCGCCGTTTCACCTGCACGAACCCTCGCCTACCCAGCTTGCGGCGCTCCATCGGCCAGGAACTCGTCCACGGCCCGCAGGAACGCCGCCCGCGCGGAGACGTGGATGAGATGCCCGACCTCGATCGTGACCAGCTCGGCCCCCGGAATCCGCTCGGCCACCGCCTCGACGTCGAGATGGCTGGCCCCCGACAGGACCAGCGTCGGCGCGGTGATCGAGGCGAGCCCCTCGGCCCACGCCGGATCGGGCGCGAGGAACTGCCGCTCGGTCTCGTGCACCATCCGCCAGTCGAAGCCGGGGGACTCGCCCTCCTCCACGATCGGCGGGCGGTTCTTCATCGCGTACGGGGGCGCCGGATCCTCCAGGACCAGCCGCTCGACGCGATCGGGCCACGTCATGGCCATGAGATAGGCCACCGCCCCGCCCAGCGAGTGCCCCACCAGCGTCGCCCGCTCGAAGCCCAGTTCGTCCAGCAGCGCGACGACGTCGCGCGCCATGTCGGCCAGCGCGTACGCGCCCGGGTAGTCGCTGGCGCCGTGCCCCCGCAGGTCGATGGCGAAGACGTGATGGCGGGCGGCGAAGTGCTGGGTGATGCCGTTCCAGTCGTTGTGGTCGGCGGTTCGCCCGTGGATGAGCACCAGCGGGGGAGCGGCGGGGTCGCCCTCCTCCCGATAGACGAGCTTGATCCCGTTTACGTGTGCTTCGCGAATCACACGGTGACCCTATCCCCGAGGCCGGCCGCCACGTTGGGCAGACATTGCCGGTGAGAGCCCGTTCGGCTGGTGGATAGCGTGTTCTGCGTGCCGCCTGGGTAGGTCTGGGAGTCGCGCGTGTTCGCCGCCGAACCGTCGAATCGCTGAATCGTCGAATAGGGGTTGTGATGCCGGATCCGATAGAAGTGCGCAAGGTGCCGATCGAGAGCGTGACGGACGCCTCCGGCCTGGCGCGGCTGATCGACGACGGAGTGATCGAGGCACACCGGGTGCTCGCGGTGATCGGCAAGACCGAGGGCAACGGGGGCGTGAACGACTACACCCGGATCCTGGCCGACCGGGCCTTCCGTGAGGTGCTGGCGGCCAAGGGGCATCCGGCGCCGGAGACCGTACCCCTGGTGTGGTCCGGAGGGACGGACGGCGTGCTCAGCCCGCACGCCACCGTGTTCGCCACCACCGACCCGGCCGGCGCGCCCCGATCGGATGAGCCGCGCGTGTCGGTCGGCGTGGCAATGAGCGACGTGATCCTCCCGGAGGACATCGGCCGTCCGGCGATGGTGGAGAAGGTCGCGGCCGGGGTGCGCGAGGCGATGAAGATCGCGGGCATCGATGACCCGCGCGACGTCCACTACGTGCAGACCAAGACGCCCCTGCTCACCCTGGCCACCATCACCGACGCCAAGAGCCGCGGCCAGGACACCGCCATCGAGGAGACCGGCCCCTCCATGGACCTGTCCAACTCCACCACGGCACTCGGCATCGCCGTCGCCCTCGGCGAGATCGAACCGCCGCGCGCCGATCAGATCCACAAGGACCTGTCCCTGTACTCCTCGGTGGCCTCGTGCTCGTCCGGGGTCGAACTGGACCGGGCGCAGATCGTGCTGGTGGGCAACGTACGGGGGATCGGCGGGCGCTACCGGATCGGCCACGGCGTGATGCGGGACGCCCTGGACGCCGACGGCATCTGGGACGCGATCCGCGACTCCGGCCTCGCGCTCCCCGAGCGGCCGCACCACACCGACCTCGGCGACCGCCTGGTGAACGTCTTCATGAAGTGCGAGGCCGACCCGTCCGGCCGGGTCCGGGGGCGGCGCAACATCATGCTCGACGACTCCGACGTGCACTGGCACCGCCAGATCAAGGCCACGGTGGGGGGAGTGGCGGCGGCGGTCACGGGCGATCCGGCGGTGTTCGTCTCGGTCGCCGCCGTCCATCAGGGCCCGTCGGGCGGCGGTCCGGTCGCCGCCATCGCCGACCTGGGAGAAGGGTAGTCTCGGGCGTTGTGCCCAGCATTCCCCAGCCACTCGATCCCGGCGACGACGGCACGGCCGCGCCCGCCGTGGCCGCCGCCCTGGCCTCCTACGAGCGAGGCGAGGCGGACGCCACCGAGGTGCTCAACGCCCTGACCGGCGCCCGGCTGCTCGTCCCCGTGGTCGCCCTGCTGACCGAGTCCGAGGTGGGCGAACACGGGCTGCGCCAGGAAAAGGAGAGCGAGATGGCGCTCCCCAAGCTCGTCGGCAAGGACGGCAGGCAGGCGGTGCCGGCGTTCACCGGCGCCGAGTCCCTGGCCAGATGGCGCCCCGACGCCCGGCCGATCCAGGCCGGCCTGCTCCAGGTCTGCCGGGCCGCCGCCGGTGAGCGGGTCGCGGCGGTCGTGGTGGACGTGGCGGGGCCGGTGCCGTTCGTGATCCAGGGCGACGTGCTGGAAGCGCTCGCGGCCGTCGAGTCCGGCACGCTCGACGAAGTCTCCGGCGTGACCGTGGCCCACGTAGAGCCGATACGCAAGCGCCGCTGGTTCTCCAGGAAGTAGTCTCGGCGGAGTGGTGGCACTCGTCGCGCTCCTTGGACTGATCGTCGGCCGCTACGTCAGGACGCTCGCCGGCTGCTTCGTACCGAACCCCCCGGACACCCGCGAGGAGGCCCACGCCGCCCTGGACGCCGTGCTGCGCACGGTGCCCGTGCCGGGCGGGCCGCCCACCGTCGAGGTGGCCACCGCCGCCGTCGCCGCCCTCGTCGCCTGGCGCGCGGGCCTGCCGTACGTCTACTTCGCCCTGGCCGGTACGGCCCTGGCACTCATCGACTGGCGGACCACGAGGCTGCCCGACGTGATCACGCTGCCGTCGTACCCGATCCTGGCGCTGACCCTGCTGCCCACCGGAGAGCTGCCCAGGGCGCTGCTGGGCGCGCTGGCGCTGGCCGCCGCGTACGCCGTGCTCTGGTTCGCCCGCCCGGAGGCGATGGGACTGGGCGACGTCAAGCTCGCCGGGCTGATCGGCATGGCGGCCGCGGCGATGAGCTGGCAAGCCTGGGTCGTCGCGGCCGTCGGCGGCCAGCTGTTAGGTGCCCTCTACGCCATCGTCCTGCTCCTCACCAGACGCGCCACTCGTGACACACAGTTCCCTTTCGGCCCGTTCATGCTGCTCGGCGCCTTCACGGCACTCTGTCTCGGCCAGTGAACACCGGACATCCCACTAGGCGGCACGTGGAAGACTTGTACGCATGTTGCGCTGGTTGACCGCCGGAGAGTCCCACGGCCCCGAGCTCGTAGCCGTCATGGAAGGCCTGCCGGCCGGGGTCGAGGTGACCACGGCCGCCATAGACGAGGCCCTGCGCCGCCGCCGGCTCGGCTATGGCCGCGGCGCCCGGATGAAGTTCGAGCAGGACCAGGTGACGATCGCCGGCGGCGTCCGGCACGGCCGCACGATGGGCAGCCCGATCGCCGTCCGCATCGGCAACACCGAGTGGCCCAAGTGGGAGAAGGTCATGTCGGCCGACCCGGTCGACCCGGCCGAGCTCGACGGCCTGGCCAGGAACGCCCCCAGGTCGCGCCCCAGACCGGGCCACGCCGACCTGGCCGGGATGCAGAAATACGGCTTCGACGACGCCCGCCAGGTCCTCGACCGGGCCAGTGCCCGCGAGACCGCGGCCCGCGTCGCGCTCGGCGAGGTCGCCAGGCGCTTCCTGAAGCAGGCGCTCGGCGTCGACATCGTCAGCCACGTCACCTCCATCGGCGGCGCCCAGACGCCCACCGAAAACCTGCCGGGCCCCAACGACCTGGCGCGCATCGACGCCGACCCCGTCAGGTGCGCCGACCCCGAGGGCAGCGCCGCGATGGTCGCCGTCATCGACCAGGCGCACAAGGAGGGCGACACCCTCGGCGGCGTCGTCGAGGTGCTCGCCTACGGCCTGCCGCCCGGCCTGGGCAGCTACACCCACTGGGACCGCCGCCTCGACTCCCGGCTGGCCGGGGCGCTCATGGGAATCCAGGCCATCAAGGGCGTGGCGGTCGGCGACGGCTTCGAGACCGCGCGCCGGCCCGGCTCGCGCGCCCACGACGAGATCGAATACACCGCGGCCGACGGCGTCAAGCGCATCACCAACCGCGCGGGCGGCGTCGAGGGCGGCATGACCAACGGCGAGATCCTGCGGGTCAGCGCCGCGATGAAGCCCATCTCCACCGTCCCGCGGGCGCTGGCCACGATCGACGTCAAGACCGGCGAGGCGGCCAAGGCGCACCACGAGCGCTCCGACGTCTGCGCGGTCCCGGCCGCGGGCATCGTCGCCGAGGCGATGGTCGCGCTGGTGCTGGCCGACGCGGCGCTCGAGAAGTTCGGAGGCGACTCCGTCGAGGAGGTCGCCCGCAACCTGTCCGGCTACCTGTCATCGATGGTGATCAAATGATCAAGGCCGTGCTGATCGGCCCCCCGGGGTCCGGCAAGACCACCCTCGGCCGCCTGCTCGCCGGCCTGCTCGGCGTCTCCTTCCGCGACACCGACGCCGACGTCGAGGCCACCGCGGGCAAGCCCGTCGCCGACATCTTCATCGAGGAAGGCGAGGCCCGCTTCCGCGAGCTCGAACTGCTGGCCGTACGCAAGGCGCTCGCCGAGCACGACGGCGTGCTGGCCCTGGGCGGCGGGGCGGTGCTCAACGAGGAGGCGCAGGAGCTCCTGGCCGGCCAGCCGGTCGTCTACCTCCAGGTCGGCCTGTCCGACGCGGTCCAGCGGGTGGGCCTGGCCTCGGCCCGGCCGCTGCTCGTGCTCAGCCCGCGCAGCCAGCTGAAGAAGCTCATGGAGGAGCGCCGCCCGATCTACGAGCGGCTCGCCGTCCTGACGGTCGTGACCGACAAGCGCGAGCCCGCCGAGCTGGCCGAAGAGATCATGAAGGGGCTCCCGTCATGAGCGCGACCAGGATCGCCGTGCGCGGCGACAGCCCCTACGAGGTGGTGATCGGCACCGGCGTGCTGCCGGAGCTGGCCGGGCTGTTCAAGCCGGGCGTACGCACGGTCGCGGTCATCCACCCGGCGGGCCTGCCCGAGATCTCCCGACCGGTCTGCGAGGCGCTGTCCGGCGCCGGATACGACGTGGTGGAGCTGCCCGTGCCCGACGGTGAGGCGGCCAAGTCGATCGAGGTGGCCGCCGAGCTGTGGTCCGCCCTGGGCCGCTACGGCGTGACCCGCTCCGACGCCGTCGTGGGCGTCGGCGGGGGAGCCACCACCGACCTGGCCGGGTTCATCGCCGCCACCTGGCTGCGCGGCGTCCAGGTGGTGCTGGTGCCGACGACGCTGCTGGCCATGGTCGACGCGGCGGTCGGCGGCAAGAACGGCATCGACACCCCTGAGGGCAAGAACCTCGTCGGCACCTTCCTGCCTCCGGCGGGCGTGCTGTGCGAGCTGAGCACGCTGTCGAGCATGCCGCGCGCCGACTACGCGGCCGGGCTCGCCGAGATCATCAAGGGCGGCTTCATCGCCGACCCCACCATCCTCATGCTGATCGAGGACGACCCCGGCGCCGCCGCCACGCCCGAGGGGCCGCACACCCGCGAGCTGATCGAGCGGAAGATCCAGATCAAGGCCGACGTCGTCGGCGCCGACCTGCGCGAGGCCGGGCTGCGCGAGATCCTCAACTACGGCCACACGCTCGGCCACGCGATCGAGCGGGCCGAGCACTACACCATGCGCCACGGCGAGGCCATCGCCATCGGCATGGTGTTCGCCGCCGAGCTGTCCAGGCTCGACGGGCGCATCGGGATCGACCTGGTCGAGCGCACCCGGACCATCCTCACCTCGGTCGGCCTGCCCACGACCTACCGGGCCGACGCGTGGCCGCAACTGCGCGACCACATGCGGCTGGACAAGAAGAACCGGGGCGCCAAGCAGCGCTTCGTCGTGCTCGACGGGCTGGCGAAGCCGGGACGGCTGGAAGGGCCGTCCGAGGAGCTCCTGGAGGCCGCCTACCGGGCGGTCGGCCGGTGACGCTGCGGCAGCCGGCGTCCCGGGCGGTCAGCCGGTGAGGCTGCGGCAGCCGGCCGCGTCCCGGGCCGCGGAGCCGACGCCTTTCCCCCGATCGCCGTTCCTTAACCGTCTTCCGCTCGATTACTTTGCACGCGTGTCGGGGTGGCGGTGGGCGTGGCGGCGGGGTTCGCACTACAGTCAGATGTCCTGACGCACCACGGCACGGCGGAGATGAACAGCAGGTCATGAGGCAATATCGCTCTTTCGTCGCTCTTGGTGACAGCTTTACCGAAGGTCTCAACGACCCCGGCACCAACGGCCACTACCGTGGCTGGGCCGACAGGGTGGCCGAGCGGCTGGCGGCCGACGACCCGTCCTTCCGCTACGCGAACCTGGCCGTGCGCGGCAGGCTGCTCGAGCAGATCGTCACCGAGCAGGTGCCGATCGCCGTCGAGATGGCGCCCGACCTCGTCAGCCTGTGCGCGGGCGGCAACGACCTGCTACGGCCGGGCAGCGACCCCGACGTGATGGCCAAGCGGCTCGCCCGCGCCGTGCGCGACCTGCGGGCCACCGGCGCCGACGTGCTGCTGTTCACCGGCGTCGACCCGCGCGACACACCGGTGATGCGGCGGCTGCGCGGCCGCTTCGCGATCTTCTATCTGCACGTACGCTCCATCGCCGACCTGTACGGGTGCCGGCTCGTCGACCAGTGGTCCATGCAGGGGCTGCGGGACTGGCGGGCGTGGAGCGAGGACCGGCTGCACATGAACCAGGACGGGCACCGGCTGGTGGCCGCCCGGGTCCTCGACGTGCTGGGCGTGCCGTTCGACGACTGGCACAAGGTGTGGCCCGAGCGCGTCCTCGACCCGCGCGCCCGGCGTCGCGAGGACGCGCAGTGGATCCGCGAGCACCTGGTGCCGTGGGTGACTCGCCGCCTGCGCGGCGCCTCCTCGGGCGACGGCCTCGACCCGAAACGCCCCGACCTCGCCCCCTGGGTCCACTGAGACCTCGCCCCCTGGTCCACTGACGAGGCCAGCCCAGCCCTCTGACCAGCCCAGCCCTCTGACCGGCACGGCTCTCAAAGACCCCTGCCGGGCAGGCGGCGGGTCAGTCTTCCGTGGACAGGCGCTTGAGGGCTGCTCGGGGGATCGCCGGGTCCGTGGTGCGCCAGAACGGCGGCAGGGAGCCCAGCAGGAAGCCGCTGTAGCGGGCGGTGGCCAGACGCGGGTCGAGGACGGCGATGACGCCCTTGTCGTGCTGGGCGCGCAGCAGCCGCCCGGTGCCCTGGGCGAGCAGCAGGGCGGCGTGCGTGGCGGCGACCGTCATGAAGCCGTTGCCGCCCTTGGCCGCCACGTGCCGTTGCCGGGCCGAGGTGAGCGGGTCGTCGGGGCGCGGGAACGGGACCCGGTCGATGATGACCAGCCGCAGCGACGGGCCGGGGACGTCGACGCCCTGCCACAGCGACAGCGTGCCGAACAGGCAGGTCGCCTCGTCCTCGGCGAACTGCTTGACCAGCAGCATCGTGGAGTCGTCGCCCTGGCACAGCAGTGGCACGTCGAGCCGGTCGCGCAGCGCCTCGTTGGCGGCCTTGGCGGCCCGCATGGAGGAGAACAGGCCGAGCGTGCGCCCGCCCGCCGCCTCGATCAGCTCGGCGATCTCGTCGAGGTAGGCCTGCGGCAGCCCGTCACGGCCCGGCTGTGGCAGGTGCTTGGCCACGTACAGGATGCCCGCCCGTGGATGGTCGAACGGCGAGCCGACATCGATGCCCTGCCAGCCCTTGTCGCCCAGCCCCCACTGGCGGGCCAGGCCGTCGAAGGTGCCGCCGAGCGCCAGCGTGGCCGAGGTGAGGACCACCGTGCGGTCGCCGAAGAGCCGGTCGCGCAGCATGCCGCCCACGTTGAGCGGGGCCACCCGCAGCGCGGGCGGGCGCCGGTCGGTGGCGCCCTCCAGCCACACCACCTCGGCCCGGTCCTCCTCCGAGGCGTGGCCGTAGGCCTCGAGCATGCGCACCGCCGTGTCGTGCACCTCGTCGAGCGCGGTGAAGGCGGCCTTGCGCTGTCCGGCTCTGTCGGGATCGTCCTTGTCGCCGCCGCGCGGGCCGAGCGCGGAGACACAGCGCGCCGAGGCGTCGCGTACCAGCGCCAGCGTGAGCCCGAGCACTTCGGGCAGCTCGTCGACGCGTCCGGGGGGAGCGGCGGCCAGCAGCGCCTTGAGGTCTTCGGCCGCCTCCATGAGCTGGTCGGCGATGGGTTGCTCGATGAGCCGGCCGACGCGGCGCACGGCGAGCGCGGCCGAGCTCTCCGACAGCTCGGAGGTCACCACCGAGGTCACCCGGTCGACGAGTTCGTGGGCCTCGTCGACGACCACCATGGCGTGCTCGGGCAGCACCGGGATGTCGCCCATCGCGTCGATCGCCAGCAGCGCGTGGTTGGTGACGACCACGTCGACCTCGCCGGCCCGGCTCCTGGCCAGCTCGGCGAAGCACTCGGCGCCGCTGGGGCAGCGCGTGGCGCCCAGGCACTCCTGGGCGCTGACCGAGAACTGCCGCCACGCCTGCTCGTTGACCCCGGGCACCAGCTCGTCGCGGTCGCCCGTCTCGGTCTCCTCGGCCCACTCCTGGATGCGCTGGACCATCCGGCCCGTCGCGCCGACCTCGCGGGGGTCGAAGAGCTGGTCCTGCTCGTCGTCCTCGGGCCAGCCCGCCGTCGCCTTGTAGCGGCACAGGTAGTTGCGCCGGCCCTTGAGGATCGCGAACGTCGGCTCGTGCGGCAGCTCCTTGCCGAGCGCCTCGGCCAGCCGTGGCAGGTCGCGGTCCACGAGCTGCCGCTGGAGGGCGATCGTGGCGGTGGAGATGACCACCGGCTTGTCGGCCTCCATGGCGTGCCTGATCGAGGGCACCAGGTAGGCGAGCGACTTTCCGGTGCCGGTGCCGGCCTGGACCGCCAGATGTTCCTCTTCTTCGATGGCCCGTTGGACGGCCTGCACCATCGTGATCTGGCCCCGCCGTTCGCTCCCTCCGAGAGCGCTGACCGCGATGCTGAGCAGTTCTTCGGCTGAGGGAAGATGGGAGTCCGGCACGGCAGTAAACGGTACCTGCAATCGGGGGTCGACGCGCCGAACGCCGTGTGATCGTGCAGACGCATCCCGGCGTTCTGGGACGTCCACAGCGGCTCGCGTGGCACACTGAACGATCGGAACTCCAACTGGCCCAAAAGACCTACCTGGAAGTGGCCAGTGGGGTATGAGGTCAGATGGGGAGAGCCGGTTCAGTAGGGTTTACCGGGGTTGAGTGGACGGATAAAGGCTGGTTAAAGCAGTATGTCTGCCATGTCGGAAGTTGTCCCGTTGCCGTCGTTCGGCGAAGTGTTCTTCGATGCTCGAGGTCAGGAGCGGTGTCTCCGGGTCACGTGGCATGAGGGCACCCTGGTGCTCAGCCTGTGGCGAGGTGAGATGTGCACCGCCAGCTTCCGCATGCCGATGGACGATGTCGGCCGGTTGCTCGACACCCTCGATGACGGGTTCGCCGAGGCCACGGGCGAGCAGCCCGCCGTGCCCGCGCACGACCCGGGCACCGAGGTGATCCCCGGCACCGGCCAATACCAACGGCCGCACCAGAGCTCTCCACCGCCGCCGCACGAGGACCGGCCCACCGCCGCTCTGTCCCCCAACGACGTCCTGGTGGCCAGGGGCGCCCCGCCGCCTCAGGACAAGCTGGTCGCCTCCTACGGCGAGACGACCGCGCCGGCGCCGCGCGAGCCTCTTGGCCAGCAGTACGGCCAGCAGGGCTCCTACGGCGCGCAGCAGTACGGCCAGCCGAATCCCCGCGAGCCGTTCACCGGCCCCCAGTACACCGAGCCCGAGCCGCCCGAGCCCTTCACCGGCCCGCAGTACGCGGTCCCCGCCGCCCCGGACCCCTACAGCGGCGCCCCCCAGTACACCGGCGACCCCTTCAGCGGCCCCCAGCAGCCCCAGCAGTACGCGCAGCCGGCGCCGGCCCAGGACCCCGGCGAGCCCGTCTACCAGATGCCCGGAAGCCGCCGCAGGCAGGCGCCCAACACCGACCCGCTCGGCTTCCCCTCCCAGTCGGCCCCGCCGAACCGGCCGCAGCCCGAGCCCTTCGCCCAGCAGCAGCAGCCACACGACCCCTATGGCCAGCGCGGATACCCGCAGCAATCGCCGCAGCAGCCGGACCCGGCCGGTCTCGGCACCCCGATGCACGGCATCCCGGGCGCGGGCCGGCCCCGGGAGCCCATCACCTACGCCAAGCGCGAGGCGTACCCGCCGACGCAGGTGCCCTACCCCTCCACCGACGGCTTCCCCGCCTACCAGACCCCGCCCAACCCGGTCGACCCGCTGTTCTCGATGGGCCAGCAGCAGGGCACGCCGTACCAGACGGACCTGTCCCGGCCCTACGTGGGCGACCCGATGTTCTCCACCGGTGAGCGGCTCCGCCCCGACCAGGAGTACGACGACGACAGGGATCACCGCAGGGAGTGGTGAGCCCGAGGCGGGCGGCCCATCTCATGAGCGGTACGCTGCCTTCGCGTGCCCGTGCCGAGGTGGAGGAGCGCCGTGAACCCCACGATGGGCCTGCAACTGCTGCTGGTGGCGGCAGGGGCGGTCGCGGTCGCCGCCGTCGCCCGGCGCAAGGGCTGGCCGGCGCCGCTGCTGCTGGTGGCCGCCGGGCTGCTGGTCTCGCCGCTGGTGCCCGCCGTGCCGCTGGACCCGCAGCTGGTGCTGTTCGTGTTCCTGCCGCCGCTGCTCTACTCGGCCGCGCTCGACAGCTCCTATCTGCGCCTGCGTGACGTCAAGCGGGCCGTGGCGCTGCTGTCGGTCGGGCTGGTGCTGTTCACGACGGCCGTCGTCGGGCTGGTCGTCCACCTGCTGCTGCCCGATCTGCCGCTGGCGGCGGCGTTCGCGCTGGGCGCCATCATCGCGCCGCCCGACGCCGTGGCCGCCGTCGCGGTCGGCCGCCGGCTCGGGCTGCCGCGCCGGGCGCTGACGATCCTCATCGGCGAGAGCCTGTTCAACGACGCGACCGCGCTGACCCTCTACCGCGTGGCGATCGGCGCCGCCGTGGGCGGCACGGTGGACCTGCTCGAAGGGGTCGGCGAGTTCCTCTACTCGGCGGCGGCCGGGGTGGCGATCGGGCTGGCGCTGGCGTTCCTGTTCTCCTGGGTGTTCCGGCACACCCGCGACTCCCTGGTCGAGAACACGCTGATGCTGCTGATCCCGTTCGCCGCCTACCTGGCGGCCGAGTCGGTGCACGCCTCGGGCGTCATCGCGGTGGTGATCGTCGGGCTCTATCTCGGCAACCAGATGCACCAGCGGGGGTTCGGCACCCGGCTGGTGTCCGACGCGGTGTGGAAGGTGACCGACTTCTTCCTGGAGGCGATCGTCTTCGCGCTGATCGGCCTGCAGCTGGTCACGGTGATCAAGGGCATCGGCGGCTACGGCGCCTGGGAGGTGGCGCTGTACGCGGTCGTGGTGTTCCTGGTGACCGTACTGTCGAGGTTCGTGTGGATGTTCCCCGTCACGTACCTGACGTGGCTGTTCACTGGGAGGCGCAGGGGCGAACCGCACCCCGCGCCCGCACCGACCGTGATCATCAGCTGGGCGGGCATGCGCGGGGTCGTCTCGCTGGCCGCCGCCTTCGCCATTCCGGTCGGCATGCCCGACCGCGACATCCTGCTCTTCCTCACCTTCACCACCGTGATAGGCACGCTGCTCGTGCAGGGCACGACGTTCCCCGCGCTGATCAGGCGGCTGCGCGTGTCGAGCGAGCAGGAGCAGTATGAGGACAGGCTGGCCGAGGCCGCGGCGCAGCAGGCCGCGCTCGCCGCGGGCACCGAGGTGCTCGACGGGCTGATCGAGGCAGAAGGCGAGCCCGACGAGATCCAGAAGCAGGTCATCGACCAGCTCAGGGAGAAGTCGTGGCGGCGCTCGCTGACCGCGTGGGAGCGTCTGGGCGGCGGCACCGCGCAGGGCGGCGCCGAGACGCCCAGCACGCTCTATCGCCGGCTGCGCCGGGAGATGCTGCAGGCCGAGCGCGAGACGTTCGTCCGGCTACGCGACGAACGCCGCCTCGACGACGAGGTGCTGCGCGAGGTGATGGCCGAGCTCGACTTCGAGGAGGCCATCCTGGAGCGTTAGGCCCGCCTCAGGCCATCGCGTTGTCGACGAAGCACCACTTCCAGCTCTCGCCCGGCTCGTACGACTGCATCACCGGGTGCGAGGTGGCGTGGAAGTGCTTGGTGGCGTGCTTGTTGGGTGAGGAGTCGCAGCACCCGATATGACCGCACTCCAGGCAGCGGCGCAGGTGCACCCACCGGCCACCCGCCGCCAGGCACTCCTCGCAGCCCTCGGGCGTGCGCGGGGCCGGGTCCTCCGCTTGGGAAATATGCTCACACGTTGCCATAGGTGAAATCCTAGAGCTTCCGCGACACGGCAATTAGCTCGCACCCCTCCGGCTTGGTCCCGCCGGGGCGTGAACCCGTTGGGTAGGTTCGGAGTATGCGTCGCCTCAAAAGTCAGTTCGTGCCCCTTGCCGCCTTCACCATGTTCGTCTTCGCCGCGGGCTGCGGTGAGGTCAACAACACCATCGACAAGGCCCAGTCCTGCCTGGAGGCCCCCAAGATCGTCACCGAGCTGGGCGCCAAGCTCACCGAACTGAAGGACGACCCGAAGGCCATGGAGAAGGCCCTCGACGACAGCGCCGCCAAGCTCAACGAGGTGGCCGACAAGGCCGCCAACACCACGCTCAAGCAGGCCTCCGACGACCTGGCCAAGACACTGAGCGGCATCAACGTCAACAACGTCAACGACGCCGTCGACGCGGTCCAGAAGGTCGGCTCCGAGACCGCCGCCTACCTGGAGAAGGTCGCCAAGGCCTGCGGCGGCTAACCCGGCTTCTCTAGGGGGAATGTGTGCCAATTAGCGTCGTTCGTATGGAGCCTGACCCGCGTTTCACGCTCGCGAACGAGCGTACATTCCTCACATGGCTGAGCACCGCGCTGGCACTCAGCGCCGGGGGCGTCGCCATGGCGGCGCTCCCCGACCACCTGTTCGTCCCCTGGGTGCGCACCGCCCTGGCCGTGGTCCTGGTCTCGCTCTCCGCGCTGGCGGCGGGCATGGCCTATCCGCGCTGGCGCAACATCCAGCGCGCGCTGCGCGAGCGCGCGCCGCTGCCACCGCCCGCCCTCGCCGCCGTCTTCGGCTACGGCGTGGCGGCGGTGGCGGTGATCGCCCTGGTGGTCATCGTGATGGGCGCCTGATCCGCCGATGTCCGAGGAGATCTGGGACCCCGGGCTGCAGAGCGAGCGGACCCGCCTGGCCTGGGTACGCACCGCCGTGGCCCTGTCGTCGGGCGGTCTCGGCGCGATGGGCCTGTCCGCGCGGCACGGGCTGCCCCTCGCCGTCGTCGTCACGTTCGTACCGGCCGCGCTCTGCGGCGCCGCGCTGCTGCTCAGGACCAGGACACGGTTCCGCCGCGTACAGGAGGCGCTGCACGGCGGCTGGCCCGTCGACGCCGGGCTGGACGCGCTGTTCGCCTGGCTCGGCACGCTCAGCGTGGTGGCCGGAGCGCTCGCGTTCGTCCTGGCCCTCGCCTAGCTGGTACGCATTCAGTCCGCCACCAAGGTGAGCATGCCGCCGGGCTCGCCGCGGATCCGTCCCCCGAAACCGCGGCCGGCCCTGTCGAGGGTCACGCGCAGCCACTCGGCGTCGTCGGGTGCGGCGTGGCGGAGCCGTATGTGCCGGATCCGCAGGGGTGCCATGCGCAGGGCGGCCAGCCGTCCGGAGCCCGGATCGAGCGAGGCGAGATAGAGCAACCGCAGGTCGCCGCGGTATTCCTCGTACCCGCCGATCCCCTCGTAGTCGTCGATCATGTCGCCGCAGCCGTGCAGAATCAGGTGGCCGCGGTAGATCTCGATCGGGCGCGGATGGTGCGAGGAGTGCCCGTGCACCACGTCGACGCCGCCTTCGATGAGTGCGTGCGCGAATTCGATCTGCTCCCGGGAGACCCAATACCCCCAGTTGGAGCCCCAGTGGATGGAGGCCACCGCGATATCCCCGGGCCGTTTTGCCCGCCGTACCCGTTCGGTGATGTCGGCCGCGGCGGCCGGCGACGGCTCCGGCACGAAGTCGACGCCGGAGCGGTCCGGGGCCGCCGCCCAGTCCGGTGGCACACCACTGGACGGCATGCCGAACGAGAACACCAGCACGCGCCGCCCTCCCGGCACGGGCACGGCCACCGGACGGCGCGCCTGGTCCAGGTCCCTGCCCGCCCCGGCGGTGGCGAGCCTGGCCGCGGCCAGCGTGTCGAGCGTTTCGGCGAGCCCGTCGCGTCCGAAGTCCAGCAGGTGGTTGTTGGCCAGTACGCAGACGTCCGGCCGCGCCACGGCCAGACACGGGAGGTTGTCGGGGTTCATGCGGTAGTGGAGGGCTTTGTCCGGAGCGTACGCGCCGCTCGTGGTCACCGTCGTCTCCAGGTTCACCACCCGGACGGCCCGCGCGTGCGCGTCCAGGATCGACAGCGCGTCACCCCAGGGCCAGGAGAAGCCGACGGGGCGCGGAATCGGTCCGTTGACCGCCTCGGCGAGCTCGACGTAGACGCGCGCGTCGTCGATGTGCGGCTCGCGCAGGGCGGGATCACCGGGATGCGGCAGGACCTGATCCACACCTCGGCCGAGCATGACGTCGCCACAGAGGCACAGGGTCACCAGGTCAGCGCCCATGCCTCCATGGTATGGCGGCTGTCATCGGGGGCGGTTGCCAGTTCGCGACAAATAGGACGACACTCGAAGGAGGGGGTGACTCATGGAAGAAGAGCTCAAGATCCTGCCATTCGAGTGCCGCGGGTGCTGGCATGTGTGGGAAGAGGAATACCTCGTCAGGCGCTTCGACGATCGTCACGGCAACGAGCGCGAGATCTGGTTGCGCTCCGGTGTGCCGGTCCCACCGCCTTCGTCGGGCGCCATCTGTCCCAACTGCGGCTGCCAGCAGGCGACCATGTTCCCGGAGGGTTATCTCAGCCGGCATCCAGAGCTGAGGCCACCGGCCGAGCCTGTTACGCCCGACGCGACACCGCTCCTCAGTCCGGTCCAGAGACGGGTTTACCCTCTCTAACCTGACAGTAGGTGAGCATTTCATAGCCCTGAGTGTCATAGTGCCGTCTTGCCGGGTGGCAGGACGAGGCGGACACTCTAATCGGATGGCGGCACGTGACCGGGGGTGGTCCTGGTGCGGGATGGGTTCAATACCCAGGAGACATGGCCTTTCGAGTGCATGCGCTGTTTACATGTCTGGGAAGAGGAGTACGTCGTCAGGCACCTCATGGACGACTACGGCAACGAGGTCACGATCTGGCTGCGCGCCGGCGTGACCGTGCAACCGCCCTGGTCAGGTATGTCCTGTCCGGGCTGCGGGGCATACCACGTCACGTCGTTCCCGACGGGATACCTGTCACGACACCCCGAGCTGGTGCCGGTGCCGGTGCCTGAGCCCGTGGCGGAGGCGCCTGCCGTGGTCGCCGGGTCCGTGGCGGCGAGGCGGGTGCCCATGGCACGGGCACCCCTCCCCGGACGGCTTCTGCTGGCGGTGGGCCTGCCCGTGGCGTTGTTCGTCGGCTACGAGCTGTACGAGAACATGACGCGCGTGGTGCACCCGCACTGAGGTGACGACAGAGCAGCGGGGTGCACCCGTGCTGACAACAGCGGGGTGCACCCGCGCTGATGTCAGCGGGGTGCACCCGCGCTGACGTCAGCTGCTGAGGCTGTCCAGCCAGGCCTGGTGCAGGCCGGCGAAGCGGCCGGAGGCGGCGATGAGGCGGTCCGGTGGGCCGTCCTCGACGATCTCGCCACTCTCCATGACCAGCACCCGGTCGGCGATCTCCACGGTCGACAGCCGGTGCGCGATGATCAGCGCCGTGCGGTCGGCCAGGATCGTGCGCAGCGCCCGCTGCACCAGCCGCTCGCTCGGTACGTCGAGGCTGGAGGTCGCCTCGTCGAGGATGAGCACCGCCGGATCGGCCAGGAACGCCCTGGCGAAGGCCACCAGCTGACGCTGACCGGCCGACATGCGCCCGCCCCGCTTGCCCACCTCGGTGTCGTAGCCGTTGGGCAGCGCGGAGATGAACTCGTGCGCGCCGATCGCCTTGGCGGCCTCGCGTACCTCACGGTCGGACGCGCCGGGGCGGCCGAACCGGATGTTGTCGGCGACCGTACCGCTGAACAGGAAGTTCTCCTGCGTCACCATGACCACGGCCTTGCGCAGCGTGGGCTCGTCGAGCGTACGCAGGTCGACGCCGTCGAGCAGGACGCGGCCCGCGGTCGGGTCGTAGAAGCGGGAGATCAACTTGGCCAGCGTCGTCTTGCCCGCGCCCGTCGAGCCGACCAGCGCGACGCTCTGCCCCGCCGGAATCGTCAGGTCCAGCCCCGGTAGGATCGGCCGGTCCTCGACGTAGGCGAACCTGACGCCCTCGAACCTGACCTTGCCACGGGCCTTGGGCAGCGCCGCCGGCTCGCGCGGCTCCGGTACGGCCGGCTCCTCCTCCAGCACACCCGACAGCTTCTCCAGGGCGGCGCCCGCCGACTGGAGGGTGTTGTAGAACTGGCTGATCTCCTGCATCGGCTCGTAGAACTGGCGCAGGTAGAGCAGGAACGCCGCGAGTACACCGACCGTGACCTCGCCGTGCAGCGCCAGCCAGCCGCCGTAGACCAGCACGACCGCCACGGTCACGTTGCCGATCAGCTTGATGCCCGGCATGAACACCGCGATGAGGTGCATGCTGCTGGCGTTGGCGCCACGGTAGTCGTCGTTGAGCTGCTTGAAGATCTCCTGGTTGCGCGGCTCCCGGCGGAAGGCCTGCACGGCGCGGATGCCGGTCATCGACTCCACGAAGTGCACGATGACCAGCGCCACCGTCTCCCGGGTACGCCGGTAGACGATCGCCGACTGGCGCCGGAACCACCGGGTGAACAGCAGCAGCAACGGCAGCGGGATCAGCGCCACCAGGCCCAGGTGGACGTCGAGCACCAGCAGCAGCGCGGCCGTGCCGAACATGGTGAGCACGGCGGTGACCAGGCCGTCGAAGCCGGACTGCAGCAGTTCGGCGATGGCGTCGATGTCGGAGGTGAGCCGGGAGATGACGCGGCCGGAGGTGTACTTCTCGTGGAAGCTCAGCGACAGCCGCTGGAAGTGGTCGAAGACCCGCCTGCGCAGCTCCAGCAGGATGTTCTGGCCGATGCGGCCCGCCATCTGCAGGAACACCTGCCGGGTGAGGGCCTGCGTCACCGCCGCCGCCAGGATGACGCCGACGACGGTCAGCAGCGTGCCGGGGCCGGTGCCCTTGAGCATCGGCGGGATGCCCGCGTCGATGCCCACCTTCACCAGGTAGGGGATCGCCAGGCCCGCCAGGTTGGACACGACGATGATCGTGGTGAGCAGCGCCATCGCCTTGCGGTGCGGCGTGAGCAGGTCGCCGAGCAGCCTGCGGGAGCGCTCCCGCAGTAACACCGTCACCGTCTCGGACAGGTCGTCCTGGTTCTCGGAGGCGACGCCCCGCCAGTCGGCCGCGCTCGACGTCGTCGTGGTGGTGGTCATCGCAGGGCTCCTTCCGAGGGGTCGAAGTCGGCGTCCTGGGCGAGCAGCTCGCGGTATTCGGGCACCTCGTCCAGCAGGTCGTGGTGCCGTCCGACGTGCGTGATCGTGCCGTCTCTCAGCAGCGCCACCTTGTCGGCCAGCAGGACCGTGGAGGCGCGATGGGCGACCACGATGCCGGTCGCCTCACGCAGCACGTGGCGCAGCGCCTCCTCCACCAGCGCCTCGGTCTCGACGTCGAGCGCGGACAGCGTGTCGTCGAGGACCAGGATCCGTGGCCTGCTCAGCACGGCCCGCGCCAGGGCGAGGCGCTGGCGCTGGCCACCGGACAGGGACATGCCCTGCTCGCCGATCCGGGTGTCGAGGCCCCACGGCAGGTCGTACACGAACATGGCCTGGGCGGTGCGGATGGCCTCGTCGAGCTCCTCCTCGGTGGCGTCCTGGCGGCCGAGCGTGAGGTTCTCGCGCACGCTCATCGAGAACAGCGTCGGCTCCTCGAACGCCGTGGCCACCACCTCGCGCAGCGCGGGCAGCGACAGGTCGCGTACGTCGTGGCCGTCGATCGTCACCCGGCCGGCGGTGGGGTCGATGAGCCGGGGTACGAGCGAGGTCATCGTCGTCTTGCCCGAGCCGGTGGCGCCGACGATGGCCACCGTCTCGCCCGGGCGTACCTCGAGCCACACATCACGCAGCACCGGCTGGTCGGAGTCGGGGAAGCGGAACTCCACCCCCTCGAAGCGCAGATGCCCGCGCGGCCGCTCGATCGACCCGGAACCGCCCTCGATGGCCGGAACCGTGTCCATGACCTCCATGACCCGGTCGGCGGAGGTCATCGCCTCCTGGGCCATCGCCAGGATGTAGCCGAGGCTGGCGACCGGCCAGACCAGCTGCAGCATCAGCGTGGTGAAGGCGACCAGTGTGCCCAGCGTCAGCGAGCCGCCGCCCACGGCCAGCGCGCCGAGCAGCAGGACTAAGGCGAGGGTGAAGTTGGGGATCACCTCGAGGAAGGTGAAGAAGCGGGCCGACAGCCGCACCTTGTCCATCGAGGTGCCGTAGACCTTGCGCGCCGAGTCGTCGAACTGGTCGAACACGTGGTGACGGCGGCCGAACGCCTTGATCGTCCGGATGCCGATCGCCGACTCCTCGACGACCGTGGCGAGGTCTCCCTGCTCGTCCTGCACCTGGCGGGAGATCCTGATGTACTTTTTCTCGAAGCTCAGCGACACCAGGATGATCGGCACCGCCGACGCGGCCACCAGCAGCCCGAGCGGCCAGTACATGTTCAGCAGCAGCACCGTCACGGTGGTCAGCTGCAGGATGTTCATGACCAGGAAGAGCATGCCGAAGCCGAGGAAGCGGCGGATCGTCGACAGGTCGGTGGTGGCCCGCGACAGCAGCTGGCCCGACTGCCAGTCGCCGTGGAAGCCCATCGGCAGGCGCTGCAGGTGCGCGTAGAGGTCGTCGCGGATCTGGGTCTCCAGCCCGAGGACCGGGCCGGTCTGCGTCCAGCGCCTGAAGAAGATCAGGAACGCTTCGAGCACGCCCACGCCCAGGGCGACGAGGCCGAGGGGGAGCAGGGCGCCGGAGTCGCCGTGGAGCACGGGACCGTCGACGACCTCCTTGCCGACGAGAGGCAGGGCGATGCTCGCCCCGATGCCGATGATCGCTGCCAGCCAGATGAAGACCAATCTGGTGACATAGGGGCGGAGATAGGGCTTCATCCGCCACAGGGCATTGGAGGAGAGTGAGGTGAAGATGGGCAGGGGACGGCGAGGAGAACGCGTATCGGGAGGCATCCCATCCAGGCTAATACGTTGGATCAACCGATTTTCTGCCGCCCACCGCCTGCTCCCTGCGGCCAAAGCGGAACAGTTTTGCATCCGCCCAGCCCATTGAGTGCCCTGGTCCGAGACCCGTGGGGTGATATATCCGGATGCGGCGCGAGCCGCCGATGAAGTTGACTGCCCCGCATGAAACTTCGGGGAGCGACTACGCGGGCGAGACGGATCTGCGGGCGATGGAAGGAGCACGTGGGCGGCTCTGGTTGCGCGCCCGCTCAGCCCGTTAACCCGTGGCGGGTCGCGTAGTGGGTGGCCTCGACGCGGTTGCGGACGCCGATCTTGGTGAACGCGTTGTTGATGTGCGTCTTGACCGTGGCCTCGCCGATGAACAACGCCTCGGCGATCTCCGGGTTGCTCAGGCCGCTCGCGATCAGGGCCAGCACTTCTGCCTCGCGGGCGGTCAGGCCGTCGGGCAGTTGCCGGGCTTTGGGGCGCGGCGCGCGGTGCATCGCCTCCACCAGCCGGTCCGAGACCTTGGCGGCGAAAGTCGACTGGCCCGCGACGGCCGAGCGCAGCGCCGCCGCGATCTCGGCGCGGCCCGCGTCCTTGGTCAGGTAGCCGCGCGCGCCCGCCCGGAGCGCGCCGGCGATCGACTCGTCGTCGGTGTAGGTGGTGAGCACGATGACCGCTATGCCGGGATGCTCGCCGACGATGCGGCCGGTCGCCTCGACGCCGTCCATCACGGGCATCCTCAGGTCCATCAGTACGACGTCCGCGGGGTGGGCGCCGTCCGTGCCGTTCGCGATGGCCGCGGCGTTGGCGGCCAGCAGGTCGAGGGCCTGGCGGCCGTCTCCGGCCGTACCCAGGACCTCAATGTCCTCGACCAGGCCGAGCAGGGCGGCCAAGCCCTCGCGCATGACTTGCTGGTCGTCCACCACGACCACTCTGATCACTTTCGTACCTCCACAACCGACCGCCCCCGCGTTCGCCGCGCTGATCGTTCCCGGATCTGCCGCACCGCTCACTCCGGCACCTCCGCGGTCACCTGCCAGGTCCCCTCTTCGTAGCCGGAGTCGAGTGTGCCGCCGGCCAGCGCGAGCCGTTCGCGCATGCCCGTCAGTCCGAACCCGCCCTTCGCCGGGACTTCGGCGGGCAGCGGGTTGCGTACCCGCAATCGCACCACATCGGCGGTGAAGTCGAGCGTCATCGACACGGGCGCGTCCGGCGCGTGCCTGGCCGCGTTCGTCAGCGCCTCCCGCGCGGTCCCGACCAGCGAGACGGTGGCCGCCGACGACAGGCCGCGGGGGATCCCACCAGCGCGGAAGTCCACCGGCGACCGGTGGTCGCGCCGGTGCGCCTCGGCCAGCGTGGCGAGCGCGTCGGCCAGTGAGGGGTTGTCCTGGCGCAGCGCGGCCACCGCGGCGCGGGCCTCCGCCAGGCCGTCCGCGGCCAGCCCGCGCGAGCGCCGCACCGTCGCCAGCGCGCCGGTCACGTCGTTCTTCTCCGCGAGCAGGGCCTCGGCCAGCTCCAACTGCACACCCAGCGCGCCCAGCGAGTGCGCGAGCACGTCATGGATCTCGCGGGCGATCCTGGTGCGCTCGTCCAGTGCGGCGGCTCGCGCCTGCTCCGCCTGCGCGAGCCGGGTCTGCTCCAGGAGCCGTTCGGCCTGCTCGCGCCGTACGACGTGCTGTCGGTGATTGACGCCGACCAGCGTGATCGCCAGCAGCACCAGCGCCTGCCCGAACGCGCCGACGGGTGTTTCCCCGGAGATCGGCCAGGTCAGTACGGCCAGCGCCATCGTGCCCGCGCCGACGCCCACGATGGCGGCCACGGACGGGGTGGCGAGCGCGGCGAACCGGCCGAGGATGATCGCCGTGAGGAGCAGCGCCGTACTGTCCTCGGCCGCCCCGAGCGCCACGGCGGGCAGCAGCGTCGCCGCGCCCAGCAGCCCGGCCGTGAGCCGGGGCCGCGACCGGTCGAGCGCCACGAACAGCAGCCAGCACGCGGCGCTGACCCCGTACAGCGCCCAGATCCACAGCGCGCTCTCCCGCGCGGTGACCAGGGTGATGATGACGAACAGCGTGCCGAACACCTGCACCACCAGCCAGCCCGGCGCGATGGTGTCCGGCAGCGACCGCTTCTGTTCCATGCGCTTGATTCCACCAGGTACGGGCTGGTCAGCGCAGGCGGGTGATGAGCTCGATGAGAAGAAGCCGGTAGGCGATGAACCCCACCAGCACCACACCGGCCACCACCGCGATCCCGACCCACGTCTTGCCGTGCATCTTGCCTCCCTTGAGCGACTCCTGCGCTTTGTCGGCTGCGAACCTGAGCAGTTCGTTTCTGTCCATGACCGCGAAACTACGGATCGGGGCGGGTGGAGCGGCACCGCCAGATGGTGGAGATACGGGTGGAGAAGTGGGGTGGAGCGCCTAGACGGCCGCCGTCAGGGCACTTGGCAGGCTCTTGCGTCAAGGAGGAGACGGTGACCGCAACGGAGAAGGCGGGGCGGCAGGCTCGGGCCGCCGCCAGGAAAGCGGCCGCGCATCCGGCGCTGAACCGGCTCGCCAGGGTCGGGCTGGCCTGCCGGGGAGTGCTGTACGCGCTGATCGGGGTGGTGGCCGTGCGGATCGCGCTGGGCGAAGGCGGGGGACGGGAGGCGGACAAGGCGGGCGCGATCTCGACCGTGGCGCGGTTGCCGTTCGGGGAGGTGGCGTTGTGGGTGATGGTGGCGGGGTTCGTCGCGCTGACGCTCTGGCAGTTGTCGGAGGCGCTGTTCGGCGGGCTCCGCGTGGCGGACCGGCTGGAAACGGTCGGCCGGACCGCCGTGTACGCGCTGATCTGCGGCACCTTGCTGAGCGTGCTGCGGGCCGGGAAGGCCACCTCTGACGATGAGAAGTCGCGGGACGCGACGGAGGCGCTGCTCGGCCTGCCGGGAGGGCCGTTCATCGTGGGCGCGATCGGGCTGGGCCTCGTCGCGCTCGGCGTCCGCTGGGGGCACCAGGGCGTCACCAAGAGGTTCCGGGACGAGCTGAACCTCGGCCAGATGTCCCCGCGGGCCCGCTCGGTGATGGACAGGCTCGGGTTCGCCGGGTATGTCGCCCGCGGGGTCATCGCCGGCCTGGCCGGGGTCTTCGTCGTCGAGGCGGCGATCACGTACGACCCGGACAAGGCGGGCGGGCTGGACGCGACCCTCAGAGCCTTCGCCGCGACGCCCGTGGGGCCCTGGCTGCTCGTGGTGGTCGCCTTGGGGCTGGTGCTGTTCGCGGGTTATTGCTTCGGCGAGTCACGCTGGCGCCGCGTCCGCTGACGCCCGCGTCCAGCGTTCACGGGCGTCAGCGTTCACGGGCCGGCGCTCATCGGGAGCGGGGGTGGAGCAGGCCGGCGTCTCGTTGGATGGCGGCTGTGGCGACGGCCAGCTTCTCCTCGTCGGGGAGCGTGGTGTTGTCCTCGTACGTGACGCCCGCCGGCACGTCGTCCACCCCGACCGGGTCGGCGTCCCAGAAGTTGCCCCGGTAGACGACGTTGTCCAGCGGCGGCGCCACCTGCAGGACGGCGGTGTTGTCGGCGCGCGCGACCACGTTGTCCTCCACGGTCACCCAGGCGGCGCCGTAGTCGGTGTAGAGAGCGAAGTTGTACGGCGTGCGCGTGTCCTTGATGACGTTGCCGCGGATCACCGCGCCGTTCTCGTGCGAGTCGCCCTGCGGCCCCGAAAGGTAGACGCCGCCGCCGTCGGCCAGTACCCCCATCGTGCCGACGGTGAGGTTGCGCAGGATGCGGGTGCCCTCGGCGGGCCCGGCCACGATGCCGCAGTGAGGCACCTCCTCGACCTGGTTGTGGGCGACTGTGCAGCCCTTGGTGCCCAGCACCGCGATGCCGGGGGAGCCGGTGAACTCCAGGCCGGTGTGATGGATCCAGTTATCCTCGACCAGGGGGTTCACGGCGCCGGTGACGGAGACGGCGCCGGCCGAGAGCGTGTCGAAGTCACATCCGCGCACGCTGACGTCCGTGCCGCCGGTCAGCTCCAGGCCGGCGGCGCCCATGCGGGTGAAACGGCAGCGCTCGACCGCCACGCGTACAGCGTCCTCGATCACCACGCACGCGGGGATCCTGGCCGACTCGCGCGGCACCGTCACCCATGCCTGCCCCTCGACGAGCTCCACCTTGTCGACGGGGCCGCCCTCGTAGTAGCCGCTGCCGTGGTAGTGCAGGAAGCCCTCCGCACGGCCGGGCCGCAGCCAGGTGGCGTCGGCGAAGACCAGGCCGCGGAAGGACACCCCGCTCGTGCCGGTGGCCCGCAGCAGCGTCTCGAGAACCGGGGCGACCACGCGCGTACGGTCCGGCGCCTCTTCCGGAAGGGGAAGGTAGCGGAGGACGTGGTGACCGGGCCGCGAGCGGTCCAGGACGAAGGTGCCGGGCTCGGTGAGGAAGGTGACGTCGTTCTCGACCCGGGTGGGCAGGCCGGGGCCGCGGTTGATGTTGCCTTCCCACGCGGAGTTGTAGAGGTCGAGGGCCCACCCGAAGCCGGGCTGAGCCATGGTGATCACGCTCGCCTCGCCACCGTCCGTCCCGGTGGTGACCGCGGTGATCGCGTCACTGTCCGTCCCAGCGGTGACACCACCGTCCGTCCTGGCGGCGATCGCGGCGACACTGCAGCGGGCCTCGGTCCATGGGTAGACGCCGCGGTAGACGAACTCGACGTCGGCGGGGTTGTGCCAGGCTCGCGGGGCCGCGCTGTCGCTCTCGTAGCCGGTCTCCGTCATGGTCACGGTGCCCGGCAGGCCGTCTATGGCGGCGCGTTCGACCCGGCGGCCGTCCACGTACAGCTGGCGCGTGTCCAGGTCGCCCACGTCGGCCAGCCACACGCCGTCCTCGATCCGCCAGCCGGTGATCTCGCGACCGCCGCTGACGACGACCTCCTCCTGGTCAGCCGTTCCGTAGCCGTGGGCCTGGTAGACGATCCGGTGTCCGTCACGGCCGGAGTCGGCCTCGGTGAGCTCGAACGGCGCGGTGAGCACGTGGGTGCCGGCCCGCAGCTGGACGATGACATCCCCGGTCGCGGTCACGGCGGGGTCACGCGCGATGTCCCCGGTCGCGGTTCGAACGGGGTCCCCGGTCACCGTCCCGGCGGGGTCTCGTACGAGGTCTCGTACGGCGTCGCGGGCGCGGTGCAGGCTGGCGAACGGGCGCTCCGCGGTGCCGGGCCAGGAGTCGTCGCCCGAGGGATCGACGTGGAACACGGTCATGATGTACCGCCTCTTTGCAGTGTATGGTGTACACGAGGTATTACACCATAAACAAGGGAGGTGTCCATGGCGAGAGGTGGCGCGGGAGATCCCGACGACGGGGTCGAACTGCTGTGGCGAGAGGGTGACGTCGAGCCGCGACCAGGGCTGAGCCTGAGCCGGATCGTCCGGGCGGCGATCGAGCTGGCGGACGCCGAGGGGCTCGAAGGGCTGTCGATGCGCAAGGTCGCGGACCGGCTCGGGTTCACCACGATGTCGCTCTACCGCCACGTGCCCGGCCGCGACCACCTGCTCGACCTCATGCGCGACGCCGTCATGGGCTCACCGGGCGCGGCCTTCTCCGGGAAGGGCGGCCAGGAACAGGGTGCGGGCGCTGAGGAAGCAGGTGGCCAGGGGCGGAGTGCGGGCGCCGAGGAAGCGGGTGGCCAGAGGCGGAGTGCGGGCGCCGAGAATGCGGGTGGCCAGGGGCGGAGCGCCGAGGAGGCCGGTGGTTGGCGGGCGCGGTTGGAGGCGTGCGCGCGCGAAGGGTGGCGGCTGCGCGAGCGGCATCCCTGGCTGGCCGAGGTGCGGGGCACTCGCCGGGTGCCGGGGCCCAACGCCGTCGCCCACTACGAGTACATGCTGAGCGCCGTCTCCGGCACCGGTCTCACGCCCGCCGAGATGATCGCCGTCGTCGGGCTCGTCGCCCGGTTCGTTGACTCCGAGGCCCTGCGGCTGGCGGAGGTGGCGCGGACCGAGCGTCTCAGCGGGGTGAGCGAGGAGGAGTGGTGGGGCTCCCGCGACTCGCTCTACGCGCGGCTCGAGCGCTACCCGACCCTCACGCGTCTGTGGGAGGAGGGCGGCTATGACGAGCCCGAGGACCCGTTCGAGTTCGGCCTGCGCCGGGTGCTGGACGGCATCGAGATGCTGGTCCATGAACGTGATGAAACGCGTGATGAAAGATGTCAGATTTGTGGTGCGCCGGTTGAGCGGGCCGCGTCGGGACGTCCGCGCGCGTACTGCTCACGGGCCTGCCAGCAGCGCGCCTACCGTAAGCGCAAATCCGGCTGACTATCGCCTGTGCCAGGCAAAGGGCCAGCCGGGCATCGGGCATCGGGCAAGGCGGGCACAGGGCCAGGTCCTCGCGCCGTCAGGCCCCGCGGCGGATCGCCACGATGGCCACGTCGTCCTCCCGCGAGCCGAACGCGGCGAGCAGCCGGTCGCAGAACTCCTCCAGATCGTCCTCGACCGTCTCGGCCACCTGCCTGGCCTGCTCCAGACTGTCGTCGAGCAGGATGCCGCGGTCCTCCACCAGCCCGTCGGTGAACAGCAGCATCGTGGCGCCCGCGGGCAGCTCCAGCCGGTTGACCTTGTAGTCCTCGTGCGCCACGCCCAGCAGCAGGTTGCCCAGCCCCAGGTAGTGGGCACCGGGTCCGGCCAGCATCGGCGGGATGTGCCCGGCGTTGGCCAGTTCGACCTCGCCGGTCTCCGGGTCGATGAGCAGCAGGCAGACGGTGGCCGTCATGCCGGAGTGATAGCGGCGCAGGACCTTGTTGAGCAGGTCCATCGAGGCGCTCAGGTCGACCGAGTCGATCAGTGAGGCGCGCAGCGCGTGCCGCAGCTCGGCCATGATGGTCGCCGCGTGCAGCGAGTGGCCCGCCACGTCGCCGATCGCCACCAGCACCCGGTCGCCGACCCGCAGCACCTCGTAGAAGTCGCCGCCGACCTCGATGTTGTCCACGGCCGGCTGGTAGCGGAAGGTCACCTTCAGCCCCGGCACCTCAGGGATGCGCGTGGGCAGGAGGCTGCGCTGCAGAGTCAGCGAGATCGTGTGTTCCTCGGTGTAGACGCGCAGCGCGTCGACGGCCAGCGCCAGCCCTTGGCCGAGCTGCCGCAGCACGTTCAGCTCGTCGGCGTCCAGCGGAGGGTCGGCCTCCAGCCCCAGGTAGACGGGTGGCTGGCCCCTCTTGGTGCGGCACAGCACGCCCGTCACCGGCGCGTTGAACTCTACGTCGCTCACCAACGTGAGCCACTCGGCGGCCGCCATGGTGAAGACCTTGGCACCCGCCGGCTCGCCCAGCGACATCGCGCTGAGCCGGTCCAGCAGCTGGGGAGCGGCGGACCTGCTGCTGGCCGTCTCGCCGGGCCGGGCGCGGAAGCGGCGCATCCGGCCGTCGGGCGGCAGCGCCAGCGCGCCCGCGTAGCGGCCCAGCACGTCGACCGTGCCCTCCACGGCCACAGTCAGCAGCCGGTCGAAGGAGTCGGCCCCGTTCATCCGCAGCGTGACGTCGGCCAGCTTGGCCAGGCGCTCGGCCATCAGCTCCGCCCGCCGCCTGGCGCGGTAGTAGCGCAGCGTCGCCTCGACCGTCGCGGCGAACTCGGCCGGCTCGATCGGCTCCGACAGGTAGGCGTCGGCGCCGCGTTCGAGCCCTTCCGTACGATCGGCCGAGGTGATGGCGTTGCCCGACACCTGGATGACCGGGATCGAGGTCGTCGCCGGGTTCGCCTTGATCCGCTCGCACACCTCGAAGCCACCGATGTCGGGCAGCCGTACGTCGAGCACGACCAGGTCGGGGCGGTTCACGGTGAGCATGGCCAGCGCCTCCTCGCCGCCGGCCGCCTCGACCACAGTGTGGCCCGCCCTGCGCAGCCAGCTCGACAGGATGTAGCGCTTGGTCGGCGTGTCGTCGACCACCAGCACCATCGCGGCGCCGCCGGCGGGCTCGATCACCGCCCTGGCCACGTGCTCAGTCATGATCCGTCCCCGCCGCGCCCCGGATGGCCTGGAGCAGCTGGTCGCGGCGCAGCCCCTGCTTGGACAGCACCGGGTGGCCGGACGGCGCGGCGTCGGGCCGGATCGTCACCACCACGACGCCGACCCGCCCCAGGGCTTGGTCCTCGGCCATGCGCTGCAGCAGCGCGGTGCCGTCGAGCCGCGGCATCAGCATGTCCAGCAGGATCACATCCGGCGGGCGCGCGGTCATCATCTCCAGCGCGGCGACGCCGTCCGCCGCCTCCTCCACCTCGACGGCGAAGCCGTACAGCATCCTGCGGGCGGCGGCGCGGAACGCCTCGTCGTCGTCGGCGACCAGCACCCGCGCGATCTCGGGCGTGCCGTCGTGGTGCGGCAGCCGCATTGTCACCGTGGTGCCCCGCCCGACGTCGCTCGTCAGCTCCAGCGTGCCGCCCAGCGCCTCGGTGAGCCGGCGGGCGTACGGCAGGCCGAGCCCCGTGCCCTTGACCCTGACCTGGAGCGCGCTCGGCACCTGGAAGAACTCCTCGAACACGGTCGCCAGATACTCGCGGGGGATGCCGATGCCCGTGTCGGTGACCGTGATGACCACCTCGCCGGCGGCCGCGTCGGCGTGCGCGCTCAGCCGTACCTCGCCCTCCTGGGTGAACTTCAGGGCGTTGGACAGCAGGTTGCGCAGGACGCGGACCAGCATCCCCTCGTCGGTGTAGACGTCGGTGACCTCGGGCGCGACGTCGACGCGCACCGTGACGTCGCCGGGCCCGCTGGTGGGCTGCATCGTCAGGCGCAGGTGCTCGGCCAGCGTGGGCAGGTGGACGACCGACGACTGGGGGTCGAGCCGCCCGGACTCGGCCTTGGCCATGTCGAGCAGCTCGCCGACCTGCTCCAGCAGCGTCTCCGCCGAGTCGCCGATGAAGCGCACCTGACGTGACTGCTCCTCGCTGAGCGGCTCGCTGCCGGGCCCGATCATCAGCCTGACCAGGCCGATGATGGAGTTGAGCGGGGTGCGCAGCTCGTGGCTGACCGTCGCCCAGAACCGGTTCCTGGCCTCGGCCGCCTCGCGGAGCTGGGAGGACTTCTCATCCAGCTCCCCGTACAGGGCGACCACGCCGCGGTTGGTCTCCTCCAGCTCGGCCGACAGCTGGTTGTACAGGGCCAGCACCCCGGTGTTGGTCTCCTGCAGCTCGGCGTTGAGCCGCAGGACGTCCTCCAGGGTCGCGGCGAGCTCCTTGTTCTGCTGGCGTAGCTCTTCCAGGGCGCTGACCGGCGCCATCCCGGCCAGGCGTTCGCGGATCTCGTCGATCGGGAGTCGTGGGGAGTGGGGAGGCAGCCGCTTGGCTATGGTGACGCGACCGTGTTCGGCGTCGAGGGTGACCACGTCGACCAGGCGGCCGGCCAGCGCCAGCCCCTCCGATCGGGCGAAAACCGCGCCCATTGCGTGATCCATGGTGATGAGCAGTTTCCCTTCATCGAGCGAGAAGACGACGGCCGCCCCGGTGCCGAGCAGCTCCCGGCAGACCTCGCTCAGCGCGGTCGCCACCCTGACCTGGTCCTGTGCCTCCAGCCCGGCCAGCTCGGCGACGGCCTTGCCCAGGCGGCGCACCACGAAGACGTCATGGTCGTGGTCGAGCGCGGCCCTGGCCAGCTCAGTCGCGGTCATCGCCGGACCTCACGGTCACCACGCAGGCGTCGTCCCGGCGGCTGCCCGCCTCGCGCAGCAGCCCGGCGGCGACGACCGCGGGGGAGCGGGCGAACAGGCCCGGCATGGCGGCGGGGTCCCACCGTTCGGTCAGGCCGTCGGAGTGCAGCACCACGGTGGCGTGCTCGGGCAGCTCGAACTCGTACTGGCGCAGCTGCCGCGCCTGGTGTCCGGCGATGCCGGGCACCGAGATCATCCCTCTGCGGGCATCGGCGCTGACGATCCAGCCGGAGACGTTGCCCAGCCCGGCGTAGGAGACGGTGGCGCCCCTGACACGGGCCACCGCGACCGCGCCTCCCCGGGTATGGACGAGGCCCCGATGCAGGCGTTCGAGTGTCGCCAGCGGCTCTTCGTCCGCCGCCCGCCGGAACAGCTCCACCGCCGTCCTGGACGCCTGGGCGGCCAGCTCGCCGTGGCCCAGGCCGTCGCACAGCAGGATGGTCGTCTCGGACGTGGCGCCCTCGCCTGTGGCGGCGATCGCGAAGGAGTCGCCGCAGACCGCCTCCTCGCCGATGGGGCGGCTCAGGCCGCTGGCGTACGGCGCCGAGGTGGGCGCGCCGGTGGCGGCGAAGCGCATGACCAGGATGGTGCCCTTGCCGGGCAGGGAATGGACGTCGTACCAGGACGAGATGCGGGCCATCGCCCCCATCCCGATGCCGAGGGTGCCGGAGGTGGAGTAGCCGTCGCGCAGGGCGCGGGCGATGTCGGGCATGCCCGGGCCCTTGTCGATGGCGATCAGCTCCACGACGGCCGGGTCCCCGGGCTGGGAACGGACCATGACGACGCCCTCCACCGCGTGCTTGACCAGGTTGGAGACGGCCTCGGTGACCGCGACCGCGGTCTGCCCCGTACGTTCGCCGTCGAACCCGGCGGCCTCGGCGAGTTCGACGGCCATCCGGCGTACGGCGCCCACCGCGCTGGGGTTCTCCGCTCGCACCCAGGTGTCGTCCCGCGTGTAGCTCACCGGCACCATGTCATCGAGCCCATTTCGTCACCGTCACCGTCGTGCCCTTTCCTGGAGCCGAGACCAGGTCGAACTCGTCGACCAGCCGTCGTGACCCGCTCAGGCCCAGCCCCAGCCCGGTGCCGGTGGTCCAGCCGTCGGTGAGTGCCTGCTCGATGTCGGGAATCCCCGGCCCCTCGTCGCTGAAGGTGAGTTTAAGGCCGCGGCGCGTCCCGTTCTCGACGATCTCGATGCGGGCCAGGCCGCCGCCGCCGTACACCAGGGCGTTGCGGGCCAGTTCGCTGGCCGCGGTCACCACCTTGGTCTGGTCGATGAGGGACAGTCCCACCTCGACCGCGACACTCCGGACCCGCTGGCGGACCATGACGACGTCGGAGTTGCTGGCGATGGGCAGTTCCCAGCCGCCGGTCACGACGTCGCGCCTCTCACGTGGTCGAGCAGCGCGATTCCCTTCTCCAGGTTGAGTGCGGTGCGTACGCCGCCCAGCGACAGGCCGAGCTCGACCAGGGTGATCGCGACGGCCGGCCGCATGCCGACGACCACGGTCTGGGCGTCGAGCAACCGCGACGTGGCGGCGATGGTGGCCAGCATCCTGCCGATGAAGGAGTCGACGATCTCCACCGCGGTGATGTCGATGATGACGCCGCGCGCTCCGTGGGTCACCACGGCGTCGGCCAGGTCCTCCTGCAGGGCGAGCACGCTCTGGTCGTCCAGGTCGATCTGGATGGAGATGATCAGGATGTCGCCGAGCTTGAGAATGGGCACCCGGTCCATCAGACGTCCTCCGTCCGCACCGCGAGCCGGGTCGCCTTCGGCGCGATCACCTCGATGCCGCTGCGCCTGAGCGCGTGGGCCAGCGCGTCGGCGAGCGAGGCCTTGGTCACGATGTCGCCGAACTCGATGCCGAGGGTGACGATGGTGTGCGCGATCTGCGGGCGGATGCCGGAAATGACGCACTCGGCGCCCATCAGGCGGGCGGCGACGACGGCCTTGAGCAGGTGCTGGGCGACCTGGGTGTCGACGGCCGGGACACCGGTGATGTCGATCACCGCGTGCTCGGCGCCCGTGTCGACCAGCGTCTGCAGCAGCTTCTCCATCACGACCTGGGTCCTGGCGGAGTCGAGCGTGCCGACCAGGGGCACCGCCACGATGCCCTCCCACAGCTTGACGACCGGCGTCGACAGCTCCAGCAGCTGCTCGGCCTGGTCGAGGATGATCCGCTCGCGGGCCGTCGTGTACGTCTCGAAGGTGAACAGGCCGAGGTCGTCGATGAGCCTGGAGAACCAGATGAAGCCGCGCAGCGCCTCGGCGCCGCCGTCGCTCTCGACGGCCTCGTACAGCGCCTCCTTCAGGCCGAAGACGGCCCTGGCGGTGTCCGCGGGGGTGAAGCCCTGGCGGGCGCGGGAACGTGACAACTCGGCGAGCAGGCCGCGCATGTCGGCGAGGTCGCCGCCCTGTTCGAGGGAGGCGAGCAGCGCCCGGTAGATGTCGTTCAGCTCCTCGCTGGACGCCTTGGCGATCAGGGTCCACCGGTGCAGGATCTGCGTCTCGTTCTCGCGGAGCAGCTCTTCGATACGTCGCCTGGCGACATCGGCATCGACGGTCAAGGTCACTCCTGGGAGGAAATTTCACCGGCATTGCCGGGGATGCTAACGACACTGTTCCGCTTCGGCGGGCGCTTAGCGAGATAGCCCGCTTCATGCGTTGAACGACCTTATCTGACGATATAAAGGGATAAGTCCTGCTTTGCGAGATAGTGATTCACGGCCGATCAGGCGAAACCGGCGCCATCCGCCGGGCGGGCACCCAGCCTGGTCAGCAGCCGTACCATGCGCGGGGCATCGAGCGGATCCACCGGCAGCACGTGGCCGGTCCACCAGCGGGCGATCTCGGGTGTGGGCCCCTGCTGGATCATCGGCAGATAGTCGTCCAGCGGCGGATCGTAGACGAAACCGGGCACTACACCGAGCCGCTCCAGCCCGGCGACGATCTCGTCGCGGCTCTCGACCAGCAACGGCACCCGCAGGAGCGGACGTACGGGGGATTCGCGGACGCCCGCCGCCACCCACGGCGTCCGGCGCAGCACCTCGACCCCGGCCAGGCGCCGCTCCCGCTCGCGGTCGATCGCCCGCAGGCGCGCGCGCTGGTAGCGGCAGAGCGCGGGGCCCGGGCGCATCCGCCAGCCGTCGTGGTCGATCCCCAGCCACGGGTCCATGGCCGACAGGTTGCCCCTGACGGCCATGAGGGCTTCCTCATGGGGCGCGGGGCGGTGCCCGCTCCACTTGACGATCCCGAGCCGCCGCGACAGGTGCCACATCAGCCGGACCGCGCCGGTGCGGTGGAGGGTCTCGCGGAGCATCGGCTGTACTACGGCCTCCAGCTGGTCGCGCGGCTCGCCGGACAGCAGCAGCGCGTCTCTCGCCTCGGCCAGCGCCGCCAGCGCGCCGGGGTTGGGCGTGGTCAGGAAGCCGCCGGACGCCCGGCCGTGCTTGGCCAGGCTGTACACGCCGGCCTGGCCGAACGTGCCGGCCAGGCGCCCGCCGACCATCGTCTGGAAGGCGTGGGCGGCGTCGTCGATGAGGACGAGGCCGCGCCGCTCACACTGCGTGATCAGATCCCTTATCTGGTCCGGCTGGCCGTACAGGTGGGTAGTGATGACGCCAGCCAGGCCGCTCCAGTTGACGCGCGGCGCGTCGATGTTGCCGTCGCGCCACGACACCGGCGCCATCACCGGCTCCAGGTCGGCGGCCAGCACCATGAACAGCACGGCCTCGGAGGTGGTCGGCGCGATCAGCACCCGCTCGCCGGGGTCGAACCAGTGGCGTAACGCCAGCAGCAGGCCGAACCGGGCCGACGGCACATGCAGGCAGTCCTGGCCGACCCGGTGCCGCATGAGGTCTTCCAGCGGGCTCATCGGCGACCTCGCCGGACGCGGCGTCTCAGCATTCGTTCGGCCAGAGCGTGCAGGAAGGACCGGTCCAAATGCGCCCCTCCCTGGTCTTGATCACTTTGCAGATTTATAGCAGCAGAGCCTCGATAGGGCTTAGGGGGCGTAACGAAGTGATATCCGCTATTCGACGACGGTGGCCGCGCTGCGGCGCGGCCCCGCGTACCGCGCCAAGAAGCTGACCAGGACGCTCAGCCGGTTGCGGCCGCCCAGCAGGTAGGTCAGGTGCAGCCCGATCCAGGCCAGCCAGGCGAGCGGGCCGTGCATGGTCATGCCGTTGGACAGCTGCAGCACGGCCGAGGCCCGGCCGACCGTGGCCATGATGCCGGGATCGTTGTAGGAGAAGGGCGCCGCGGGACGGCCGTGGGCCAGCGCCAGGATCTGCTTGCCCACGTGCTCGCCCATCTGGATGGCGGGCTGGGCCAGCTGCGGCAGCGGGTCGGGCGGCCCGGCCAGGTCGCCGGCGACGAAGATCTCCGGGTACGCCGCGACGTTGAGCGCCTGGGTGACCTCGATCCGGCCGCCCTTGCCCTGCGGCAGGCCCAGGTTCGACACCTCGGCGGGCGCGGCGACGCCCAGCGCCCATACGGTGACGTCGCTCGGCAGCCGGGTGCCGTCGCTCAGCACGACCGCGTCGGGCTCGACCGAGGCCACCGTGCTGCCGAGCCGCAGGTGCACGCCGCGCCTGCGCAGCGCGTTCGCGGCCGCGTCGCGCAGCCGCGGCTTGTACGGCGAGAGCACGTAATCGAAGCGCTCGACCAGGGTGACACTCGTCTGATCGGGTTTGATCTCCGGATAGGTCACCGGGAGCGTCCGCTGGCGCAGCTCGGCCATCGTGCCCGCGATCTCCACCCCGGTCGCGCCCGCGCCGACCACCACGGCGTGCGCGCTCTCGCGCTTACCGTCCGCGACCTGCTCCAAGAGGGTCTGCAGCCGTTTACGCAGCACGATCGAATCCTGGACCGAATAGATCGGGTAGCCGTTGTCCCGCGCGCCCTCGATGCCGTACCAGTTGGTGGTCACTCCGGTGGTGAGCACGAGGTAGTCGTAGTCGAGCGAGGTGCCGTCGTCGAACTCCACCCGCCGCTCGGCCGGGTGCAGCTTCGTCAGCGCGCCCCGCCGGGCCCGCGCCCGCCGATACTTGGCGGCGAACGCCCGCGTCGGGTAGGTGATGTCCCCGGCGGCGAGCCCGGCCGTCGCCACCTGGTAGAGCAGCGGCTGGAAGGTGGAGTAGGGGTGACGGTCGACGAGCGTGACGCGCGCGCCACCGCGGGCCAGTTCCCGGGTGGCGTTCAGTCCGGCGAAGCCCGCGCCCACGACGACGACATGCGGCCTGGTGGACCGTGCTGGTTCCTGGACCATGGCGAGATGCCCCCTCCGGCGGATGCTCATAGGGTGCATATGGCACAGGAGGCAACTCTTAAACCATTCGCCGGAGCTCTCTCAGTTGGCGCCCATCTCGATGGTCTCGGCGACCTCGGCGTGCCGCTCGGCCTCCTCCTCGGCGAAGCGGGCCTCGTCGAGCTTGTCGGCGATGTCCTCGTCCTGCCGCATCAGCGCGTCGAGCGACTGGCCCGCCATCTCCAGCACGCCCATGTCCGCGTACGCCTGCTGCAACCGCGGGCTCCACAGCCCGATATCCTTCACGCACGGCACGATCCGGCTGAACAGCAGCGACCGGAACAGCCGCAGATACTCCGAGTGCTCCGTGGCCACCTCCGCCTCTTCGACCTCCGCCTTCGACAGGCCCAGGTTCTCCCAGGTCTCCCGGCCCCTGAGCCGGTCGCGCATCAGGTAGCAGCCCTCGATGACGAAGTCCTCGCGTTCGCGCCGCTCGGCCTCGGTTAAGTTCCCGTAGAAGTCGCGCAGCGCCATCCGGCCGAAGGCCACGTGCCTGGCCTCGTCCTGCATGACGTAGGCGAGGATCTGCTTGGGCAGCGGCTTGGTGGTGATGTCGCGCATGACGCCGAACGCCGCCAGCGCCAGGCCCTCGATCAGCACCTGCATCCCCAGGTAGGGCATGTCCCACCGCGAGTCGCTGAGCGTCGAGTCGAGCAGCGACTTGAGGTGCTCGTTGATGGGGTAGGCCAGGCCCACCTTCTCCTGCAGGAAGCGGGCGTACGTCTCGGCGTGCCGGGCCTCGTCCATGGTCTGGGTGGCGGCGTAGAACTTGGCGTCGAGATCCGGGACCGACTCCACGATCTTGGCCGAGCAGATCATCGCGCCCTGCTCACCGTGCAGGAACTGCGAGAACTGCCAGGCCGCGCCGTGCAGGCGGACGTCCTGGCGCTGCTTGTCGTCCATCCGGCGCCAGAGCGGCGTGTCGTAGATGGCGATCGTCTGGTCCGGGATGCCGAGCACGTTGTACGGGTCGACCTCGAGATCCCAGTCGATGCGCTTGGTGGAGTCCCACTGCTTGTCCTTGCCCTTTTGGTACAGGGCCAGCATCCGATCCCTGCCGTCGTCGTACTCCCACGTAAACCTGCTGGCACCGGACATCTTCACGTCCCACGTGGAGAGCTCGGCCGGGATGGTGTAGAGATCGTGCGTCGACATGGGGTCCTCCGCAGGGGGGCTACGTACACCGTACGTCCACTGTCGAGGCTTGCACGTACGGCGTACGTACGTCAATAGAATGAGCTATGCCCACCGAGCCTCTCTCGCGGACCCGCATCGTCGCCGCGGCGATCGACCTCATCGAGCGTGAGGGGGCCGACGCGGTGTCCATGCGGCGCATCGCCGCGGACCTCGGCGTCGGCGTGATGTCGCTCTACAACCACGTGCCGAACAAGGACGCCCTGCTCAACGGCGTCGCCGAGGCGGTGCTCAGCCAGATCGAGTTCACCGACGACCCCGACGCCCACTGGACCGACCGGGTGCGCATGCAGGCCCGCGCCTTCCGCCAGATCGCGCACGGCCACCCGCGCTGCACGATGCTCGTCGTCAGCCGCCAGCTCCACTCCAACGCCGGGCTGCTGCCGGTCGAGCGGGCCCTGGCCACGCTGCGCAGCGCCGGATTCGACGGGCAGGACGCGGTGCGGGTGCTGCGGATGTTCATCGCCTACATCGTGGGCTCGCTGCTGCGCGAGGTCGGGGTCACGCCCACGTTCGCCCCGCCGCGCGGGCAGATGATCAACCCGGACGACGTCGATCCCACCCTGTTCCCCGAGGTGAACGGGCTGGCTCCGCTGCTGTCCAGCTGTGACCACGACGCCGACTTCGACTTCGGCGTCGAGTTGCTGATCCAGGCGATCGCGGTGCTGCCGAAGCGCAAGAGGGAGGGCACCCGGTGATCCCGGATGCCCTCCAGCTCTTCTAGTACCAGTTGTGCGCTCTGAAGTGGCCCCAGGCGCCGCACGGTTTGCCGTATCTGCCCTTGATGTAACCCAGGCCCCAGCGGATCTGCGTCTCAGGGTTGGACTTCCAGTCCTCGCCCGCTCCCCGCATCTTTCCTCCGGGGAGCGCCTGCGGGATGCCATAGGCGCCTGAGGAGCTGTTGTACGCGTGGTGGTTCCAGTTGCTCTCTCTGGTCCAGAGATTGTCCAGGCACTGGAACTCCTGGTAGGACCAGGCTCGCTGGACGACCTGGTTGAGCGCGATGCCCTTGTTCCGGCTCTTCGGCGCCTTGGCCCTGATCTTGATCTTCGGCCGCGCGGAGGTGGTCCAGGAACGGGTCTTGATCACGGGGGCGTGCCATGAGCCCTCGATGACCCGGGGCTCGGGTATCCGCGGTGCGGTCGCTCGCGGTTGTGCTGGTCTTGGTTGGGCTGTTCGCGGCTGTGCGGTTCGCGGTCCGGCTTCGGCCCAGACGAGGGTCGAACTGCCGGTGACGGCCGTGAGCGTGGTCAGAGTGATGAACGTGTAGCGCAGGGCGCGGTTGCTGTCCATGTCGATCCTTGCTGCCAGGTCGCGTGCGGACAGGCGCTCTTGCTTCCCCGGCGCCCTTGCCGGTCCGCGTCCGTGGCTCGGACGAGGAGGGTCCGCGCGGCCCCCCGGGCTTCCGTTGACGCCCACATGGTGCTGGGCGGCCCGGAGGGCTCCACGACGTTTCTCTAGCCCGGTTTCTATTACGCACAGTCACTATCAATCACTCTCGGTGATTGGCTTTGGGAAGACGATGGCGTGATCGCTAGAGATATTTAGGGTGCTCGCAGGGCCGCCATGGCGCGGCCCGTTCGCGCGTTGACCTGGCCTTTCGTGAAAACAGGGACAGGCTGGGGGCGCGGATCAGTACCAGTGGCGGGACTGGAAGTGCGCCCACGCGCGGCAGGGGGAGCCGTACCGCTGCTTGATGTAGCCGAGGCCCCACGCGATCTGCGTGCGCGGGTTGGTGCGCCAGTCGCGGCCCTTGGTGGCCATCTTGTGGCCGGGCAGCGCCTGCGGGATGCCGTAGGCGCCCGAGCCGTTACCGGCCCGGTGGTTCCAGCCGCTCTCTCGCGACCAGAGGCGCACCAGGCAGCGGTACTGGGCCTTGGTCCAGCCGCGCTTGGCGACCATGTGCTTGGCGATGGTCTTGTTCTTGCTGATGGCGCGTTGCGTGCTTGTTTCGGAGCTTGCCTGGGAGCTCTGCGCCTGTGCGGCCGTCGCGCCGCCTGCCACCACGAACGTGGCGGACAGGATCAAGGCGCTCGTACGGCGGAGCATGGGCATGCGGGTTCCCTTTCGATGGGTTCGGGGGACCGCGCCACCCTGCCCTATCCGCCCGATTTACCGCGAATTGACCATGAAAAGGTAGATCGTCAGTAAAGATCACGCTTTGGGGCTGTTCAGGGGAAATGTCGGGAAAATGTGGAGTGCATCACAAACCGGGAGAGGGGGCGTTCTGTAGGGTCGGCTCATGAGTCTTCGTGACATTCCTGTCCGCACCCTCGCGGACGCCCCCACCACGCTCGCCGAGCTCGTCGGCGACAAGGCCGTGCTCATCGTGAACGTGGCCTCCAAGTGCGGCCTCACCCCGCAGTACACCGGCCTCGTCGAGCTGCAGCGGCAGTACGGCGAGCGCGGGTTCAGTGTGATCGGCATGCCGTGCAACCAGTTCATGGGCCAGGAGCCCGGCTCGGCCGAGGAGATCCAGGAGTTCTGCGCCACCACGTACGGCGTGGACTTCCCACTGCTGGAGAAGGCCGAGGTGAACGGGCCCGGCCGGCACCCGCTCTACGAGGCGCTCGTGGAGACGCCCGACGCGGAGGGGGCGGGCGGCGACATCCAGTGGAACTTCGAGAAGTTCCTCGTCGACCGCGAGGGGGCAGTGGTCGCTCGCTTCCGTCCGCGTACCACCCCGGACGACCCGGCGGTCATCGCGGCGATCGAGAAGGTGGTCTGAGGGCGGGTGGCCCCAAGGACTCTCGGATGGTCCGTCGCACGACCGTCTCGGTCTCTGTGAGGTCCGTATGAGGCTGGGGTCCTTGGGAGGTACCCCCTCCGGGCGGCGGAAGAGGACCGTCCGTCGTGGCTGGGGTTCCTTCGGGGGGAGTGTAAGGACGGATGCCCGGCGGACGTGCGTGGACACCGTCCCAGGGGCGGCGGCAGTCGGTCGGCGGGGGTGGCCAGTGGCTGGGGCCCCAGCCACTGCGGACGTTGGGGGGTGGTCAGTGGCGGGGGCCGCAGCTGCCTCGGACGATGAGTTCCGTCGGGAGCAGTACGCTCCGGGGGCGCCGGGTCCCCGCTCGCAGCACCAGCTCCGCCGCTCGGTAGCCGATGTCGCGGCCCGGTTGGGCGATCACGGTCAGCGGCGGGGAGCACAGTTCGGCCCACGGCACGTCGTCGTACATCACCAGCGACACGTCCCGTGGCACCCGCAGGTCCAGTTCCCTGGCTGCCAGGACGGCCGCCTCGCCCAGGACGTTGCCGCCGGTCACCACGGCCGTCAGGTCGGGGCGGCTCTGGAACAGCCCGGACGCGGCCGCGTAGGCCGAGTCGCGGCTGCCCGTGGCGAACACGATCAGATCCTCATCCACCGGCGCGCCGACCGCCTCGCGGAAGGCCGCCACCCGCCGGCCGTGCCCCGGGCCGCCGAGGAAGGCGATGCGCCGGTGGCCGAGCCCTCTCAGGTAGCGCACCGCCGTACGGATGCCGGCCCGGTCGTCGGCCAGCACGGCGGGGACGTCCAGCGGCCGGGCGCGCGAGGCGGGCGGCAGGCCGTCGAGCAGCATGAGGTCGGAGACGCCACGCGACGCGGAGTCCCTGTCGGAGGGCACATCAGAGGCCGCGTCGGACGGCAGCCGGTCGGCGAAGACCACCGTCATGCCCGCCTTGATCGCCGGGGCCCATGTCTCGGCGCCGCCCGACGGGACCGCGATCACCCGGTCCACGCTCTGCTCCAGCAGCATGCCGACCAGTTCGGCCTCCTGCTCGGGATCGTCGCCCGTCGAGCCGAGCACGACCGGCTCGCCCGCCGAGCGCGCGCAGGCCAGCACGCCCTCGGCCAGCTGGCCGTAGAAGGTGTCGGTGAGGTCGGGCACGAACAGCCCCATGCCGCCGGTGCGCCGCTGGCGGAGATTGCGCCCGAGCGCGCTCGGGCGGTAATCGAGGTGGGCGGCGACGGCCAGCACCCGTTCCCTCGTCTCCGGGCTGGCCGAGCCGCCGGACAGGACCCGGGACACGGTCGCGACGCCGACGCCCGCAGCCTCGGCCACATCCTTGATGGTGGCCCGCCTCGATTCCATGGAAACGATTCCATCATGGTTTCCGCCGCGCAGGAAGACCAGGACACTGACATGCGCTGATCTCTTGACACACATGTCCGTTTCGGGTGAGATGCTTGAAAACGTATCCATGCAATTGGATACCCCCCGCACATCATCCGGGTCACCCGCCCGGGAGCGCGAAGGAATGTCATGGCATCCATCGTTCTGACCAATGTCGACAAGATCTACGCCGGTGGCGTTAAGGCTGTGAACGGGCTCAACCTTGAGATCAAGGATGGCGAGTTCATGGTGCTGGTCGGCCCATCCGGTTGCGGTAAGTCGACCGCGCTCCGGATGATCGCCGGTTTGGAGGACATCAGCGGTGGCGAGATCGCGATCGGCGAGAAGGTGGTCAACCACCTGCCGCCGAAGGACCGCGACATCGCCATGGTCTTCCAGAACTACGCGCTGTACCCCCACATGACGGTCGAGGAGAACCTCGCCTTCGGCCTCAAGCTTCGCAAGATGCCCAAGCCGGAGATCCAGAAGCGCGTCAACGAGGCCGCCAAGATGCTCGGCCTGGAGACCTACCTCAAGCGCAAGCCGGCCGCCCTGTCCGGTGGTCAGCGCCAGCGTGTCGCGATGGGCCGCGCCATCGTCCGCGAGCCCCAGGCGTTCCTCATGGACGAGCCGCTGTCGAACCTCGACGCCAAGCTCCGTGTCTCCATGCGCGCCTCCCTCAACCAGATGCACGAGCGCCTCGGCGTCACCACCGTCTACGTCACGCACGACCAGGTCGAGGCCATGACGCTGGGCGACCGCGTCTGCGTTCTGCGCGACGGCATCCTGCAGCAGGTCGACACGCCGCAGAACCTGTTCGACAAGCCGGTCAACCTGTTCGTCGCCGGCTTCATGGGCTCGCCCGCCATGAACTTCGTCACCGCCGAGCTGGTCCGCGACGGCGGCACCGCCGTCACGTTCGCCGACCTCAAGCTGGACATCCCGGAGTCGACCTTCACCGACAAGCCGGGCCTCGACCAGTACATCGGCAAGCAGGTCATCCTCGGCATCCGCCCGTCCGACTTCGAGGACGCCGCCTCCGCCGGCCAGAACGCCAACGGCTGGGCCACGCTGGCCGTCAAGGCGGAGGTCACCGAGGAGCTCGGCTCCGAGATCAACGTCCTGTTCCTGATCGACGCCCCGCCGGTCGAGCACAAGGACACCGTCGCCGCCGCCGACACGGGCGACGACGAGGAGGCGGCGCTGCCGCTGGTGGGCGACAAGTCGCTGTGGACCGCCCGCGTGAACGCCCGCAGCCACGCCCGTCCTGGCTCGAGCCTCGACCTCGTGCTGGACACGCACAACCTGCACTTCTTCGACCCGACCTCCGGCCTGGCCATCGGTCACGAGGCGAACGTCGGCAAGTGATCTCCACCGAATCTCGGCCGTGAGCCCGCTCACGACCGGACTGGGCGTGAGTCCCCCTCACACCCGCCTGGGTGCGATCACGTCGCACCCAGCCAGGGCCCCCACCGCGACCCCCTCCCGCGGTGGGGGCCCGCCTGCTTGTACGACCTCAGCGGCCTTGTACGACCTCAGCGGCCGAATTTCGCCGCCGCGCTGCTGACGATCGTGCGAGGGACGAACCTGCCGATCGCCGCGACCGCCTTGTACCGCACGTCCGGAATCGACACCCGCTTGCCCAGGGCCAGGTCGCGCATGGCCGCGTTGACCACGTTGTCGGCCTTGAGCCACAGGAAGCGGGGGATGTGGGAGGTGTCCATGTACGCCCGGTCGTGGAACTCCGTCCGCACGAAGCCGGGACACAAGGCCATCACCTTGATACGCGGATTGCCCACCTCGGCCGCGGTCGCCTCGCTGAAGTTCACCACCCACGCCTTGGACGCGCTGTAGGTGCCGTGGACGAAGAACGCCGCGACGGAGGCCACGTTGATCACGCCGCCCCGGTCGCGCTCCCTCATCCCGGGTAGCGCGGCGAGCGTCAGCCTCAGCACGGCCTCACAGTGGACCTTGAGCATGCGTAGCTCGTCCTCGACCGGCACCTCCAGGAACTTCTGGGGGTGTCCGAAGCCGGCGTTGTTCACCAGGAGATCGACTCCATCGCGCAGCCGCGCCTCGACCCGGGCGAGGCCGTCGTCGGTGGCGAGATCGGCGGGCAGCGACTCGACGCTGACGCCGTACCTGAGCTTGAGCTGGCCCGCGATCTCGCCCAGCCGGGCCTCGTCGCGGGCCACCAGGACCAGGCTGAACCCGTCGGCGGCCAGTCGGCGGGCGAAGGCGGCGCCGATGCCGGCGGTCGCGCCCGTGATCAATGCGGTAGGCATGGCAGCACCTTAACGCCTCTCCCGTCACCGTCTGGTGGGAGCGTGCTCACCGGTGCTCAGGGGCGTTCGATGTGCTCCGGGCGGGATTGGGCGTCCGCCAGGCGCCGGGCGAGTTCGTCGCGTTCGCGGGTGATCTCGGCGAGTTCGTGCTGTAGCTCGATGATGCGACGGATGGCCGGCAGCGTCATGCCCTGGTCCATCATCGTCACCACTTCTTGGACGCGGCCGATCTCGTGGCGGCTGTAGCGGCGCTGTCCGCCCGACGAGCGCTGGGGGGAGACCACCTGGTTGTCGTCGATGCGCCGCAGGAACGCCTGCTGTACGTCCAGCATGTTCGCCACCTGGCCGACAGTGAACAGGGCCGCGTGTTCGTCGTCCATGGGGAGTTTCATGACCGTTCCTCCTGTCGGAATGCGGGCGGCCCCGCCCGGTGGCGCTCGAAGGGGCCGTACCGGGGCGGGGCCGTGGCCTGTCCAGGTGCAACGGGCGCTGCGTGGGCGGTCAGCTCTTGATCGCCTTGTGTGACTCGGTGGTGCGCTGGATGGCCACCTTGCGCGGCTTGGCCTGCTCCAGCACCGGGATCCGCACCGCCAGCACGCCGTTGTTGTAGGCGGCCTCGATCGCGTTGGCATCCAGGTGCTCGGACAGGTAGACCCGGCGTGTGAAGGAGCCCATTACCCGCTCCCGTACGAACAGGCGCTCGTCCTGCTCGTACTCCTCCTCGCGCCGCGCGGTCACCGACAGGACGCCGCGGTCGACGGTGACCTCGATGGAGTCGGGGTCGACGCCGGGCAGGTCGAACCGCAGCACCACATCGTCGGCGCGGCGGAGCCCGTCCATCGGCATCGTGGCCCCGTTGCCCTGAGCGTTGGCTTGGCGGGCGAGACGGTCGAACTGGCGCTCGAACTCCTGGATGAACGGGTCGATCGACGTGAGCAGCATCGCGCTTCACCTCCGAAGACACCCGGGGGCTCCTCAGTCCCCCGGAATACCTATCCTCCGTCCGAGAGGAAACCTACAGCTGGAATTATAAGTTCTCTCCAGGCGAAGTTGTCAACTGGTTGCCGCGGTGTCGCTCCCGGGGCGAGCCCCCGGTCACTTCTCGCCGCGGCCACCGCGATCGCTGCTGTGCTTGCCGCGCCCGCTTGCCTGCTTGTCCGGCCCCGGCTTTTCGGTCTCGAAGGACTTGTCCTGCTGCTCGTCCTTTTCGTCGCGCTCACGCTCGTGTTTGCCCATGCCGGCCTCCTCGCCAGTGCGTCGCTTAGTGTGATCTTAAGACTACCTAGAGTCTCTGATGACCGTAATTCTCGGCGACGGACGGCCTGCATGGCGATCCGGCGACCGCGGTAGGGCAGCCGCCGGGATGCCGATGCGAAAGGGCTAGGCCACCTTCGAGGAGGGTGCCGCCCAGGTGTTGCACGAGCCCGGGTCGCCGGTGGCGAAGCCGCGCTTGCTCCAGGCGACGATGGTGGCCGTCTTGCCGTACCAGCGCGCCTCGCCGGCTGAGTCACCGTTCTGCATGCTCTGCAGGTAGGTCCAGTCCTTGGTGGTCCTGCCCTTCAGCGGCCAGACGCTCTTGATGAACGCGCCGGAGAAGCACTCGTTCTGGAGGGAGCTGCGCCGGCTCAGCTCGCGGTCCTCGGCCTTGCTGTGGACCGACAGCACGTCATAGGCGTCGGCGATTCCGACGAGCTTCTTGACGTGCCAGCCGTACACGTAGGAGACCGTATTGAGCAGCCACATGTCGGACGGGTCCTCGAGCCACGACTTGCCGACCTGGAAGGTCAGCGTGTTGGTGCGGTCGCAGTAGTAGACCTGGGAGTCGTCCTTGCGGGTCTTCATGCCGCAGTACGTCTTCGGGAACTTGTCCACGTGCCGAACCTTGGGCTTGCTGAAGGGCAGGCCGGCGGCGGTGAGGTGCTGTTCCCAAGTGGTGTCGAGGCAGGCGACGATCGCGTCGATGTAGGCGCGGGCCAGCTTGCGGTTGTTGCGCTTGACCGGCGGCTCGTCACAGGTCGTGACGGGCAGCGCGCCGGCCTCGTAGAGGGGGTTGGCGATCAGCTTGGGGTGTTTCACGGGGTCGGCCGCCGTCGTCGCGGCGGTGGCCGTACCGGTTAAGGAGAGCATCGACGCGACGGTCAGCGCCATGATCGGAAATTTTCTCACGAGGGGTGACAATAGGGCCGCTGGCGTGTTTTCGCATCATCAATTCCTTTGTATCCGTTCCTTCACTGTGCGTCGTCTCGATGCGGGGGCGCGGGCCTGCCCGGGCGGGGGTCGGGAATGGCCGACCCAAGAGGGCGCCGGAGTAACAAACACCGCTATTGACTCGCCAGCCACCAGCACTGTCACAAATGCCATTTATTGTCATGTGAAATGTTAGATATCAAAATCAGCGCCGTCATTCGGGCGTCGGCGAAAATTAATTCCCATACCCCTTCACATTGAAGCGGCGACCTCTCAAGATGAAAAAGTTCGCCAGAATCGCTTCACGGAAGGGAAGATTCATGAGTGCACGCTCAAGGCGCGCCGCAATTGTCGCTTTTGCGACATTGCTGGCAGTCTCGGGGTTGAGCGCGACCGCGACCGCGACGGCAGCACCTTCCCCTGCCGCATCCGCCACGGGGGCGGTGAACAAGTCCGACAGCAAGAGCATCCAGGCCCACTGGACCGCCGAACGCATGCGCGCGGCCACGCCGGAGCCGGTCGTGGCGGTCCCGGACGCGAAAGCGGCGCCGGAGCAGGTCAAGAACGTTCTGCCCAGCCGCTCGGCCGAGGGGTCGCTGCCGACCAGGAAGATCAGCCGGTCCGCCAGTCCGTCGTCCGGTCTGCTCGCCGGCCAGCGGGCCGAGCGCTGGGGGCGTCAGGGGAGCATGCCCGCCCTCACGATCGGCAAGATCTACTACACGCGCAATGACAACAGCTCCGGCTACTGCACCGGCAGCGTGATCAACGCCGCCAACAAGAACACGGTCTGGACCTCCGGCCACTGCGTGCACGCGGGGAGCGGTGGCGCGTCCGGCTGGTTCCGCGACTTCATCTTCGTCCCCGACGCCGACAACGGGCTAGAGCCTCAGGGCCGCTGGACCTGGCGATACGCCAACACGACGAACGGCTGGTTCAACAACCACAACTGGAGTTACGACATCGCGGCCATCGCCTTCAACCCGCAGCCGGCCCGCGGCAACCTCCAGGACTGGACCGGCTCGCAAGGCTACAAGTTCAACCAGGGCCAGGCGTGGACCGGCATCAACGCCTTCGGTTTCCCGCAGGACGGCTACCAGCGCACCGACTTCACCGGCAACGACCTGTGGTACTGCTTCGGCAACGTCACCCGCGCCAGCTCCTCCGACGACCGTATGCACATGAACAACGACATGTTCCACGGCTCCAGCGGCGGCCCCTGGCTGCAGGACCTCCAGCTGAGCCGAGGCTGGGGCTACATCATCGGCGCCAACAGCCACCGGGACGTCGACGCCAACCAGAACCCCACCAATATCGTCTACAAGTCGCCCTACCACGGTGACGGGGCTGTCAACGTTTATAACGATGTAACGGCCCACTAATCACGATAAAAGAGGCGAGGGGCTTGACGGCCCCTCGCTTTTCGTCATCCCGGGCTGGCCTCATTCATGCGCTCCTTGGTCCAGTGGGACGCGATGTCCTGCGGAGCGCGCGTATTTTGGACCCCGGTCGCCGCTTCGTCGGGAGCGGGCGAACGGAAAATCACGACCACCGTCGCCGCCACCACGAGGGCGGCGGCGGCTGCCACAAGTGCGATGGCTTTACTCCTCATACCGCCATCGTACGACCAAGCGATGGCGCAGAGGCTTATGCGCGGTGATATGTCCGGTCAGGGATGAGCAGGAGCTCTACGCGCTCAGCCGCCAAGGTCTCCTCTATCGGATCGATCCCGCCTGACGCCCTCGATCAGATCCTCGACCTGATTGTTCAGTCGCGAGCCACGGGTCCAGCCCGCGTAGTGGGTGAGGAAGACCACGACCTCCCGCAGCTCGCTCTCACTCAGGTCGCCCGCGCGCAACGCGGCGTCGAGTCGCACCTCCAGCTGGTCGTCGATGCCCTGCCCGACGAGCAGGCCGAGCAGGAGCAGGTGGCGCTCCTTGGCCGAGAGGACGCCGCGTGACCAGAGGTCGGCGAACATCCGCTCCGCCGTCATGCCGAAGCTGTCCACTGTCTCCATGGCCGGTTCTGTCATTGTCCGCTCCGGGTAGCAGGGGATCCCTCTATCTTTCGCTACTTTGCCGGTTGAACCAATGGGGGCACGCCAACGCAGTGGGGACGTCCGCTTCGAGCGGATCTGTAACAACTGAAGCCAAGGTACGGCCAAGATTTGGTCAAGATTTATCACCGTACACTCGGCCTCATTCCGCATGAAAGCGGGCACAACAACTCCGTTGGTCCGTAAAGCGGAGGTAAGCCCTGGTGAACAAGACACGGGCTTGGATCGCGCTCATGACCGCGATCGTCATGCTGTCAGCGTGCGGGCAGCCGGATTTCACCTACGTACGTGACAAGGAAGGCACCACCTACTTCAAGGTGCCGTCCTCCTTCAGCCAGCTCAACGCCTATCCGATCGAACTCTCCCTGTCGGGCGACCATCCGAACTCGGAGGCGGCCCGGCTGCGTCGCGAGCGGGTCTGGTCCACGGCCTTCGACCAGTCCGCGCAGCCGTCCGTCACGCACCTGCTCAGCTCGACGGATCCGTTCATCTACGCCACCGTGCACAAGCTCACCGACGAGCAGCGGGACGGGATGTCGCTGGATCGGCTGCGTGACTTCGTCCTGCCGGTGACCGCGCAGATCCGCGCGATGTACCTGTCCAAGGCGACCGAGGCCGGGCGGCAACCGCTGTTCAACCGGTTCGAGTCGATCAGCGATCAGATCCTCCAGCTGGACCGTGGCGCCAGGGGAGTACGGGTTCGCTTCAACTACCAGATCGGCGGCGACGTCCAGACCTTCGACCACACCGCCATCCTCGACGAGCGGGGAGCCACGGTCTCCGTGATGCTCATCGGCTGCCAGGCGATCTGCTTCCGAGCGCGCGCGGCCGAGTTCGACAAGATCGAGCAAACCTTCAAGCTGCTCCGGCTGCCCGGATGAGGGAGCGTCATTGACCACGACCACGCATCACGGCGGGCTGCGCGCGCCCGGTAGCGGCCCCTCCGATCCCGAAGCCGTGACCAGGAAGAAGATGCGGTTCTGGGATCGCAGCAAGTTCCTCATCGGGCTGGTCCTCGCCTTCCTCGTCCTCACCTGGAAGGTGATGGCCGACTACGAGGGCATCGTGTCCTTCGGCGAGGCCATGCGGGCCATCGCGTACGCCTATCAGTGGATCTTCTGGCTGCTGGGCGTCGAGGCGCTGCGGCAGCTCCACTTCTTCGTCAGCGAGCGCTGGTCGGCCTACCACCGCTTCTGGAGCCACCGTGTCTTCGGCGGGTTCGAGCGGTGGTCACACCGGCGCTTCGACGACTGGACCAGGTATCGCTTCTCCCGCGCCGCGAAGATCGTCTTCTGGGTGGTGCTGATCGCGCTGGTACTCGGCGCGGTGCTTGAGACCAGCCCGTTCCTCGCCCTGTTCAGCGCGCCCGCGCTGATCTGGAAGGCGATGCCGTTCCTGATCCAGATCGTGTTCCTGTTCTTCGTGGTCATCATCCAGTTCGTCGGCCTGTTCTGGTTCCTGTCCAGAGGCGGCGTCGAGACGTACTTCCCCGACGACATCAAGACCCGCTTCTCCGACGTCTGGGGACAGGACCACGTCGTCGAACGCGTCCAGGAGAACATCGTCTTCCTGGAACGGCCCGACGAGATCGAGAGGCGCGGCGGGTACGTGCCCAGCGGCCTGCTGCTGTGGGGGCCGCCGGGCACCGGCAAGACGCTGATGGCCGAGGCGGTGGCCGGCGAGACGGGCAAGCCGTACGTGTTCGTCGACCCCGGCGCGTTCACGAACATGTTTATGGGCATCGGCATCCTCAAGGTCAAGACCCTCTTCAGGAAGCTGCGCAAGCTCGCGCTCCGGTACGGCGGGGTGATCGTCTTCTTCGACGAGGCCGACTCGCTGGGCAAGCGCGGCCGGCTCGCCCAGCAGGGCCCGCAGGGGCAGGGCGGCGGCTTCTCCGGCTGTCACGGCGCCAACTATCTGTCCGAGGAGACCCGCTCGGTGCTCGCCTTCCGCGCCCGGCGGGAGGTGGAGGAGCCGGAGACCCGCAACCGCTTCTTCATGGGCGGTGGCGGCATGAACAGCGGCGACCCGGGCACCCTGCAGGCCCTGCTCACCGAGCTGTCCGGGCTCAAGAAGCCGCGCGGCTTCTTCAACCGCCTGGTCAGGCGGCTGCTGGGGATGCGGCCCAAGCCGCCGCCCAAGTTCCGCATCCTCGTCATGATGGCCACCAACCGGCCCGACGCGCTCGACGAGGCGCTGCTGCGTCCCGGCCGCATCGACCGCATCTACAAGGTCGGCTACCCCTCCAAGGCCGGACGGGTCCGCACGTACCAGGGCTATTTCGACAAGGTCGACCACGAGCTGACCGAGCAGCAGATCGACAAGCTCGCCACCATCACCCCGTACGCGACGGGCGCCACGATCAAGGACCTGGTGAACGAATCGCTGATCACCGCGATCCGCGACGGCCGGGAGATCATCTCCTGGTCCGACGTACTGCGGGCCAAGCGACTCAAGCAGCTCGGCCCGCCCGAAGACGTCGAGTACATCGAGCGGGAGCGGCACGCCGTGGCCGTGCACGAGGCGTGCCACGCCGTGGTGGCCTACGTGACCCGCTTCCACCTGGAGATCGACATCGCCACGATCGAGAAGGGCGCCGACTACCTGGGCATGGTCGCCTCGATCAAGCCTGAGGACCAGTTCACCCGGTGGAAGTCCGAGTACGAGGCCGACATCATGGTCTCGCTCGCCTCTCTGGCGGGGGAGCGGATGTTCTTCGGCGAGGACAACTCCTCCGGCGTCTCCAGCGACCTGCACTCGGCGACGTTCCTGACGGCGCTCATGGAGTCGTACTGGGGGATGGGCTCGGGCGTCACCTCCCTTCCCGCGCTGCAGGAGCTGGAGATCCACGGCGGCAAGGCGATGCCACGGCGCGGCGGCGGCCCGATCGGCATCACCGAGCGGGAGCCGAGCCGGGGCCAGGCCGAGCTGGCGCCTGACGTGCTGGGCGAGCGGATCGAGTTCAACCTGGTCCGGCTGCTGGAGAAGACCGAGCGGCTGCTGGAGGAACATCGCCGCGACGTGCTCTGCCTCGCGCACGCGCTGGAGACGCACAAGACGCTCAACGGCGACGACGTCGTGGCGATCATCGAGCGGGAGACCGGGCCGCTGATCGATGGCACGATCTACGCCTCCGACGAGCTGTACCAGGAACTGGAGGAGTACCACCGGGACGCGGCCAGGGCGCACAAGGAGCACAGCCGGATCGAGCGCGACCTGCCTGGGCAGGTGGAAGAGCCTGCCTACCAGCCCAACGGCCAGACCCCCGGGTGGCCGGTCGGGCCCGCCCTTCAACCTGGGCCGGTTCTTCAACCCGAGCCGGTAGGGACTGTCCTGGCCGCCGAGCCCGCCGTGGTGACCGCCGAGATCGTCGCCGAGCCGGGCAGGCCCGAGTTCGTGCCGTGGGCGCCTGACCCCGCGCCCGTCTACGCGGCGCCGTCGCCCCAGCCGGTCGAGCCGCCGCCGCCCAGGCGCCGGGCGTGGGTCGTCGTCGCCAGTCTGCTGGCGCTCGTCGTGCTCGCGCTCCTCACCGGCCTGGTCCTGACGGGCGCGATCCCGGTCGCCGGGATGGCCTCGCCCGGACTGCTGCTCGTCCTGTTCGTCGTCGTGGTGGCGGTGATCGTGGGCGCCGGCCTGGCGCTCATCGCCATCAGAGCGGTACGAGGGGCGCAGGCCAAGGCGGAACACGAACGCGACCAGGCCCACGCCAGGGCGCAACTGCTGGCCGCCGCGATGGACCCCGACACGGCCATGCGGCTGCTCGGCTACGACGGCAGGGAAACGGACAGGAGGCCCTAAAGCAGGCGGGAGCCTTAGACCCGTATGTCGAGCCGGCCGATCGGCTCGACCAGCTCCTCCTCTTCATAGGTGAAGTGCGAGGACAGGACGGCGGCCAGCTGCTCGGCCTCGGCCCGTACCCGGTCGAGGCCGGTGTCCCCGGCCACCAGGTCCACACACGCCTGGTCGAGCCGGGTCAGCAGTCCGGCGATGACCTCGTGCTCCTCTTTGAGCTTGTCGATCACCGGCCCGAGCGAGCCGTCGCGCTCGAGTATCGCCGGGTACATGGCCTCGTCCTCGATCGTGTGATGCACGGTCACCAGCCGGCAGAACGTCGCGCAGAACGCGCCCAGCGTCCAGTAGTTCTGGCGCATGGTCAGCTGGTTGATCACCGAGCGCAGGGCGGCCGCGTCGAGGACGCCCGCGGCGACCTGGTCGAGCGCGTCCAGGACCTGTCGCATCTCCTGGCGGTAGCCGTTGTGCACGTCGATCAGGTGCCGGCCGAGCTGCCGCTGCCCCGGCGTGAGAGCCTCGGGATCGTGCTTGTGGCCGCGTGGCCTGCGCGCCTCGTCGAGGTCGGTCACTGTCACTGGCACTCCAGCCCGGCAGCCTCCGGCGCGGACCACAGGTCGTACATGAAGATCCCCCCATTTTGTAATAAATGATCTTATAGCCCGGTGGACTCTCCGTACTGATTAACACGACGTTCACATTCGGGCAAAAACCGGGAAACGGTTGACCGCAAGACTCGGCGTGGCTGTGAGACATCCTGAAAGGACCGACGTGAGCTACAAGGCTGAGTACATCTGGATCGACGGCACCGAGCCCACCGCCCTGCTGCGCTCGAAGACCAGAATCCTGGCTGACGGAGCCGAGCCGCCGGTCTGGGGTTTCGACGGTTCCAGCACGAACCAGGCCGAGGGCCACTCCTCGGACCGCGTGCTCCGTCCGGTCTTCACCTGTCCCGACCCGATCCGCGGCGGTACCAGCGTGCTGGTCCTGTGCGAGGTCGAGGAGATCGACGGCGCCCCGCACAAGAGCAACACCCGCGCCCTGCTCCGCCCGATCGCCGAGCAGTTCGCCGACCAGGACTCCTGGTTCGGCATCGAGCAGGAATACACCTTCTTCAAGGGCAGCCGCCCGCTGGGCTTCCCCGAGGGCGGCTTCCCCGCCCCGCAGGGCCCCTACTACTGCGGTGTGGGCGCCGACGCGATCTTCGGCCGCGACATCGTCGAGCTTCACCTCGACCGCTGCCTCGCCGCCGGTCTCGCGATCTCCGGTATCAACGCCGAGGTCATGCCGGGTCAGTGGGAGTTCCAGGTGGGCCCGGCCGGTCCGCTGGAGGTCTCCGACCACATGTGGATCGCCCGCTGGCTGCTCTACCGTACGGCTGAGGAGTTCGGCGTGGAGGCCACGCTCGACGCCAAGCCCGCCCGTGGCGACTGGAACGGCGCCGGCGCGCACACCAACTTCTCCACCAAGGCGATGCGCGAGGGCTACGAGCCCATCATCACCGCGTGCGAGGCTCTCGGCGAGGGTGACAAGCCGATGGAGCACATCACCCAGTACGGCGTGGGCATCGAGAGCCGCCTGACCGGCGCCCACGAGACCGCCCCGTGGAACAAGTACAGCTACGGCGTCTCCAACCGCGGCGCCTCCGTACGCATCCCGTGGCAGGTCGAGGTGGACAAGAAGGGCTACATCGAGGACCGCCGCCCCAACGCCAACGTCGACCCGTACGTGGTCACCCGCCTGCTGGTCAACACCTGCTGCTCGGCCCTGGAGAAGGCCGGCCAGGTCTGATCTCGGTAAGCGAGTAGAGAGGAACGCGGGCACCCCCGATATGGGGCCCGCGTTCCTCCGTTTTTCACACCAGGCGGGACTGGTAGACCCTGCGGGCCTCCTCCACGACCGCCAGATAGTCGGCGCTCACCCGGTCCCTGACGAGCTCTTCGAGCAGTTCCAGCCAGCGCAGGCAGAACGTCACATCCTCTTCCCTGGCCACCCGCCGGCCCTCGACGTCGAGGTAGACCGGGCTGGTGTGCGCCCGTACCTGCCCGCCGCCCTCGGCGACCGCCACCACATAGGTCGGCCAGATCACCGTCAGCTCCGCCGCCACCTCACCGGGCGGGCCGGCGGCCAGTTCGCCGTCGGCGGTCAGCAGCCGTACGTTCTCCACCAGCGGCCCGATCACCCGCCCGATGACCCGCACCCTGCTGCCGGGGGTCAGGTCGAGGGTGGCGCCGGGGCCGTGGCCCTCGATGGACAGCTCAAGGAACGGACCGGTCGTGGCGAACGTGCGGCCGCACCGTACCGCGTCGGCGTAGGACTCGGCGGTCAGCGGCCCGGTGACGTGCGCGTAGGTGCGCTCGCGGCCGATCGGCCCGAGCCGATGGGCCATACCGGCCACGGCGGCGACGCGGTTGCCCGCGCCGATCAGCCTGCGGTAGGCGCGGTCCGAGCCGATCGCCGAGCAGAAGCTGTCGACCAGGCCGAGGGCCGCGTCGACCACCGACAGCCGCGCGTCGTAGCCCGGATCGCCGTCGCCGACGAGCTGCTCGGGTGTCTCGACCGGACCGCGGAAGGCGTTGGCGTAGCCGATGAGCGCGCCTCGTTCGCGCAGCTTGCGGACGTTGTCGTAGCCCTCTTCAGGGCCGAGCGCGTGGTGGGCGAGATCCACCCTGGCCACGTGCGTCTCGTCCGACCACGGCAGATCGCGCCCCGACCAGCGCTCGACGGCGTCCTGGTCGCCCGGCAGCAGGTTGACCACGTGCAGGTCCTCGCCGTGCTGCGAGTCGGCCACCCACTGGGACGGCTGGTTGAGCGGGTCGTGCAGGTCGGCGCCGTACCAGCACGGCTGGTTGAGCGGGACGTGGAGGTCGGCGCCGTACCAGCCGCGGGCCGCCGCGTCATAGATGCGCCGCGGGGCCAGCTCGACCAGCGTCTCGCCGTCGCCCGGCACGAGGGTCGTCTCCGCCCAGTCGTACTCCATGCCTCTGGCCGCCCTGACCGTCAGCGGTTCGCGTGGGACGTCGAGCACCAGGTCGTCGCCGTGGAAGTACGGCAGGCCGTCGAGGTCGCGGGCCGGCGGGGTGTCGCGCGGGAACCAGCCCTTGCCGTCGGCGCTCCACACGCTCCAGCGACAGGGGAAGCCTGCCCGCAGCCGGATCGTCCGCTGCGCGATCTGCTGGGCGGTTTGTTGAGCAGCCCGTTGGGTCGTCCGTCCGGCAGTCCGCGCCTTGGTCGACGGCACCGGGGTGGTCGGCGCCTCGGTTAACGGTGTCGGATCGTCACGCATCGGCTTCTCCCTGTAATCGAAGGCGCCGTTATCGTGACACGACCATCACCCGCCCGGAAGCCCGTGCTTCCCGGCGGGGTGGTTTTCTTCCCTCAAGGTAGAAGGACCTAGAGCCGGAAGTTCATATCCGGTGCGATGTCCGCGACGTCCATCTGGGCCTTCTGCAGGTGGCCGGAGTGGTCCCAGTTCATCGCCTGCCAGCGGGTGAACTGGTCGAGCACCCACATGCCGGACTGGCGGCTGCCGTTGCCGGACTTGCCGTTGCCGCCGAAGGGCAGGTGCGCCTCGGCGCCGGACGTCGAGTTGTTGACGCTGACCATGCCGGCGGAGATGCCCTCGCGGAACTTCCACGCGTACCGGGCGTCGGTGGTGTAGATCGAGCTGGACAGGCCGTAGCCGGGCAGGTTGGCCAGCTCGATGGCCTCGTCGATCGTCTCGAAGGTCGTCACGCCCACGATGGGCCCGAACGTCTCCTCCAGGAACAGCTGGTCGGTCGCCTTGACGCCATCGACCACCACGGGGTGGTAGTAGAGACCGCCGTCGCCGGTGAAGTCGCGGCGCGGGGCTTCCTCGGTAATTTTCCCGATATTTCCGGACACGACGCGGTGGTGGGGCTGGATCCAGGTCAGATACTCCTCGTACCGATCCGCGAACTTCTGGTCCAGCAGCGGGCCCGCCAGCACGTCCTGCTCCGGGTCACCGACCTTGGCGTTCTGTACGGCCTGGGCGAACCGCTCGACGAACTCATCGTGAATGCTCTCATGCACGATGACCGTGCCCAGGCTGGTGCAGCGCTGACCGGCCGTACCGAAGCCGGAGAACAGCGCCCCCTCGACGGCGAGATCGAGATCGGCGTCCGGCATGATCACCATCGGGTTCTTCCCGCCCAGCTCCAGGCAGGCCGCCTGCAGATGCCGCCCGGTGAGCTCCCCGATCTTCCTACCGACCTCGCTGGACCCGGTGAACCCGACCTTGTGCACCGTGCCCTCCTCCAGCGCCAACTCCAGCCCCCGGAAGGTCTGGACGCCATCGGCGAACACGATGTTCAGCACCCCGTCGGGCAGCCCGGCGGCGGCGAACAGCTGGTACATCGCATGCGCGGAGGCCGCCGCGTATTCAGCCGGCTTCCACACCACGGCATTGCCGCAGAGCAGCGCCGGGACCAGATACCAGGACGGCACCGCGACCGGGAAGTTGCCGGCGGTGATCACCGCCGCCACACCTACCGGGTTACGGAAGGTGAAAAGCTTCTTGTCCGGCATCTCCGACGGCACGGTCTGCCCGTACAGCCTGCGGCCCTCGCCGAGGAAGAAGTCACACGTGTCAACGATCTCCCGCACCTCACCCAGGGCTTCGGCGTACGGCTTGCCGATCTCCCGGGTGACCAGGTGGGCCAGCGCCTCGGCATTGGCCTCGACCAGCCGCCCGATCGACGCGATCACCCGTCCCCTCACCGGAGCCGGCACCTTGGCCCACTCCCGCTGCGCCTCCTTGGCGGTGCGACAGGCGTCGGCGAACGCCTGGGCATCGACCAGGCCGACGCGGGCGACGACCTCGGCGATGCGTGCGGGGTTGGTCGATTCGTACGTGTCGGTGCCGGCGGCGTCCTTGCCACCCACAACGGAGACGATCTGACGAGTCACCGGATCCTCCTCATTTGGTCCTCAGCACAGCCCATCATCCCCCAAGCACGGACTTCGCTTGTGCTCAGGCTGTTTCCGCTGCTCACAAGCAGGGGCTTCGCTGCGCTCAGGCTGTTTTCCCAGTTGACAGGCATGGCCTTCGCTTGCGCTCAGACTGTGCTCATTGGGGCTCCGCCCCGGCGAGGGGCCCCGGCCCCTCGCGCTCCCCGGGGGTTGACCGTCTGATCGAAAAGCGAGGCTCACGGTGCGCCCCGCGTCTAACCACCAGTTGGATCATCGTTCTGCTCTGGACCGGGTGGATCCATGATCGTGACAGAAAACCCCTTCTCGGAGGTCCCACGAGACTAGTCGACGGCGGTCGGACGAGATTGCCCGTAGGCAGCAGGCGTCTTCTTCGAACAATGAGCAGTGCCACTGAGTCACCGCGCCCGACCAGTCAAGATCTGCCACCACAGATCTCGGGCAGCATGGGCAGGCAGCCACGTACTTTCAAGAATGTCAGTGGCGGCCTCCCCGAGGATGCGCCGAATGAACCACAACCCACCGGCCGTGCAGAGCTCGAACATCGGGTATTCACACACGCACGTATGCTCGCGGACTCGCCGCCGATAACAGCGTGGCACACTTTGCCCCCAGTCCACGCGTATGGCCTCTGGGTGTGGGGTGGCCGCCACGTGCAGGCCGTGATAGTCGAAGTGCGGGGGCGGACGGTTCACGACCGTACCGCCATCAGGGCCTGGTCGCGAAGCAGCGCCACAAACGTGTCCATGTCGTCTGCGCTCACCGTCTGCCGCAACCCCCTGTCGATGTCGGCATTCCGGAGTTGGACACCGCGCCGGGTCGCGTAGAACGCCCCCGCATCACTGCGGAAGAAGGACCAGGCGGGGAAGGTGGCACGCAGCGCATCAAGGTCGTAGCCCGAAGGTTGTTGCACAACTGCAGGCTACGTGAACCTTCCTAGTCCTTCCCCTAGGTACCCCGAGGAATGAATGGGAACCTTTGGGTTCCTATCGTTGCCCTATGGACTTCAAGCCTGATGAGCTCCGCTGGCAGGCCGTGGCGGACGAGATCCGGCGCAGGATCGCAGCAGGCGTATACCAACCGGGCATGCCCGTCCCCGGCGAGCCGCGACTGGCCGTCGAACTGGGTGTCTCCAAAGGGACAGCCCGTCGGGCGCTCAATGCCCTGCTTGCCGACGGCACGCTCTACTCGGTTCTGGGCAAGGGAACCTTCGTGGGCGTGCCCACCGACACCGAGCGCGCCGAGAGCCAAGCGCCCACAGACTGAGCACCAAGCCGGTCAGGGGGTGTCTTCGGATTTCTTCCCCCGAGCTCTGCCGGCGGTGGCCAGGAGGTAGGTCAAGGCGAGGATGGCCAGAGCGGTGGCAGCGGCGTACATGCTGGTGGGGCCCAAGGAGACAGTCAGTCCGCCGAGAAGGGTTCCGGCGCCGATGCCCACGTAGATGGCGGAGGAGTTCAGAGCCACGACCAGCGGAGCCTCGTGGGGGGCGACGGCGATCAGCCGGTGCTGCTGCGGCGGCGTCTGGCACCAGCTACCAGCGCCCCAGGCCATGGCGAGCAGGCCGACCATGACCGGGGAGGTGGTGTGGGCGGCGGCCAACGCGCCGAGAAGGCCCAGACCCGTGGCCATCGTCAGGTAGCCGGTGGTCAAGACGCGGACGCTGCCCCAGCGGTCGGTCGCGTATCCGGCGGCGAGGTTGCCCGCGACGGCGCCCACCCCGTAAAGGGCCAGGACCCAGACGGTGGCCGAGGGGGTGATCCCGACGGCCGACAGGGCGGGGACGCTGTAGGCGTACACCGTGTAGGCGGCTGCCATGCCGAGCACGGTCAGCGGGAGAATGGCGCGGACTGCGGGGTTGCCCAGGACGGACAGCCGGGTGCGTAGCGGGACCGGCGGGTTGGCGGGCAGGGCGGGTAGCAGGAGGGCCACGCCGATCGCGGTGATCAGGCAGAGGCCGGCGACCAGCGCGAGGGCGGGGCGCCAGCCCAGCCAGTGGCCCGCCAGGTCGCCGAGTGGCACGCCGAGTGCGGTGGCGATGGTCAGCCCGCCGATGACCACGGCCAGTGCTCGGGCTCGTCGTTCCGGACGTACGAGGGTGGCGGCTACGGCGCCCGCGTTCGGGGTGAACGCGGCGGCTCCTGCGGCGGCGGCGATCCTGGAGGCCATCAGCAGGGCGAAGTTAGGAGCCAGGGCGGAGCCTAGGTTCGCCAAGCCCAGGACGAGTAGGGCGGTGACCAGGAGCGCGCGGCGTGGGGCGCGGGCGGTCGCGGTGGCCAGGAGCGGAGACAGTAAGGCGTAGGCCGCGGCGAAGACCGTGACGGCCTGCCCGGCCGTGGCGGTGGATATGTCGAGGTCCGCGGCGGTGCTGGGCAGGAAACCTGCCATGACGAAGGCGTCGGTCCCCACGGAGAAGGTGCCCATGGCCAGGACCAGGACCAGGACCGGGCCCAGTCCGCCCTGCCGGGACGGGTGATGGTGAGCGGCCCTGGCCCGGCCGGCCCGGCCGGTAGGTGCGGTGGCTCGACCGCCCATTATCGAGACATTTGGCATCCCGATTCTCCTTCGTAAGAGAGCCCGACCGATTGGCCGGGCCGTGTCGTCAGTCGCAAGAGAGCCCGGCCGATCGGCCGGGTTGTGCCGTCAGGTGCCGAGCCGCTGGTGGAAGCGTTGTACTCGGCGAGGGGCGCCGGCAGGGCTGGCGGCGATGAGGTCCGCGAGCGTCTGGGCGGCCAGCTCACGCCGCCAGGCCAGCTCGGCGCGGCGCATCGCGGTGGCGATGCCGCATGGACGTTCGAACTCCCGGGCGGGGGTCTCCGCGCCGGCTCCGCGCTGCCGGATATCGGTGCAGCGGAACGCCTCGGCCGAGCCTTCGATCGCGCTCACGACGTCCATGAGCGTGATGCGCTCGGGCGTACGGGCCAGGCGGTAGCCGCCGCGCGCGCCCGGGGTGGAAGCCAGGATGCCCGCCCGGACCAGCGGCTGTAGCCGCTTCTTGAGGTAGGCGGGCGGGAGTTCGAAGATCTCCGCCAGCTGGGCCGTGGCCACGGGAGCCTGTTCTTCCAGCCATGCCAGTGCCAGACAGCAGTGCAGGCCCCACTCGACGCCCTCGCCCATGAACATATCAGGGATATTACATGTCCCGATTCGCCGGCCTCGTCGCGGATGCGGGCGCATATCCCGGAACGGGTCCGGAACGCGATCAAGTATCCGGTGAAGGGTGATAGGGGGACGGTCGGTTTCACGACGCCGGCGACGATCGGTCAGCTGATCCACCGCGCCGGCTGTCCGGTCAGGCGGGAGATGGTGTCGAAGTCGGCGTCCGCGTGCAGCACGGTGAGCTTGTGGTGCCGGGCCGTTACCGCCATGAGCAGATCGACCGGCGAGGCGCATTGGTGCCACCCCTTGTCGGCGAGCTCGCGCTGCAACTCGCCGGTCTCGGTCCAGGCGGAGTCGGGGATGGCGTAGTACGGGAAGGTTTCCCGGAGGAGGTCGCCGGCCTCGTAGAAGGCGGGTCGGCCGCCGACGGCGCGAAGATACTCCTGTCTGACCGGCTCGCAGATGCCGACGAGCCCGGCGCAGACGGTCTGGTCCCATTCCGTCCCAGCCTGGCCTCGGTAGAAGCGGACCAAGGCGCTGGTGTCGATGAGATAGAGCTCCGTCACGCCACGTCCGGTTGTGCGCTGTCGCTCTTGTCGATGGCGGAGAAGTCGATCTCTCCCTGGGCCACCATCTCACGCATGCGCGCCACAGCCGCCGCCCGTCTGCGTCTATCGACGATCTCTCGCAGGGCGGCGTTGACCGTGTCTTTCTTGGAGGAGGTGCCGAGCAGCTTTGCGGCCTCGGCCAAGGCTTCGTCGTCGAGGTCGATCAAGGTCTTGGTCATGACGTCACCTCGCTGTATATACGAATCAGAATTAGTATATCAGCAGCAGGTCGACAGAATCGGGTACTGGACGTGCTGGGCTACCGATACCTGTTGACGGACGCCGCGACGAGCTTGGCCGCCCGATCCGCAGTGGCGTGACCAGGTTGCCGGGCAGAGACGTCGATGACCACCGAGACGTTCAACAGGCGGAAGGTGGTGTGGGTTTGGTAGGGCGCGAACCCCCAGGTGCGCTTTTGGGTATAGCTGTACGCCTCGTCGCCGACCTTCGGCCCTTTGCGGAGCTTGGTCCCCGGGTTGCGCTTCGGCTCGTCCTTCATGTACTTGACCAGGCTCTGGTGGTAGAGACCGGCTGCCGAGGCATTGGGCAGACGGAACGCCATGACGCGCAGGCCGGTGCCGTCCGTCGCGGACCAGCCGCAGGAGGTGTCGAGCACGTACTGGCGCTTCATCGGAGTGCCGAACAGCGAGCGCGTCTGGGCGTTGGTCAGCAGGTCGCAGGCCTCGAAGTCGCGAGTGATCAGCGGTGTGGCCGTCGCCGACGGCGACGGGCTGAACCTCGGTGCCGCGGAGTAGGTGGTCCGGGGTGTGAGCGCGTAGCCGAGTAGGCGGACGATGTTCGGAAACAGGATCGGCACGACCACGACCCCCGCTGCCACGGTCAGCACCACCGCCAGCGCGGCTCCCACCAGGACCTGGGGCCGGACGCGTCGAGGCGGACGCTGGGGCGAGCGGCCCGGCATGGTCCGTTCTTGTTTCGGAGCCGGGCCCGTCGCGGAATCTCCGCGTGAGATGGCCTCCAGCCACCCGGCCACCTCGTCCGGGGGACAGCGGCGTTCCGGGTCCTTGTCCAAGATCGCGGCCAGCACGGGGGCGAGCGGGCCGGCCAGGCGGAAGGGGGCAGGCTCCTGCATCAGCACCGCGGCCAGCACCGCGGCCTCGTTCGGGCGGGCGAACGGCGGGCCGCCCTCCACCGCCGTGAACAGGGTGGCGCCGAGCGACCACAGGTCGGCGAGCGGGCCGTCGGCCTCACCCCGCAGACGCTCCGGGGCGATGTAGCCCGGCGAGCCGCTCAGCATCCCCGTCTGCGTGAGCCCGGTGTCTCCGGCGACGGTCGCGATGCCGAAGTCGGTCAGCAGCACCCGTCCGTCGTCGGTGAGCATGACGTTGGCGGGTTTGACGTCTCGGTGCAGGATGCCCGACGCGTGCGCCGCCGCGAGCGCGTCGAGCATCCGCAGGCCGATTTCGGCGACCCGGTGCGGCGGCAGGGGGCCGTCGTCGCGTACCGCCCGGTCGAGGGAGCGGCCGCGGACCAGCTCCATGACGATCCACGGCCGGTCGTCGTCGAGGACCACATCGTGCACGGTGACGATGGACGGGTGGGAACGCAGCGTCGCCGCGGCGCGCGCCTCACGGAGTGTGCGTTCGGTCAGCTCGGCCCGCGATGCCTCGTCGAGGTCCGACGGGAGCCGCACCTCCTTGACGGCCACTTCCTGCCGGAGGAGCTCGTCCGTCGCCCGCCAGACCGTGCCCATGCCGCCCTGGCCGAGCTGCGAGAGCAGCCGATAGCGACCCGTGAGCAGCCTCACAGCGCTATTGCTGACGTTCCGGACTTTCCGACCATTTGTCGTCTCCTGTCGATATACGGCTCAGCGCAGGCACATTAGATAGTAAAGGGATCGGGTCGCGAGCGTCAGCGAATGGTGATCAGAGCCGGACTGGACGTAATCACGGCCACCAATCGAGCCATCAACCGAGCCGGCAAGCGGCTACCGGGTCACGACGGCCGGATCCGAGGGCCGGGACACGGCGGTGTCCCGCACGTTCTGAGATCACCGCGAGTGATGTCACAGCCCCCGGCCGGACCTGGTGCGTGAGGCAGGACAAAGTCCGCCAAATGTCCGGTGTATGCCCTGGCTCAAGGATCTTCGGCGGCTGACACTGAGCCTGGCCGAAATGTGCGGCCTCTTCTATCGAACCGGCAGCTCAACAGGGCCGTTGCAGGCTGCCCCCGATTATCTTTTGGAGACACCGTGTGGCGATGTTCGCGTGCTCCGCTCGTGGGATTGACGGCCGTATGCGCCGGCTTATTACCCGTGGCGGTACCGGCTGACGCGAGTGCGGCGGCGGTTACCGCGAGTTCAACAAATTTCACCGTCAACGATCCGGTGGGCTCCGCGTCCTGGGCGGTCGGTGAGGCGAAGCGGTCCGGCAAGCGGGTCGCGGTGACCGCGGAGCAGGCCGAGAGCCGGGACGTCTACGCCAACCCGAACGGATCGTTCACGGCCGAGCTGCGGACCATCCCGGTCCGGGCCAAGCGTGACTCCGGCTGGGTGCCGGTCGACACCGCGCTGCGGCAGCGGGCCGACGGCGGGGTGGAGCCGGGCGCGACCACGGTTCCCGTGGTCTTCTCCGGCGGCGGCGACCAGCCTCTCGTACGGCTCGGGCAGGGCGAGGCGCAGGTCGAGCTGCGCTGGCCGACACCGTTGCCGAAGCCGGTGCTGAGCCGGGACTCCGCGACCTACCCCGACGTCATCGCGGGGGTGGATCTGCGTATGACCGCCACCGCACAGGGCTTCACCGAGGTGCTGGTGGTGAAGGACAAGGCCGCGGCGGCGAATCCGAAGCTGGCCGAGTTGTCGTTCGGCCTGGCGGCGAAGGGCGTGTCGGTACGCGGCGACGGGCACGGGAACATCGGCGCCTACGACGACAAGGGCAAGCAGGTCTTCGGGTCCGGCGCGCCGATGGCGTGGGACTCGACGCCGTCGGCCACCAAGCGGGCCGTGGGCGAGCTTGAGCTGGGCAAGGACACGCTGGTCCTGCGGCCGGACAAGAAGCTGCTGAGCGATCCGGCGGCGACGTTCCCGCTGTACATCGATCCGGACTTCGCCGCGGGCCAGACGGGGTTCGCCATGGTGCTGTCCGGCCATCCGTCGCAGGCCTATTGGGGCGGTGACGGGGAGAACCTGGCCAAGGTCGGTTACTGCAACTGGGCGGGCTGCAACGGCATCGGGGTGGCCCGTTCGTACTTCCAGTACGACGCGTCGTTCATGGTCGGCAAGCACGTACAGGTGGCGGAGTTCAACGCCTTCGAGAACTACGCCCCCTCATGCTCGGCCCGGCCGGTCGAGGCGTGGGGGACGAACCCCGTCAGCGCGGGGACGACCTGGAACAACCAGCCCTTCCCCGGCGGCGGCCCGGTCGGCCTGGGGACGGTCAACGTCGCCTATGGCTACAGCGGTGCCTGCCCCGGCAACTGGGTCGGGTTCGACGCGACCGCCGCGGTCAACACGGCGGTGGCGAACAGCAACGGCCTCACGGCGATCATGCTGAAGGCGGCGAACGAGGGCGACGCGTACGGCTGGAAGAAGTTCAACACCAACCCCAGCCTGGTCATCACGTACAACAGCTACCCCAACACGCCGACTGGCCAGACGGTGGAGAACACCGCGTGCGCCGTGCAGCCGAACGAGCCGTACATCAATCCCTACATCGACAACGACCCCAACAAGGGACCGCGCGGGCCGCAGATGTCGGCGGTCGTCTCCGACCCCGACGGCGGCCCGGTGCAGGCCCAGTTCGAGTGGTACACGAGGTTCGGCGCGCGGCTCGGGGTGGCCGCGACGGAGTACAAGGCGTCCGGCTCCACCTTCACCATGGACGTGCCGGCGGCGAACGCCGGAGACGGCGCCAATCTGGCCTATCGCGTACGGGGCGCCGACGGCGTCGACTTCGGGCCGTGGGGGCAGTGGTGTGACGTCACCATCGACAGAAAGGGCCCGGACAAGGCGCCGAAGGTCACTTCGGCGACCTACCCCGAATGCCCGCCACCGGACTACGACCCCTGCCCCAGAGGCGGCGGCATCGGACGCACCGGCGGATTCACCCTGAGCGCCGACGGCGTCAGTGACGTGCAGGGGTTCGAGTACTTCCTGTACGGCCAGGAGAACACCTTCTCCTCCGTCACCGCCAGTTCGGGCAGCGCGAACATACTGGTCACACCGCCGGAGGACGGCTCATTGGACCTGTACGCCCGCAGCGTCGACCGCGCGGACAACCTGGGGCCGCTGTACCGCTACCACTTCATCGTCGGGCCGGGCACGCCCCCGAGGGGCCACTGGAAGCTCGACGGGTACGTCGAGACCAAGGCCGTCGACGAGTCGCCCGCCCAGCACGACGCGACCCTCTCAGCCGCGGCGCGCTGGCGGGCCGGCCGCCATGGTGACGCGCTCTGGCTGGACGGCGGCACCGCGTATGGGGAGACCACGGGCGGCGCCACCGTGGATACGACGAAGACGTTCAGCGTCTCGGCCTGGGTGAAGCTGGACCGGCTCGACACCGTCTACCGGACGGCGGTCAGCCAGGACGGCAGCCGGATCAGCGGGTTCTTCCTGCAGTACAACCCGAACACCAAGAAGTGGAACTTCATGATGCCGGCCTCCGACGCCGACGCCGCCGCGCGTCACGTCGCCGAATCGGCGGGCCCGGCGGTCGCCGGCCGGTGGACCCATCTGGTCGGCGAGTACGACGCCGCCGCCAAGGAGATCAAGCTCTATGTGGACGGCGTCGCCGGCGCGCCCGCCGCTCACACCACGCCATGGAGCGCGAGCGGGACGGTGCAGCTGGGCCGGGCCCGATACGCCGCCGGGCCGGTCGACTACTGGCCGGGCTCGCTGGACGAGGTGCGCGTCTACGACCGGACCCTGGCCACCGAGGAGATCCACGATCTGGCCGGCAGCCCGGCGGCCGAGGAGCTGTTCCTGCCGCTCGACGACGGGACCGGCACGACGGCGCAGGAGGTGTCCGGTAGCTACCGGGTCGGCGCCCTGGGCAGCGCCGCCTCCTGGAGCACCGGCAAGGTCGGGAGCGGGGCGGTGCGGTTCGGCGGCGGTAGCGAGACACTGGCGACCGGCGTGCCGGTGCTCCGTACCGATGCCGGTTTCACCGTCACCGCGTGGGCCAGGCTGGACGCGGCCGACGATCAGTGGCGGACGGTCCTCAGCCAGGACGCCGTCCAGGGGAGCGGCTTCCAGCTGCGCTATCGCGGTGACACGCACAAGTGGTCGTTCGCGCTGCCGCAGTCGGCGACCGACACCCAGCTGACCGCCCTCAGCGCCGATTCGGGAGAGAGCGCGCAGGCCGGGGCGTGGACGCATCTGGCCGGGGTCTACGACCCGGCGGCTCAGGAGATCCGGCTCTATGTCGACGGCGCGAAGGTGGCCTGGAAGAAGGCCACGGCGACGGTGAACGCCACAGGCGCGTTCCAGATCGGCCGGGGCCGGCAGAACAGCGCGGCGGCGACACCGTTCGCCGGAGACGTCGACGACGTGCACGCGTGGACCGGCGTCCGTACCGCCGACCAGATCAAGGCGGACAAGGCGCAGCCCGTCACCAAGCGACGCAGCCTCTACGGGAGCCAGATCGCCCGATACGTCAACCTCGCCGGGCCGCACATCGTGACGGACGGGCCGGTGCCTGCGGGTTCGCACTTCGAGTTCTCCCTCGGCCAGCCGGCCGGGGCGGACGAGCCCAACACCCGCGTGGTCTATTCGTGCCGTAGCGGGACGGCGGACTACTTCCTCAACCCTGACAACTGCGGTACCTACACCAACCTCGGCAGCGTCGGCCGCTTCTACATCACGCCGCCCGCCGGTGTGCCCACGCGCCTGGTCTACCGGTGCCAGGTTCCCGGCGTGGGACATTTCGCCTCCACGGATCCGGGGTGTGAGGGCCAGACGACGGAGCTGCCGGCGCTCGGCTACACGCGCGCCTACACCCACCTGATCAGGCACAACACGACGGGCTACCCGTACGACCACGCCAGCGACACCGCCCGGCTCCCGGCGAACTACCGTCCGGAGGGCAACATGGGGACCCTGTCGATGACCCAGCTGCCCGGAACCACGGCGTTGATGAGCTGTCAGGACGGCACCGACACCTTCACCTCCGCCGACGCCGCCTGTGAGGGCAAGACGGTCGTGCGCAGGCTCGGCTTCATCTGGACCAGCGCGCCGCAGTCCGTGCCCGGGGCGCCGAACGCCGTCGGCGTCGAGCTGTTCCGCTGCCGGGCGAGCTGGGGCGATCTGTTCGACTCGCGTGATCCCAAGTGTGAGGGACAGACGCAGGACCGCTCCCTCGGTTTCGCCGTCACCGGCCTCTGACCCGGAAAGGGATCTCGACCCGCCGGCCGGCCGCCAAGGCGGACTGGCCGGAGACGGTGCCGGCCGATGGGATGAGACACGAGTGATTAATCCACGGAAGGGACTGATTGCCCAAGGGAGGGAAGGGACGGAGTAGGAGCAGGTCACATGCTCTGTCACGAGATGGGATGGGGCGGTTATGGCAGATCACACCTTTCGTGATCGCCGGGACGCCGGACGGGCACTGAGCGGTCTACTGACTCAATACCGCGATCGTGACGACGTGATCGTGCTCGGGCTGCCGCGCGGCGGCGTACCTGTGGCCTACGAGGTGGCCGCCGCGCTGGAGGCCCCGCTGGATGTGTTCCTCGTGCGCAAGCTCGGCGTGCCGGGGCACGAGGAGCTCGCGATGGGGGCGATCTCCAGCGGCGGGGTGATCGTGCTCAATGAGGAGGTCGTCCGCGGGTTCGGCATCGAACCGTCGGTCGTGCGCAGGGCGGCCGAGCGGGAGGGCCGCGAGCTGGTACGGCGGGAGCTGGCCTATCGCGAGGGGCGGCCGATGCCGGAGCTGGGCGGCCGTACCGTCATGCTGGTCGACGACGGCCTGGCCACTGGGTCGAGCATGCGGGCGGCCCTGCTCGCGGTGCGGCGGCTGCGGCCGGAGCGCATCGTGGTGGCGGTGCCGGCCGCGCCCAGCTCGACCTGCGAGGAGCTGCGGCTGGAGGCGGACGAGGTCGTGTGCGCCACGACGCCGTCCCCGTTCTTCGCCGTCGGGCAGGCGTACTGGGACTTCGACCAGGTCACCGACGAAGAGGTGCGGGAGCTGCTGCGGGCGGCGGCACGGCCCGGGAACGCGAACAGTACGCGCTCGGGCGGCGGGCGGTCCGAGGCGGCGATCATCCGCATGGCCGCCGCGGTCGTCGAGAACGGCGTGCCCCCGGACGAGACCCTGTTCGGGCTGGTCGGGGATGCCCGGCTGGTGCTGATCGGGGAGGCTACGCACGGCACCGCCGAGTTCTACGCGGCGCGGGCGGAGATGACCAGGAAGCTCATCGAACAACGCGGCTTCCACGGCGTGGCGGTCGAGGCCGACTGGCCGGACGCCTACCGGGTCAACCGCTACGTACGCGATCGCGGCGAGGACGAGACGGTGGAGGAGGCGCTGCGCGGTTTCGAGCGGTTCCCGACGTGGATGTGGCGGAACACGGCCGTTGTGGACTTCGTCGGCTGGCTGCGCGATCACAACGACCAGGTCGGCGACGAGGTGCGCAAGGCCGGTTTCTACGGGCTGGACCTGTACAGCCTGTACCGGTCCATGCAGGACGTCATCGACTACCTCGATCGGGTGTCCCCTGAGGCCGCGGCGCGGGCTCGCGAGCGGTACGCCTGCTTCGACCACGCCGACGGCGACGCCCAGTCGTACGGGCTGGCGGCGGCCTTCGGCGCGGGGGAGTCGTGCGAGGAAGAGGTGGTCGCCCAGCTGGCCGACCTGCAGCGGCACGCGTACGAGTACACCATGAGAGACGGCCTGCTGGCCGAGGACGAGCTGTTTCACGCCCAGCGCAACGCCGTGAGCGTGCGCTCGGCCGAGCGCTACTACCGCTCGATGGTCACCGGCCGCATCTCCTCCTGGAATCTGCGCGACGAGCACATGGCCGACGCCCTGGACGCCCTGGCCGACCATCTCGGCCGCGTCCGTGGTGAGCCCGCCAAGCTGGTGGTGTGGGCGCACAACTCCCACCTCGGCGACGCGCGGGCGACCGAGATGGGCGCCCGGGGCGAGCTCAACGTCGGCCGGCTGGTCCGCGAGCGCCATCCCGGCGAGTGCCGCCTGATCGGCTTCACCACCTATTCGGGTACGGTCACCGCCGCCGACGACTGGGGCGGCCCGGCCGAGCGCAAGACGGTCCGGCCGGCGCTGCCCGGCAGCGTGGAGGAACTGCTGCACCAGGCGAGCAGCGGGGAGTTCCTGCTCTGGTTCGACGTGGCCAAGCCCGCCGCCGACGTGCTGCGGACGGCGCGGCTGCAACGGGCCATCGGGGTGATCTACCGGCCGCAGACCGAGCGGCAGAGCCACTACTTCCAGGCCCGGGTGGCCGACGAGTTCGACGCGTTGATCCATATCGACGACACCCGCGCGCTGGAACCGCTCGAGCGGACCGCCGTCTGGGAGCGGGGCGAGGCGCCCGAGACGTACCCGTTCGCGGTCTAGCTTCGGGGAGGAGACCTTGTCGGGGGACAGGACCTTTCTGGGGACAGGACCTTTCTGGGGACAGGACCTTTCTGGGGAGAAGACCTTCGGGGGAGAGGATCTTTCGGGGAGGGGACATGAACATCGCGGAAGCCGGCGTGCGGATCCCGATCGGTGACGTGGCCCTGGACGCCGACGTCGCCGTGCCCGCCGAGCCGCGCGGAGCGGTGCTGTTCGCGCACGGCAGCGGCAGCGGGCGCCACAGCCCGCGCAACCGGTACGTCGCGGGGCAGCTCCAGGCCGCTCGCCTGGTCACCGTACTGGCGGATCTGCTGACCACGGCGGAGGAACGGCGTGACGCCGTGACCGGCGAGCTCAGGTTCGACATCGGCCTGCTCGCCGACCGCGTGGCCGCGCTGACCGACTGGGCCAGGGCCGACGCCAGGACCGCGGACCTCGGCATCGGCCTGTTCGGCGCCAGCACCGGCGCCGCGGCGGCCCTGGTCGCCGCGGCGGAGCGGCCCGACGCGGTGCGGACCGTCGTCTCCCGAGGCGGGCGGCCCGATCTGGCGGACGACGTCCTCACCCGGGTACGCCAATCCACCCTGCTCATCGTCGGCGGCGAGGATCCGGCGGTCATCGACCTCAACCTCCGGGCGATGCGGCGGATGCCCGGCGAGGTCCGCCTGGAGATCGTGCCGGGCGCGTCCCACCTGTTCGCCGAGCCCGGCACGCTTGAGCAGGTGGCCCGCCTGGCCACGGACTGGTTCGTCACCCGCCTCTGAAGTGTCAGCGGATCGTTTCGACGATCGGTGAAGCGTGGTTCCGGCGGGTCCGCCGCGCACTAGCGTCTATTCGCGGTACAGGCGTACGCGCGTAAAGGACAGGCCATGGGGGAGCGGCTGGAAATCCATCGGCACGTGGTCGATGGCGGGGTGGCGCGCTGGACGGACGCGGCCGTCCAGCTGCGGGACAAGCTGGCCGAGGCCAGAGGCAGGATCGAGAGCCTGCACGCGGCCGCGCCGTGGGGGCACGACTCGGCCGGCCGGGAGTTCGAGCAGGCGTACTTGGCCGACGACGGCCCCAACGCCATGCTCCGGGCGGGCGCCGAGTCGGCGGACTTCGCGGTGGCGGCCGGGCCTGCGGTGACGGAGAACGTGACCAACTCGGCGGGGGCCGACGCCGACCTGGTGGCGCCCAGACGCGTGATGCCGTCCTGATCATGTTTGGGGCCTGATCATGCGTGGGGAAGGGAAGGCGTGACCCGAAACGTCAGCACCCCGGTCACCAGCCCCCTGGCCGGGCAGGATGACACGATCGGCAGCGGCGGCTATGCCACGGACATCACGCCCGCGTGGGGGACGAGCCTGCCCGCGTGGTGCGACGCGCTGATCGCGCTGCTGTCCTCGGGACAGATGTGGCCGGAGGCCAGCGAATCCGGCGAGGCGGCGCTGGCGGTCGCCTTCGAGGACTGGAGCCAGGCGGCGCTGGAGTTCGCGGTGGCCGGGGGCACGGCGCGTGACCTGATCATGCAGGGTTACTTCGGCTCGGCGGCCGAGGAGTTCAAGAGGCAGGCCGACCAGCTGCTCGCGGAGGGGAAGGGCATCCCTGCCCTCGCCGCGCTGGCGCACGCGTACGCCCTTCAGCACGACAGTTACGCGCGTGAGACGCAGTACGCCAAGTTACTGATCAACGCCGGATTCTGGATCACCGTCTCGTCCATCGCCATCTCCGCGTTCGCGACGGCGGCCAGCGCGGGCGTGTTGACGCCGCTGATCGGCAAGTTCGCCGGCCGGCTGCGGACGTTCATGGACAAGGTGTTCACCTGGCTGGAACGGGTGGCGAAGGGCAGGTACGCCGGGTCGGCCGCCATCAAGCAGGCGCCGAAGCTCGCCGCGCTGGGCGGACGGCAGGCCGGCAAGGGGCTGCTGGCCAGGGCGGCGGCCAGCCACATGCTCAGGGAGATTCCCGAGGAGATCGGTGAAGGCTTCCTGATGGACTACGTCGCCCAGAAGGAACAGATGGATCGGGGCACCCGCACCCAGTGGGACGGGCAGAAGACCGCCTCCACGATCCTGGGCGACGCCTCGGGCGCGGTGCTCGCGTCGAAGGTGGCCGGGCCGGTGGCCGGGTTCGTCGGGCGGATGCCCGGAATCAGGTCGCTCAACGCCGCCGCCGGCGACGCTCCAGGAGCGCTCAACGCCGTCATGCGCTTTCCCGGCAGGGCGCTGCAGACCGGCCTCACGAACGCGGTGATCTCGACGCCGGCCAGCCTGGTCTCCAACGGCATCGTGTACGGCAAGTGGGACATGCCGACCGCGGAATCGCTGCTCGGCGGCGTCGTGGCGGGCGTGGGGCGGACGAACACGATCAGCCCGTTCAGCGTCGACGTCATGAGCGCGATCAGCCATCCGCGCCAGGCCCTCGACACGGCCTCCACCGCCGCACTGGCCGCCGACACGGCCCGCGCCGCCGCGACCGTCGCGCCGCCCGCTTCGGCGTCGCCCGTCTCGGCGCCGCCGGACACACCTGCTGGTCCTGGTGGGCCGGTCGAGGCCAGGGGCTTCCCGGCGCAGGACGTGGCCGCTCCCCGGGAACGTGCGGAGGTCCCCCGGGGCGTATCGGACACCAAGGTGCCGACGTCCAGGCCGGAACAGGCCGGTAGCACGAGGACGCCACACCGCCCGGAACCGGCACAACAGGAACCAGAGCACCAGGAACCAGAGCACCAGGAACCAGAGCACCAGGAACCGGGACAGCAGCCCCGACAGGAGCCACGACAGCAGGCGGACCCGACGGACTCGACGGACCCGACCGAGCATGCGGACACGCGCGAGCGCGCTGAGCCGCCAGCTCCCGCCGACCCGCCAGCTCCCGCCGACCGCGCCGAGGTAGCGGATCCTGCGGACAGCCCGCAGGCCAGGGAGGCCGTGGCGCCCTCTGTCCTGCCGGACCATACCCCCGCCCACGACGACCCTTCGTTCGACCACGTCCGGGACAACCTCAGCTCCACCCAGACCGACGCCGTTCATCGGGCCGAGCCGACAGCCACGGCGCAGGCGGACATCCCGGGCGGCACCCCGAGTGACGGCCCGCGCACCGCCGAGGACGCCCCCACCCGGCGCCCGCAGGCGAGCGCCGCCGATCCGGTGCCCGGTGGCCGGAGCTTCTTCGACCTCCTGAGCGGCAAGGACGCCGCCCCACCGCAGATGTACGGCCCGGCCGAGGACCGGAGCCAAGGGCGGCCGTACCAGTACGAGACCAGCGGCCCCGATCAGTGGAAGCTGACCGAGGAGGACAACGACCTCATCTTCCGGCGGGACATCGTCCCCGACCTGATGGCGGGCGTGAGACGGCCGGAGCACCCGCGCATCGTGTTCATCGGCGGCCAGGCCGCGTCGGGCAAGACCACCGCGCAGCAGTCGGCCATGGACGGCATGGGTCCCGACCGCGCCCTCATCGCCGACTTCGACGGCCTGCTGAAGTACCACCCGAGGTACGCCCAGCTGATGGCCGAGAACGACCGCATCGCCGCCAAACAGGCCGGCGGGGACGCGTACTTCTGGATGAAGAAGGTCATCGCCCTGGCCGCCGAGCTGCGGGTCAACCTCATCCGCGAAGGCGCGATGAACAGCAGCGAGGCCGTCGAGACCGAGGCCGCCCAGTTCCACGCCCTCGGCTACCGCGCCGAGGCCCACGTCATGGCCGTCCCGGCGCCGATCAGCCGCCTGTCCGTGCTCAACCGCTACCTGCGGATGCGCGACCGGGACGGGGTCGGACGCCTGGTCGCCCAGGACATCCACGACCAGGGGTACGGCGGCATCCCCGACACCATGCGGGCCATCGACCGAGCCAGGTACCTGGAGGCGATCACCCTCCACCAATGGGGCGGCGAAGTCGTCTACCGCAACTCCCTCGACGACACGGGGCACTGGCGTGGCCCGGCCAGGGCCGAGGAGATCCTGCGGGAGGCGCGCGAGCGCCCGTTCACCCAGGAGGAGGCCGACTGGTTCCGCAGGACGTACGCGGACCTCGACGCCAGGCTGCCGGAAGAGCTGCGGGCCCAGCTGCCCGGCATCGCCGACATGGCCGCCGCGCACGGCGTGGACCTCGACCCGGAGGGCAGGACGGAGCGGCTCCGGGAGCGCTACACGGCCCAGGCGGACGGCGTACTGCGCGACGAGCAGGCCGAGCAGCGCGAGCGGCTCTGGCAGCAGCACCAGCGCCGGCTGGCCGAGGCGGCGCCCGCCGAGCGGGAACGGCTGAGCCGGGAGCTCGCCGAGGAGTGGAACCGCCTGGCCGAGCAGCACGAGCTCGACCGGGCCGGGCTGCGCGTGCTCGCGTACTGCACCGAATGGGACCCCCACAAAGGCGGCATCATCGCCGTCAACCGCAAGCTGGTCGAGGGGCTCGCGGAGGCGGGGCACGAGGTGTACGTCCGGGTCGGGCACGAGGTGCCGAGCGGCACGGGCGGCGAGCGGCTGCACGTGATCGGCCCCCGGCGGTACGACCCGAGCCGCAGCGAGATGGACCAGCTGGAGTTCGACGGCGAAGAGCTGCCGCCGGACGTGGACGTCGTCATCGGGCACAGCCGCTACTCCGGCCCGGCGGCCCTGCGGGCGCGTGATCAGCTTTATCCGGACGCGCCGCTCGTGCACGTCCTGCACATGGTGACCGGCGCGCTCGGCCGGATCGCGGACATGGAGGCGCTGGGCCGCGACTTCGAGGGCATCGAGCGGGCGCTCGTCGCCGAGGCCGACATGCTGGCCGGCGTCGGCCCGGTGCTCGCCACGGAGGCGCAGCGGCTCGCGGACTCCAACCCCGGCGATCGTGTGCCTCCCGTCCACGAGCTCCTGCCCGGCGTGCCGTTCGAGCTGTCCCGGCAGCGCCCCTTCTTCGGGGAGCGGACCCGTACCGTCCTGCTCATCGGCCGCGCCGACGCCGCCCAGAAGGGCGGGCACGAGGCGGCGCTGATGATCCGGGAGCTGCAGAAGGACCTCGACGTCCGGCTGGTCATCCGGGGCGCGGCCCCGGAGACCGTGCCGGAGGTGAAGGAACGGCTGTCGAACGTGGCCGGCCGGGAGGTCGAGATCAAGCCCTTCACGCTGGACCGCGAGGAGATCCTGGCGGACATGCGGAACGCCGACGTGGTGATCATGCCGTCGCGGGGCGAGGGGTTCGGGCTGGTCGGGCTGGAGGCGGCGGGCGCGGCGGTGCCCATCCTGGTGCCCCGGTCGAGCGGCGTCGGCGCCCTGCTCGGCGACCCCGGCCGCTTCCCGCCGGAGCTCACCCGCGCCAGCCTGGTCGAGCAGGGGTTCGAGGACAGGGTGCCGGTCGAGCGCTGGGCCACGCACCTGAAGGAGATCCTGGGGGACCTGCCCAGGGCGCAGGAGAAGGCCCGCCAGCTGCAGCAACTCCTGCGCGAGGCGAACGCCACGTGGAAGGGCGCCGGAGAGTCCCTGGTCGCCGCGGTGCAGGACCTGGCGACCCGGCAGGGGCTCGCGGCGGCACCGGTGCCGGGGCACGCGGCGGCGCCCGATCTGCCGCCGATGCCGGGCGAGGGCTGGGTGAACTGCGCGCAGGGCCACGCCCACCGGGGACTCTTCGGCAGGTCCGGGCTGCTGGTCCACCACAGCGCCCCCGGCGGCGAGACGCACGTACTCATGCGGCAGCGGGATCCGTCCGACGACCTAGGGGGGACCTGGTCCCTGCCCGGCGGCGCGCGGGACAGCCACGAGTCGGCACCCGAGGCGGCCCTGCGGAAGACCGCAGAGGAGAGCGACCTGCCGCCCGGTGAGATCCACGTCGAGGAGGTCGTCAGGGACGACCACGGTGGCTGGTCGCACGACACCGTGATCGCCTCCGTCGCCGAGCGGGTGCCCGTCGCCGTGAAGGGGGACGAGTCCGGGGCGATGGCCTGGATCCCGATCTCCAGGGTCACGGAGCTCGACCTGCACCCCGGCTTCGCCGCCACCTGGCCCCGCCTCCGAGCGGTCCTGGAGGGTGAGTCTCCCTCCCCGGCACAGACCGAGCCGCCCTATCCGGCGGCGGCCAGGTACGGGTTCGCCGACGCCCCGGCACTGACCCTGCCCGCCCATCCCGTCACCGGTGCCCGCGTGACCAGGAGAGAGCCGCTCACCCATGGCGACGGCCTGCTGAACCGGGAGCTCGTCACGTTCGACGACGGCACCCAGGTGACCTACGAGCGGTACGCACGCATGGGCGACGCCACGGTCAAGGTGCTCGACTCGCATGTCGGCCGCGCGGTCGGCGCACGGGTCCCGCTGTCGTACGCGCTCGGCAGCCGGGACGTCTACAGCGACCACATGCCCGGCGAGCAGGCGACCGACCAGTCCTGGCAGCGGGCGGCCACCCGTGACGGGGTGTTCCTCGGCCTGTATCACGCGGTGACCGCCAAGCACGGCGTCACCCTCCAGGATCTCGCCCTCGGCCGGGGCGGCGCCCTCCTCGGGGTCGGCGACGGGGCCGCGTCCCATCTGCTGCTTCCCGACGCGGCGAACCCGTTCGTCCGCACGTTCTTCCGCGAGACCGAGCCGCGCGTGTTCAGATGGGTCGACAACCCGATCCCGCCGAACGACATCGCGATCATCAGGCGGCAGCTGGACGGTCTGCGCCCGCTCTTCGAGCGCATGAACCGGCTCCCCCTGCACGAGGCGGTACTCCAGCGTCTCTGGCACGTCGCCGAGCACGCGCGGGGCACCGGGCGGCTGCTGCCCAGAGCGGCGGACCACGCGGTCATGCTGCCGGTGACGGAGCCGGTCGGGCACTACGCGCCGCCTCCGCCGCCCGACTCCCCGGAACGCGCGCACCACCGCCAGGTCGCGGAGGCGCTCCTGACCGGGGACGGCGCCTTCACCAGCACCAGCGTCGCCAAGACGCACACCATCGACGCCCTCGCGGGCAGCATGCGCTCCTCGACGCCGGAGCTGGTCCTGGCCGCCGTCGGCCTGCACGTCGGCTCCGACATGGTCAACCGCCTGGGCGACGGCGACTACGTCCTCGCGCCGTTCAACGAGCGCTTCCCCTCCATGGGCGCGCGGGTCCTGCGCGTCGACGTGCTCGACCCCGCCGACCCGGCCCACGCGCCGGACAAGGTGGTACGGATGGACGATCCGTCCGCCGAGACCCTGGTGCGGCGGATCGCGGTGAGCGAACTGCTCGGGGCCTGGGCGCATCGCAACGCCAACAGCAACGTACGGGTGCTGGCGATGCAGGAGGTCGTCCAGGAGGAGTTCGGTCTCACGGAGGCGATGTCCTGGCCGATGGACGGCAAGACGCGCAGCGCGGTCGACATGGAGCTCCTGTACAACCGCGAGACGCTGCGCGAGTTCATCCGCCGCCAGTACGAGCTCACCCAGGCCGAGCTGGCCCGGCGCGGCATCGAGGAGGTGATCGCCTACCGGGGGATGGCGTGGCCGGAGGGCGAGCACTCGGCGTGGGCCGGGCTGCGCCCCGGGGACATGTTCGAGATGCGGCACCGGCCGCTGGCGAGTTGGTCCGCCGACCGCCAGGTGGTCATGGACTGGCTGGACACCCTCCCCGGCCGCGGCGTGCTCCTGATCGACAGGAAGCCCGCGCGGGACATCATCTCCGTGCCGCTCACGGGGATGGGCTTCTTCCGGCAGCGCGAGTACGTCTCGCTGCCGGGCGATCGGCTGGCGACCCTGGACCACGTCTCCGCGGGGATCGGCGGGTCCTCCCGGGAGGCCGAACCGCCGGTGGCCACCGGCGACCACGGCGGCTGGACCCTGCGGCCGACCCCCGTGACCACGGGCGAACTCGACCTCACCGACCCGCTGAGCCACCGGATCGACCGGGTACTCAAGGGGCAGGAGCCCTACCCGTCGTGGTGGCCGCACGACGACTCCGGTTACCACGTCACCAAGCGCGATCTCGACTTCCTCGGCATGTCCCCCATGCAGCTCAAGTGGCTCCTCACCCGGCAGGCCCCCATGGGCATGACACCGGAGCGGTATCACCGCTACGCCGGTGAACTGCTCGACGCGATCGGGCGCGACGGCATCGGACCGGCCGAGGTGGACATCCGGCTCAAGGGGACCGGCGCCGAGTTCTTCGCCGGGCTGCACAAGACGTTCCCGGCCGGGGAGGAGCTGGCCGGCAACCCGGAGGCGCTGCGCAGGCTGCGGGAATGGTTCGGCGACGACCCGAACCGCCCGCTGCGCCGTCCCTTCGACTCGATGTACCGGCTCGGCCTCGAGGAGCAGCCCAGCGACTATGACATGGACATCTCCAGCAGCGCGATGGTGCAGGTGGCCCGCTCGCACTGGCCGCCCGGCCGCTATCCGGGCGACTTCATGGGCGGCCACGGCTACATCGACAAGGACAGCCTGATGAGAGCCTTTCCCGAGCTGGCGGCGTGGAAGAATGACTGGGAGACGGCGCTGGGGCGGCCCATATCGCTGGGCTTGTTCGAGTCCAGCGGGCCGTTCGACGGGACGAGCATGGGCTCCGAGCTATCCTCGCACTTCCGCGACACCGACTGGATCATCCACCGCCCGGCCAACCCGAGAGCCTGGCTGACCACCTGGGGGTCACCCGACACGGGCGGGCCCTCGACCGACGAGCTGTCATCCGACCGGCTGTCCACCGACGGGCCATCCAGTTACGGACCGTCCACCAACGGACCGTCCACCGACGGACCGTCCACCCGACGAGAGGGAGAGTGACGATGCTCTGGCCGGCACTCCGTGTCCTGGCCCATGGGCGCCTGGCCGCCGATCAGGTGCGGCAGCTGATCGGCGCCCTGGACCTGGACGAGGTCGCGCGCGCCGAGGGGCCGGGGGAGGCGGCGAGCCTGGCACACCGCACCTTCACCGACGGCACCGGCGTGCGTCTCGTCCTGGACCTCTCGCGGGTCGGCGAGTCGGGCTGGCTGCTGGCCCTGTTCGCCGATGGGACGCCGCCGCCGGAGACCGTCGAGAGCCACCGTCGGCTCCTCCGCGACGCCGCCGAACGCCTCGGCCTGACGATCGTCCAGGTCGACCCGCCGCAGACCGCCGACGAGGTCTTCCTGACGCCGGCCCCGCCGGAGGGCGCGATCGGCGAGTCGTGGGAGCTGCCGTACGACGAGCTGGACCAGCTGTGGCAGCACCTCGGAGTGCGCGATGACGCACCCCGTGAGGTGAAGAAGATCAAGCTGGAGGCGATGACACGGGCCCCCGTCTGGTCCACCGCCCCGGACCGGCTACGCCGTCAGGCCGCCGACTTCCTGCGCGACTGACTCACCGAGTGCCGATGAACGTCTGGCCGAGCAGTTCCTGAGACAGGTCCCTGGCCAGACCAGCGAGCGCCTCTCCGCTGTCGCCAGGCCCGAAGGCGGCGCCGGGGGACAGGCGCGCGGCGAGCTCGTCCAGCAGGTCGGCGATGATCATCGCCTGGAGCTCCGTGACGGTCACGTTGCGAACCGGCTCGCCGGGTTGCCGGTCGTCGAGCCCGCGATCACCGGCCAGCCGCTGCCGCAGGTCCGCCGCCCGCTGCTCCAGAGTGATGGGCTCGCCCGGACCGTCACCCTCGTAGCGCAGGGACGTCAGGCAGTGCCGGAACGGATCCAGCTGCGACATTCGGGGTTTCGTCCTCTCAGTGGGCGACATCGTCAGGACCGCCATGCTACTCGCGACGGACCACCGGCGGCCGATTAAGGCCGGCACCGCAGAATTGCGGAGAGGATAAGCGGTAGGTTCGGCCACGTGCCACGCTCGCATGAAACCTGGCTGGGCGAGATAAAGCCCCAGGTCACGCCGCTGCCGCCGGAAGGATGGCAGCCATGGCCTTTGTGCCAGTTCATCCTAAAAATACATAGTAGATGCGACTTGAGGTGCGATTATTGTTATGTCTACGAAATGGCCGATCAAAGCTGGAAAGAGCAGCCGCGTCGGGTTTCGAAAGACGTCATCGCGCACACCGCCTCCCGGATCGCCGAGCACGCTCACGCGCACCGGATGCCGTCCGTCCACCTGATCCTGCACGGCGGGGAGCCGCTCCTGGCCGGTGCCGACCACATCGCCCATACCGTCCGGGCCGTCAGGCAGGCCCTGGGGCCGGGCGTCCATCTCGACGTGAGCCTGCAGACCAATGGGATGCGCCTCGACGAGACGTACCTGAAACTCTTCGACGATCTCGGGGTCCGCGTCGGCCTCAGCCTGGACGGCGACGCCGCCGATCATGACCGGCACCGGCGGCGGGCCGACGGGAGCGGCAGCCACGCGACCGTCTCCGCCGCGCTCGACCTGCTCACCGAGCGCTACCTCCACCTGTACGGCGGGCTGCTGTGCACGGTCGACCTCGACAGCGACCCCCTCACCACCTACGAGGCGCTGCTGGAGTCCGGGCCGCCGCGGATCGACTTTCTCCTGCCGCACGGCAACTGGGCCGAACCGCCGCCCGGCCTGCCCGCCGAGGACGGCGCGACACCGTACGCCGACTGGCTGATCCCGATCTTCGACCGGTGGTACGGCGCCCCGCGGCGGGAGACCGAGGTGCGGTTGTTCGCCGACATCCTGCACCTCCTCATGGGCGGCACGTCGTCGAGCGAGAGCCTCGGGCTGGGCCCGGCCCGGATGGTGGTGATCGAGGCCGACGGCGGCATCCAGCAGTCCGACACCTTGAAGTCCGCCTATCCCGGCGCTCCCGTCACCGGGTTCCACGTCGCCCGCGACACCTTCGACGCCGTGCTGCGGCATCCGGCCGTCATGAGCCGGCAACTGGGCGCCGAGGCCCTCGCGAAGGAATGCCGGGACTGTCCGGTCCTGTCGGTCTGCGGCGGCGGCCTCTACGCGCACCGCTACGACCCGGACCGCGGTTTCGGCAACCGCTCGGTGTATTGCGATGACCTGTTCCGTCTGATCACCCATATCCGCGGCGAGGTCGAACGCGACGTCGCCGCCCTGCTGGAAGGGCGCCGATGAGCCTCAAGCACCACATCATCCCGGACGAGCACTTCCAGGCGCTGGGCTCGGGGGCGGGGGGCGCGGCGGCGGCCCGCCTGCTGCTCAGCGCCCAGCACAGCAAGCACGTCCTGCTCATCCACGGGGTCGGCCGCGTCGCCCCGGAGGCGTACCGGCTGCTGAGCGAGGCCCAGAGGCATCGCCCGGAGGCGGTGGCGGCCGTGCTCCGCCATCCCGCCGTCGGCGCCTGGGCCTGGCGTACCTACCACGCGCTGGCCTACCGTGCGCTGGCGACGGGGTCCGGCGGGCACTCGCCCGCCCGGCTGGCCGCCGTAGCGGCCGCGGCCGCCGTCCGTTCGGGCATGGACTTCGAGATCGAGGTGCCCGCCGAGGAGGGCGGCATCATGCTGCCGTCGCTCGGCCGGGCCGTACTCGTCGGCTCCGCCGGCTCCTCGGCGACGGTCAGGCGCGCGGGCGGCCCGGCGGAGGTGATCGGTGACGAGACGGTACGCATCCCCGACGATCCCCATCAGGACGCCCCCGGCTGGCAGGCGCTGCGCCGCCTGGAGGCCACGGCCCACGGCGAGACCCTCTCGCTCTGTGTCGACGACCTCGACCCGTACCGGATGCCCGGTGCCCGGCTGGCCGCGGACCGGCTGTCCGACGACGAGCTGGCCGTCTGGGGTGAGGCGCTGCGGCGGTCATGGGAGCTGATGCTCGCCCATCACCGGACCGTCGCGGAAGAGGTGTCCGTCGCCACGAGCGTGCTGACGCCGCTGACCGACGTACCCGGTGACCAGATCAGCGGCAGCTCGCGCGAGGCGTTCGGCTGCGTGGCGCTGTCCACGCCGCCTGACGCGACGACGCTGGCGCTGACGTTCGCGCACGAGGTGCAGCACGGGAAGCTGTCGGCGGTGCTCGACGTGCTGCCCCTGCTGCGGCCGTCCGGCGAGCGGCGCTACTACGCGCCGTGGCGCGACGATCCCCGCCCGCTGGGCGGCCTCTTCCAGGGCGCGTACGCCTATGTCGGGGTCAGCGGGTTCTGGCGCAGGCAGCGGCGGCACGAGCGGGGGGAGGCGGCGCTGGCCGCGAGCGCCGAGTTCTACCGCTGGTGGGAGGCCGCGGAGGGGGCGACGCGGGTGATCGCCGAGAGTGGATTCCTCACGCCGCCCGGCGAGCGCTTCGTCGCCCGGATGGCCGGGACCCTGAACGCCTGGCGGGAGGAGGAGGTCTCCGCCGAGGCCGTCGAGAAGGCGCACCGGGACGCGGCGGCCCACCGCCGGATGTGGGAGGAGCGCAATGGCATGGTCACGCCGTCGTCTCCAGGCGGCGCGACAATTCCTGGATGAAGTCGCGGGCGTCCCCCCAGAAGACGGCCGCGCGGATGTTCAGCCGGGCGATCCGGGCCAGGTGATACCTCCTGGCGGCCTCTTCCATCCCACCGGGGCCCGGATCGTAGAGCGCCATGATGTTCCTCTTGGGGCTGGGGACGCCCGACAGCAGGGACATCAGCAGGTCGAACGACGATGAGCGAGGGTTGAAGCCGATCATGAGGAAGGGGTACGTCACCAGCGCCCCGAGGATGTCGGGCGACCATTGGTCGTACTCCACCCGCAGGCACCTCAGCCGGTCGCTCTCCGACAGCACCAGCGAGCCCGGCAGGTCGTACGAGCCGGCCAGGTGACACACCAGGGGCCGCTCGGGGGTGGGCGCGACCACGGGCTCGGCCGCGGCGCGCTCCGGGCGCCAGGGCAGCACCTTGATGACGGGCTCCCGGCCCGCGCCCAGCAGCGACCGCGCGAGCCGGCCGTGGTAGCCGGTGGTCAGGTAGGAGGTGGCGGGCATCTTGGCGAGGAAGGCGTACGGGTCCTCCGCGTGCGGGTCCTCCTCGTCCTGCCGCTCCCACTCCCGGCGCAGCCCGTCCAGGATCTCCTCGGCCATGGCCGCCTGGTCCGGCAGCGTCACCGCGTAGTCCAGGACGGACTCGAAGTCCCACGCGTCCGCGAACGGGTAGCCGAGCCGGCCGGCCCACTCCCAGCTCATCGCCCGGACCCTGGCGGCCTTCTCCCTGGAGACGTCGGCGCCGACGATCGGCGTGCAGTCGCCCGTGGTCACCTGGTAGATCAGCCGGGCCCAGTCGTCGCCCTCCATCTCCTGGGCCAGGAGCGCCCGGCGCGGCACGGCCGGCGCGGGCGCGGGCCGGGCCACCGTACTGTCATGAACGGTTGTGCGGGCCCCGGCCTCGAGCGCGACGCCGCTGTAGCGCTCGGCGCCCTCCCCGTCGTTGATCGCCCGGAAGTACGCGACCAGCCGGGTGACGAAGCCCCGCACCTCCTCGTCCGTGGAGTCGGCCAGGGACGACGCCTCGGCGTGGCCGGCCAGTTCGGCGTAGCGAGGGAAGTTCGCCCGGTTGTCCGGATCGCCGCAGTCGAATCCGGCCAGCAGCCGGTGCACGTCCCGCCGTACGCGCTCCCGTTCCTCGCCGGCCATGCGCTCCTTGACCGTCGACTGGAGCAGGCGGTGCACCTGGATCGTGCCCTGACCGGCCAGACGGACGAACCCGTAGCGGGTGAGCGCCCGGATCGCGTTGTCGGCCAGCACCGGATCCTGGAACACCGCGACCGACTCGCCCGACAGCGCCAGGCGCCCCTGGCGCAGCAGGCCGCGCGAGATCGACTCCGGCCGGAGGAACGCGCAGCGCCGCAGCAGGTGCAGGGCCTCGGGGCAGGTCTGCGCGAGGGTCTCGAAGCCCAGGTCCCACGCCGAGGCCAGCCCGCGCCCGTAGTCGACCGGCGGATGCTGGTCCAGCATCCGGCCGGGCTGCTCCCGCAGCCGCGCGAGGTAGGCCCCGGGGGCCAGGCCGGAGCCCTTGATGTACGTGCCCGCCTGCACGACGCCGAGCGGCATGTCCGCCAGCTCCTCCGCCACCTGCCCAGCCTCGTCGACGGATATTCCGGGCACCCGCCGGGTGAGCAGTTCGATGCTGTCGCCGCGCTCGAACACGCCGACGTCGATAGGGACCGCGACCTCGTCCCACGCGGGCTCGCGGGAAGTGATGAGCACATGCCCCGACCCGCCACGCGGCAGGAACGCCCCCATGGTCGCCGGATGCCCGGCGTTGTCGAACACCAGCAGCCACGGCGCCCAGCGCGGGTCCTCCCGCAGCAGCTTCAGCGTCTCCGAGACGATCGCCGCCTCGCCGATGCCCTCGTCGAGCCGGTGCCCTAAGGAGGCCAGATCGGTCCGGATCAGGCTCGGCTGCTCGGCCCTGACCCACCAGACGGTGACGTATCTGGAGGAATGCTGGTGGATGTATTCGGAGGCCAGCTGGGTCTTGCCGTGGCCGCCGGGCCCCACCAGGCACACCGGCCAGCCCGTCTGCGCGGCCATCGCGGTGCCGAGCTCGGCGAGCAGGCGCCGGCGGCCGGAGAAATGGCCTCTGACCGGCGGGGTGCCGCCGCCCAGGATCCTCGGCAGGGAATCGTCCCGGTCGTCCGGTGCCGGCTCGGCCGCCTGGCTCATGCTCGCCGAGACGCTCCGGTGCCGGTCCAGCCACCCTCGGACGTACGCCTCCTCGTCGTCCTCCAGGCGCAGTCCGTTCTCGCGCCCGAAGGCCAGGCAGGCGCGGACGAAGGCGTCGACGAGCGGCCACGAGGGCGTCCGTTTGCGCTCACCCTCCAGCAGGCTCTGCACGGTGCTGGGCGCCAGCCGCTCGGGATTCAGCCGCCGCAGTTCGCGGTAGGAGGGGCCGCCGGCCCGCCCGCGTAGTTCGCCCAGGGCCGCGATGAACGCCTGGAGGGATTCTTCAGGCATCGATCCCCCTGTCCGCATCCGTACGAACTCATTCAGAATTATCCGCTTTATCGGCGCCGCTCACCAAGCCGATGTACCAGGTCGTCCAGACCTTCCGGCATTGACCCGGATCATTGCGGGACACCGGCACCGCCGCCTTCCCTGAATACGGGACGCATCACCAAGGGAGGCAAAATGTGGCCCGAAACCGTACTGCTTTTCTCGGCCGCTCCTTTTCTCCTGGGCGCGCTGCGTTTTCTGATCCTTTACCTCGGGCTCCGGCTCACGCTGCGCAAGGCGCGGCAGAGCGATCGGCCTGGCCTGTATCACGACTTCGCCCTGGCGATAAGAGGCGGCCATCCGGAGCCGGATCAGATGGGGGGCGGGTCGAAGTCGCAGTCCATGCGCGCGCCCTCTTCCAGGGCCAGTCGCGCGTCGGGATGATCGAGGCCCATGGCGTCGGCGTAACCTCGCCGGGCCTCGGCGTACAGCGCGTCGGCCTCTTCCTGCCGGCCGCACGCGCGCGTGTCGAGGGCAAGGTTGGACAGGCAGGCCAGCAGCAGCGGGTATCTGTCGGTAAAGGTCCTGCGCAGACTGACGAGCGTCTCGCTGCCCAGCCGCATTGCCCCGTCGTGGTCGTCCAGCGCGGCATGGTCGCTGGCGAGGTTGACGGCGCAGGTCAGGGCGTAGTGGTGAGCACGCCCGAGCCGGGCGTCGAGACCGGCCAGCGCCCGCTCGTCGGTGTCCTTGGCCGCCGCGGCGTCGCCGCGCAGCCTCTGGAGGACCGCCAGGTTGGTCTCGCAGCCGTAGACATAGGGGTGGTCCTCGCCGTAGATGGCGCGGTATCTCGCCACCGCCTGCTCGGCGATGTCGTAGGCGAAGCCGATGTCGCCGGTCGCGCGCAGGGCGTTGGACAGGTTGCTGGCCGCCGCGACGGTGTCGGGATGGTGGTCGCCCATGATGCGTTGCAGGCGGGAGTGCACGTCCTGGGCGAGTTCGAGCGAGCCATCGAGGTCGCCTGCCCTGCGCTTGGCGATCGACAGATCGCGGGCCGTGCGCAGGGTCCACAGGTGGTCGGCGCCGAGCTCCTGGACGCCGTACGCGTAGGCGTCCTCACCGAGGTCGACCGCCTCCCGCGCGTCGCCGCTCAGCCGGACGGCCCTGGCCAGGCCGTTCCAGCTGTTGAGCACGTCGGCTTCGCCGATCCGCTCCGCGCTCTCGCTCTGCTTGCGGTGCACGACGTCGTGCAGGTTCCTGGCCGCCGGGTAGTCGCTGTTGAGGCCGTAGTCGACGGCCAGGTTGTTCATGATCTGCAGGGTCGCCGCCGCCTGCTCGCCGAACACGGTCACATGCTGGGTCCGCAGCCGCTCGTCCAGCTCCCGGGCCGCCGACCAGTCGCCGGCGGCCCGCAGGTCGGCCGCGAACCCGCTGCTCAGCACCAGGGTCTCGCGGTCCTCCGGGCCGAGCACCTCGGTCATCGTGGCCAGCGTGGCGCTGTCGAGATCGTAGGCGGCCCGGTATTCGCCCAGCTCGCGGATGATGGTGCCGAGGTGGCGCTGGGCGATCAGCACGTCAGGGTGCTCGGGCCCCGACTCCTCGGTCCACTTCGCCACGAACTGCTCCGCGAAGATGCGCGCGGACTGGTAGTTGCCCGAGCGATTGAGGTAGTAGAGGACGTCGCGCACCATGCTCCGGACCGCCGGATCCGCGCAGTCCTCCACCCGGGCCGGCAGGATGTGCGCGATCAGCTCGTTGTAGCGCTGCCAGCTGGCCGTCTCGTCGGGCTGCTTCGGCGCCGCGCCGGCGAGCAGCAGGTGCACCTCGTGCCGGAAGCGCCGGCGCTCGTCCTCATCCAGCTCGTCCCGCAGCAGCGCCTGGACCAGCCGGTGCACCTGGATCGTGCGTGACTGCGAGTCGATGGTCGCCAGCGCGAACCTGCCCAGCTCCCTGATCGCCCTGGTGAGCAGGATCGTGTCCCCGAAGATGCTGCTCAACCTGGCGTCGGACGCCTGATGGCCGGCCCGGCGGAAGACGTCGCGGGGGATCGGCTCCGGGCCGAAGAAGGCGCAGCAGCGCAGCACGTCGACCGCCTCGGGCAGCTTGCTGCGCAGTTGCGCGACCGACAGCGCCCACGCGGCGGTCATGGGCATCGGGTATTCGGACGGCTTGCTCTCCGAGAGCAGGGCGCTGGTCTGCTCTTTCAGCAGCCGGAGGTAGTCGTCCACCGAGATGCCGGTCTCCACGTGCAGCGCGCCCGCCTGCTCCAGTGCCAGCGGGAGGTCGCCGAGCTGCTCGGCGAGCCGGTCGGCGTCGGCGCCGGACAGCGCCGCGCGCCTGGAGAGGAACTCCACGCTCTCCACCCGGTCGAAGACGTCCACCGCGACGGTGTCGACGATGCCCTGCCAGCGGTGGTTGCGCGAGGTGACGATCACCTGCCCCGGCCCCTGGGGGATGAGCTCGCTGATCTCCTCCGGCTGGTCGGCGTTGTCGAAGACCAGGAGCCAGCGGTCGTAGGGCACGCCGCGCCGCAGGGCGTCGAGCACCGCGTCGGCCGCGTCCTCGGCGCCGCTCCGGGTGGCGGCCTGCAGGCCGAGGTGCGCCGCCAGGCCTGCCAGCGACGACTTGACCAGAAGGGGCTGGTCGGCGGGGATCCACCAGACCACGTCGTACTCGGCCTTGAACCGGTGCGCGTATTCGACCGCGAGCTGGGTCTTGCCCACCCCGCCCAGGCCGTGCAGGGCGTGCGGGACGACGGCGGTCACCTCGGTGGACAGGCCCGCGTGCAAGCGCTCAAGCAGGCTGGACCGGCCGGTGAAGTTGACGTTGCGGGTGGGGATCTTGCCCCAGACTTCGGGCACTCGCCCCGTTCTGACCGATTCTGGCTGCGAACCTGTCACGTCACGCCTCCGGGGTCGCTGGCGACCTCCTTATATTAAAGCGTTTGGGCGTCGCAGGAACGTTATTGTCACCCTTACGGACGACGCCATGTAATCTCGGTCGGTAGGTTGGCGTGTTCGCTGTGTCCGAATTCAGGATCGTAGGAGCTTCAATGAGCGATGAGCTGGCCGAGCCGGGTCTCGTCGACGTGAGTGATCTGTCGCTCACCGACCTCGACGAGCTGGACGCGTCAGCGCTCGCCCATGCCCTGCGTACGCTCCTGCGCGCGGGTGAGGACGCGATGGGGCCGATCGCGGGGTTCAGCCAGAGCATCGACGGGCCTGCCGCCACCAGCTAAAAATAGGGTCGTACCTCGTGCTCCACGCCCTCGTCGTGCCAGGAGAGCAGGTCGCCCCCGATGAAGGAATCCGACTGGGCTCGGCTGATCGATCAGCTCCGCACCGGTGACTGCACGCCGTTCATCGGCGCGGGGGCCAGCGGCGGCAACGTCCCGTCCGGCGGTGAGCTGAGCCGTGAATGGGCGGCCCGCTTCGACTATCCCTTCGCCGACGACGGCGATCTCGCCAGGGTGATGCAGTATGCCCGCAGCATCCTCGGCGACGCCGGGCTGAAACACGAGTTCAGCCGCCACCTTTCGACGATCGGGCCGCCGGACTTCACCACTCCGGGGGAAATCCACTCCTCCATCGCCGCCTTTCCCATTCCGGTGTTCCTGACCACCAATTACGACGACTTCCTCTTTCGAGCACTGCGCGCTTCCGGTAAGGAGCCCAGCGCGGCCATTTGCCCGTGGCACGAGGGCGTGCCGTACGACAGAAACCTGTTCGAGCGCGGCCCTGGAATACGCCCCGACGTCAACCGGCCGCTGGTCTACCATCTCTACGGAAGCACGAGCCTCTCGTCGTCCATGGTGCTGACCGAAGAGGATTACATCGACTTCCTCGTGCACATGACCACCGCGCGAGCGCAGCACAACCGGCATGTGATTCCGCCGATCATCCTCGATGCCCTGGCGAACCGGCCGCTGCTCTTTCTCGGCTACACGCTTCAGGAATGGACGTTTCGGGTGCTGTTCCATGGACTGATCAGACGTTACCCGGCCATCCGCCGCCGGCGTCATGTCAGCGTCCAGCTCACGCCCGGCAACGAGAATGTGAAACCCGGCGCCGCCCTGCGCGCCAAGGAATACCTCGACCGATATTTCGACGGTTGGGAGGTCTCCATCTTCTGGGGCACCCCTCGCCAGTTCTGCGCGGAGCTGGACGAGCGTATGGGAAACCGGTCGTGAGCGCCGAGCCGCCGACCGGCGCCTTCGCAGCCGAGCCGTACGTGGGCCTGCGCTCCTACACGAAGGACGACCAGAAACGCTTCTTCGGGCGGGACGCCAAGGCGTACGAGATCTCCGTGATGTGGCAGGCGCACCGTCTCACGATGCTGCACGGACCGTCAGGAGTGGGCAAGACGTCCGTGCTGGAGGCCGGTGTGCTGCCCGAGCTGGCGAACAAGCGGGTGGACGTGCTGCCGATCGGGCGGCTCTCCCACGGCTCGGCCTTCCCGATGGTCGCGCTGCCCGAGCGCAACCCGTTCACGGTGGCGCTGCTGTCGTCGTGGGCTCCGGGCGAGTCGCTCACGCGGCTGTCGGGGCTCACCGTCCAGCAGTTCTTACGGCGGCGCGGCCCCAGGGTCGACAAGTACGGCGACCCCATCCCCATCCTGGTGGCCATCGACCAGGCCGAGGAGCTCTTCTTCGACTTCTCCCACCGCCAAAGCTTCCGCGACCCCTTCATCGCCCAGCTCGCCGAGGCCCTCGACGACAACGAGGACCTGCGCCTGCTCCTGTCGATCAGGGAGGACTACCTGGCCCGGCTCATGGCACACGGCGACCCGCTGCGCAGCGGCGGCCCGTCGGCGTCGGTGGTGCTGAACCCGTTCCGGGAAGAGGAGGCGCTGGCCGCGATCAGGGAGCCGCTCGCCGGAACGGAACGCTCCTACGCGCCCCAGGCCGCCGAGACCCTGGTCAGGGAGCTGCGCACGGTGCGGCTGCAGGGCACCGGCAGCCCGGCCTCCTACCTCGTGGAGCACGTGGAGCCGGTACAGCTCCAGATCGTCTGCTCCGCGCTGTGGAACTCCTGCCCCCTCGACCTGACGGTCATCACCCCGGAGTACGTGGAACGGCACGCGGACGTCGACCGATCCCTGGGCGACTTCCTCGACCAGGCCCTGGCCCAGATCGGGCACGACTACGAGATCCCCGTCGACCGATTGGGCGCCTGGCTGCGGGAGACGTTCATCACCGAGCTCGGCACCCGGGGCATCGCCTACGAGGGGGAGACCCAGACCGCGGGCATGTCCAACCGTGTGGTCAAGGCGCTGATCGACCGGCACGTGCTCAAGGCGGAGATGCGGTCGGGCTCACGGTGGTGCGAGCTCCAGCACGACCGGCTGCTCCAGCCGGTGCTGCGCGCGCTCGGCGGCGCTCGTCCCCGTCCCGGCTCCGGCCAGGCTCCCGTGAGCGCCGCCGAGCACCTGCGCGTGGCCGAGCAGGTGCTGGCGGACGGTGACTCCAAGCTGGCCGGGACGCACGGCGAGAAGGCCAGGGACGCTTGCGGTGCGGACGATCTCCGCACGCGTGCGGAGATCGAGTCCTTCCTCGGCAACCTCGCGGCCACGGCGGGGAAATGGGCGACGGCCGAGAAGTGCTACAAGCAGGCCAGCCAGGTCTATGAGCGGCTGCGGGACACCTCGGCGGTGGGCCACTCGCTGGCCGCGGCCGGCCGGGTGATCCTGCACCAGGGACGCCCGGACGAAGCCATCGCGGAGCTGCTCGCGGCCGTGGGCAGGGTGCCGGGCGACCTGGCCGTGCAGGTCGAGCTGGCCACCGTGCTGTGGCACACGGGCAACCCGCAGGCGGCGCTCCCCATCCTGCACAGCGTGCTGTCGGCGGACGGTGACACGCCCGTCGCGCTGCGGGCACGCGGCGGGATCCTCGCCGACCTCGGCAAGCCCGAGCTGGCGCTGCGTGACCTCGACCGGGTACGCGAGCCCGCCGAACCGGCCACCATCGCCGCCCGTGCCCTGGCACTGGCCGAGCTGGACCGGGCCGAGGAGGCGTCCGTCGAGCTGGAGGCGGCCCTGCTCGGGGGGCGTGATCAGGGGCTGGTGGCGTACCTGTGCGCCCGTGCCCTGGCCCGGATGGGTGACCGCGCTCGCGCCGCCCAGGTCGTGCGCGAGGCGACCCGGCCGCCCCTCACCTCCTACCAGCGGCGGATCTTGGCTGACCTGCGGTAATTGCTAGCTTTGTCAACTTCTGTGGTAAATCTCCGTAGTCACGGGAGCGCATGCGTGACGCCGAGCCGCTGGTGGAGCCGGCGCAGGGCGCGAGCCCCTCAGCGGCCGCGGTCCCGAAGGCCGCCGGGGAGCAGGTGAACCTTCCTCCCCTGGTCGTCGCCCAGACCGACAGCTGGGTCCGTCCGTACGTCGCCTCGGCCGCCAAGCAGCGGACGTGGCGCTCCGGCGGCCTCATCGCCAAGACCGCCGGCAAGGTCTTCGGCACCGGCGGCAACGGCAACGACTTCGTGGCCTCCGGGAACGTCGCCGCCGAAGCCGCCTGGTCCGTGCTCACCGCTCCGCCCCGCCGAGCCGCAGCATCACCTTGCCGCTGCCGCTCGCGGGGTCGGCGGCGATGGCGAGCGCCTCGGCAGCCCGGTCGAGGTCGAAGCGGTGGCTGATGATCGGGGAGACGTCGAGGCCGTCCCGCATGGCGCTCAGGGCCTCGTCGATCTCCTCGGCGAAGCGGTAGGAGCCGATCCAGGTGATCTCCCTGGTCACCAGATCACCGAGGGCCGCGGAGACGGCCGTGCCGGGCAGGCTGCCGACCTGGACGAGGGTGCCGCCACGGGCGGTCGCCCGCAGGACGGAGCCGAGCGCGGCCGGGCTGCCCGAGGCCTCGAAGACCAGCTCGACGTCCTGGGGGAGCGTGGCGTCCCCGCCGACCTGGACGGTCTCGTCCGCGCCCATGGCGCGGGCGACGGCGAGCGAGGTCGCGGAGAGGTCCGAGGCGATGACCATGCCCGCCCCGCGGTGTTTCGCGGCGGCCACGACCAGTGAGCCGATCGAGCCGGAGCCGTTGACGAGCACGGTCTTCCCGCGCAGGTCCCCGGCGCGACGCACGGCGTGCATCGCCACGGCGAGGGGCTCGGCGAGGGCGCCGCGCTCGGTGTCCACGCCCTCGGGCAGCGGCCGGATCTGATCCGCGCGGACCACCCGGTACTCGCTGAACCCGCCGTCGGTGTGCGGGTCGAAGGCGGCCGACCCGAAGTAGCGGACCCGGGGGTAGAGGTTCGTGCGGCCGGCGAGCCGTTCGGGCAGGCGGCCGTCGCCGACCAGCTCGGCCGGGTGCACGGTGACCGGCTGCCCGACCGTCAGCCCGCTGACGCCCGCGCCGATCCCGGCGATCCGGCCGGCGACCTCGTGCCCGAGCACCAGAGGGTGCTTGAGCACGGCGGTCCCGGACGCCCCGTTCTTCCAGTACGAGATGTCGGAGCCGCAGATCCCGCCCCACTCCATGGCGAGCAGGACCTGCCCTTCCCCCGCCACCGGCTCGGGGCGCTCGTCGATCCGGAGGTCACCGGGACCGTGTACGACGGCCGACTTCATACCGCGTCCTCCAACCGGACCAGGTCGCGCCCGCGAGTCTCGGGGGAGAGGACCGCGGACAGCAGGGTGATGAGCGAGTAGACGACGAGCATCGCCGCGATGGGCCACCAGCTGCCGGTGACGGCGGTGAGGGTGGCCGCCACGACCGGGCCGATGGCGGTGGCCAGGATGCCGCCGATCTCCTTGGCCAGGGCGAGCTGGGTGAAGCGGGTCCGGGAGCCGAACAGCTCGGCCATCGTGACGCTCTCCAGCGAGAACAGGCTCAGGACACCGACGTTCAGCCCGAGGATCATGCCCAGCATCAGGGCCGCCGTGCTGCCAGAGATGATCATCAGCATCATCGGGAACGCGAACGCGATGGTCAGCAGCGTGACCGCGATGTACATGGGCCGGCGGCCGAAACGGTCGCCGAGCAGGCCGACCACCGGCACGGTGACGAAGCCCAGCAATGAGCCGTAGACGATGGCGCTGGTCGGGATCGACCGGTCGACGAGCAGCGTGGCGGCGATGTAGCCGACGAGGAAGGTCTGGACCAGGCCCGAGTTGCCGGCCTGGCCGAACCGCAGGCCCAGGGCCAGGAAGAACGCCTTGCCCTTGCGCTGGTGGAGCCCGGCCTCGAGCACGCCCTCATCCTTCTTCTGGAAGGCGGCCTCGGCCTGCGTACGGGACATCGCGACGCCGTCCACGACGTCGGGGCGTTCCTCGAAGACCGGGCTCTCCTTGAGATTGCGGCGTACCCACACCGCGAAGACCATGAGCACGAAGCTCAGCAGGAACGGCACCCGCCAGCCCCACGTGAGCAGCTGATCCTCACTGAGGACGGCGAGCAGGATCGCCCACAGGCCCGAGGCCGCCAGCGTGCCGGTGTTGGTGCCGAGCGACACCAGTGAGGAGACCAGGCCGCGACGCTGTACAGGGGCGTACTCCGCGAGCATGACGGTGGCCCCGGCGATCTCGGCGCCGGCCCCGAAGCCCTGGATCAGCCGCAGGGCGACCAGCAGGATCGGGGCGAGGATGCCGATCACCGCGTAGGTCGGCAGTACGCCGATCAGCGTGGTCGAGGCGCCCATGAGCAGGATGGTGATGATCAGGACCTTCTTGCGGCCGATCCGGTCGCCCATCCGGCCGAAGTAGATGGCCCCGGCGAGCCTGGCGACATATCCGACGCCGTAGGTGGCCATGGCGGCGATCAGGCCGATGGCCGGGCTGACGTCCGGGAAGAAGATCTTGTTGAAGACGATGGCGGCCGCCAGCGAGTACAGCTGGAAGTCCATGAACTCCATCGCCGTGCCGAGCCAGCCGGACATGGCCGCCCTGACGAGGTCGCGGGTCGTTCTGGTCACGGCGCCCGCGGGCTCCATGTGCGTGCTGTCTGTCATCATGAACTCCGGGTCAGATTTCGACGTGCCCGGCCCGCAGGGCGGGCAGTCGGGCGGCGGTGCCGGCGACGAGCGCGCCGTCACCGGCCAGGTCCGCCGCGCCGAGCACGTGAAGCAGGCGGCGGATGGTGTCTTCTTGGTCGGCCGCCTCATGCCAGCAGGCCGCCAGCTGTGCGGCGGCCGGGTCCGTCGTGCCGAACAACTGGCCGGTGGGATCTGGCGCGCCGAACGGTCGTCCGGTGGGATCTGTCGTGCCGAACGGCCGTCCGGTGGGATCTGTCGCGCCGGACGGCCGGCCGTCGTCGGCGGGGCGGGTGGCGTTCGCCCAGGCGGCGAGTGCCAGTTCGAGCGCCGGGGTGCCGGCGCGGGCGGCGCGCAGCGAGCGCAGGGCGCCGAACCAGCGTTCCGGGATCTTCCGGGAGCCGTCGGAGCCGATCTGCCGGAGCAGATGCCGAATTTTGCGGTTACGGAACCGTTTGACCAGGTCATCAGTGTAGGTGACCGGGTCGGGACCGCCCTCGGGCAGCGTCGGCGCGACTTCGGCGCTCAGCGCCCGGACCAGCCGCTCACCCCAGCCGGTCTCCAGGACGTCGGCGATCGTCGCGCAGCCGGCCGCCGCGCCGAGATAGGCCAGGGCCGAGTGCGACCCGTTGAGCAACCGCAGCTTGGTGAGCTGGTACGGCACGACGTCGGGGACGAACAGGGCGCCGTCGAGCTCCCATGGCGGCCGGGGCCCGGCGAAGGAGTCCTCCAGGACCCACTGCCGGTACGGCTCGCCGACCACCGGCACCTCGTCCCACACGCCGAGCGCGGCGCGGGCCGCCTCCCGGTCCGCGTCGGTCGTCGCCGGCACGATGCGGTCGACGATCGTCGCGGGGAAGGCCACCGACGTCGCCATCCAGTCGAGGACGGCCCGCCGGTCCGGCCACGACGAGGCTTCGACGAAGCCGCGTACCACCGTGCCGAGCGCGGCGCCGTTGGCGGCCATGTTGTCGCAGGACACGACGCTGATCGGGGCGCCGCCGGCGCGCATCCGCGCGGCGAGCCCCACGGCGAGCCGGCCGACGACCGTGGTGATGTCCGCGGTCCGCGCCGCCGCGAGGTCCGCCGCGATCTCCGGGGCGCCGGTGTCGAGCCCGTCGGCTCCGGGGCGGCGGTAGTGGCCGGCCTCCGTGATCGTCAGGGTCGCCACCGTGACGCCGGGATCGGCGAGCAGCTCGTCGACCCGCTCGGCGTCCTGGCGCATCCCCAAGGCGCCGACGATGGACCCGATCGCGCGGGTGGTGGTGGCCGCGGGGTGGTGCTCGGCCACCGAGTACAGGCAGTCCTGTACGCGCATCGCCTTGACCACTCGCGTCGAGCGTGGGGCCACGGCGACGATCCCCCACGGCTCGCCGCTACGGGCCGCCGCGCTCTCGGTGTAGACCGCCTGGTGGGCCCGGTGGAAGGCGCCGAGGCCGAAGTGGACGACCTTCGGGCGCAGTTCCCGGGGATCGACGGCCGGGCGCAGGTCCGGCGCGATCCGGTCGAGCGTGGCGAGGCTCAGCGAGGGCAGGATCGAGGTCTTCACCAGTCATGCACCGAGCCGTCGAGGCGCCGCGCGACGGGCAGGTAGCGAGCCTCATAGGGGAAGCGCGCGGCCTCCTTCTCGTCGTACTCGACACCGAGACCGGGCTCCTCCGACGGGTTGAGCATGCCGTCGGCCAGCGTCACCCCGCTGCGGAAGACCTCCGCGGCCTCGTCGGGGTGGCCCATGTACTCCTGGATGCCGAAGTTCGGCACCGAGAGGTCGATGTGCACCGCGGCGGCCAGGGTGATCGGTGAGAGGTCCGTCGCCCCATGGGAACCGGTTCTGACCTGGTAGAGCGCGGCCAGGTCGAAGATCCGGCGCAGGTGCGTGATCCCGCCGGCGTGGACGACGGTGGTGCGCACGTAGTCGATAAGCTGCTCGGTGATCAGGTGCTGGACGTCCCAGATCGAGGTCAGCGTCTCGCCGACCGCGATCGGCGTCGTCGTGTGCTGACGGATGAGCCGGAACGACTCCTGGTTCTCGGCCGGTGTCGGGTCCTCCATCCAGAACAGCCGGCAGTCCTCCACCCGCTTGCCGAAGCGGGCCGCCTCGATCGGCGTGAGCCGGTGGTGGATGTCGTGCAGGAGGTGGAAGCCGAAGCCGAAGCGCTCGCGTACGGCTTCGAGGTAGGTCGGCGCGAACCCGAGATAGGCCTCGGTGTCCCAGGGCTGCTCGTCGGGCAGCGAGCTCGCGGCCGGTTCGTACACCTTGCCCTTGCGGATCCCGTAGGTGCCGCCGACGTCCGGGACGGCGGCCTGGGCGCGGACCGCCTTGTAGCCGAGATCAAGGAACCGCTCGACGTCGTCGAGCAGGGAGGGGACGTCCATGCCGCTGGCGTGCGAGTAGACCATGACGCCATCGCGGGAGCGCCCGCCGAGCAGCTGGTAGACCGGCAGACCGGCGACCTTGCCCTTGATGTCCCACAGGGCCGTGTCCACGGCGGAGATGGCCGTCATCGTGACGGGGCCGCGGCGCCAGTACGCGCCACGGTAGAGGTACTGCCACATGTCCTCGATCCGCGCCGGATCCTTGCCGATCAGCAGCGGTACGAGGTGCTCCTGCAGGTAGCTCGCGACGGCCAGTTCGCGACCGTTCAGCGTGGCGTCGCCGAGACCTGTCACACCGTCCGAGGTCGTGATGCGCAAGGTGACGAAGGTCCGCCCCGGGGAGGCCACGAACACCTCGGCACGCTCGATCTTGCTCACAGGTCCACTCCTTCGGACGATCTCCGACGTTCTGTAGTCGAGCAGTACTGATATACAAGCATCTGTCGCACAGATGCGCAATACTAGTTGTGCGATGACCGGGTAGGGTGGGCGTGTGGCCGGATCGAACCAGCGGCGGACCAGTCGTCGCACTGTTTACGAGGCCCTGCGCCGCAAGGTCCTGACCCTTGAGCTCCCGCCGGGGACGGCCCTGTCCGAGAACGAGCTCGCGGCCGCGCTCAAGGTGAGCCGCACGCCGGTCCGGGAGAGCCTGATCCTGCTGTCGGAAGAGGGCCTGGTCCAGATCTTTCCCCAGGTCGGCTCGTTCGTCTCCCGTGTCGACCCGGCCCGGGTGGCCGACGCGCAGTTCCTGCGTGAGGCCGTGGAGCTGGCCTCACTCGACGACCTGCCCGCCGAGCTCGACCCCGGCCTGATCGAGGAGCTGCGGCAGAACCTCAGGGACCAGCAGCGGCCCGACCTCGACATCGAGGGGTTCTTCGCCCTCGACGAGGCCTTCCACCAGGGCCTGCTGCGGCTGAGCGGGCACGGCAGCGCCTGGACGACCGTGGCCTCGGCCAAGGGGCATCTGGACCGCGCGCGCCGGCTCGGCCTCCATGTGACCTCCCCGACGAGTTTCGCCGCCCAGCACGTCGAGATCCTCGACGCGGTGGTCCGCGGCGACGTGGTGCTGGCCCGCTCGGCCATGCGCACCCACCTGAGGGCGGTCTTCAACGACGTCGAGCGCATCCGGGAGCACTCGCCGGAGCTGTTCGCCACGGACTCCGGCTCGGCTCCGGTCCGCCGCAACGTCGTCGTCTGGGAGTAACGGGAGATGCGCTTGAGTCTCCACTAAGGGGAGGCACAAGGGTGGAAGGCATGGACGGCGACACGCTCTACTCGATCGGCGAACTGGCGCGGCGGACCGGCCTGACGGTCAAGGCCATCCGGTTCTACTCCGACCGCGGGATCGTGCCGCCGACCGGCCGAAGCCCGGCCGGCTACCGCCGCTACGACGTCGACGCCCTCGCCCGCCTCGAACTGGTGCGGACGCTGCGCGACCTGGGGCTGGACCTGCCCACGATCCGGAAGGTCGTGGACCGGGAGGTCTCGCTCGCCGAGGTCGCCGCGGCGCACGCCGACGCGCTGGCGGTGCGGATCCGCACGCTGCGGCTGCGGCGCGCGGTGCTGACGGCGGTGGCCAGGCGCGGGTCCACCCCTGAGGAGACGGATCTCATGCACAAGCTGGCCAAGCTCTCCGAGGACGAACGCCGCCGGTTGATCGGCGACTTCCTCGACACCGCCTTCGGCGGCCTGGACGCCCACCCCGGGCTCGCGGGAATCATGCGCTCGATGACCCCCGAACTGCCCGACAATCCCGAACCCGATCAGGTCGAGGCGTGGGTGGAGCTCGCCGAGCTGTCCCAGGACGCGGACTTCCGGGCCGGGGTGCGGCGCCTGGCCGATCAGTACGCGGCGGAGCGGGCCCAGGGCGACACCACGCTCCCGCGCCGCGACTCCGCCGCGATGGTCCGCGAAGAGGTGGCCCCGGCCCTGGCGGCCGGCCTCGACCCCGCCTCGCCCCGGGCCGAGGCGGTCGTGGCGGCGGTCACGGCCCGATACGCGCACCTCTACGACTGCCCCGACGACGCCGATCTCCGGCACCGCCTGCTGGTACGGCTGGAGAGCGCGAACGACCCGCGCTGGGAGCGCTACCTGCGGCTGCTCGCGGTGATCAACGGCTGGCCCGCGCCGGAGAGCCTGGCGCCGGCGCTCGACTGGTTCATCCGTGCCCTGCGGGCCGGCGGCACGCATAGTGCCAGTTCAGAGGGGAAAGAGGGACGCATGTAGCCATTGATGGGGGCGTCATGGTCTCTTCGCAAGGTGTCTTCAGGCGCAAACCGGTGGAGCAGATCGCCACCGAGCACGAGGGGGAGCTGTCCAGGTCACTCGGCCTGTGGCAGCTCACCGCCATCGGGGTGGGCGGCATCATCGGCGCGGGGATCTTCGCCCTGGCCGGCGCGGTCGCCAACCAGACGGCGGGGCCGGCCGTGCTGGTGTCCTTCCTCATCGCGGGGGTGGCCAGCGCCGCCGCCGCGTTCTCCTACGCCGAGTTCGCGGGCATGATCCCGAAGTCGGGCTCCGCCTACACCTACGGGTACGCGGTCCTGGGCGAGATCGTCGGCTGGTTCATCGGCTGGGACCTGCTGCTGGAGTACACCGCCATCGTCGCGGTCGTGGCCATCGGTATCTCGGGCTACTTCGGCTTCCTCGTCCAGCAACTCGGCTTCACGCTGCCCGCCTGGATGCTCGGCGCGCCCGGCACCGGCCCCGGGCACGTGGTGGACCTGTTCGCGGTCCTGTTGTGCCTGCTCATCGCGTACCTGCTGAACCTCGGCATCCGCGCCGCCGCCAGGTTCGAGACGTGGGTGGTGGCCATCAAGGTCGCCGTCGTGGTGCTGGTGATCGTGGTCGGCTTCTTCTACATCAAGCCCGCCAACTACACGCCGTTCTTCCCGTTCGGGGTCAGCGGCGCGATCACCGGGGCCGCGACCGTGTTCTTCGCGGTGTTCGGCTATGACGCGATGAGCACCGCGGCCGAGGAGTCGCGGGACGCCCGGCGGCACATGCCGAAAGCGATCATCTACTCGCTCACCATCTCGATGATCCTCTATGTGCTGGCCACGCTCGTGCTCACCGGCATGCAGAACTACCGCGACATCGACCCGGAGAGCGGCTTCGCCACGGCGTTCGCCTCCGTCGGGCTGTCCGGGCTGGCCTCGCTGATCGCGGCCGGCGCCGTGGTGGGCATCCTCACGGTCATGTTCACCTTCATGCTCGGTGTCACCCGGGTCTGGTTCTCGATGAGCCGTGACGGGCTGCTGCCGCAGTGGTTCGCCAAGCTGCACCCGGTACGGCGGGTGCCCACCCGGGTCACGTGGATCGTGGGGGTCGCGTCGGGAGTGATCGCCGGGTTCCTGCCCATCCGGGAGGCCGCCGAGCTGACCAACATCGGGATCCTGCTGGCGTTCGTGGTCGTGTGCGTGGCGGTGATCGTGCTCCGCTATCGGCAGCCCGAGCTGCACCGCACGTTCCGCACGCCGGGCATGCCGGTGGTGCCGGCCCTCGGCGCGCTCTTCTCGATCTGGCTGATCACGTTCCTGGACCCGCTGACGTGGCTGCGGTTCGCCGTCTGGTTCGTGCTGGGGCTGATCATCTACTTCAGCTACAGCCGCCGGCACTCTCAGCTGGCCTGACGCTCCCTGGATCAGATGCGCGAGGGGTGAGGCCGCGCGGGTGGCGTGTGGATAACCTCTCGATCGCTAACTATGTGCATTAGCCTAACCACCGTGAGTAACAGAGCCGCTGCCGGCACCCCCCTCTTTCGCCGTACGATCGCCCGCGTTCTGCGTCGCATCGGGCGGCGCGGCGCCTCCCTGGCGTTCATCGGTCTGCTGAGCATGGCCATCGCCGCGTCCCTCGCGTTCGTGCCGGCCGACCAGCGGGTCGCCCCCGGATACGCCATGCTGGCCTCCATCGCCCCCTTGACCGTCTGGGCGCTGGTCTGGTGCGCCACCGGCGCTCTGTGCCTGGTGCAGATGTTCATGCGCTCGGACCGGGTGGCCTTCGCCGCCGCCACCGCGCTGCTCATGATGTACGGCCTGGTCTACCTGCTTTCGACCTTCACCGGCGTCAACCCGAGGGGGTGGGTCGGCGGCGCGGTCTGGCTGGCCTTCGGCGGCTGGATCGCGCTGATCGCCACCTGGCCCGAGGCCGTCGTGGTGAGCCGCTTCCCGGGCGGCCGGGCCGACTCGGCGGCCGTCATCGTCGCCGACGGCGCCGGAGTCATCCAGTCGTGGAATCCCCAGGCCGCGACCCTGTTCGGCTGGACCATCGACGAGGCGGTCGGACGGTCGCTGACCATCCTGATGCCGCCGCGATTCCGCGGCCAGCACGCCGCCGGCCTGGCCCGGGTGGGCTCCACCGGCCGCTCCGAGCTGGCCGGGCGGGACATCCCGCTGGTCGGCCTGCACCGCGACGGCAGTGAATTCGCCATCGCCCTGACCGTCAACGCCTGGCACAGCGATGACGGCGTCACCTATACCGGCGTGGTGCGGCCAGTCGGAGGCGGCAGTGTCCAGCCTGAGTAACATCCTCATCCAGCTCTCCGTCGGCATCGTCCCGCTCGGCGTGGCGTACCTCGCCTTCCGCTCGGCCACCGACGCCAACAAGAAGACGCAGCAGACGGCGCTGATGCAGGCCGAACGCCACGCCGAGCTCGAACGCTCCAAGGTGGACGCCGACGCTTTCGTCCGCGCCAAAACGATCTACGAAGACGCGTTGACCCAGATGGAGAAGCAGGTGGCCCGCTTGCAGGGCCAAGCCGCCCAGGTCAGCGCCGACCTGGTCAGTGAGCAGACCGGCGCGGCCGCGATGCGCGAGCAGATCAGCCAGTTCCAGGCCCAGATCCGCGCCCTCGAACGTACCGTGATCGCGCTGCGCGCCCAGCTCATCGCGGCCGGACTCTCTCCCGTGGCCGTCTCCGAGACCACCGGCCCGTTCATGATCGGACATCCGCCGCGCCCCCGAACGGCGGAATGAGGCGGTCTGTCGTCACTTCGCGGGCGGTCGCTAAGATCGGCGCCACTTCGAACGGTGGAGGAACCGATCATGACCAAGGAGACGGAGACGCTCCTCGCGTCCCTGAACAGCCAGCGTGAGCATGTGCTCGGGATCCTGGACGGCCTTCCGGCGGAGGCGCTGCGGCGGCCGGTGCTGCCGTCGGGGTGGACATGCCTGGGGCTCGTCCGCCACCTCGCCCTCGACGTCGAGCGGTTCTGGTTCCGCGCCGTCGTGGCCGGCGAATCGGTCGAGCTCGAAAGCGGGGACGCCGCCTGGCAGGTCGCCCCCGACGAGCCGGTCGAGACCGTGCTGGGCTTGTACCGGCGGGAGATCGAGCTGGCGAACGCCGTCATCGCCGCCACCCCTCTCGACGCCGGAGCGGCCTGGTGGCCCGACGAGCTCTTCGGTGACCGGCCGCCCCGGGATCTGTTCACGGTCATCCTGCATGTGATCACCGAGACGGCGTGTCATGCCGGTCATCTCGACGCGGCACGTGAACTGACCGACGGCCGAACCTGGCTCGTCCTGACGTAGCGCCCTGCCCGTCACTCGGTACGGAGTTCCTCCGGGTGCAGGGTGCGGCGGAGGAGGGGGCGGGCGGCTCTGGCCACCAGGACTGCTGTCACTACGCCGATCAGCACCATGAGGATCAGGCGGGTCGCCACCCAGATGAGCGCTTCCGGCTGTTCCTGGTAGCCGTGCGCGCCGGTGGAGATCAGGACGACGCCCACCCCGGTGAGGGCGGCGACCAGGCACACCGGGATCGACGTGGTGAGCGCCTGACGGATGAGGACCCGGCCCAAAGCGGCCACGGGCGTGCCGGCGCCGGCCAGGGCCGCGAATGACCGTCGATGATCCAGCAGCGCCTCCGCCTGGTGCACGACGAGGGCGGCGGCCGAGGTGGCCAGCGCTACCAGCAGAGCGAGGTCTATCAGCAGATAGACCGTCGACCAGGAAGAAGAGACGTCACCATAGGCGAAGATGCTCCCCTGTTGGGCGCCCTCGGCGGCGCCGAAGAACACGGTCAGTCCCACCACTGACAGCGCGCGGGCCCAGCCCCGTGGGTCGGCTTCCACAAGCCGGGCCGCGAGCAGGGTCTCGGCCGTCCGTGCGCGTCGCCCCACCCATCGTGCGGCTGCCCTGATCAGCCATGCGGTGGCGAGGACCAGGCCGAACAGCAGGAGCACCATGCCGATGACCATGATCAACGCCGCGCCGTACGCCCCGCCCAGCGGGAAGTGGCCCTTGCCGGTCAGCCCGGCGGCGAGCGCCCCCACGCCCGCCGCGACGAGCACCAGGTCGAGCACCCTCGGGCCGGTCGGCTGCGCCCGCCGGACCACGCCCAGCGGAGAGGACACCACGTGCCGTCCCGCCTTCAGTCCTGAGTACGTGCCGCTGAAGGTCACTACGGCGAGGATCGCCGGCATCAGGAGGGGGCGGTTCAGCGGCAGCGGCCACGACAGTGCCAGGTCGATCACCAGGTACACCGCGATGCCGATCAGCCCGCCCAGCGCCGCCCGCCACCCGCTCTCGTAGGCCCCGAGCAGGCCCACGTGGCGCGGCGTGGCCCCGGCCAGCCGGAGGGCGGCCAGCCGTCGTTCCCTGGTGGCGCCGGCCAGGCGGCTCACCTGGTAGAGGAAGGCCATCGCCGGGAGGATCAGCAGGGCCAGCCCCAGCGCGGTGAGGGCGCGCCCGTCGTCGCTGAGGAAGGCGTCGACGCGGGCGTCCCACGCCTGGAGCAGGCTCACCGCCACGCAGAACAGGAAGGTCGCGAGCGCCGCCCCCGTGGTCATGAGGCGCCCCCGAATCCGTTCGCGTCGCGACCCGCCCATGGCGAGCATGCGCATCACGGCGATCACGCGGCCACCTCCGCCGCGAGTTCGCCGTCGCGCAACACGAGCTCCCGGTCGGCGTAGGCGGCCACCCGGTTGTCGTGGGTGACGATCACCAGGGTGATGCCGTCGGCGCGGGCCGTACGGGTGAGCTCGTCCATCAGCTGTTCGCCGGCCAGCGAGTCGAGCGCGCCGGTCGGCTCGTCGGCGAAGACCACGCGTGGGCCGGTGACCAGCGCGCGGGCCATGGCGACGCGCTGTATCTGGCCGCCGGACAGGGTGCCGGGCCGCTGGTCGCCGCAGCCGGCCGCGTTCAGGCGCTCCAGCCAGGAGCGGGCGGTGTTCAGCGACTCCTGGCGGCCGTGCCGGTCGAACAGCAGCGGCAGCGCCACGTTCTCCGTCGCGGTCAGCTCGGGCACCAATTGGCCGAACTGGAAGACGACGCCGAAGCTCTGCCTGCGCAGGTTCGTGCGGTCGTTCTCGCCGAGCGTGTCGATCCGCTTGCCGTCGAACAGGACCTCGCCCGACTCCGGGCGGATGATCCCGGCCAGGCAGTGCAGCAGCGTGGACTTGCCCGAGCCGCTCGGCCCGGTGATAGCCACGATCTCGCCCGCGCCGATCTCCAGCGAAACCCCGTCTAAGGCGACGGTCGAGGCGAACGTCTTGCGCAGCGCGCGCGCTTCAAGCATGGGAGTCCTCCTTCAGGTCGGCCAGCCGTCGCATGGCCGTCTCGATCCAGCGCAGGTCGGCGTCGAGGTGCTGGAGCGCGTAGTCGGCGGCCAGCGCCTGGGCGGGTGAGCCCGCCGAGCGCTCCGCGGTGAGCTCGCGCATCCGCGCCAGATGCGCGGCCCGCTGCCGGGACAGGTAGCCGTCGGCGGCGCCGTTGGCCACGGACGCGACCACCACGCGCGACAGCAGCGCGCTGGACAGGTGCGGCGCGGGCGCCTCCACCCCGTCCAGCCACCGGGTGAGCTCGGCGATCCCTTCGCCGGTGATGGCGTACACCGTGCGTTCCGGGCCGCCGTCCTGCACCGTCTCCGCGACCTCGGCGAACCCGTCACGCTGCAGGCGCTGCAGCGTCGCGTACACCTGGCCGTAGGCGAGCGGTTTGGCGCCGGGCAGGCGCCGGTCGTGCTCGCGTTTGAGTTCGTATCCGTGTTTCGGGCGCTCCACGAGCAGCCCGAGCAGCACATGTCCGGTCGACATGGCGAGCACTATACATTGAATGAATAGTGAAGCGCGATCATGGTCGATAACCTGGCGGGCATGAAGGACCGGCCGGCGGGAGTCGACGAGCGGGCCTTGCGGGATGCCCTGGAGAAGTGGGGGATCGGGGCCGTCTCACTGGAGTACGCGCCGGTCGGGTTCGGGGATTACCACTGGATCGCGGCTGACGCGGATGGACCGCGATGGTTCGTCACGGTCGCGGACCTGACGCAGAAAGACCAGGCCGGGGACGGGGAGAGCGCGCTGCGCCGGGCCATGGACACCGCCGTCGCCCTGCGTGCGCAGGGTCTCGACTTCGTCGTCGCGCCTTTGGCGGCCGTCGGGGGTGAGACGCTTCAGCTGCTCGGGCCCCGGCACGCGGTGAGTGTCTTTCCGCTGGTCAGCGGGCGTCCTGGGGAGTTCGGCGACCGTCTGGCGGCCAGTGAGCGCCGGAGGACCGTGGAGATGCTCGCCGAGTTGCACCGTACGCCGCCGCCGCCGTCGACTCCCGTCCGGCCGTTGCGCATCCCGATGCGGGGCCGGCTGGAGGAGGCCATCGAGGCGTCGGGCGGGGTCTGGCGGGGTGGGCCGTACGCGGAGCCCGCCCGCGCTCTGGTGGCCGACTCCGCCGGGCGGTTGCGGGAGCGGCTGACGGAGTTCGATCGGCGGGTCGATGAGGCGAGCGGCGCGGACCTCGTGGTGACCCACGGGGAGCCGCATCCCGGCAACGTGGTGATGGTCGAAGGCAGCCCGGTGCTGGTGGATTGGGACACGGTGGGGCTGGCGCCGCCCGAGCGGGATCTGTGGCTGGTCGCCGACGGGCCGGATGACCTGGCGCGTTACGCGGAGCTCACCGGGCGGCGGCCCGACCCGGAGGTCATGGAGCTCTTCCGCCTGCGCTGGGCCATCGAGGACGTGGCCCTCTATGTCGAGGATCTGCGTTCGCCCCATGAGCTGAGCGCCGACACCCGGGAGGCGTGGGAGGCCCTCACCGAGACCGTGCGTGAGCTGACAACTCCGGCGTCAAAGAGCTGACATCTTCCTGCAAGGTACGGAAAACCTCGGCATAGTAGGAGAGATCTTGGTGTGCCGGAGAAAGAAGAGGATCCCGAGGGCTGAGTTCCATGTGGCTTGACGGGATGGAGATCCCCGGGTGGCTGCGGCCGTGGGTCGGCTGGGTGGTGGGCTCGGACTGGCCGCAGGCCGACGAGCGGGCGCTGTTCCGGATGGCCGACGCGTTGGTGCGGGCCGCGCGGCGGATCGTGGCCACGGCCGACGGGTCGGGACAGTGGCTGACCGGCGGGGTGCGGGGGGAGTGGGACGGCGACGCGCTCAAGGCGTTCGTGAAACGGGTGGGTGAGGTCCTCGGGGGGCGGCAGGCCGATCTGGTGGAACAGCTGGTCACCATGGCCATCGGGCTGAACGACCTGGGTGTGCAGGTGCAGTACACCAAACGGATGATCAAGCTGACCGTGCTGCTGTTCGTGGTGCAGATGTTGTGGCTGACATGGGCGCTGCTGCATCCCGCCGGTCGGCTGACGGTGCGGGGACTGTTCAAGGCGCGGGCGCAGGTGGCGCGGTGGACGGTCCGGCAGTTCGGGCAGCGTCTGGCGGTCAACGTGGCCTGCTTCGGGCTCCTGATGGGCGCTATGGACTTGTACGTGCAGGGGACCCAGTCGCGGCGCGACGCCATCGACTGGAAGCAGGTCGGCACGTCGGCGGGGATGGGGGCGCTGAACGGCGGGTTGCTCACGGGGCTGGCGTGGGCGCTCCCGACGCGGTCGTTGTGGATGTTGATGGGGCACACGGGGGTGGCGTCCGCGGGTGCGACGGTGGCGGGTGCGTTGCTGAGCGGCCAGCCGATCAGCTTGAAGGTGGTGGCCGAGGCGTTCACCTCGGGTGTGGTCAGCGTCGCGGACGGCCATCTGGCGAGCTGGAGTCCGCACGGTCCCCGCGGCGACGGTGGCGGGGCGGCCCGGCCCGATGCTGATCGGCCGGCCCCCGTCGGGGGAGAGGATCCCAGGCCGCAGGAGCCGGCGCCCGCACCTGAGGGGCCCGGACCGCACGGGGCGCGGGGTGCGGACGCGCCGCGCACCGACCTCGCCCAGGTACGGGAGGGCGCCCACGGCCGCAGCATCGACCAGCTGATCAACCGGGGCGGAGACGCTCTGGTGCACCACTTCGGCCGGAACAGCGATGAACCGAACGCTCAGCACCGCGCCGGACGGGAAACCGAGACGGCGGGCACCGTCTACCGGAGGATCGACTTCCCGGTCAGTGACATGCGGCCGGGCGCCGAGTTCACGCTGCCCGACACGGTGCTCAACACGCGGTCCTACACCGCCGATCACCTCGCCCCCACGGAGGTCGTCACCTTCTCCAGAACGGGCAGGGACCTCGGCGACGGTCAGGTGGGGCAGGCGCCGGGCACCAAGATGCGGGTCCTCGGCGCGCACGAGGGCGCCTACATCGCGCCGGACGGCCAGGCCGGGACCAGGGTCTACCTGGTCGAGGTCGGGCAAGACCCGTTACCCGTACAGCCGGCGCCGCACCTCCAACCCCGGCACGCGGAGATGATCGGCCGCTTCAGGCAGGAGGTCGCGGCGGGCGTGTGGTACCGCGACCCGGGTTCCATGTCGATGCCCACCGCCGACCCGCGGCTGCTGTCGCCCACCTCCGGCATCATCGACGTCGGCGTCGCCGCGGACGGCACCCACTTCCTCATCGGCGAGCATCGCCTGACCGCCGGCGATCTCGGCACCATGCTCGTGCACGACCCCCGGCTGGTCGACGCGCCCGACGCGGCCCTGCGGGTGCTCGGCTGCGAGACCGCCACCAACCTCGGCCTGCTGCAGGAGCTGGCCGACACCACCGGCCGCGAGGTGATCGCGGGCGACAGGTACGTCTACATCGGCGCCGACCGGCAGGCGCACACCGCCAACATCCAGGGCTACACGGCGGACGGCCGCCCGATGTTCCCCCACCGGGGTGACGGTGCCTGGCACATCGCCGTGCCGGAGGCCAGGGTCGAACGGCCGGCGGTGGCCGCCGAGGTGAGGCCGCCGAGGGCGGGCGTACCGGCGGCTCCCGAGTCGCTGCGCGCGGCGATCGACGCGGAGGAGGCGACCTACGTCCCCATCCGAGGGGGATCGGATGGGAAAGTCGACATCATCACGCTGGACGACGTGCCGCAGGCCATCAGGAAGGAGATGCACGGCAGGGCGGAGCGCCCGGCGCGCATCGAGGTGGTGGTCTCCCAGGTGGGGCAGGCGATCGGGGCCAACGTGGCCCGCGCCATGCTGGACCCCTACGCCAAGGGCGCCGTGCTCGCCGACTTCATCGACGCCTCGGGCGCCCACGAGGTGGCCCACATCCTGTCCGGCTTCAAGAGCAGGCGGGACGCGATCCTCATCGGCCTGCTCGACGTGCTGACGGCGAACTCCGACCGGGCCGCCCGCAACCTGATGCTGACCGACGACGGCCGGTTCTTCGCCATCGACCACGCGCGCTCGTTCGACGGCGACCGGATCACCATGCACCGGGACCAGCCGTTCGCCTCGAACTTCATCGGGCGGCGGCCCGACGGCCTGTTCGGCTGGGTCGACAACCCGCTCACCAGGCAGGATGTCGATCTCATCACCGAACGCCTGCAGGCGCTGCGGCCCGAGTTCGAACGGCACGGCCTGCGCCCCGAGTACGAGGTCATGATGGGCCGCCTCTACCAGGTGGCGGACCACGCGACAGGGCAGACCCCGCTCATCGCCGTCGACGACGTCCCGGCCGACGCCGACCGGCTCGAGCACCACTTCGGCCGGGACTAGGCCTTCAGCGTGCGGAGAGTCGGGTCGGAGATCACCAGGTCGGCATGCGGGCGGGTGCCGTTGACCAGGGTCGCGTTGCGCTGGTCGGTGCCCATCACCCAGGCCACGGCCGCGTCGTGCTCCTTGCCGAATTGCTCGTGGCGGGCGACGAGCCGCCGCACGCGCTCCTCCTCGTCGAGATCGCAGTACCAGACCTCGTCGAGCTCGGGCCGGACCCGGGCCCAGTCGCCGTCGTGGAGCAGCAGGTAGTTGCCCTCGGTGACGATGAGGCGGGCGGTGCGCGGGACCGGGATGCTGCCCGCGATCGGCTGTTCCAGGTCGCGTTCGAAAGCGGGGGCGTAGATCACGTCGTCCTCGTCCTGGCGCAGGCGGCGCAGCAGCGCGGCGTACCCGGCGGCGTCGAAGGTGTCGGGGGCGCCCTTGCGATCGCGCCGGCCGAGCCGCTCCAGCTCCACGTCGGCGAGGTGGAAGCCGTCCATCGGCACGTGCGCCACCCAGTCGAGCGCGGGCCGGTCCTGCCGCAGCAACTGGACCAGGTTCTCGGCGAGCGTGGACTTGCCGGCTCCGGGGCTGCCCGTGATGCCCAGGACCGCGCGGTGGCCGTCGCGTACGAGGGAGCGGGCTCGGGCCGCCAGATCGTGGAGGGTCATCATCGAGCCTGGCTCGCGTGGAGCTGGCCGGTGATGAAGCCGTGGGCGTGACGGGCCAGGTCCTCGCCGTCGGACCACAGGTTGCGCCAGATGGCCAGGTCGTTCGACAGCCCGCGCATCACCACGGCCGAGGAGAAGGACTCGAAGGTGATCGGTCCCCGGTAGCCGATGTCGGCCAGCGCGTGGAAGAACGAGGTGAAGTCCAGGTGGCCGGAGCCGAGGTAGCCCCGGTGGTTCTCGCCGATGTGGACGTAGCCGAGCCGGTCGCCGACGTCGTGCACCGGGCGTACGAGATCGTCCTCTTCGATGTTCATGTGGTAAGTGTCGAGGTGAATGAGGACATTGTCCTCCCCGATGTCGTCGGCGAGCCACAGCGCGTCTCGCGCGGTGTTGATGACGTTGGTCTCGTAGCGGTTGCAGATCTCCAGGCCGAGCGTCATGCCGCGGCCCCGCGCCTCCTGCGCCAGGCCACGCAGCACCGTCACCACGTTGCGGCGTCCGGCGTCGGTGAGCGGGCGGTCGTACTTGCCCAGGGCGCTGTAGAGGGCGCCGGTGAAGTGGGTGCCGCCGAGCTCGTGGGTGACGATGAGCGAGTCGTACAGCAGCTTCTCGCCACGCGCGACCACGTCGGCGTCGTCGCTGGAGACGTCGGCGTCGAAGGCGAGGCCGCGCGAGCAGGCCACGCCGAGGCCCGCCGACCGCAGGGCGTCGCGGGCGGCCGCGACGTCGAGGTTGGCGGAGTCGTGCAGGGACAGTTCGAGCAGGTCGAACCCGGTCTCCTTCGTCTTGCGGATCGCGTGCTCCACCGACGCGGGCGTGGTGTCACCGACCCAGACGAGGGCGTGCACGCCGATGGGGTTGGTCGTGGTGGTCATTGTGGTGCTTTCTCCTTGGTGGTTCGGTACGGGGTTCACTGGCCGGTGGCGCCGGTGACGAGGGAGACGATCTCCTCGCCGGTGATCTCGGACGTACGGCGTCCGCCGACGCAGCGGCCGGCGCGCATCACCCAGACCTGGTCACTCAGCCGCATGACCTGCGCGAAGTTGTGGCTGATGAGCAGCACCGTGTGCCCCTCGTCGCGCAGCCGCAGGATGAGCTCCTCGACCCGGGCCGTCTCCTGGACGCCGAGCGCGGCCGTCGGCTCGTCCATGATGACCAGCCGGGAGCTGAAGCCCGCCGCGCGGCAGATGGCGACGGCCTGGCGCTGCCCGCCGGACAGCCGCCGGACGCGGGATTTCACCGCGGGGACGTTGACCGCGAGCGTGGAGACCATCTCCCGCGCGCGGGCCTGCATCGCCCGCCGGTCCAGGAACGCGATGGGACCGAACCCGCGGACGAGCTCGCGGTTGAGGAAGAGGTTCTGCCACACGGTGAGGTCCTCGACGAGGGCCAGGTTCTGGTGGACGGTCTCGATGCCCGCCCTGCGGGCGTCGTCGGGGGAGTGGAAGTCGGCCTTCTCTCCCTCGAACAGGATGTGGCCGCTGTCGGGCCGGTGGATCCCGGAGACGCAGCGCACCAGCGTGGACTTGCCCGCGCCGTTGTCGCCGACCAGCGCCGTGATCTCCCCTTGGCGCAGGGAGAGCGAGACGTCGGCGAGGGCGCGGACGTTGCCGAACGACAGGGACACGTTCTGGCAGTCGAGCAGGGTGTTCGTCATCGCTGGAACCTTGTCAGGAGCGCGGCCAGCACCACGACGATGCCGACGGCGAGAGGCTGGTAGAACTGCGAGACGCCGAGCAGCGTCAGCCCGTTGACCAGGGCGACGAGCAGGAGCGCGCCGATGACCGGGCCGATGATGCTGCCCCGCCCGCCGAACAGGCTCACCCCGCCGAGCACGACCGCGGCCACGGAGTTGAGCAGGAAGGAGGTGTTGGCGGCCGGCTCGGCCGCGCCGATCCGGGCCACCAGCAGGATGGCCCCGAGCCCGGCGAGCACACCGGAGATCGTGTAGACGGCGATCTTGACGCGCTGGGTGCTGATTCCCATGGCCGTCGCGGACTCCGCCGCCCCGCCCGTGGCCAGCACGTGCGTGCCGAACCTGGTGTGGAACAGCAGGACGTGCCCCACCACCGCGACGACCGCCGCGATGATGAACGACCAGCCGAAGATCCCGATCCCGCCGGTCGACAGGCGGAGCAGCGCCGCGTCGATGATCGTCACGGGCTTGCCCTCGGACAGGATCAGCGCCAGCCCGGAGGCCGCGGAGAGGGTGCCGAGCGTCACGATGAAGTCGGTGATCTTGCCTCGGGCGATGATCACTCCGTTGACCACGCCGACCAGGCCCGAGGCGACGATGGCCGCCAGGCACGACAGCGTCAGCCCCCAGCCCATCGCGTAGGACTGGCCGAAGGCGACCGCGCCCAAGGTCATCGCGGAGGCGATCGACAGGTCGATGCCCGCCGTGGCGATGACGAACGTCTGGCCCACGCTCAGGATGATCAGGATCGCCGCGGCGACCAGCATCGAGGCGAGGTTGCCGGCGCTGAGGAATGTGGGGTTCAGCGCCTGGAAGACGATCACCAGGACGATCAGCCCGACGAGGGCCGCCCACTCGGCCCAGAAGCCGACATCCTTCAGGCGCGCGGTCCAGGCTCCGTGGTTGGGTGCGGCGATTGCGGTGTTTGCCATCTCTGTCCTACTGGATGAGGCTCTTGAACGGGTCGGTGTAGGTGCCGAACGGCTTGGGCGTGGTCGCCAGCGCCTTATCCGCGTTGTCCTTGGTGACCAGCTCGACCGGGGACTTCACCTTGGGCGGCAGCGCCTTGCCCTTCGTGGCGGCCTGGCACGCCTCGACGCCCATCAGGCCCATCGCGTACGGGTACTGGGCGACGGTGCCGTCCAGCGTGCCGGCCTTGACCGCTTCGAGGGCGTCCTTGATGCCGTCGACGCTGATGACCTTGACCTGTCCCGCCTTGCCGGCGTTGGCGATGGCCCGCGCCACGCCGAGCCCCATGTCGTCGTTGGCGACGAAGAAACCCCGCAGATCCGGCTTCGCGCGCATGACGTCGGTCGCGGCGGTGAGCGCGGTCTGGCGCTCCCAGTTGGCGGCGACGGTCTGGACGACCTTGAGATTGGGCCCGATGCCCTGCTGGAACCCCTCGACCCGGGCGCCGCTGGTGACGTCGCCCGCGATGCCGCCGATGACCGCGACGTCACCGGCCGGTACGAGCTCGCTCATCCGCTTCCCGGCCATCTTGCCGGCTTCGACGTTGTCTGTGCCGATGTAGGTGGCCAGCTTGACGTTGGCGCTGCCGGCCGCACCGGCGTCGACCGGGCTGTCGATGTTGACGATGGGCTTGTTCTGCGCGCCGATCTTGGCCAGGCCCTGGATGAGGTTGGTGCCGGTGATCGGGTTGACCACGAAGCAGGAGAAGGGCTGCCCGGCCAGGCCGTTGAGCTTGTCCGCCTGTCCGGTGGTGTCGGTGATGGAGGTGGCCGCCTGGACCGTGAGAGACAGGCCGCCCGCCTTGGCCTGGTCGTCCATGCCCTGCTTCATCGTCTGGAAGAAGGGGTTGTCCAGTCCTTTGATCACCGCGGCGACGCTCGGGCCTTCGGCGGCGGCGGCGTCTTTGCCGGACGGACCGGCGGACACGCTGGAGCCGCAGGCTCCCAGAGCCAGAGTCCCGGCCGCCAGTACGGCGGTGACCGCCGTCGCTCGCCTTCCATGCGAGGTCATGTGCATCGGATGCCCCTTTCGGCGTCAATGGGACGACCGTATGACTACTTCTGAACTCTGACAACCCATGTTTCGACTTTTTAAGTCGAAACATTCTTGACTTACGAGCACTCCCGGTCGCCGATAGAGTGGGTAAATGGCCATAACCGGTGTGTCCGCGCTGCGGATGGGAGTCAGCTCGGGCGAGATCCTCAGCCTGTTCCGTGACATCCCCGACGGGCTCACCAAGGCCGACGTCATGCGGCTTACCGGCCTGTCGCGCACCACGGTCAACCAGCGCCTCGACGGTCTGCTCGCCGCCGGGCTGCTCATCCCCGCGCCCACGGAGGCGCGCACGGGCGGCCGGCCCGCCGGTCAGTTCGTCGTCAACCGCGACCGGGGCGTGCTGCTGGTGGCCGACGTGGGCGCCACCGGCCTGCGCACCGCCGTGTGCGATCTGGGCGGGGTGGTGCGGGCCGAGCGCGACGTCCGCGCCGACGTGACCAGCGGCCCGGAGGCGATCCTGACGATCGTGTCCGAGCTGTTCGCCGAGCTGCTCGCCGAGCGCGGCCACCAGCCGGGCGACGTGCTCGGCATCGGCATCGACGTGCCCGGTCCCGTCGACTTCGCGAGCGGGCGGGTGGTCAGCCCGCCGATCATGACCGGCTGGGACCGCTTCGACATCCCGGGCTGGTTCACCGCCCGCTACAACTGCCCGGTGCTGGTCGACAAGGACGTCAACGCGATGGCCTTCGGCGAGCAGCGCCTGCGCTACCCCGACGTCCCGCACCTGCTCATGGTCAAGATCGGCACCGGTGTCGGCACCGGCCTCATCGCGGGCGGCCAGGTGCACCGGGGCGCCGACGGCGCGGCCGGCGACATCGGCCACATCCAGGTCGTGGTCGACGACGTGGCCGAGCCGCCGCTCTGCCGGTGCGGCAACCTCGGCTGCGTGGAGGCCTACACCGGGGGCTGGGCGCTCGTCCGCGATCTCCAGGCGGCGGGTCACGACATCACCACCGTCGACGACGCCGTACGCCTGATCCGCTCAGGAGACCTGGCCGCGGTACGCCTGGCGCGGCGCGCCGCCCGCATCCTCGGCGGCGCCATCGCCGACACCGTCAACCTGTTCAACCCGCGCATCATCGCGATCGGCGGCCAGCTCGCGCACACCGACGAGCAGCTCTTCGCCGGCATCCGCGAGATCGTCTACCGGCGGTCACTCCCGCTGGCCACCCGCAATCTCCAGATCGTCCGCAGCGACCTCGACCCCAACGCGGGCATACTCGGGCTCGCGCAGCTCCTCGTGGACGGGATCTACGCTCCCCAGCGGGTTCAGGAGCTCGTCGATCGCGGCGCGGCGGGCGCCGAGATCATGCTGCCCGTCTCCGGGGGAGAATGAGGCATGCGGAAATACGTGATCCTCGGGGTGCAGGGCAGCGGCAAGGGCACCCAGAGCACCCTGCTGGCCACCGACCTCGACCTCGTGCACATCAGCGTCGGCGACATCTTCCGCTGGCATGTCAAGGTCCACACCAAGCTCGGCGCCCAGGTCCGCCGCCTGGTCGCGGCCGGCGAGCTCGTGGGCGACGACCTGGTCGAGGACGTCGTCAGGGAGCGCCTCCAGCAGCACGACTGGAACTACGGCTTCATCATCGACGGCTTCCCGCGCAGCCGGCGGCAGGCGGAGTTCTTCCTGGAGAGCTACGACATCGACGGCGTGATCCACCTCGACCTGCCCGACGCGGAGGTGCGGCGCCGGGTGCTGGCCAGGCGGCTGTGCTCGCGCTGCGGCATGGACTACAACCTGATCGCCCACCGGCCCGCGACCGAGGGCAGGTGCGACGTGTGCGGCGGCGAGCTCGTCACCCGTGAGGACGACGCCCCTGACGCGCTCGCCACGCGGCTGCGCGAATACCACGACAAGATCGACCCGGTCGTGGAGCTGTTCCGCGGCAAGGAGTACGTCGTGTCGGTCGACGCCCGCGACGACAAGGCCACCGTCCAGCGCAACATCCGCGACCGCCTCAACCTGCCGCCGTACGCCGCAGAGAAGACGGCCTCGTGAAGATGGCCTCGTAAAGGCGGACTCGTAAAAGGCGGACTCGGAAAGGCGGGCTCAGGGTGCGGCGTCGCGGCCGAGCAGCTGCCGGGCGACCACCAGCTTGGTGATCTGGGCGGTGCCGTCGGCGATCTGCAATGCGATCACGTCGCGCAGCCGCTGGGCCTGCCGCAGCTCCTCCGAGTAGCCGGCCTGTCCGAAGGTGAGCAGCGCCTGCTGGACGGCGTCCGCGGCCATCCTGGGCACCCACCACTTGACCATGTTCGCCTCGGTCGTGTGCGGGAGTCCCTGGTCCTTGCGCCACAGTGCCTCGTAGCAGAGCGCCCTGCCCGCCCGCAGCTGCGTGGCGTACTCCACCAGGGGGAAGCTGAGCCCCTGGAAGGCGCCGAGCGGGCGGCCGAAGGCGTTGCGGGTGCGCGCCCGCTCCAGCGCGTCGTCGATCGCCGCCTGCGCGGTGCCCGTCGCCATCAACGCGATCAGCGCCCGCGAGTAGTCGAAGCCCCGCATGACCTGGACGAAGCCCAGGCCCTCGCCGCCCACGATCGTCTCGGACCCGGTGGTCAGGCCGTCGAAGGTCAGGTGGGCGCGGCCCACGGCGCGGTTGCCGAGGTCGCTGAACGCCTCCCGCTTCGCCGCGGCCAGGTCGGCGAGGAAGGCGGTGACGCCGCGCGCGCCAGGACCGCCCGTCCTGGCGAAGACCAGGCCGTGCGTGGCGGTCATGCCGAGCATGATCGAGGTCTTCTCGCCGTGCAGCAGCCAGGCTCCGTCCTGGACAGTGGCGCGGAACTCGATGGCGGCGGCGTCCGAGCCGTGCTCGGGCTCCGTCAGGCAGATGGCCGGGATCAGCTCCCCCGAGGCCAGGGCGGGCAGCCACTCTCCCCGCTGCTCCGGCGAGGCGTTGGCCTGCAGGATGTCGGCCACGAGCGCGGCGTTGAGCACCAGGTAGCAGCTGTTGACGTCGGCGCGGGCGAGCTCTTCCAGCACCAGGCCGGTGGTCACGGCGTCGGCGCCCGCGCCACCGTACTCCTTACGCACGCGCAGGCCGAGCAGGCCCATGCGGGCCAGCTCGCCGGGCAGCTCGGGGCGCATGGCCGCGGCCCGGTCGTCGGACTGGTAGTGCGGGGCCAGGCGCTCGGCCGCGAAGTCGCGCACCCGGGCGCGCAGCCGCTCCTGCTCGTCGTCGAACGCGAAGTCCATGCTCAGCCCATCCGTTCGCGCAGCTCGAACTTCTGTACCTTGCCCGACGCCGTCTTCGGCAGCTCGGCGACGACCGTCACGCGTTCCGGCCAGAACTGCCGGGCCATGCCGAGCCGTTCCAGATGCAGCTGTACGTCGGCGAGCGAGGGCGGCTCCCCGTCCGGGACGACGAAGGCGCACGCCCGCTCGCCGAGACGCTCATCGGGGTAGGCCACCAGCGCGGCCTCTTTGATCCGCGGGTGCCGCCACAGCGCGGCCTCCACCTCGACCACGGGGATCTTCTCCCCACCCCTGACGATCAGGTCCTTGGCCCGGCCGGTGATCCGGATGCCGCCCTCGCCGTCGTCCCTGGCCAGGTCGCCCGTGTCGAACCAGCCGTCGCCGGTGAGGGCCTCGGCGTACAGGTCGGGGCGTTTCCAGTAGCCCACGCACTGGTTCGCGCCGCGTACTTGCAGGCGGTCGCCGGCGATCCGGACCTGCATCCAGGGGGCGGGGCGGCCGTCGGAGCGCGCGGCGAGATCCGGCGGGTCCTCGGGGCGGGTGATCGTGACCGTGGCGTTCTCCGTCATGCCCCACAGCGCGTACATGCGCACGCCCAGCACCTCGCCCGCCTCCTCCACGACCTTCGGCGGGATCGGCGACCCGCCGCACGCGAAGGAGTCGAGGGTTCGCAGGTCCCGGGGCCGGGCCCGCTGCGCGGCGATGGCGTCGACCACGAACGTGGTGGCGCCCATGCCGAAGTTGACGCCCTCCGACTCGACCAGACCGAGCATGACGTCCGGGTCCCACACGTCCTGGAACACCGCCCGGCCGCCGAGCTGGAGCGGCATCAGGAAGCAGTAGAGGTACCCGGCCTGGTGGGTGAGCGGCGAGCCCATGTGGACGACCAGGTCCTCGTCCAGCCCGAGGGCCTCCGCCTCGGTGCGGATGCCGGCGTACAGGGTGTTGTGGGTGTGCATGACGCCCTTGGGCTCGCCCGTCGTGCCCGAGGTGAACATCACCTGGGCCAGGTCGTCGGGGCCCGCCTCCGACTGACCGAGCCGGACGTCGCCGCCGGACATGAAGACGTCGTCGAAGTCGAGCGGGCCGCCGCCGATGGTCACCGCGTGCCGCAGCGTCGGCACCTCCTTGGCGATCTCGGCGAGCATCCCGGCGTGGTCGAAGCCGCGGAACGACGCGGGCGCGACGCAGACCTTCGCTTCCGTACGTTCCAGCATGAAACCGACCTCGCGTTTGCGGAGGATCGGGATGATGGGGTTGACCGCCGCGCCGACCCGCATGCAGGCCAGCGCGAGCGGCGGGAACTGCCACCAGTTCGGCAACTGCAGCGCGACCACGTCACCCGGGCCGACGCCCAGCTCGGTCAGGGCCCCGGCGAACCGCTCCACGAGTCGCGATAAGTCCGCGTACGTCAGTTTGACCAGGTCGGCGGCGCCCGCCTGGTGCGCCGTGATCGCGACGCGGCCCGGGGAGCGCTCCACGGCTCGCCGGAGGTCGTCCAGGGGTGTGCCGTCCCGCCACCAGCCTTCGCGGTAGCAGTGCTCGGCGTCGCTTCGCCAGTTCATACATGCTCCCATCGCGGTCAGAGGCTGGTCAGGCGGTAGCCGTACCTGCTCATGAGCGGCAGCGCGGCCAGGGTGCTCAGCGCGACGCTCGAGGCCGGCAGGGCGGTGCGCCAGGCGTCGTCGGGCCTGATGGCCACCGGCCCGGTGCGCAACCGGTCGGGATTGCCGGTCACGGTGTGGTTGACGCCGAGCCGGGCGGCGTTCCCGTCGAGCACCGGGCCGGGCGGCGGGAGCCCCGCCCACGCCATGACCTGGCCGATCGTCTCGGCGGGCCGCGCGGCGAAGTCCTCGTACCTGACCCTGAGGCACCTGCCGGGATAGGCGCGCGCGATCCACTCCGACGCCGCGTTGAAGCCGGTCCAGTACGCGCTGCTGCGCAGGGGGCTCATGGCCGGGATGTAGCCCTTGGCGCGGTGCCACGAGTAGGCGGTCGCCCTGGGGTCGCGCACCATGTGCAGCACCTGGGGCCGCAGGTCGGGCAGGCCCATGAGGTGGGCCGCCTCGGCGGGGAACTTGGAGGTGTCGACGATCACCTCGGCGCCCAGCGCCGCGCCGATCGCGGTGTAGAGCCGCCGCTTGACCTCGCTGATGCGCCGCACGTCGCGCGGCGGCCGGGCCATGCCCCGGGCCTCGCGCAACCGCTCCTGAGTGAAGCGGGTGCGCAGGTGGGCGTTGTGCAGGCCGATCATCTCCCTCGCGAGGGTGTGACCGTCCAGCTCGCGCAGCACCTGTCGCCACACGTCGCAGTCCTGGAGGTCCTTGCCGCAGCCGCAGGTGCTGTTGGTGCCGGTGCCGAGCACGCCGTTGGACCACAGGTAGTTGAGCTCGCCCACGTGCGCGACGCCCGGCAGTTCGTTGAGCAGGTTGCCGAGCAGCGTGCTGCCCGACCTGCACCAGCCCGTGACGTAGAGCACTCGCGGCGCTGTGGGTGTCATCGGCTCGCGGTCCGTCCGGCGACGGCGCTCTCACCGCTTGGCTTTGTGGCGGATGCTCTTCCGGCGGCGGCTTTTCTGATGGCGGTCACCAGGCGGTCGCAGTCGGCCAGGTCCAGGTTCGCCGAGAGTGGGATGTCGATCGCCTCGCTGACATAGCGCGCCGACGTCGGGAACAGGCTCCGCGCGGTCTCCGGGTTGTCGCCGAGCAGGAAGTGCCAGTTCCAGAAGGCGCGTACGTTGACGTCGTCGCGGTCGCCGAGCGCGCGGGCGTCGACCCCCTCGGCCGCGACGGCCCCGGCGAACGCGACGCACTCCCGCGGTGTGGCCCCCGGCAGCCGGAACACCAGCGCCTCGCCGAGGTAGGCGCCGGGCGCCACCGGCTGCCGCAGCGCGATCCCGTCAAGGTCCGCCAGCCGCTCGGCCACGTAGTCGTAGTTGCGGCGATGGGCGGCCAGCCGGTCGGGCAGCCGCTGGAGCAGGGCTCCGGCCAGCGCCGCCCTGATCTCGTCCATGCGGAAGCTGAAGATGGGGTACGCCCGGTCGTCGACGTCCGGGACCTTGCCGGGGAAGTGGCGGGCCATCCGGCCTTCGTAGGCGCCGCTGTAGACCGCCGCGCGGGCGTACGCCTCGGGGTCGTCGGTGAGCAGGAAGCCGCCTTCGCCGGTGTTGAGCGACTTGTCGGACTGGGTGCTGAAGGCGCCGAAGTGGCCGAACGTACCCAGGTAGCGGCCGTCGAGCCGCGCGCCGAGGGCGGGCACCGCGTCCTCGACCACCAAGGCCCCGTACTCCTCCGCCAGTCGGCATATTTCCGGCATGTCGCTGGCGAAGCCGCGCATGTGCACCACGACGACCGCCTTGGCGCCCTCGTCGAACACCCGGCGCAGGTCGCGCACGTCCAGGTGCAGGTTCTCGTCGCACTCCACGAGCACCGGCCGGTGCCCGGCGAGCAGGATCGCGCTCGGCGTGGCCGCGAAGGTGAACGCGGGGCAGGCGATCGGCGAGCCGGCGGGCAGCTGGAGGGCGAGCAGGCTCAGGGTGATCGCGGTGGTGCCGCTGGCGCAGGCCAGCGCGTGCCCGGCGCCGAACACCTCGCACAGCCGCCGTTCGAAGAGCCCGGTAAATGTCTCCTCGTGCGGCCGGAAATCGTAACGGAAGAACAACCGGGCGCGCAGCGCCTCGATCGCCGCGGCGATGTCCTCCGGGCTGAGGAAGACATCACCCTTGTCATAAGTGGGCCAGGTGGTCAGAGGTGGATTCACCGGTCCCTCGAATCTGTTGGTACAAATAACGTGAGCTATTTGGTCGGGTAGTGAATTACGCGCTGGACCTAAGAGCCGACTATCGCGGCAAGTCCCCGGAAAGACAACCCCCTCGCTTGTGTCACAAATGCGTGATAAGCCGTCGAAGAACCTCGGCCCGAGAAAGGAACGAGCCAGTGACGGTCTCCACGCTGAACGCCCTGAACGCCGCCTGCCCCGATCGGGTGGTCGGACCCGGCCACCCCGCTTATGACGAGGTGCGGCTGCTCTTCAACGGCATGCACGATCTACGGCCGCGGCTGATCTGCCTGCCGCGTGACGTCGCGGAGCTGCGGATGGTGATCCGTGCCGCCCGCGAGTCCGGGCTGGTCACGGCGGTACGCGGCGGCGGGCACAACGTCGCCGGGTACGCCTCCGTCGAGGACGGGCTGGTCATCGACCTGCGGCTGATGAGCTCGGTGACGGTCGATCCGGGCCGGCACACCGCCACGGTCGGCGGCGGCGCCACCTGGAGCCAGGTGGACCTGGCGACCACCGCGTACGGGCTGGCCACCACGGGCGGCACCTTCGACACCACCGGCGTCGGCGGCCTGACCCTGGGCGGCGGCCTCGGACATCTGATGGGCAGATACGGCCTGACCTGCGACAACGTGCTCTCCTACCAGCTCGTCACGGCCGCGGGGGAGGTGGTCGAGGTGGACGCGGAGCGCGATCCCGAGCTCGACTGGGCGCTGCGCGGCGCGGGCCACAACTTCGGCGTGGTGACGGAGTTCCGCTTCCGTACGCACCCGGTGGGCCTGCTCTACGGCGGCTGCGTGGCCTATCCGCGCGCCGAGCTCGGCCGGGCCGTACGCCTGTTCCGCGAGCTCATGCTCGACGCGCCCGACGAGCTCAACTGCACGCTGTTCCTGAAGAGGTACGGTCCCACGCACGTCCCGGCGGCGGTGATCTGCGTGGCCTACAGCGGCGACGACGAGGGATACCGGGCGGCGCTGGAGAAGCGGCTGCGCGGGCCGGAGCTCCTCGACTGGCAGCTCATGCCCAGGTCGTACCTGTCGCTGCAGGCCGCGCTCGGCCGTCTGGCGTTCGGGCTCAGGCACTACTGGAGCGCCCGCTTCGCCGACGCCCTGCCGGACGCGCTGGCCGACGCGCTGGTCGAGCGGTTCCTGGCCGGCCGCTGGCTGGGGCCCTTCAGAGACGGGATCCTCGTCGAGGCGTTGCACGGCGCGGTGCGGCGGGTGCCCCCCGAGGCCACGGCCGTGCCCTTCCGCGGCGCCGCCTTCAACGTCACGGGCACGGCGATCTGGGCCGACCCGGCCGCCGACGAGGAGCGGATCGCCTGGGCGCGGTCCGTCTCGGCCGCCGCCGAGCCGTACAGCCGCTGGGGCGACGGCTACATCAACTATGCGTCCACCGGCGACCGAGCCAGGAAGACCTTCGGCCAGACGGCCTTCGACCGGCTGACCTCGGTGAAACGGCGGCTGGACCCGGACAACTTCTTCCGCGCCAACTACAACGTCGCGCCCTCACCCGTCCGCTGAGCCGCGTCCACCGGCTCAACGATGCGTCGCCCCCGGGGTCATCACCAGGTGGACGCCGTCCAGGGCGGCATGACCTTCACTGGTGGGACCCGAGTCCTTCACCGCAAGGAGTTCTCGTGATCGTCCTCGGATACAACGGGTTCGGTAAGGTCGCCGAACTCTTCGCGCGTTATTACGGGTCGACGGGAATCGACCGCCACATGCTCTACGGCCACGATTCCTCGGCGGCCCTCATGGTGGACGGGGAATTGGTCGCGGCCGTGGAGGAGGAGCGGCTCAATCGCGAGAAGAAGACCGGCCGGTTTCCGGCCCGGGCCATCGAATGGGTTTTAAGGGCGGCCGGGAAAACGTACGACGAGGTCGATGTCTTCGCGCATTCCTGGCGTTTCTCCCAGGACGTCATGAACAACATGATCGCCGAGATCGTGGACGCCGACGCGCCGGTGGACAAGAAATTCGCCAGGCTGCGGCGGCTGGACGACACCTATACCAGGATATTCAGTCAGGAGGCCATTCTCGCCGACTTCCACGAGCACACGGGCCACCCGCTGACCGCCGAGAAGCTGGTCACGGTGCCGCATCACCTCGCCCACCTGATGACGGGATACCACCTGTCCGGGGGCGGGGAGGCGGCCTTCGTGGTCAGCGACGGCCGGGCGGAGTGGCTGTCGGCGATCCTCGGCGAGGTGCGCGACGGCAAGGTGCGCCTGTTCGACGACGCGACCGTGGACGGGGACAACTCGCTCGCCCTGCTGTTCGCGGTGCTGACCAGGTATCTCGGCTTCATGCCCAACAACGACGAGTACAAGGTCATGGGCCTGGCCGGCCACGGCCCGCCGCCGGAGCCCAACCCGCTGCTCAAGCACGTGGTGGCGCTGACGGGCAACGGCCGCTACACCATCCCCTACGCGCCGCGGGCCGTACGCGCCTATTACGCGCTGTTCGACCGGATCTTCGACACGGACCCGGACGGCCGGGAGGACTTCGACGTGCGGGTCCGGGTCGCTGCGGCCGCACAGGAGATGGTCGAGGCGGTGACGGCCCACCAGTTGCGCGCGCTGGAGGAGCGCAGCGCGCTCCCGAGGCTGCTGTTCGAGGGCGGCCTGGCGCTGAACTGCGTCAACAACACCAAGCTGCTCGAAGGCTCCAGGTTCGCCGAGATGGAGGTGAGCTTCGGCGCCAGCGATCCCGGTGTGGCCATCGGCGCCGCCTTCTACGCCAGTCAGGAGGGGGGCGACAAGCCGCGGGTCTCCGGCTCGCCGTATCTGGGGCCCGCGTACGGCGACGACGAGATCCTCGCCATCCTCGACGCCCACGCGGGGCGCGTCGAATGGCGTGAGCTGGCACCCGGCGACGTGGCGCGGGAGACGGCGGCGCTGCTGCGGGAGAAGTGCGTGCTCGGCTGGTTCCAGGGCCGGACCGAATACGGGCCGCGCGCGCTGGGCAACCGGAGCATTCTGGCCAATCCCCGGTTCGGCGATATCAAGGACATCATCAACGACCGGATCAAGCACCGGGAGCCGTTCCGGCCGTTCGCGCCCGTCGTCCTGGAGGACGTGGCACCCGAGGTGTTCGAGATGGGGAAGAAGCGGGCCTCGCCGTACATGACGTTCGTCTTCCCCGTACGGCCCGGCTACCGCGACCTGATTCCCGGCGCCACGCACGTGGACGGCACGTCCAGGATTCAGACGATCCGCGAGGAGGACAACCCGCTGCTGGCGGAGTTGCTCCGCGCCTTCACCGAGCTGACCGGGGTGCCCTGTCTCATCAACACCTCGTTCAACGTGGCCGGTGAGCCCATCGTGTGCTCTCCGGCCGACGCCATGGACTGCTTCCTGAAGACCGAGATGGATTACCTCGTGCTCGGACGGTTTGTAGCCACCAAATCAGCTCAGCGTTGACAACCATTTGTGCCATTTCAACGGTCTTCTGAGGAGGGGCAAGGTATGTCTCCTGGCGAGGAGTTCGCGTGGGCGGTGGCGGGCTCGCGGAACGGTGGCGACGTCGAGGTGCCGTACCGGCTGGCGCTGACCGAGGCGTTCCCGCTGTTCAAGACCCGGCCGCGCTACACGGTCCGGCACCTGCTGAAGAGCGCGAAGGTGGGCGACGGGCAGGTGCCCTACGTCCATGAGGCGCCACCGCCCGAGCTGGCGCCGTCGGGGACGTCGTACGCCGAGACGCCCGAGTCCGTCTTCGCCGCCAGCGTCCGCGTGGCCGGTCTGACCGAGGTCAAGGTCGGTGTGCCCGTGCCCAAGGGCGTGCTCGACGAGCCCGGCCTGCTCGCCGCCTTCGTGGACTACCGCGTGCTCGTACGGCTGTCCACGGTCGAGAACCAGATCCTGCTGCACGGCTCGGGCGACGGCGCGATCGACGGGCTGCTGCACCTGGCGGAGTCGCGGCACGCGCCGTTCGACGGCGATCCCGAGGACGTGCTGACCGAGGCGGCGGCCGAGGTCGAGGAGACCGGCGGCTCGTGCGACGGGATCGTCACCCACCCCGGCCTGTACTGGAAGCTGGTCCGGGACGGGGCGCTCGACCGGCTGGCGACGGCCGGGATCCGCGTCTCGCGCACCCGCATGATCGGCGCGGGGGACGCGCTGCTCGGCGACTTCCGCGCCGCCGTGACGCTGCTCGACCCCGCGCAGTCCACGCTGCGGCTGCGCAGGGACACCGAGGTCATCGAGGCGAGCACCCGCGTCGGCCTGGCCGTACATCTGCCGCAGCACTTCCTGCTGGTCTCCTGAGAGGTGTCTGATCATGGACCTTGGGTTGAACGGACGTGTCGCGCTCGTGGCGGCGGCCAGCAGCGGGCTCGGGCTGGCCGTGGCCCGCACGCTGGCGGCCGAGGGCGCGCATGTCTCCATCTGCGCGCGCGAGCCGGACCGGCTGGCGCGGGCGCACGCCGAGATCGACGCGGCGGGTCCGGGACGGGTGCTCAGCACCAGCGTGGACGTGCGTGACGAGGCGGCCGTGGCCAAGTGGGTGGGGCGCACCGCCGACGAGTTCGGCTCGCTGCACATCGTGGTCAGCAGTTCGGGCGGGGTGCCGCACGGGTCGCTGGAGGAGTTCGACGTGCCCGTGTACCGGCGGGCGCTGGAGGACAACACGATCCCGCACGTGAGCGTCGTCCTGGCCGCCCTGCCGCACCTGGACACCGGCTGGGGCAGGGTGCTGATGCTCACCTCGGAGGCGGTACGCCAGCCGCTGCCCCTGACCGGCCTTTCGGCTGTGGCCCGGCTGGGCGTGCTGGGCTTCGCCAAGGGCCTCGTGCCGAGCCTCGGCCCGCGCGGCATCACCGTGAACGTCCTCGCCCAGGGCTTCCACCGCACGCCCGCGCTGGACCACCAGTTCGGCGACGAGGCGGACGCGGCGCTGGCGCGGGTGGCCGAGGGCCTGCCGATGCGCAGGATCGGGCGGCCGGGCGACTTCGGGGCGATCGCCGCGTTCCTGGCCAGCGAGCACACCTCCTTCATCACGGGCGTGGTGCTGCTGGTGGACGGCGGCAACACCCGCGGCCTGTGACCCCCTGGGCGCGGACGTTCGCCGGGCTGGTGGCGGCGCTGTTCGTCACGTTCACGGCGTTCGGCGCGGCGGTGCCGGTCATCCCGCGACTGGTGACCGAGGAACTGGGCGGCCCGCCGTTCGCCGTCGGCGCGGCCTTCACCGCGACCGCGGCGGTAACCCTGGCACTGCGCCCCTACGGCGGCCAGCTCGCGCAGCGCTTCGGCGGTCGCCGGCTGATGCTGGCCGGCTCGGCGCTGGCCGCCGTCATCGGCGCCCTGTACGCGCTCCCGTGGGGCCTGCCCGGCCTCATCACCACCCGGCTCGTCATGGGCGTCGCCGAGGCGTTGTTGTTCACGGCGGGCTCGGTGTGGACGGTCCAGCTCGCCCCCGAGAACCGCCGGGGTCAGATCGTCGGCTGGTACGGCCTGGCGATGTGGGGCGGCTTCATGGCCGGGCCCGCCCTGGGCGAGTCGCTGTACCGGCTCGGCTCCTACCCGGCGGTGTGGGCCGCCGCCGTGGTCCTGCCGCTCCTCGCCGTCGCGGTGCTGAGCCTGCTGCCGTCCGGCGCGCGGCTGCCGGTCGTGTCGCGCAAGCTCATCCCGGGCGCGGCGGTGCTGCCGGGGCTGGCGCTGGGCATGGGGGCGTTCGGGTACGGCGTGCTGGTGGGCTTCGGCGCGCTGGCCCTGTCTTCCAGAGGGATCTCCAACGGGCCCGTACTGCTGAGCGTGTTCAGCGCCGCGTACATCACGACCCGGCTCGTGGCCGGTCGCCTCCCGGACCGGCTCGGCCCGATGCCGGTGATCGTCGCGTCGAGCCTCGCGCAGGCCGCCGGCCTGGCCATGATCGGGTTCGCGCCCGGCTGGTGGGTGGCGGCGGCGGGGGCGGTGCTGTCGGGGGCCGGGTTCACCCTGCTCTACCCGTCGCTCGCGATGATCACTATCAGTCGAGCTCCGGAGGCGGAGCGGGGGGCGGCGCTGGGGGCGCTGAGCTCGCTGTACGACATCTTCTTCGGGCTCGCGGGGCTGGTCGGCGGGGTGGTCGCGGACATCAGCTATCCGGGGACGTTCGCGCTGGCGGCGGCCGTCGTACTCGGCTCACTCGCCCTCGGGCCGCTGGCGACGCGCCAGATCCCTGCGCGGCGATCAGGTTGACCTGAGGCCGGAGCAGCGGTCGGCGGAGGAGACCCATTGGCGGTCAGGTGGCATGGGCGGTCAGGTTGACATGAGGCCGGAGCGGTAGGCGAAGGAGACCAGCTGGGCCCGATCCTTCGCCTTCAGCTTCGCGCGGAGCCGGTGCAGATGTGTCCGTACCGTACTGACCCCGATGTACAACTCTCCCGCCACCTCCTCGGTCGACCGCCCCTGCGCGACCAGGAGCAGCACCTGCTGCTCGCGCGGCGTCAACCCGGCCAGCGTGGGCTGTTCCAGCTCGGCGGGAGGGGGTTCCCGCTGTCTGAACCAGTCGACCAGCCGCTGGGTCACGACGGGCGAGAGCATGGTCTGCCCCCGGCCCGCCGCCCTGATGACGGCGACGACCTCGTCCTGCGTGGAATCCTGGGTCAGCAGCCCGTTCGCGCCCGCGCGCAGCACGTCGGTGACCGTCTGGTCGGTATGGTCGACGGTGAAGACGACCACCCGAGGCTCGGGGTCCAGCTTCTCGGCCCGTAATCGCTGGATCAGCTCCAGCCCGGACAGCCCGCCGAGAGTCAGCCCGGTGACCACCACCTCGGGATGATGCTTGCGGGCGAGCATGATCGCATGGACTCCGCTGTCGGTGGTCTCGATCACGTTGACGTCGTCCCGGGAGGCCAGGATCGACAGTAGGCCGAACCGCGTGATCGCGTATTTATCACAGATAATCACTCTTAGTGACGCACCGCACATGCGAACTCTTTTCCGTGATTTGTGGGCAGCATGTCACATCTGTTCGGTTACGCCGGGGATGTACACGCGAATTCAGGGATTTCTAGGGGGCGTAGCATCTTGACATTTGATCCGACTTGGAGCTGGACGAGTGGGTAATGCGCTGTGGCGTGTGCGACAGGTGGGGCGGCGATGGCCACTGTCCGTCTGCACGGCTTGTTCCGTCGCCCGCTCAATGGCCGCGTGATCGCCCCCGTCGTCCCACCGCGCTGCTGCTCAACGCCACGGCCGCCGGGTAACCCTGGCGTGGCCGCGCGGCGCCGCTCACGGTGGCCCCCGCGAGGAAGCTGCGGAAGCGGCAGGGCGAAAAGGCGCAGTGCTCTGCGGACGGCGCTTTAGCGTCGTCCTATCGAATCCGAGGACTCAGCGGGAATTCTCGATGATCCCGTCTTTAAGCAGATTTGCCGTTGGTGTCGTTCGAGCGGGATGCGCTACTGGTTCGAGAGCAAGAACAGCGTGTAGGCCGCCAGTGTGGCGGCGTCCGTGATCTCGCTGTCGCGGATCATGGCCTCGAAGTCCGTGCGCTTGAACCACCGATGCAGCAGATCCTGCTCCTCGACCTCCAGCTCGTTGGGCCCCGGCTCCAGCCCGGTGGCCACGAACACGTCGAAGCCCTGTGACGACATGCCCTTGGCGCAGCTCAGCCGTCCCAGGTGCCGCATGTCCGCCGCCGTCAGGCCGGTCTCCTGGCGCAACTCCTCGCGTGCCAGATGCTCGGAGTCACCGGTCCGCATCTGCGGGAACGTGCCCTGCGGGAACTCCCACGACCGGGCGCGGATCGGGTAGCGGTACTGCTCCACCAGGTGCAGCCCGTCGTTCTCGACCGGGATGACCAGCGCGTAGTCGGGCTTCTCGACGTACGAGTAGATGCCTTCGGAGCCGTCCAGGCGGCGGATGCGGTCCTCGCGCATGCGCAGGTACGGGCTCTCGTACACGACCTCGGTCGAGAGGCGCCTGATGGGGTGTTCGCTGTCCGGTCGTACGTCCATGGCTCCTACTCGAATTGCGCGGTGAAGTCTGTCCGTGGCTCCTACTCGAATCGCGCGGTGAAGTCTGTCCGTGGCTTCTACTCGGTTCGCGCGGTGAAGTCGGCGAAGTCGAATCCCGGTGAGACGACGCAGCTGACCAGGACCTCCTCGCCGCCGGCGGGCCGGGCCGACTGCCACACGCCGCCCGGCACCACGGCCTGCGGCACCTGGCCGTCCTCGACCAGCGGGCCCAGGATGACAGTCTCGTCGCCGATGGTCAGCTCCAGCGGGCCGCCCCGATGCCACAGCCACACCTCGTCGGACCGGACCACGTGCGGCACCGACTCCTCACCGGGACCCAGCAGGAAGTAGATGCCGGTGGCGGAGGAGCGGGGCCCGGGATAACCGGCGGGCAGGAAGGTGACGGGAGCCCGCCAGGTCTCGCGGAACCAACCGCCCTCGGGATGGGGCAGCAGATCCAGGGCTCGGGCGATGGGCGGCCGCTCCTCGAACGCGATCGCCGCGCCGGTGACGTCACGACGCAGGAAGCGGGTGCCGTCGAGGACCAGCTGGCCGTCCAGCTCACTGGCCAGGGCCTCAGCCTCGTCGGCGACCTCGATGGACGGGCCGCTGGGATAGATCGTCAGCTCCACGTTGGTGATCCTACGTGCTGGGGTTCGCGGTGGCGGTGAGGTCGGTTGGCGGCGAACGGATCGCCCGGGTGCCGGTTTGCCGACGACTGCGGTTGACCGAGTGACAGGAGTGGGGTGGACCGACACACAGGAGCGCAGGGGAGCGACTGACAGGAGTGGGGTGGAGCGACTGACAGGAATGGCGTTGAGCGACGTCGTCTCACCCTGACCAGTAGCCGTGTGGATCTACTTGATGGATCGGTTGGAGCGGGCGGTAATTGTCGGTCGAGCTGGCTAGTCTGCGGCAAGTGATCGAACGGTGGAGCCGTGATCAGGTGCTCGCTCTCGCCCCCGACGCCTCGTCCCAGAAGGCGGCGCAGGGCGTGGCGACACCTGGCAAATGGAGCTTGCGCGGCACGACTGACGACGTGCTGTTCGGTGAGTGCAAGGGGAGTGGGGCCACGCCCTACATGGCGTGCGTCGACCTCTCCGAGCCCGCATATCGGTGCAGTTGCCCCAGCCGGAAGTTCCCGTGCAAGCACGCGCTCGGGCTCCTGCTCATGTGGTCGGCAGACGGGGTTCCCGCCGCCGATTCGCTGCCGCCGTGGGCCGCGGAGTGGGTCGCTATACGTACGGAACGTGCCGCCAAGGCGGCGGCCAAGCTCGAGGCCGCCCGCGCCCGTGCCACCGCGGAAGCCGAGAGCGACCCGGAACCGGCCGACTGGCCCGAATCGGATCCGACGCCGAACGCCGGGTCGGGTGGCGACCCAAACACAGCGTCGGACACGGGCTTGGGTGTCGGGTCGGGTTCGCACGCCGGATCGGGCACGGCGACGAACACGGGCATGGGCCCGGGCAGCGAATCGGGCACAGCGTCGGACACGGGCGCGGCCTCGGGCGGTGGACCGGGCACGATCTCGGGAACTGATTCGGGACCAGGTTCGGGCACGTCCTCGGGCTTGGGCGCGGAAGGTGGGCAAGGCTCGGGCGCGGCGGCTGGCGGTGGGTCCGGTCAGGGCTCCGGGCCGTCCTCCACTGGTAGGTCAGGTGGTGGGCGGGGTGCAGGGGTTGAGTCCGTTCGGCATGCGCGGGTGAGTGCCGGACTGGCCGAGCTCGAACGGTGGCTGGCCGACCAGGTGCGACAGGGCTTGGCGGGGACCGACGCCGACGAATGGGACGACCTGGCCAAACGCCTCGTCGACGCCCAGGCACCGGGCGTCGCCAACGCGCTCTCCCGGTTGCGGGAGGTGCGCATGGCCGACGACTGGCCGAGTCGGCTGCTGGCCGAATACTCGCTGATCAACCTACTGGCGGTCGCCTACCGGCGGCGAGCCGAGCTGCCTGGGCCGTTGCGCCAGACCGTCCTGATCCGCGCGGGCTTCCCCGTCGCGCGGGAGGACGTGCTGGTCCGGCCGGTCGTACGCGACCGGTGGCACGTCGTGGGCAGACGCGACGAGGAACACGACCGGCTGACCGCCCGCCGGGTCTGGCTCCGGGGCCATGACACGGGCCGGGCGGCGCTGATTCTCTCCTTCGCCGCCTCCGGCCAGCCGCTCGACGCCTCGCTGGTCACCGGCACCACGATCGACGCCGACGTCGCCTTCTACCCGGGCGCCGCACCCCTCCGCGCCCTGGTAGCCGCCCGCCACGCCATCCCTCGAAGCCTTCCCACTGACCGGACCACCTTCGCCGACCAAGGCGACGCCTCCGACCGGAACGCCTCCGACGATCGAGCAGATCTCGCCGGCCGGATGGATCTTGCTGGTGGGACGGATCTCGGGGGCCGGAGCGTCGTCCCCGACGGTCGGGCGGAGTTTGGCGGCCGGAGAGATCTCGGTGGCCGGGTTGATCTCGACGGCCGGGTCCCGCCCGGAGTGTCGCCGGAGGAGGCGCTCGGTGAGATCGCCGCCGCTGTGACCGCCGACCCGTGGACCGACTCCTGGCCCGTCGTGCTGGCGGGTGTGGTTCCTGGCCGCACTTCTGTGGGCGGGTTCCCGCTGCACCCGAGGTCACGTGACCCGTGGCGACTGATCGCCGTCTCCGGCGGGCGGCCGGTGACCGTGGCCGCCGAGTGGACCCCACTGGGCCTGCGCCCGCTGACCACCTGGGCCGACGACGGAACGGCGGTGATCCTGTGACCTGGGACGACCTGGCATCGACGGCACTGGTCGGCACCGACCGCAGGCCGTACGAGGGAGACCTGCTTGAAAGCGCCGCCGTAGAAGTGGTGCGCCGCCGCGCCGGTCAGCAACTCATCGAGACGACCAAGGCCGAGACGACCAAGGCCGAGACGACCAAGGCCGAGACGACCGAGGGCGACAGGGCCGACGGCCAGGCGACAGCGCGTGAGGCGACAGCGGGCGAGGGGGCCGAGAGCAAGGCACCGGCGGGTGAGGCGGCAGTGGGTGAGGCCACCGAACAGGGGTGGGCGAAAGACGAGGAGTTGCCCGCCGTGACCGCCCAGGCCGCCGAGCGCCTGGCCAGGATCCTGGGCGGCGAGTACGACCGTCTGCTCCCCGAATGGCTGGCCGCCGCCTCCACCGCAGGCCGCAGAGTGCCCCCGTACGTCCTGCCCGAACTCCTCGACCGGGGCAGACGCGACCAGTCGATCAGGGCGAATCTCGGCCTGGTCGCCGGGCAGCGCGGCAGGTGGCTGGCCGCCCTGAACCCCGATTGGGCGTACCTGCTCGAAGAGCCGACCGGCGAGACGTGGGAGCTGGGCAGCTCGGCCGACCGCCGCGCCTACCTGAGCCACCTCCGAAGGCACGATCCCAAGCAGGCCAGGACGCTCCTGGAGGCGGGCTGGGAGCGTGAGGGGCCGGACGACCGGGCGGCGTTCGTCGAGGTGCTGGCCGACGGGCTGTCGATGGACGACGAGCCGTTCCTGGAGCAGGCCCTCGACGACCGCAGGCGAGAGGTACGCCAGCAGGCCGCCAACCTCCTCACCCGCCTCCCCGAGTCGCGCCTGGCCCAGCGTATGGCCGTACGCGCGAGAAGCTGCCTGACCGTCGCCAGAAGCACGATCATCGTCGAGGCGCCCACAGCGTGTGACAAGGCGATGGAGCGCGACGGCATCCGGGCCAAGCCCCCGAGAGGCACCGGCGAGCGGGCCTGGTGGCTCCAGCAGGTCGTCGCCCGCGCGCCCCTCGCTCTCTGGGGCAGCCCCGCCAAGCTGCTCAAGATGAAGATCCCTGACTGGGACGGTGAGGTGAAGACCGCCTGGGTGCGGGCGGCTGTGCTGCAGCGGGATCCGGGGTGGGCGCGGGCGATGTTCGCGTGGGACCCGATCGCGGATCTGCTGGAGGCGCTGGGCCCGGACGAGCAGCAACGGCTTGCCGCCGATTTCGTGAAGAAGCATGACCTGGACAGCCAATTGATCATGGTGCTGGGCGGCGTGTCCTCGCACTGGCGGGAGAAGCTGGCGACGGCCGTCCTCCGCAAGATCACCAAGGTGGCCACCACCCAGCCGTGGAACCTCGGTGAGCTGATCAAACTGGCCGGCGAGCACATCGACCCGGCGCTCGCCGAGCTGGCCGAGAACTACTCACCCGTGCCGCCCATCCAGCAGGTCGCCGCCCTGCTGCGCTTCCGTGCCGACCTGATGAAGGAGCTCTCATGACCGTTCTGCGCCCCCATGCGGAAGACCAGTACGCCGAGGAGTTGGCCGTACTCGCCAAGGACGACGACCGGACCAGGCCACCCGGCTGGAAGCTGTCCCCGTGGGCCGTGACCACGTACATCCTTGGCGACGGCCGGCAGATCACCCCGAAATACGTGGGCGCCCGCCGCATCGTCGAGGTCGCCGTCGCCACCCTGGCCACCGACCGCGCGCTGCTGCTGCTCGGCGTGCCCGGCACGGCCAAGACCTGGCTGTCCGAACACCTGGCCGCCGCGATCAGCGGCGACTCCACCCTTTTGGTGCAGGGTACGGCCGGGACGGCAGAAGAGGCCATCCGCTACGGCTGGAACTACGCGCGGCTGCTGGCCGAGGGCCCGTCCGTGGAAGCGATGACCCCGTCGCCCGTCATGCGGGCCATGGCCGAGGGCCGGATCGCCCGCGTCGAGGAGCTCACCCGCATGCCCTCCGACGTACAGGACGCCCTGATCACCGTCCTGTCGGAGAAGACGCTGCCGATCCCCGAGCTCAACCGCGAGGTCCAGGCCGAACGCGGCTTCAACGTCATCGCCACCGCCAACGACCGCGACCGGGGCGTCAACGAGCTGTCCAGCGCCCTGCGCCGCCGCTTCAACACCGTCGTACTGCCGGTGCCCGCGACCGCCGAGGAGGAGGTGGACATCGTCTCGCGCCGCGTCACCCAGCTCGGCCGTTCGCTGGAGCTGCCCGAGACCAGCACGGGGCTGGCGGAGATCCGCCGCGTGGTGACGGTGTTCCGGGAGCTGCGTACGGGTGTGACGGAGGACGGCCGTACCAAGGTCAAATCACCCAGCGGCACCCTGTCCACGGCCGAGGCCATCTCGGTGCTGACCAGCGGCATCGCCCTCGCGGCCCACTTCGGCGACGGCGTGCTACGGCCCTCCGACGTGGCCGCCGGGATCGTGGGCGCGGTGGTGCAGGAGCCGGTGTCCGACCGGGTGGTGTGGCGCGAATACCTCGAAACGGTCGTCCGCGAGCGCTCCGACTGGCGCGACTTCTACCGCGCCTGCCGTGAGGTCTCGTCAACGACCCCCTCCTGAAGGAGAGGGCTTGAGGTGCCGTCAGGTGCTTTGAAGCCCCGCATTGACCAGCCTAGTCATCACCGTTGGAGGTGTGATCCAGATGGCTACCTTTCACGCAGGACCGCAGACCCACCAGCGAATGCTTCCTCAGTTCGCTGCTCTGGAATCCGTGGGAGCAGACACGCCCGAGGGTGGGCACGAAACGGCTCACGGACGCGCGGCAGGCCGCGCACCCGGTGTGGAAGCTGGGCGAGGGGAGATCCGCCGTAGCGCACCAGGCGGCGGGCGTCACCCCGACCCGGAGCAGTCCGGGAAGGGCGGACGGGTCCTTACAGACCCACACGTTTTCGTGCTCGATCGCGACGGGAAACCGTTGCAGCCCTGCCGGCCTGGCCGGGCCCGGCGGTTTCTCAAAGCGGGCCGGGCGGTGGTGGTCCGGCACACCCCGTTCGTCATCCGCCTGACCGACCGCACAGCGGCCGGCTCCACGGTGGCCGGCGTGCAGGTCGGCCTCGACCCCGGCTCCAAGCACACCGGCATCGCCGTCTTCACCGAACGCGACGGCAGCCGTACCGGGAAATACAGCGTCCAACTCGACCACCGGGGCGCGGCGATCCGCGACAAGCTCACCGCCCGCTCCAACTACCGGCGCAGCAGAAGGTCGCGCAAGCTGCGCTACCGCGCGCCTCGATTCCGCAACCGCACCAGGCCCAAGGGCTGGCTCGCGCCGTCTCTGCGGCACCGCCTGGACACCACCATGTCGTGGCTGGCCCGGCTGGGGCGGTGGGCACCCGTGCGCGCCATCCACGTCGAACGCGTCGCCTTCGACACCCACGCCATCTCGGCGGGTAAGCCGCTGGAAGGCATCGAATACCAGCAGGGCACACTGGCCGGATACGAGGCCCGCCAATACCTGCTGGAAAAATGGGGCCGGACCTGCGCGTACTGCGGCATGGCGGGGACGCCGTTGCAGGTCGAGCACATCCACCCCAAAGCGCGGGGCGGCTCCGACCGGATCGCCAATCTGACGTTGGCGTGCCGGCCGTGCAACCAGGCGAAGAACACCACGCCCGTCGAAGAGTTCCTGCAAGGCAAGCCCGCGCTGCTGGCGCGCATCCTCAAGCAGGCCAAGGCCCCGCTCCGAGACGCCGCGGCGGTCAACGCCACCCGCTGGGCGCTGTGGCGGGCGCTGACCGCGACGACTCTGCCCGTGGCCATCGGTTCGGGTGGGCGCACCAAGTGGAACCGCTCCCGTACGAACGCGCCGAAGTCCCACACCCTGGACGCCCTGCACGTCGGCGAACTCGCGCAGGTGACCGGGTGGCCGGGTCGCGTCCTGGTGGTCCGGGCCACCGGCCGCGGCCTCTACTGCCGAACCCGCACCGACCGGTACGGGTTCCCCCGTCTGCGACTTCCCCGAATCAAGCACGTCCACGGGTTCGCCACCGGCGACCTCGTTCGCGCCACCCTCGCCAAAGGCAAGCACGCCGGAGTCCACACCGGACGCGTCGCCGTCCGCACCACAGGCTCCTTCAACATCACCACCGCGACCGGCACCCACCAAGGCATCAACCACAAACACATCCGCCTGCTCCAAAGAGCCGACGGCTACGGCTACACCACGAGTCAGGAGAGCACCATTGAACGGTGAACCTCAGGGCACGCTCAGGCCCCTGGGAGCCTTTCCGTCCCCGTTTCCTCTCCGGCTCGAACGCCGGGGTATCCACGGGTGGTTCTGATGACCGAGATCCTCGACCGCATCCCCCTGCTGTCCGGCGTGCCGCGTTCCGTCGAGGAGCTGCCCGGCGGGCTGACCAACCACAACTACAAGGTGACCGTTCCCGGCGGGGCCTATGTGGCGCGGGTGTCGGCCAGTGAGGGATCGCTGCTGGCGATCGATCGGGACGTCGAGCACTCCTGCTCGCTGGCCGCCGCGCGGATCGGGGTGGGGGCGCCGGTGCACGACTATCTGCCGGAGCTCGGGGTGCTGATCGTGGGTTTCCTGCCGGGCCGGACGTTCACGGAGGCCGATCTGCGCGATCCGGCGAACCTGCGGCGGCTGGCCGAGGTGTGCGGTCGGCTGCACGCGGGGCCCCGGTTCGAGCGGGACTTCGACATGTTCGAGATTCAGCGGGGGTATCTGGAGATCGTCCAGAGCCGCGGATACCGCCTTCCGGCGAAATATCTCGACTTCATGCCCGAGGTCGAGCGGATTAGGAAATGTCTGGATATTCGGGATGTGGGGCGGGTGCCGTGTCACAACGATCTGCTGCCCGGCAACATCATCGACGACGGCGAGCGGCTCTGGCTGATCGACTACGAGTACGCCGGCAACAACGACCCCTGCTTCGAGCTCGGCAACATCTGGAGCGAGTCGGACCTGTCCCTGGACCTGCTGGACGAGCTCGTCACGGCCTACTACGGCCGCCGCCTGCGCCACAAGATCGCGCGGGCGCGGCTGCTCGGGCTCATGTCCAAGTACGGCTGGACGCTGTGGGCCTCGATCCAGGACGGCGCCAACCAGAGCATCGACTTCGACTTCTGGTCGTGGGGCATGGAGAAGTACGAGCGGGCGGTGGCCGAGTTCACCGGATCCGATCTGCCCCGCCTCATGGACGAGGCGACCCGGGCAGACTAGAAACATGTTCGCCGCACTGACAGGGCTTGGACTGTCCACCGCCGCCGGGCTGAACGCCTACATCCCGCTCCTCGTGGTGGGCATCGTGGCCAACTTCACCGACAAGGTGAAGCTGCCCGACGGCTACGGGTGGCTGTCCAACTGGGGCGTGCTCGCCATCATCGCGGTGCTGCTGGTCGCGGAGATGGTGCTCGACAAGGTCCCGGCCGTCGACAGCATCAACGACGCCATTCAGACAGCCGTACGACCGGCGGCCGGCGGCGTGGTCTTCAGCGCCACGAACGCGGCGTCGGAACTGGACCACTCGACCTGGATGGCCGAGCACCCGTGGGCGGGATGGCTGCTGGGCATCCTGGTGGCGCTGGCCGTACACGCGCTGAAGGCGACGGCCCGTCCGATGATCAATGTGGGGACGGGGGGCGTGGGCGCGCCCGTCGCCAGCACGGTGGAGGACGTCGGGTCGCTCGGCATGAGCTTGATCGCGGTGTTCCTGCCTCTGCTGGTCATCGTCGCACTGCTGGCGCTGGCCCTGCTCGCCTGGTGGACGATCAGGAGGGTACGCCGCTACCGCGCCGCCCGCCGGGCCAGACGGACGTCAGGAAGCCCGTAGCGGTTGGGTGGCCCGTAGCGGTTAGGAGGCCCGTAACGACCGGCACGAAACGGATCAGGATGCCCGTAACCAGCGGCGCAGGACGAGGAGGAACTCGCCGGGGCGCTCCTCGTGCAGCCGGTGGCTGGATCCCTCCCAGCACACCACTTTCGAGGCCGGATGCTTGCAGAGCCCCGACTCCCAGGCCGCGCGTTCCGGGTCGGACCAGATCGACAGCACCGGGCACTCCCTGCGGGCCAGGTAGTCGTCGCTCGCCGGCCGCATCCCGACCGCGTCGGGCTCCGTGAACATGGCCTCGAACGCCTGGAGCAGCACGTGCGGCGCCATGCCGTACAGCCGGCGCTTGTGCCAGCGCCTGATGACGGCCGGGGTGGCGGCGTTGGTGCACCACTCGTCGAGCCGCTCGGCGGCGGCGTGCGCGTGCGGACCGCGCAGCGCGGCGACCGTCTCCGGGAAGGTCCGCGCGACGTCCGCCGTGATGCCGTAACCGGGATCGAGGGCGACCAGCTTGCGTACCTTGTCCGGATGCTCGACGGCCAGGATGGAGACGACCTGCCCGCCCATGGAGTGGCCGATCGCGATCACCTCGGGGATGGCGAGCCCGTCCAGCAGCGCGGCGAGGTCGGCGGCCATCTGGCGCGGCGTGTTGCCCTCGTCGGGCACCGAGGAGTAGCCGTGCCCGCGCAGGTCCACCGCGATCACCCGGTGCTTGCCGGCGAGCGCGTCGATGTGCCAGGACCACTGGTGGGAGTCCGTACCCCAGCCGTGGACGAGCAGCAGCGGCGGCCCGTCACCCTTGCCGTCGTCGGTGTAAAAGAGCCGAATGTCCTGCCCTAAATCGGCATAAGGCATCTTTTACCCCACCCGCTCCTTGATCGTGGCGCAGACCCGCCCCTCGGCCTCCTTGGCGACGGGCAGCATGGCGCCCAGCCCGAAGGACCCGTGGAACATCCCGGAGTAACGCACGCTCTGCGTGTCCACCCCGGCCGCGCGCAGCCGCTCCGCGTACGCCTCGCCCTCGTCCCTGAGCGGATCGTGCTCCGCCGTGATCACCAGCGCGGGCGGCAGCCCGCTCACGTCCGCGTTGATCGGCGAGCTGTACGGCTCGGCGCGCCTCGCGTGGTCGGGCTGGTAGCAGTCCCAGTACCACCGCATGTGCGCCGCGGTCAGGAAGTATCCCTCCGCGTTCTCCGCGTGCGAGGGCGCGTCCTGGGCGGCGTCGGTGACGGGATAGACCAGCACCTGCAGCGCGATCGGCGGCCCACCCTCGTCCCTGGCCTTCAAGCAGGTCACGGTCGCCAGATTCCCGCCCGCGCTGTCACCGGCGACCACCAGCCTGCCGGGATCCGCGCCCAGCTCGCGGGCGTGCTCGTACACCCAGCGGGTCGCGGCGTAGGCGTCCTCGACGGCGGCCGGATACGGATGCTCCGGCGCCAGCCGGTAGTCGACGGACACCACGATCACGTCGGCGTCCGTGCAGATCAGTCGGCAGACGGGGTCGTGCGTGTCCAAGGTGCACAGCGTGAACCCACCGCCGTGGAAGTACACGACCACCGGCCGCGTCGCTCGCCCCGTCGGCGGCCAGTAGACACGCACGGGCAGGTCCCCCGCCATGCGGTTCTCCACCCGGCCCACCTTGTACGGTTCCGCCTCCGGCTGGGGCATCTCGGCCAGGATCCGCCGGGCCTCGGCGGCGTCCGTCACCTCGGTGCCCACCTTGGGGAAGACCGCCGTCATCACGTCGATGACCGCCCTGGTGACCTCGTCGATCGCCATCGTTCACTCAGCCTCCGTCCGCGGGAGCATGGCGGTCTCGCCCGCCGTCCAGCCGCCGTCCACCGCCAGCTCGGCGCCCGTCACGTATGAGGCGGCGTCGGACAGCAGAAACGCGATGGCCTCCGCCACCTCCTCGGGCTCACCGCATCGCCCAGCCGCGGCCAGCGGAAACGCGCCTTCGCCTGAGACTGCGCCGTGCCGGAGCGTCATCGGGGTGACGATCATCCCGGGATGTACGGAGTTGACCCTGATCCGGTGGGGGGCGTACTCGATCGCGGCAATCTTGGTGAGGCCGCGGACACCCCATTTGGACGCACCGTAGCCGCCGGTGCCGGGCAGCGCCGTCAGCCCGGCCGCCGACGACAGGTTCACGATCGACCCGCCGCCTGACGCGCGCATCGGCGCGACCACGGACTTGAGCCCGAGGAAGACGCCGACGAGGTTCACCTTGAGCACGCGCTCGAAGTCATCGAGCGTGTACTGCTCCAGGAGCGCCGAGCGGGCGATGCCCGCGTTGTTGACCAGCCCGTCGATCCGGCCGTATCCGTCCAGGACTTCCTCGACCACATCAGCCCACTGATCCTCTTTCGTCACATCGTGCGGGATGAATCGCGATTCGAGGTCTTTCGCGGTGGCGGTGCCGTCCTCCACCAGGACATCGGTGATCACGACGCTCGCTCCCGCCGCGACGCAGCGGCGGGCCGTCGCGGCCCCCATGCCCCTGGCGCCGCCGGTGATGAGCACTACCTTGCCGTCAAGCATGCGTGGCTCCTTCGCGGTAGGTGAACTGAATCACGCACCGGCGGCAACAATCAAGAGCTTGCTTGGTAGTGCGGAGCCCGCATGGCTACTCGCGGAGTCCGTGCCGCTACGCGAGGCCCGCCTGAGGAGCCCGCGTCGCTACGTGGAGCATGTTCGGAGAGCCTGCTCGGCCACGCACCCGCCCCGCGCTCGCACTATCCTCTAGGAAACGGCCGATCAGCAGGAGGTGGCGAGGGCGATGATGGAGGTCATTCTCATCATCCTGGCGATCCTGGCCTTCCTCGGCCTGGTGGCCGGCGTCGGCATCTACTTCCTGGTCAAGCTGGGCCAGAAGGCGGCGATCAAGGCCAAGCAGGCGGCGACCCAGCTGACCACGCACGTCAACGCCATGGGCGCCGGCGACGCAGGGGAGGTCGAACGCCTCCGTCTCGACCTGCGCCGTGAGGTCTCGATCACCCGCCAGGCCGTCGAACAGGCCCAACGCCAGGGCTGGGGCCTCGGCGACCTCCCCCGGCTCCTGGCCGACCTGTCCGCGCAGGCCGACGTACATGACGGGCAACTCGCCATGTACGCCCAGCAACGCCGCGCCTCGCCGTACGTCGACCACGTCACGCTCGATCGCCTACGCGAGCACCAGGCAAAGCTGACCGCCATGTGCGCCCGCATCCGCGCCGACCTCCTCGGCGACCAGCTTCAGCACGCCTCGGCCGGAATCGACGACCTCCACTCCCGCACGGAGCTGGAGATCGAGGCCCGCCGCCGTCCCCCGGACCCGCTCGACGAGATCGACGAGCTCTATCGCAAGAGCACTCAGGAACGCCGAGACCTCACCTGACGGTTACCTGACGTGGCATAATGGCTTCGTTAAGTGAGCTTCTTTGAGGAGACGTGTGATGACCGCGGCATTTCCTGAGTGGTTCTATCCCGGCCCTCCCGGCGGATGGACCGCCGACATGCTCGATCACCTTCCCCCCGACGCGCCCAAGCACGTCGAGCTGATCGATGGGTCACTCATCTTGATGTCGCCACAGGCGGGCTTCCACATGCTCGCCGTCAACTTGCTCATCGACCGCACCCTCGGGATTAAAACCCCTCCCGGTCTCATGACCGCCCGTGAGATGACCATAACTCTGGGCATGCGGCAGCGGCCGGAACCGGATGTTCTCGTGGTCAACAGTTCCGCGTTCGCCAGCCGAGTCACCTCCTTCGCTCCCGACGACGTCCATCTGGTCGTTGAAGTGGTCTCCACAGAGTCGAGGGAAAGAGATAGGACCACCAAGCCAATCAAGTACTCGGACGCGGGCATCAAGCACTTCTGGCGGGTGGAGGAAGAAGAAGAACTGGTTCCCGTCGTCTACACGTTCGAGCTCGAGCCAACGGTCCGCGCCTATGTGCCCACCGGCATCCATCGCAAGCGTCTACAGGCCGACATCGGTTTCCCCGTGGACATCGACCTCGATCTGGGCAAGTTCATCAGCTGACGTCGCGCCCCCAGACTCGGTGGATGAACGCGTCATACTCCTCCGCGCTGGCACCGTTGTTGAGCATGGCGCGTGCCGCCTGTGCCTGCCGCGTCGTGGGCAGCCGCCCTTCGAGCAGGATCGGCAGCGAGAGCCGCCGCGCCAGCAGTTCAACGGCCGAGATCCCATAGGGCCTGCGCACCACGGCCACGTTGACGCGCAACGCGTGCTCGTTCCCAGGCGCGACTCCCGGCCGATCGATCTCGATCGCGACATAACGGAAGCCATTGGCCACGTCACACGGCCCACACCCGGCCGGGCCCCGGCTCAGCCGACCACCGCATTCGGGGCAGGTGAGGCGGTCGTAGGCCGCATCGACCACCCGCCATGGGTGCCTGTCGGGCTCGTCGACCACCATCTCGGCGATGGCCCGCTCGTCCGGCTGCTCGGCCGTACCGAACTCCTGCTCCAGGAACGCCCGCCAACCCTCCTCGACGATCAGGTCCACCAGCCGGGCGCATCGAACACACTCCGACGCCCCGGCCGGTTCCCAATGGAAGCACTCCTCGCATCGTCGCACTCCAGCACCATACGAGCGACGGCGAACGGCCTCACCTGATTATTCAGTCATGGCCCGAGAGCCTGCCGGAGCGAAGGACGGCAGGGCATGTGGTGAGTGATGCGGCTGCTGTGCGGCTGCTGTGCGGCAGATCCGCCTGTGTGACGACGCGTGTAGCTGCCAGCGCCTTACCGAATGGCAGGACTGCCCATGATGGTCCCGCCAGGCTCCGGCCGCCTGATCTCGACTGATGTGAGGGTCCCGCCGCCGGACGGCTCCGATCAGCGGGTCGGCGTCAGGTCCCACAGATGGACGGCGCTGTCCGACCTCGAAGTGACGGCGGCCGGCGTGCCCGCGACCTCGGTGGCCGACTCGAGGGAGTGGCCGGTGAGCGGCTCGCCGATCTGCTCTCCGCGCGCCAGGTCCCACACGAGGGTCTCGCGGTCGCCCCCGTCAGGGCGATTGCGCGGCCGCCCACGGTCGTGGTGACCACGCGCTCGATGTCGCCGGTGTGCCCGGTCAGCGGCGCCCCGATCGGCTCCTGGGCCGCGAGGTCCCAGGCGCGCAGGCGGGGGCCGTCGGCGGCCAGTACCACTGTGCGGCCCGCCACCTCGGTGATCGCGATGCCGCCGACGGGAGACTCCAGCCCCGGCAAGTCCGCGCCGAGCTGCTCGCCGCTCAGAACGTCCCAGGCCTGGAGGAACGGGTCATCCCCGCCGGTCACGGCGACAGGGTGGCCGTCGACCACGGCGGCGGCCATCTCCCCGTTGTAGGCGCCCTGCCGCTCGATCACCTTCACACCGGTGGTCAGCTCCCAGGCCAGCAGCAGGCCCGTCTCGCAGCTACTGACAGCGAGGAGGCCGCGCTCGGACCGGACGGTCGTGAGCGAGCAGACCGCGAGCACGTGACCGATCATGACCGAGCCGATCCGCCGCCCGGTACGCAGGTCCCAGGCCCGCACGATCCCGCCGCTGACGTCGTCGCCGTCCTCGTAGCGGAAGTCGAACCGGCCACCGCCGGTGACGACCACGGGCCGCCCGTCGACCTCCGCCACGGCCACGCGTGTGGCGATGAGGGAGGGCTCGGTGACGAGCCTTCTCCGCTCGTCCTCAGGATCGTCGTCGTCCCAGTGCCCGTTCTCGATATACCAGTTGTCATCGGGCCCGGCCGCGTCGAGGTCCAGCGGGCGGCTGACGCATCTGCCGCCTCGGAGATCACACGTCCACAGCACCCCCTCCTCATCGACGCTGACCGTGACGGGGGAGCCGTCCAGTTCGATCACCGGCGTACCGGAATAGGTGGCACGGCCATGCGAATGGCCCACATAACCGCGCATCATGCGCTCATCGGACATACACCGAACCCTAATGATCTGCACTGACGAGACCCCCAGATAACATCGTTCAGCAGACGGGCGGCCGCAATGATGGCCTGGGTCCGCCGGCGCGCCGACGCGATCTCACCCCTCGCCTAGGGCGCGTTTTAGAACGCTGTCGCGTTGATCGCGCCACGCCGGGATGATCTCGGTGTGGCGCGTGGGGATCTCACCGATGAACAGTGGGCTGTGTTGAACTTCTGCTACCGGTATCGACGGCGGGGCGGCCAGCAGCCTCACGACGGCGCTGGACTTTCCCGTAGGGCTGTCACAGCGCGGACCTATGCTCGTCGCCATGTCGCTATCCGCCACCCCCGCATCCCTGTCCTATGCCGACGCCGACGCCCGTCTGAGCGGCGCGTTGTCCGCCGCGTTCGAGAGTGAAGGAGAGTCGTCCGACTATGACAGCGTGCTGTTCTTCGACGGCGATCTCGCGGTCGACGGGGACTTCCTGGACGCCGTCAATGCCCTGCGAAGCGGGGACGACGAGGACGACGTCGAGCTGATCGTGATCACCGGCAATCTGACGGTCAACGGCCCGATCGCGCTCTATGAGGACCAGCCCGGACTCTACGTCGGCGGTCGCACCGAGGCCGAGACCCTGGAGGCCGGCGACTGCGAGATCTACATCCACGACGGCGCCTTCACGCACCTCGTCTACGGCTATTACAACCACGGCTGGCTACGGACCGGGACCGTCGAGACCCCTTGGGTGATCGACTTCGAACACGCCATGGACGTGGACGCCGTCGGCGGGCGCTGGGTGGACAACTTCGGCGACGCCAAGGACGCCGACTACGCCAAGCCGGGCATCATCGAGGCGTTCGTGCCCGAGGTCGTCGACGCGGAGGACCGCTGTCTGGACATCGATGCGTTCCTGGACCGGCTGCGGGCCGGGCTGCCGGTCCTGCGGCCCGGAGCCCGGACGGCGGCCGAGTCGGCCGACGCCGACGTGTCCCGGTCCCGGGCCGACCGGGTGGAAAACCTCGACCTGACCGGTCGCAACCTCAAGGAGTTTCCCGCCGAGGTGCTCCAGATGCCGTGGCTTCGTACCCTGATCCTGGACGGCAACCCGATCGGCGAGCTGCCCGAGGCGCTCGGGACGCTCACCCGGCTGGAGCACCTGTCGGTGCGCAACTGCGAGCTGACCGCCCTGCCGGAATCGATCGGCGACCTGGCCGCGCTCCGGGTGCTGTGCGTCGCCAGCAACCGGGACACGGACCGGGACACGGTCGAGTTCACCCTGCCGGCCGCCATCGGCCGGCTCACCGCCCTGGAGGAACTCGACATCTCCTACCTGTCCGTCTCCGTCGACACGGAGTCGGAGTCGGAGTGGAACCTGCCGGAGGTGACGCGGTTCGTCCTGCCGGACGCCTTCGGCGACCTGGTCGCGCTGCGCAAGCTGGTCGCCGACGGGACCGACGTCGTGTTCCCCGACTCCGCGCACGGGCTGGCCGCCGTCGAGGAGGTGTCCATAACCGGCGGGAGCCACTACTTCCTGCGGACCTTCCCCGAGGCCGTCACTACCTTCCCGAACCTGCGCCGGCTCGACCTGAGCGGCAACTACTTCGACACCGTCCCCGACAGCCTGCTGCGGTTGACCCGCCTCGAAGAGCTCGACCTCGGCGACAGCCTCGGTCTGCTGCGCGACCCGCTGCCCGACCTCGGCCGCCTGCCCGCGCTGCGGGTCCTCGGCTTCGGCGGACACAGCCGCCGCGCTAGCACGCCCCTGCCGTCGCATGATTTCCTGCGGGAGCTGTTCGCCATGGAGCTGCCCGGACTGGAGGAGCTCCGGATCAGCCAGTGGCAGCGGAACACCAAGCGCCTCAAGCTCAAGCCCGAGCACTTCGCCGGGATCGGGACGTTTCGTCGACTGCGGATCGTCGACCTGAGGTTCAATCAGCTCAACGACCTGCCGGCGGATTTCGACACGCTCCCCGATCTGGCGGTGGCCAACTTGTACGGCAACCTGTTCCCAGAGGCGGTCCGCGACCGGATCACCGCCGCACACCCGACCGCCCAGATCGACTTCGAGTAGGCGTTCGAGGTCGGCGTGGCCGGCATGACAGTGGAGCCGGTCACCGGGGATCACAGCCACTCACCAATCGCCGCGATCTGTACGGTGGCCAAGTAGCGGACGGCGAGCTTGTCGTATCGGGTGGCCACGGCCCGGTGCCGCTTGAGCCGGTTGATCCCGCACTCCACGGCGTGCCGCAGCTTGTAGTCCTCCCGGTCGAATACCGGCGGTCGACCGCCGGCGCTGCCGCGGCGTTTCCGCCCGGCAATCTGGTCGCGGCGCTCCGGGATCGTGGCCCGGATGCCCCGACGTCGCAGGTAGACGCGGTTGGCCTTCGAGCAGTACGCCTTGTCGGCCCGCACCCGATCCGGGCGGCAGCGGGGACGGCCAGCACCCAGGCGGGGCACCCGAATCGCCTCCAACACGGGCACGAACTGTGGACTGTCGCCCCGCTGCCCAGCGGTGACGACCAGGGACAACAGGCGCTGTCCGTGTTCGCAGGCCAGATGAATCTTGCTGGTCAGGCCGCCGCGGGAGCGGCCCAGGCCGTGGTCGGCCGGTTCGATGTCCACCCCGCCCGGCGGCTCCTTCTGGGCTGCGCCGTCGCGGCGGGCGCCGGCGGCGTGCTGATGGGCCCGGCTGATCGTGGAGTCCACCGACACGTCCCAGATAATCCGCCCGGCAGCATCGGCCCTGGTCTGCAGCTTGATGAGCAGCATGGCCCACACGCTCGCTGTGACCGGGCGAGATGTGCGGCAGGATCTCATCCGGCACGTCTCGATCCTGGTACCGCAGCTCCAGCACCGCTCTGGTGGGTCGGCGTGCGGGAGGAGGCCGAAAATTCAGTTGCCGTGGCCAGGCCCCGCTCGGCATACTCAGCCAGGCTGACCACAGCGCGTTACGCAACCGTGTAATCAGTGCATTTCACAGCGCGTATCGCAGCCTGTGCATGGAGGGCGAAGGGAGGTTGAGACCGTGATGACGACTGTTCGCGTGCCGTTTTCCGCGTCCTCTGACCTCCCCACCGGGATCTCGCCAAGCTGATCGCTGCGCCGGTGGGCCTCATTTCTGGAGAAATCCCGCCGTGCCTAAGCACTCCTCGCCCCGCCGCCGGGGCAAGTACGCCCTCGACGCCGACGATCTCGAATGGCTCGACAGCGCCCCCATCGACGACGGACCACCCACTGGCGACCGCTGGTCGACCTGGGATCAGAGCACGCCCACCGAGCGCGGCCCGAAGCCGCACCCGGACTGGCTCATCACCGAGCTCGCCGCCGTGGACACCGAGCTGGGCATCCTCAAAACCGGCAAGGAAGCCGACGTCCACCTGCTCTCCCGCGGTGTGCCGGACACCGACCGCGTCTGCCTGCTGGCCGCCAAGCGCTACCGCTCAGCGGAGCACCGGTTGTTCCACCGGGACGCCGGCTACCTGGAAGGCCGCAGCACCCGCGAAAGCCGCATGAATCGGGCCATGGCCAACCGGACCGCCTTCGGCAAACAGCTCATCGCCGGCCAGTGGGCCGCGGCCGAATTCGGCGCTTTGTGTCGCTTGACCGAACTCGGCCTGCCAGTCCCCTATCCGGTCCAGATCGTCGGCACCGAGATCCTCCAAGAGTTTGTCGGTACCCCGGACGGCTACGCGGCACCCCGTCTCGCCAACGTCTCGGATGATCTGGACGATCTATGGGCGCAGCTGGTGGAGGCGCTGGTGGTCCTGGCCAGAGAGGGTCTGGCCCACGGCGACCTGTCGGCGTACAACCTGCTGGTCCACGAAGGCAGGCTGGTCATCATCGACCTTCCCCAGATCGTCGACGTGATCTCCCACCCCACGGGCCCGCACTTCCTCGACCGGGACGCCCGCAACGTGGCCACCTGGTTCGCCTCGAAGGGCGTCGCGTCGGCAGACCCCGACGCCCTCTCCGTCCTGCTCCAGTCGGAGGCCGGGATGCTCTGACGCCCGCCAAAAGGCGAGGGCCGGAGACGGCAGCGTAGCGACGCTAAAGAGATGCTACAGAAAGATCAGCGGACGAGGCGTCGCCGGCAAATGATCGCGTCAGCAAGCGTCATGTATGCCCAGCGAATGTCGTAACGGACCGTCCAGCGGATACGCAGGCGACCAGGCTCGGCCCGATTATGGGCCGCCCTTGAGCGCCCGGACGCGGGAGCTGTCGATCACGCTTGGGACCAGTCGAGCTGGACTCTGACGGATCGGGAGCCAAGCACTTGCACTACCACTTCGCCCGGTAACAAGCACGTGTCCACCAGAACCGCTACCAGGCGAGATATGCCCTCACCGTTTGATCGCTCCGGTCGCAGAGGCGAGCAACACCTTTACCATTTGGGGCTTTGGTCACGAGGACGGAGACATTCGGCGGTTGCCGAAAAAGTGGAACATATGACTATATGATCTAGTCGCTTGGGATGCTGAGCGATCAGCATGCCGAAGAGCCGAGAGGGAGGTGCTTCATGACCCGCAAGGACACCGTCTGGGATTGATCCAAGATGAGCTGACAGCGGCCGGCACACAGCCTTCGGCGGTGAGCCGGCCCTCTTCATGAGCGCATTGCGGAGAATGGATGAGGCGTCCAGCGACGGATGAGGAACGGCCGGCGGGCTATCGGGATCTGTTCGTTCTGGTGGAGTACCGTGCAGTCTTCACCGCGAGCGTGCTCTCCTGGATCGGGGACTATCTGTGCAAGGCCGCGGTAGCGCTGCTGGTCTTCGATCGCACCGGCTCGGTGCTGGCCTCGGCAGCGGCCTTCGCCGTGGGGTATCTGCCATGGCTCACCGCAGGGCCCTTACTCGCGGCAGTGGCCGAACGGTATCCCTCGCGCTCAGTGATGATCTTCTGCGATCTGGTCAGAGCGGCGCTCATCGGGCTGATCGCGATCCCCGGCGTGCCTGTGGCGGTCCTGCTGGTGCTGCTGTTCGCCAGTGGGTTGTTCGCCCCACCGTTCGAGGCCGCCCGTTCCTCTCAGCTCCCGCACATCCTGACCGGCGACCTGTACCCGCTCGGCATCGCCTTCAACAACGCCATCTTCCACCTGGCCCAGGTCTTCGGGTACGCCTCCGGCGGAATGATCGCCGGCTACAACCCGCATGCCGCGCTACTGCTGAACGCCGGTACCTTCGTCGGCTCGGCGTTCCTGCTGCGCCGTTACGTCAAGCTCCGGCCGGCGACACTCGGGGCCACCCACCGCCCTGGCCTGTGGCGGGAGACTGGACAAGGGTACGCCGTCGTCTTCGGCGACCCAGTGATGCGGGCCATCGCGCTCATAACCTTCGCAACGGTCACCTTCGTCATCGTTCCGGAGGGCCTGGCGGCGGCCTGGGCGTCCGAAATCGACGGCGGCGGCGCGGCACAGGGGTTCATCATGGCCGCGAACCCTCTTGGTGTCGCCATCGGCGGCCTGATACTGACCCGGCTGCTGCGCTCGCGTACCAAGACCCGGCTGATCCGCCCCCTAGCGGTCCTGGCCCCCCTCACGCTGGTCCCCGCGCTGCTCGACCCGCCGCTCGCCGGCGTACTGCTCCTGGCCGCCGCTTCCGGCGTGGTCATGTCGCTGCTGCTGCCCGCCGCTCAGGCGCTGTTCAAGAGCGTGCTTCCCACCGAATACCGGGCCCGGGCGTTCGGCGTCATGAACAGCGGCATCCAGATCGCCCAGGGCACCGCGATCCTGGCCACCGGCGCCCTCAGCGAACGCTTTTCCACCTCTACTGTCATCGGGGCATGGTGTGGCGCCGGGGTTGTCCTGATGATCTTCGTCACATTCCGGCCGCTCGTGCGCCCCGAACCATCGGCTCCTTCACCCGATCCAGCAGAGAGAACACGATGAACGCTCCCACCGTCCGCGCCCTCGGCGACGTCGCAGATGAGGCCGGCGACAAGGCAACGGAAGAAGGCCAGCAGGCAGAACGGACGGCATTTGGTCCCCGTAAGGGGGACGCGATCGGGGACATGCTGCGCGATGCCTACCAGGCATCGCTGGAGTCGGCTGCCACCCCGGTCTTCCATATCGCGGAACGCAGCGACGGGCTGGTGAAGCCCGTGCCCGTCGAACCATGGATCGCCCCGGTCGACCAATGGCCGGACAGTGAGCGCCAAGCGCTGGACTTGCTCAAGGGCAGAGTTCTGGACGTCGGCGCCGGCGGAGGACGGGCCGCACGCGCGTTGCTCGATCGGGGCCACGCCGTTACAGCGATCGACATCTCACCGGGCGCGCTCGAAGTGTGCCGGCGGCAAGGGGTACGTTCCGCCGTTCTTGGCACGGTCCACGAGCATGCCGCGACGGGAGAGCGATACGACAGCTTCCTGCTCCTGGGCGCCAACCTCGGTTTGCTGGAGAGCCGGGAAAGGGCGCCGGAATTCCTGCGGGCGCTAGCAGCGATGGCCGCGCCCGGCGCCATCATCGTCGGCCAAGCCCGGAACCTGACGGACTCCGCCGATCCTCTGCACCTGCCCTACAACGAACAGAACCTACGGGCGGGCCGCATAGCCGGACATCGCACCATGCGGGTCCGCTACCGCGACGTCGCGACGCCCTGGTTCGACTACCTCAGCCTGGCACCACGCGAACTCGCCGAACTCGCCAACGGAACCGGCTGGGAACTCGCCGACATCGTCTCCTTCGAGAGCTCAACGGCCGTATACCTCGCGACCCTCCGCCAACGGAAATGACCGGGCGACGGAAGCACGAGCGTTGACCCCTGACAGCCCGCGCCTACCCCGGTGCGCCGGACCAGACGGCTGAACTTGTCATGGTCGTCGTACAGGCACTCGAGTCGCTTGCGGGGCCGCCCTACTCGGCCCCGCGCTGGCGGGATCGCTTGGATCAGGGACACGACCCTAGATCATTTAGTTGGGCCCCTATAACCCACTTTCCGGCCCCTGTCACAGCGGCCGGTAAGCCCGCTCTCCGGCCGCTGTGACAGCTGCGGCCGTGGGCTCGGGGCCGGAGCGGTGGAGAGTATGTGCAGGTCTCGATGGTGGTGCCGCCAAGGAAGCTCGCTCCGGCCAGCTGGCCCGGCGAAGCGTGCTTGGGAAGGCGTCCGAGCGCAGCGAGGCCCCTCAGGGGGCGGGCGTCAGCCCGCCTGGGAGGACGTCCGGAGCGAAGCGGAGGCCCATTGTGGGCGGGCGGGCATCAGACGGCCAACCACCGAATCGGGTGGGGAGAAAGAACGCCCGCAGCGAAGCGGACGCCCTTTCTCCGGTCGGCTACTGGACGCCTGCCTCCCGCATGTCGCGCAGCTCCCGCTTGAGCTCCTTGATCTCGTCGCGCAGTCGGGCGGCCACCTCGAACTGCAGGTCGGCCGCCGACTGGTGCATCTGCTCGGTCAGCGACTCGATCAACGACTCCATCTGTGCCCGGGGCATCTCCCCCGCGATGGTCTTGGCGTGCTGCCCGGCCTGGCGGGCGGCGAACCCGGGCACGGGTGCCTTGCCGCGCGACTGCTGGCGGCCGCCGCCGAGGAGGCGGTCGGTGTCGGCGTCCTCGCGCTGCAGCGAGTCGAGGATGTCGGCGATCTTCTTGCGGAGTGGCTGCGGGTCGATGCCGTTGGCCTGGTTGTAGGCGATCTGCTTGGCCCGCCGCCGGTTGGTCTCGTCGATGGCCCGCTCCATCGACGGGGTGACCTTGTCGGCGTACATGTGGACCTGTCCTGAGACGTTTCGGGCGGCCCGGCCGATGGTCTGGATCAGGGAGGTCTCCGAGCGGAGGAAGCCTTCCTTGTCGGCGTCGAGGATGGCCACCAGCGACACCTCGGGCAGGTCGAGGCCCTCGCGCAGGAGGTTGATGCCGACCAGCACGTCGTATTCGCCGGAGCGGAGCTCGCGCAGCAGCTCGATGCGGCGCAGCGTGTCGACCTCGCTGTGCAGGTAGCGGACCCGGATGCCCAGCTCGAGCAGGTAGTCGGTGAGGTCTTCCGACATCTTCTTGGTCAGCGTGGTGACCAGGACCCGCTCGTCGCGGTCGGCGCGCTCGCGGATCTCGTGGACCAGGTCGTCGATCTGCCCCTTGGTGGGCTTGACGATCACTTCGGGGTCGACCAGCCCGGTCGGCCGGATGACCTGCTCGACCACGTCGCCCTTGACCCGGCCCAGCTCGTAGGAGCCGGGCGTGGCCGACAGGTAGACGGTCTGGCCGATGCGCTCCAGGAACTCCTCCCACTTCAGCGGCCGGTTGTCGAGCGCCGACGGCAGGCGGAAGCCGTGGTCGACCAGGGTGCGCTTGCGGGAGGCGTCGCCCTCGTACATGGCGCCGATCTGCGGCACGGTCTGGTGGGACTCGTCGAGGACCAGCAGGAAGTCTTCCGGGAAGTAGTCGAGCAGCGTGTTGGGCGCGCTGCCCGCCTCGCGGCCGTCCATGTGGCGCGAGTAGTTTTCGATGCCCGAGCAGGTGCCGATCTGGCGCATCATCTCGATGTCGTAGGTGGTGCGCATGCGCAGCCGCTGCGCCTCCAGCAGTTTGCCCTGCCGCTCCAGCTCCGACAGCCGCTCGGCCAGCTCCGCCTCGATGCCGTTGACGGCCATCGCCATCCGCGCCTCGCCGGCGACGTAGTGGGAGGCGGGGAAGATGTAGAGCTCCTCGTCCTCGGTGATGACCTCGCCGGTCAGCGGGTGCATGGTGGACAGCTTCTCGATCTCGTCGCCGAACATCTCGATGCGTACGGCCAGCTCTTCGTACTTCGGGATGATCTCGATCGTGTCGCCGCGCACCCGGAAGGTGCCCCGCGTGAAGGCGAGGTCGTTGCGGGTGTACTGCATGTCGACCAGGCGGCGCAGCAGCTGGTCGCGGTCGACGTCCATGCCGACCCGGAGCCTGGCCATGCGGTCGACGTATTCCTGCGGCGTGCCCAGGCCGTAGATGCAGGACACGGAGGCCACCACGATCGTGTCGCGGCGGGTCAGCAGCGAGTTGGTCGCCGAGTGGCGCAACCGCTCGACCTCGTCGTTGATCGAGGAGTCCTTCTCGATGTACGTGTCGCTCTGCGGGACATACGCCTCAGGCTGGTAGTAATCGTAGTAAGAGACGAAATATTCAACCGCGTTGTTGGGCAGCATCTCCCGCAGCTCGTTGGCGAACTGCGCGGCGAGTGTCTTGTTGGGCTGCATGACCAGCGCGGGCCGCTGCAGCCGCTCGATCAGCCAGGCGATCGAGGCCGTCTTGCCGGTGCCCGTGGCGCCCAGCAGGACGTTGTCCTTCTCCCCGGCCTTGACGCGGCGCTCCAGCTCGGCGATGGCCGTCGGCTGGTCGCCGGAGGGAGTCATCTCGGTGACGACCTCGAAGGGCGCCACCTTCCGCTGCAAATCAGTGACCGGTCGCATGATGCCACTGTAGGCGGCGCCACTGACAGAAACCGTCACCTGGTCAGGGGGGCCCTTCAGAAGGCTGCGGGTGACACCGCGTTCGGCGCGCAGCGACGCGATGCGGTTGGGGACGATCTCACTCATCGCCGCCGTCTTCTCAGCCGATGCGCTGCCGTGTTCGGTCACGGCGCAGGCACTGTACGTGAAAACGCTTCCTCACTATGGTGATCCCCTAATGAGGGGAATCATTGCGATATTTGCGGTCCTGCTGTTGACGGGGTGTCCGACGGAGGAGCCGAAGGACTGGCTGCTCAAGGATCCGAGCCGCTGGCCACTGGCCGCGTTGCTGGGTTCGGCATCCAGGTCGGGGATACCGGACGGGGCGGAGAGGGTGCTGGCACGGATCCAGGTCGCGAAGTACGACCTGGTCCCCTGGATCCACAGCAAGGGCGTGTGCGGGCTCGCCGATCAGGGGTCCTCCGGCTACACCTTCAACATGAGCCAAGACCTGACGAAGTCCGAGGGGAACGTCACCACAACGGAGGAGGGTTTCGCGGGGCCCAAGGAACTCATGACCGGAAGCAACATGGAGAGCAGCGTGACGCTGTGGTGCTCCCCCACCCGGATGTTCGTCATCGTCGAGGCCAAGGACCTCGGAAAGGTGCGGATTTACGGGAACGCGGCGGCCAAGACGACCAAAGGGAAGCTGACGGTCGTGGTGGGCACGCCGGAGGCGGTCAAGCAGTCACTCCCCGACGCGACCATGATCGGTCGCTAGCCCCGTTTCCGCATGTGAGCGCCAAGCACCTCACCCTGGAGCAGCTCCACCTTGCAAGCGAACCGAAAGCGACACCCGATACGGTCGAATCCGCCCGTAGCGGAAGAGGAAGGTGCAATGTCACGACCCAGAGAGGCGTTGATCCAGGCAGGTCAGGGCATAGCCCAGGCGGTCGTACAAGGCGGTGATGTCCGTCAAGCCGTCGGCCAGGCGGTGGACCAGGCGGGCCAGCTGGCCGGTCAGGTCCAGGTTCAGGGCTTCGCGCTGAACCCGTACGACTTCGCGGCGGCCCGTGACGGCGGCGTGTCGGTGGGCACGCTGATCGAGGCCCGGTCCGCGTCGCTGAACGAGGCCGGCGAGATCATCAACCGCAGCTTCGCCGAGAACGGCATGCACGTGATCTCGCCGGTGGTGATCCCCAAGGGGACCACCGCGAAGGTGGTCGTGCCGCTGGGCATCCTGGTGGTGCTCGGCCTGATCGGCGCGCTCGGCAACGTCATCCCCCGAACCGATGTGTTCTTCGGCCCGCACTACTGGATCGTCCTGGTCCTGGCGGCCGCCTTCCTGTGGTGGCGCCGCAGCGTGGTGATGGTGCCCGAGGGCTGCAAGGCGCTGATCACCAAGTTCGGCAAGCTGGTGCAGATCGCCGACCCCGGCCGGGTGACGCTGTTCAACCCGTGGAAGCGGGTCAGCTACATCGTCAACACCACCCGTGAATACCCGTTCAACGCCCCCATCAGCGAGGCCCCCACGCAACAGGGCGTCAAGGCGAGCGTCGACCTGTTCCTGCAGTTCAGGATCGAGAACCCGGCGGAGTTCATCTTCGTGCTCGGCTCGGTCAGCGGCTTCCAGTCCAAGCTGCAGAACGCCATCAGCGAGGTCACGCGCTCCCTCATCTACGCCCAGCGGGCCGAGGACATCTACGACCTCGTGGGCGAGAGCACGCTGGGCATGCTGGACAACCTCAACCAGCAGTTCCTGCCCGCCGTACGCCTCACCGACGTGAACATCACGCACGCCGAGCCGTCCAGCCAGGAGTACCGGATGGACCTGGCCGCCCCCGAGATGGTGCGCGTCGCCAAGGAGGCCTACACCTACGAGTACGAGCTGCAGCTGCGCAAGGAGCAGAACGAGGGCGACCTGATCAAGGAGCTGGCCGGACTGCAGGAGACGCTGAGCGCGATCCAGGCGGAGATCGCCGGCTACCAGGCGCGCATGGACACGGCGCTGGAGCGGGCCTCCCACCAGGCCAAGGCGCAGGCCAGGCAGCGCCTGGTCGAGGCGGAGTCCTCCGCCAACGCCAACTCGGCGCTGCTGGAGGCGCAGGCGCTCGACATCAGGGCGCTCAGCGCGGCCGAGGCGCCGGAGATCCTCGACTACCGCTTCCAGCAGGACCTGCTGGACAAGCTGGAGTCGGTCGCGACCCGGCTGCCGCAGGTGGTGCAGGTGGGCGAGCACACTGACATCGACTTCCTGGCGCTGGCCCAGCAACTGGTCGGCGGCAAGGGGGCGGCGCTGTTCTCGGCCGAGGACATGGCCGCGATCCGGGGCCGGCTGGCCGAGATCGGCGAGCGCGTGGCGGGCAGGGAGGCGGAGATCACCGCACTGCTCAAGAAGGTCGCCGAAGAGGTGAGCGAGGCGCCCGAGCCCGCGCTCGCCGCCACGCTGCCGACCATCGAGGGTGAGGTCCGATGAGCCGCGAGTTCTCGAAGATCAAGGAGTCGCTGGCCTCCTGGTCCGACATCCGCCAGCTGCTGCGCGGCGGTGAGCAGGGCCAGCTCGTGCCGGTCGTGATCCCCAAGGACAGGCGCGGCTTCGCCTGGATGGCTCTGGTCTTCATCGCCGTCTACTTCGCCGGGATGGCGGTGATGGGCAACCTCGTCGTGACGGCCTCGCTGGGCGCGTTGTTCTTCCTCGCCGTCGCGCTGGTGTGGATGTGGCGCCGGGCGATCATCGAGATCGAGGAGGGCACCACCGGCGTACGCAGCCGCTGGGGCGCCATCACCGGCACGCTCCCGCCGGGCCGCCACTACCTGTGGCTGCCGTGGGACCGGGTGGACGCGGTCGTCGACACCTCCACCGAGATCCCGTACTCGGCGCCGATCGTGGCCTGCCCGACGGCGGAGAACGTACCGCTGAAGTCGATCGAGTTCTTCCTCAAGTTCCGCATCGTGGACCCGGTCGCGTTCGTCCGCACGATCGGCGCGGGCAACTTCGACCTGGTGTTGTCGAGCGCCGTACAGGACGCGATCAGGCAGCGCAGCCGCAAGGTCAACACCGAGCGCGCGTACGACCTGCGCGGCTCCGACGTAGGCGACATGCAGGAGGCGCTCAACCGCCAGCTCGGCCGCTACGGGGTGCGCATCACCGGCGCGAACATCCCCGACGTGCAGCTGCCCGACCAGTACCAGCAGCACCTGGCCACCCGCGAGAAGGTGGCCAAGGAGCTGTCGGCCTACGAGCGCGAGTGGGAGCTGACCCGCAAGCGCCGCATCGACACCCTGCTCATGGAGATCGAGCGCTCCAAGAAGACCCGCGACGCCCGCGTGGTCGAGGTCAAGGCCGCGCACAACACCGCGCGCAAGGACGTGGCGCGCATGCTGGAAGAGCAGGAGACGGAGGCCCAGCGGGTGCGCTGGGAGATCGAGGCGCGCGGCCGCGCCGAGCTGACCGCGGCCGAGAACGAGGCCAAGGCCCTGCGCAGGCTGGCCGACTCCTACCGCGACAACCGGGCCGTGCTGCAGTACGAGCTGGCCCGCAGGCGCCTGGACGTGGGTGCCAAACTGGCGGAGAACGCCCCGCAACCCCTGGTGGTCCGCACCCAGCAGGGATCCGGCGACTCCGCGCTGTCGACCTTGCTCCTGGCCCAGTTGCTCCCCCGCTTCTCGGGCCATCACAACGGAGAGACCCCCGGGTCATAGGAGAACCCCATGGTGTTCCGCAAACTGATGGCCGCGTTCGGCGCGGGCGTCGAAGTAGACACGGTCCTGGCCGGCAGCGGTGTACGGCCCGGTGAGACGTTACGCGGAGTGGTGAACTTCCGCGGCGGCGGCGCCGACTACAAGGTCGAGGGCATCTACCTCGACCTGACCGCGGTGGTCGAGGTGGAGCGTGGCGACGAGGAGTACAAGACCACCTACGGCTTCCTTCGCCAGCAGGTCGCCGGGACCTTCCAGCTCAGCGCCGGCGCGCAGCACAGCCAGCCGTTCGAGATCGTCATCCCCTGGGAGACGCCGATCAGCGCCATCGGCGGTCATCCGCTGCACGGCATGCGGCTGGGCGTGCAGACGGAGCTGGCGCTGGCCGGCGCGATGGACAAGGGCGACCTCGACCCGCTGTTCGTCAACCCGCTGCCCGCGCAGGAGCACGTCATCGCCGCGCTCGACCGCCTGGGTTTCGGCTTCAAGAAGGCCGACCTCGAACGCGGCACGCTGCGCGGCTCGACGATGCCGTTCTTCCAGGAGATCGAGTACTACGCGGGCGGGGAGTGGCGGCGGCACTTCAACGAGCTGGAGCTGACGTTCATCGCCGGGCCGCGGCAGATGGACGTCATCCTGGAGGCCGACAAGCGCGGCGGCTTCCTGACCTCCAGCCACGACGCCTACAACCGGTTCACGGTCCGCTACGACGACCCGAGCGGGGCCGACCAGGCGCTCCGGCACGCTCTGGAGCAGATGGCGCGCCGGCGCGGCTGGCTCTAGGCCACGTAGCGGCCGACAGCCACCTCCGGACGCCGGGCGGCGTGGAGCGACAGCTCACGCCGCCCGGCGTCGGCGTCCTGGAGCCTGGACATCAGTGGCGATGGCTGTGGGTCGTGACCTTGTACATCCGGTCGTACCAGGCCCGGTAGTGCCAGCCGGACCTGGCCCGGTAGTCGTGGCGCCGGTAGACGCCGAAGATCTCCCGCTTGAGCTCCCGCCACCGCTGCGGCACGTTGGGCGCCCAGGTCGTCATCGGGTAGCCACGGTAGGCCACCAGGCGCACCCGCCGATCCGCGGCAGCGGCGGCGGCGAAGCGGGCCGAGGCCACGTGGTCGGGGTGGTCGCACAGGCGGCAGCGCGGCGGCGGGTCGGGGTCCAGGGTGCGGATGACGTTCGCCTGATATCTGGCGTAGACGGCACGCAGCATCGCCACCACGTTCTCCCGGCTCACGCACCGCCGCTCGGCGGGGTCGAAGACGCGTACGCAGCCACGCCCGGCCCACAGCCGGGTCAGCGCGTCACGGCCGCCGTCGGCCCGCGGGTCGCCGCCGTCCGGCAGCCCGGCATAGATCAGGATCACCTTCGGCCGCTCGACCAGGGAGTCCACCTTGACGGGCAGCCCCCCGGCGGTGATCACCGTGCTGCGCCATTCGTCGCGCACCCCCGCCAGGTGGGCGTACGCGGCGCGCAGGCCCTCGACGCGGTCGCGTGCGTACATGTACGGGTCATGATGGTCGTCCAGCCCCGCGGTGCCCTCGCCCGCGGTGAGGTAGACGGTCACGCTCGGCCGCTCCCCCAGCACCCCGCCGTAGAGGTCGGGGCTCATGAACAGCAGATCGTCGTCCGGATGGGCGACGACCTGCACGAACCGTTCCCCCAGGACCAGCTCGTCGGACACCGTGGCGGCGATGGCCGGCGGCACGGGACACACCGTGTAGACGACCAGCGCCATCGCCAAAGAACCCGAGCGCAAGCTCGGTATTAACCCCTTCATCCCCACCCCCCGTCCAGTAAGCGTAAAGATCTCGCGATCTCCACGCCCTACCTTTAAGGGGGATATGTCAGGTCATACTCAGGGAGGAGGCCTGCTCTTTCCGCGCACTTGGCGGGGTCGTTACCATGATTTCGGGAACTGACTGATCGTCGGATGCGGGGCAATGCGATGGCACGGTTCACGGCGGCGCTGAAGCGGATCGCCCCATGGGCGGCGCAGAACGCCGACGGCGCGATCGCACTCGGTCTGGCCATTGTAGTCGGCGTGCTCGGGATCATGCCGGACGGCATCTTCGGCAAGGAAGGCGACAAGGTCCAGGATCAGCTGGTCAGCGCCGCGACCCTGGTGATCCTGGCACTGGTGGCCACCGCGCTGCTGCGCGACCGGGTGCGTCAGGCGCCGTTGGAGGAGACCGTCACCTCCGGCGCGCTCGCCCAGCTGCCCGTGCGGCTGGCCCGGCTCGAGGCGATCGAGGACCTGGTCACCGGCACGCGGCGGGCTCTCGACTCGCTCCAGCTGGTCAGGGTGCTCGGCAGCAGGCAGGAGATCGCGCAGGCGCACGCCGACGCCCGCAAGGACACCACGCGGTGGAGCTTCAAGGGCGGCACCGGCACCTACCTGCGCGCGGTCACGCTGCCCGAGTGCGTGGCGGCGGCCAGGAAGGTCAAGCGCCACCTCACGGTCAGGGTCGAGATCATCGACCCGGCCAACGTCGAGGTGTGCGAGACCTACGCCCACTACCGCCGCTCCCTGTCCGACGCGCCCGACGGCACCGGCGAGACCTGGACGGCCGACCGGGTCAGGAAGGAGTCGTACGCCACGATCCTGGCCGCCTTCTGGCACCGCCAGCGCTACGGGCTGCTCGACATCGGCATCGGCCTGTCCTCCACGATGACGACCTTCCGCTGGGACCTGTCGGCCACCCGCCTGATCATGACGGTCGAGGACCCCAACCGGGCGATGACCGCGCTGGCCGACACCTTCTACTACGAGAACTGCGACACCGAACTGCGGCTCAGCTTCGAGCAGGCCCGGCTGGTGCCGCTGGAGATGTACAAGAAGGTGCCGCTGAGCGACGAGCCCACGGTCGAGGAGGTGCAGGAGCTGTTCACCCGGATCTCGATCCCGCTGCCCAGGTCCTACGACGACCGCGACGTCGTCGACATCGCCCGCAAGGCGCTGCGCGCCAGGAATCCGTACGACGCATGAGCCGTCGCGATATGAGCAGTCGTGATATGAGCAGTCGTGATATGAGCAGTCACGGTGCCTACCAGCAGCTCGCCCAAGGACAGGCGCGGCCGTGGGCGCTGGCGGCACTGTCGGGCACCGGCATCAGGGCCGTACGCCACCCGCTCGGTTTCGTCTGCCTGCCGCTGGAGCGTGACGGCGGCGAGGGGGTATGTCTCCATCTGTGGTCGGCCAGGTTCACGCACGCGCGGAGCACCACGTCGGGCATCCACTGCCACAGCTGGGACCTGCTCAGCCATGTGCTCTATGGGCAGGTGCGCAACGTGCACGCGGTGGTCACCGACGCGGTGCGCGACCCGACCCACCGGGTGTTCGAGGTGGTCAGCGGCGCCGACGGCGACCGCATCACGCCCACCCGCCGGACCGTACGTCAGGAGACAGGGCTGGTGGAGGAGTTCGGCCCCGGCGACACCTACACGCTGGCGGCCGGCCGGTTCCACAGCAGCGTCGTGCCGGCGGGCGGCGAGGCGGCCACGATCGCGCTCGGCCGCGGCCGGCCGGGCAGCCGCGACCTGTCGCTGGGCCCGCTCGGCACCGGCGACCACCATGTGTCCAGGCAACCGCTCGACGACGAGGAGACGGCACTCGCCGTCAGCCTGATAGCCGCCCACCTGAGTTGAGGGGCCCCGAATGGATCTGGATCACGCTCGCGCGGTCGCCGTCACCGCCGCCGAGGCCGCGGGCGAACTACTCGTGTCCGGCACCCGCGGCGTGCTCGGCGCCCGGCCGAAGGGCGGTTCGGGCGACGTCGTCACCGAGCTCGACCTGGCCTCGGAGAAACTGCTGGTCGAGCACATCCTCACCGCCTTCCCTGCGCACTCCGTCATCGCCGAGGAGTCGGGCCTGCTCGGCGCCGCCGACGGTGAGTGGACGTGGCTGATCGACCCGCTCGACGGCACCAACAACGTGGTGATCGGCCTGCCCGCCTACGTCGTCGGCCTGGCCCTGTGCCGCTCGGGACGCCCCATGCTGGGCGTGGTGCACGACCCGGTCTCGGCTCAGACCTGGTCGGCGATCCGCGACCGCGGCGCGATCACGTCCTCCGGGATGCGGCTGGCCCCGCCGCACAACCCCTCGCCGCACGGCCCGCTGCTGGCGTGGACCCAGGGCTACTCGGTGTCCAGGGGCGACGCGACCGTACGGGCCATCAAGTACGCCCTGGAGCTGAGCGCCCGTCGGATGCTGCAGCTGTGGGCCCCGCTGCTGGCCTGGGCGATGCTGGCCAGGGGCGACATCGACGGCATCGTCGGCTACCGGGCCGAGGCGGTGGATCTGCCCGCGGGCGCGCTGCTCGCGCGGGAGGCGGGCATCGAGATCCGGGCGCTCGACGGCGGGCCGTTCGAGGAGGGGATCGACGGCACGCCCGACGACCGCAGCTTCGTCGCCACCCACCCGAGCGCCATGCCCGGCCTCCTCGATGTGCTCCGCGGGAGTGGAGCGGTCAGCCGAACGTGACAAGGGCCCACACGCTGGCGAGCAGGCCGACGATCGCCAGCCCTGTGCCGGTGGCCAGGAAGCGGCGCATCGGTACGGACACGTCGTGACGGCGGCACGACTCGAACCAGAGCAGCGTCGCCAGTGACGCCCACGGCGTGACGACCGGCCCCACGTTGGTGCCGACCAGCAGGGCCAGCAACCGGTCCTGGTCGCTCGACGGGATGACCTCGGCGATGGCCTGGAAGGCGGGCAGGTTGTTGATCAGGTTGGACAGCCCGGCACCCACCGCCGCAGTCCGGTAGGGGTCACCCTCGGCGCCGATCATCCAGCGCATCAGGTCGGCCAGGCCGTAGCGGCTGAGGGTGGGCACCACCAGGAACAGGCCCGTCACGAAGATGAGCAGCTGCCAGGGGATCAGGCTCCAGGTCAGCCGGGCGCGGTCGCGTACCAAGAAGGCCACCACGATGACCAGCGCCGCCACCGAGGCGGCCACGCCGACCTGGACCTTGACCAGCAGCGCGCCGATGAACAGTAAGCAGCCCACGGCCGCGGCGGCGAACAGCACGCGGTCAGCGACCGGCTCCAGCAGCGGCGGCGTGTAGCGCAGATCGCGACGCTGGCCCCGGCGCCAGAAGAAGACCCACAGGAAGGCCATCGTCACGGCGATCGAGACGATCTGCGGCACCCACATCCGCCCGGCGAACTGCTGGGTGTCGAGCGCGATCTTGTTGATGCCGAGCAGGTTCGTCAGGTTGGAGACCGGGAGCAGCAGGCTGGCGGTATTGGCCAGCCAGATCGTGGTCATCGCCAGGGGCAGGGCGGCGATGCGCGCCCTGGGGGCCAGCGCCAGCATGACCGGGGTGAGCAGCACCGCGGTCGTATCGAGATTCAGAAATATCGTAATAAATGAGGCGAAGGCTGTGCACAGGAAGAAGAGCGCGACGTAGTTGCCCCGCCCCAAGACCGCCATCCGCGCCGCGATGGCGTCGAAGACCTGGGCCTCCTTGGTCAGCTCCGCCAGCACGATGATGCCCACCAGGAAGACGAGCAACGGCCCGATCTCATCCAGGCTGTCCACGGCTTCGCGCCACGGCAGCAGCCCGGTCGCCACGAAGACGAGGCCGAGCCCGAGCAGCCCAATCCTGATCCAGTCGAGCACACCAAGACGCACCTGTCGATGATCGCACAACCCTGTTTATGGCCTCACTCCGTGAGGCGGGCTCGGTCGCCCAATGCCGCCGTCTTCCCCCGTCGCTCTGGTCGCTACGCTCCCGGCGCTCCTCCTCCAGACGACGGCGCTCCCTCGCCTGAAAGCACGCCCCCACAGGGGATACTGAGGGAATGGCACGTGACGGCAAGCCGACAGAGATCTTCGTCAGCTACTCCCCCGCCGACACGGCTTGGGCGACCTGGATCGCCTGGGAGTTGGAGGCGGCTGGCTACCGGACCATGATCCAGGCGTGGGACTTCGTGCCCGGCACGAACTTCATCGACTTCATGGACCGCGGCGTCAGCGAGGCGCAGGTGGTGGTGGCCGTGCTCTCGCGCAACTACCTGACCTCGCGCTACGGCCGCATGGAGTGGCAGGCCGCGCTCCGCGCCGACCCCGACAACCCGTCCAACAAGCTGATCACGATCCGGCTCGAGGACGTACGCCTCGAAGGGCTGCTGTCCACGATCACCTGGGTGGACCTGCTCGGCGTCACCGATTCCGGCCAGGCCAGGGCGCTGCTGCTGGGCCGGGTCAGGGAGGCCATGTCGGGCCGGGCCAAGCCGGAGGCGGCGCCCGCCTTCCCGACGGGCGCGGGCCTGCCGCTGCCCGCGCCGACCCTGCCGCCGCCTGGCGAGCGCTCGCGGGCCCGGCGTACCCCGGTGTCGGCGCCGAAGTTCCCGCCGTCGGCCACCGCCGACCACGGCCGCGAGTCGCTGACCGTGCTGCACATCGGCGGCCCCCGGTTCGGCCGGGCGCTGCCCGATCCGGGCGAGCCGTTCACGCCCGAGGACATGCAGGCGCGGATCTGGGCGGATCTCACCGAGATGTACGACAGGGGCATGCCGCGCCCCGATCTCATGGTGGTCACTGGCGACCTGACCGAGTCGGGCAGCCTGGGGCAGTTCGGGCAGGCGACCCGCTTCATCACCGACCTGCGGCTGCTGGTCGGCCTGGAGCCGCACCGGCTGGTGATCGTGCCGGGCCCGCGTGACGTCACCAAGGCCGCGGCCAGCGCCTACTTCCTCACCTGCGAGGCCGACGACGTCTCCCCGCAGCCGCCCTACTGGCCGAAGTGGCGGCATTTCGCGGGCCTGTTCGGCGAGGTGTACCAAGGGCTGGACGATCGGGTGTTCGACGGCGGGCAGCCGTGGACGCTGTTCGAGGTGCCCGACCTGAAGGTGGTCGTCGCCGGGCTCAACTCGACGATGGCCATGAGCCACCTCGAACGCGACGCCTATCCCCTGCTCGGCGAGGGGCAGGCCGCCTGGTTCGCCGAGCGGCTGCGCCCCTACGAGGAGAGCGCCTGGCTGCGGCTCGGCGCGATCGGGCACCCGCCGTCGGCCCTGCGGGACGCGCCGACCTACGACCGGATCCTCGCCCGGCGGCTCAACCTGCTCTTCCAGGGCGCGGGAGAGGCCGGTGAGGCCGCCGTCGCCGCGCCGCGCTCCGGCCATCACCAGGTCGTCGAGATCACCGCCGGCGGCCTGCGCACCTGGCTGCCCGGCGCCGACCGACCCGAGCGCGTCTCCCACAGCTGGCGGGCCGCCCAGGCCACCTTCACCGGAGAGGCCCCTGCCGCCCGCGCCCCCGAACCCGCGCCGGTCGAGCGCGAGCCGGGCCCGGTGGACCTGCTGCTCGATCGGATCACCGAGGTCTGCGAGGCCCGGCACGAGCGGGCCAGGATCCGCCGGTTCACCACCCACCTGGTCGTCACGCATCCCGAGGACGGGTTCGTCCGGCAGACGATGATCGGCGCGCACGTGGGCGAGCTGACCGCTGCCGAAGCCGATGATTTCGTCCGGCGGGCGCACGCCGCCGACCTCGCCGCCGAGCTCGTCTACCAGGGGCCGCCCCCGGCCAGGTCGCTGCGCGACGAGCTCATGCGCAGAGGGGTGCGGCTGCGCAGCTTCACCGAATTCCAGGGCCTGCTGGACCTGTCGGGTTATGTCGCCGAGCAGACGGCCCGGCTCACCAACGACCGCCGCTACCCGCCCAGCCTGTACGTCCCCCAGCGCTACCGCGAGCTCGACCGCCCCGGACACCAGGTCAGAGAGGGCCTGACCGACGAGCTGATGCGGCTGCTGGCCGCCGACCACGGCCGGTTCCTGCTGCTGCTGGGCGATTTCGGCCACGGCAAGACGTTCGCGCTGCGCGAGCTGGCCAGGCGCATCCCCGCCGAGCTGCCGCACCTGACGCCGATCCTGATCGAGCTGCGGGCGCTGGACAAGGCGCACTCCGTGGACGCGCTGGTCGCCGCCCACCTGGCCGGCCACGGGGAGGAGTTCATCGACCTCAAGGCGTTCCGTTACCTGCTGCGGCAGGGGCGGATCGTGCTGCTGTTCGACGGGTTCGACGAGCTGGTCACCCGGCTCACCTATGACCGGGCGGCCGATCACCTGTCGACGTTACTCGCCGCGGCCGAGGACAAGGCGAAGATCGTGGTCGCCAGCCGTACCCAGCACTTCAAGTCGCACTCCCAGGTGCTCACCTCGCTCGGCGAGATGGTCGGCGTGCTGCCGCAGCGGCGGGTGCTCAGCGTCGAGGACTTCACGCACGACCAGATCCGCGCCTACCTGGCCAACCGCTTCGTCGACGGCGACGCGGCGGCGGCGCGCATGTCGCTGATGGAGAGCATCACGGACCTGCTCGACCTGGCCCAGAACCCTCGGATGCTGAGCTTCATCGCCGATCTCGACGCCGACCGCCTCCGTACGGTGGCCGGCGCCCGCCACACGATCAGCCCGGCGCTGCTGTATGAGGAGATCCTCGGCTCGTGGCTGGCCTTCGAGGAGCGGCGGGCCAGGGTGCCGGGGTCGCCGACCCCCCTGACCACCGAGGAGCTGTGGCAGGTCGTGACGGGGCTCGCGCTGCGGCTCTGGGACTCGGGCGAGTCGCTGCTGGGCGTCGACGAGCTGACCGAGTACGCCGAGACGCTGACCGGCCTGGCCGGCGGCCAGCTGTCCGCCGAGCACGCCGCCCACGCGGTGGGCTCAGGGAGCCTGCTGGTACGCACCGAGGAGGGCATGTTCGGATTCATCCACTCCTCGGTCATGGAGTGGCTGATCGCCCGGCACATCGCCGCCACGATCGAGGCGCCGGTGGGGCTGTCGCGCCGGCCGCTGTCGGCGCTGACCGTCGAGTTCCTGTGCGACCTGGCCGACGTACGGGCGTTGCGGGCGTGGGTGGCCGACCCGCCCGCCGACGACGTGTCCCGGGCGAACGCGGTCAAGATCTCGGCGCGGCTGCGTACCCCCGCCAGGGCCGACCTGCGGGGCGCGAACCTCAAGGGCGAGGACCTGTCGGCCAGGGACCTGCAGGAGGTCGACCTGACCGGGGCCGACCTGACCGACGCCACGCTCGTCGGCACGAACCTGTCCCGAGCCGTCCTGCGCGACGCCAAACTGGCCGGGGCCCGGCTCGACGGCGCCAAGCTCGCGGGCGCCGACCTGACCGGGGCCGACCTGTCGGGCGCGCGGCTGGCCCACACGGACCTGAGCGACGTCTCCGCCGAGGGCGCCCGGTGGCACCGGGCCACGCTGATCAACGTGACGGGCACGCTGCCGGACCTGCCGGGCGCCTCCGTGGTGCCGGGCCAGCCGGTGGAGATCCAGCTCGCGCCCGCCGCGATCGGCGTGCCGTACGGCTATCACTTCCAGACCAGCCGGCTCCCGGAGCCCATCGCGTACACCCCCGACGGGTCCACGCTCGCGGTCGGCCACGAGGACGGCGGCGTGCTGCTGTGCGTGGCCGGCGCGCCCGTGCGGACGCTGCAGGGGCACGCGGGCCGCGTGTACGCGGTCTCGTTCGCCGGGACTCTGCTGGCCACCGGCGCGAGCGACGGCCTGGTCGTGCTCTGGGACGCCCTCACCGGCGCGCACCTGCGCGAGCTGCGCGGCCACGCCGACGGGGTCTGGCCGGTACGCCTCAGCCCGTCGGGCGAGCTGGTCGCGGCGGGCGGCGGCGACGGCGTCATCCGTGTCTGGGACACCGCCACCGGCCGGCTCGTCCACGAGCTCGCGGGCCACCAGGCACCCGTCTACACGGTGTCGTTCGGCGACTCGGTGCTGGTCAGCGGCGACTCGGCGGGCGTGGTACGCCTCTGGGACCTGGCGTCCGGGCAGGTGACGGGCACGCTCGACGGCCACCGCGGCTCGGTCTACCGTGCGGTCCACAGCCCGGACCGGTCGCTGCTGGCCACCGGCGACGAGGCGGGGACGGTACGCCTGTGGGACGCGGCCTCCTGGGCCCTGCGGCACGAGCTGAAGGGCCATTCCGGCAGCGTCTACTGCCTGACCTTCACCCCCGACGGCTCCCTGCTGGCCAGCGGCGACACGGCCGGGGCCGTACGACTGTGGGACCCGGCCGGCCAGGCCCACGGCGTCCACACCAGCCACGCCGGGTCCGTCTACCAGGTGCTCTTCTCCCCCGACGGCCGCACGCTGGCCAGCGGCGACTCCAACGGCGTCGTCCGGCTGCAGGAGGTGGGCGGCGGCCGGCGGGTCGAGCTGACCGGGCATCGCAGCTCGGTCTGGCCGTTCGTGTTCCGGCCCGACGGCGAGCAGCTGGCCACCAGCAGCAACGACGGGACGGTACGCCTCTGGGATCCGGTCAGCGGCCAGTGCCAGCGGGTGCTGCGCGGCCACGGCAGGCGGATCTCCTCGGTCAGGTTCAGCGCCGACGGCTCGATGCTGGCCACCAGCGGCAACGACGGCGTCGTCCGCGTCTGGGAGCCGCGCACGGGCCGCCGACTGCGCGAGGTCGCCGGCACCGCCGACCGGCTCATCTCGGCCCTGTTCTCACCTGCCGGGCCGGTCCTGGCCACCTCCAGCAACGACGGCGGCGTACATTTCTGGAACGCCGTCACCGGCGACTACGAGCGCGAGCTCAACGCCGAGACCGACCACGTGTGGGCCGAGGCGTTCAGCCCCGACGGCACGCTGCTGGCCACGGCCAACGACGACGACAGCGTACGCATCTGGTATCGGCCGACCAGCCGCCTGGTGAGCAACCTGGCCGACCACCGGGGCCGCGTCCGCTCGATCGCCTTCAGCCCCGACGGCCGTTACGTGGCCACGGGCTGCGACGACCGGCTCGTACGCATCTGGCACGTCGAGTCCGGCGGCCGGATCGCTACCTTGGAAGGCCATACCGACCGGGTCTACTCGGTCGTGTTCTCGCCCTCGGGCAAGCACCTGGCCAGCGCCGGCAACGACGGGCTCGCCATGCTCTGGGAGCTGCGGCCCGGCCAGCCCTGGCAGCCACGCCTGCGGCACACGCTCGACCGGCACGCGGGGCGGCTGTGGAGCGTCGCGTTCGACGCCACGGGCGAGCGGCTGGCGACCGGCGGCGACGACCTCATGGTGCGGGTCTGGGACACCGCGACGGGGCGGCCGCTGCACACGCTGGCGGGGCACTCGCGGCGGGTGTGGTCGGTGGCGTTCAGCCCCTCGGCGGACCTGCTGGCCAGTGCCGGGGACGACGGGGTGGTGATCCTCTGGGCGGGGACGGAACGACGGGCCACCCTGCTGGGCCTGCCGGAGGGGTGGGCGGCGCTGTCCCCGGACGGCAGGTACAAGATTCAGGGGGAGGTTTCCGGGCAGTTCTGGCACGTCATCGGGATGTCGCGGTTCGAGCTGGGTGAGCTGGACCCGTATCTGCCCGGGGTCCGCCAGGTGCCGCTCGACTCCCCGTTCTGAGTTTTCCTCCCGACCCGCCGGAAACCTGGCCGGCGGGTGTCCGGGCGAAGGCCGTCAGCCGGTCAGCCGCGCCCGGCTCGGGTCAGCAGGTCGTCCCAGACCTGGGCGACCCTGGTCTCCAGGTCGTCCAGGTCGCCCTCGTTGTCGATCACGATGTCGGCGATCGCCAGCCGGTCCTGGCGGGTCGCCTGCGCCGCGATGCGGGCCTTGGCGTCGTGCTCCGGCATGCCCCGGTGCTCGGCCAGGCGGGCGATGCGCACCTCGTCGGCGGCGTCCACGACGATCACCACGTCGTACATCGGCGCCAGCCGGTTCTCCGCGAGCAGCGGCACGTCGTAGACCATGATCGCGTCGTCGGCCGTCCGGCTCTGCAGATCGGCGACCCGCTCCCCCACCAGCGGATGCACGATGCCGTTGAGCGTCGCCAGCTTGTCGGGGTCGGCGAAGACGATGGCGCCCAGCTTCTCCCGGTTGAGTGAGCCGTCAGGGTGGAGCACCTCGTCGCCGAACACGGCCACCACGCGAGCCAGGCCCGGAGTGCCGGGCTCCACCACCTCGCGGGCGATCTTGTCGGCGTCGATCACGACGGCGCCCCGCGCCGCGAGGCGCTTGGAGACCTCGCTCTTGCCCGATCCGATGCCGCCGGTGAGGCCGATTTTCAGCACGCGGAAAGCCTATCCGCGATCGTGGATCAGCGGCGCATGTGGACCAAGGTGAGATGGTCGTCCATGCGCTCCCTGTGGGTCTCGCGGTAGCCCAGGCTGCGGTAGAGGCGCAGGTTGCCGTCGGACAGGTGGCCGGTGAACAGGTCGAAGGCCGTCGCCTCCGGCATCCGCTGGTGCAGCGTCCGCATCAGCGCCCGGCCCAGGCCCTGACGCTGCCGGTCCGGGGCCACCACCAGGCGGCCGACCAGGCAGGTGGTGCCGGCCAGCTGGCCGCGTACGGCTCCCACGATCCGGCCGGCGTCGGTGGCCTTGAGCACGAGGCCGGTCTCGATGACCTTGCGGACCTGCTCCACGGACTCCAGGAGCGGCGGCAGGAAGGGGTCGCCGTACAGCTGGGCCTCGCTCACGTACGCGGCCCGCTGCAGGGTGAGGATCTCACCGGCGTCCTCCGGCAGCGCACGCTCGATTTCCACGCGAGCACCCTACTGCGCCTCACTCCGCACCGCAGCCTCACCCCACGCCCTTGCCGCACCCGCCCGGACCTCCTTCTCGTGCCCCAACCAGAAGCCCCACCCACGCCCCTTGAGAAAGCCAGCTCCTACCGCGCCCCTTCCAGAGCTCCTTCCGGCGTCCCTCCCACTCGCCCTTCCAGGGTTCCGAAGAACGTGCGGATGCTCCGTACCAGCGGCTCGGGCGAGTTCATCGCCACCATGTGACTGTCGCCGTGCTCGCCCGCCCAGTGGACCACCCGATTCCCGCGCTCGGCGATGCGCCGCAGCAGCGGAGAGCCGCCGTGCGACACCCCGCTCGGCACCACGGTCTGGTTGATCGGCATGCCCGCCGCACCCTCGTAGTACGTCCACGACGACGAGCCGCCCGTCGCGGTCAGCCAGTAGAGGCTCGCGTTCGTGAGCACCAGGTCACGGTCGATGGGCTCGGCGGCCTCCTCATCGGGCCAGCCGTCGAACTCCTTGAACCGCTCCACCAGGTAGGCCAGCTGCGCCACCGGCGAGTCGGTGAAGCCGAAGCTCAGCGTCTGCGGCCGCTTGGCGAGGTAGGGGCCGTAGCCGCTGCCTCCGGCGAAGCGCTGGGTCAGGTCCGCGAGCTCGGCCAGCTCCGCCTCGGTGGCGTCGGCGAGCTCTGCCGGGTCGCCGGTGGGGATGCCGAGCCCGGCGGTGATGTGCGAGCCGATCACGTGATCGCTGTCGATGGCCGCCAGTTGCGGGGTGACCAGGGCCCCGGCGTCGTTGCCGTGCGCGCCGTACCGCTCGTACCCGAGCCGTCCCATCAGCTCGGCCCAGGTCCGCGCCACTCGTACGATGCTCCAGGGCCGCTCGTCGGCGGGCTCGGGGAACGGTGAGAAGCCGAAGCCGGGCAGCGAGGGGGCCACCACGTGGAAGGCCGTGGCCGGGTCGAGGCCGTGGGCGCGCGGGTCGGTGAGCGGGCCGATGACGTTCAGGAATTCGGCGACGGTGTTCGGCCAGCTGTGCGTGAGGATCAGCGGCAGCGCGCCGGGTTCCGGGGAGCGTACGTGCATAAAATGCACACTCTGCCCGTCGATGTCCGTGGTGAACTGCGGGAAGGCGTTGAGCTTGGCCTCCTGCGCCCGCCAGTCGAACCCCTCGGCCCAGTACGCGGCCAGCTCACGCAGGTAGCCGACCGGGACGCCCCGGCTCCAGCCGCCGCCGGGCAGTGTCCGCGGCCAGCGGGTACGCGTGAGCCGGTCTTTCAGGTCGTCGAGGTCGGCTTGCGGAATGGTGATGCGGAAGGGTTCGATCATGTGGCAACCCTAGGAAGCATCGCGGAAAGGGACGTTCCGCATTAACCAAAAAGAAAAACCCCGCACCGGATGGTGCGGGGTCTTTCTCTGTCAGCTAGTCAACCAGGTCAGCTCTGGCCGCCCGCGAGCTTCTCGCGCAGAGCCGCGAGAGCCTCGTCGGAGGCGAGGGCGCCGGCCGCCGGAGCGGACGAGCCCGAGCTGCTGGCCGGAGCCGCGGTCTCACCGGTGTAGGACGAGGGAGCGGCTTCGCCCGCCTCGGCCTCCGCCTTGCGAGCCTCTTCGATCTGCTTCTTGTGCGCCTCGAAGCGGGTCTGGGCCTCGGCGTACTGCCGCTCCCACTCCTCGCGCTGCTTGTCGAAGCCCTCGAGCCACTCACCGGTCTCCGAGTCGAAGCCCTCGGGATAGATGTAGTTGCCCTGGTCGTCGTAGGTCGCCGCCATGCCGTAGAGCGTCGGGTCGAACTCGACCTCGGCGCCGCTGACACCCTCGTTGGCCTGCTTCAGCGAGAGGCTGATGCGACGCCGGTCGAGGTCGATGTCGATGATCTTGACGAAGATCTCGTCGCCGACCTGGACGACCTGCTCCGGGATCTCCACGTGGCGCTCGGCCAGCTCGGAGATGTGGACCAGGCCCTCGATGCCCTCCTCGACCCGGACGAACGCGCCGAACGGCACCAGCTTGGTGACGCGACCCGGCACGACCTGGCCGATCTGGTGGGTGCGGGCGAACTGCTGCCACGGGTCTTCCTGAGTGGCCTTGAGCGACAGGGAGACGCGCTCGCGCTCCATGTCGACATCGAGGACCTCGACCGTGACCTCCTGGCCGACCTCGACAACCTCGGAGGGGTGGTCGATGTGCTTCCAGGACAGCTCGGACACGTGGACCAGGCCGTCGACGCCGCCGAGATCCACGAACGCACCGAAGTTGACGATCGAGGAGACGACGCCCTTGCGGACCTGCCCCTTCTGGAGGGTGTTGAGGAACGTCTGGCGAACCTCGGACTGCGTCTGCTCGAGCCAGGCGCGGCGGGACAGGACCACGTTGTTGCGGTTCTTGTCCAGCTCGATGATCTTCGCCTCGAGCTCGCGGCCGACGTACGGCTGCAGGTCGCGGACACGGCGCATCTCGACCAGGGACGCCGGCAGGAAGCCACGGAGGCCGATGTCGAGGATGAGTCCACCCTTGACGACCTCGATGACGGTGCCGGTGACGATGCCGTCCTCGTCCTTGATCTTTTCGATCGTGCCCCAGGCGCGCTCGTACTGAGCGCGCTTCTTGGACAGGATCAGGCGGCCCTCTTTGTCCTCCTTCTGGAGAACGAGGGCTTCGACGTGTTCGCCGACCTCCACGACGTCCGCTGGGTCGACATCGTGCTTGATCGAAAGCTCACGCGAGGGGATGACACCCTCGGTCTTGTAGCCGATATCGAGAAGGACCTCGTCTCGATCGACCTTGACGACGGTGCCCTCGACGATGTCGCCGTCGTTGAAGTACTTGATGGTCTCGTCGATCGCTGCGAGGAAGGCTTCCTCGGACCCGATGTCGTTGACCGCTACCTGCGGGGTGCTCGAGGTGGCCTCAGTGCTGGACGTCATGTGTGGAATTGCTCCGAACGCGGACAGGATGTCGATGTGGCGGACGCGCGGCAGGCCCTCTTCCGCATCAAGCCGAGAAATAACGACATCGACGTGACCGAGCGCGAGCCCGCTCCGTCTGAGGCGCGCGCGAGCCCACAGCGCAGCGATCAGCATATGAGACGTTGAGCGTGGGGTCAATCCAACCGGCCCCGCACTGGTCAGTAAACGATCAGCTGATCTTTCCGCTTCGGGGCGATATTACCCTGAAGACGCTGCGGGATGGAGATCTTCGTGGGATCGCCGTCGGACACGTAGCGCTCGCCTGGGTGCTTGTTCAGCCACTCCAGCCAGTACTGCGAGCACCATTTGCGGCATTCGCCCTTTTTGCCGTTGCTCTGGATGCGCTGGATGGCCACGGGGTCAAATTTTTTCGCAAAGGGCGAAAGCGACGGCTCGGCCCCGGCCAGGAAGACCCCGGCGAAGTCGTAGGACGTGCCGTCCCACTCACCGTGCCGGGCGATCTTCTTCGGGTGCGGCATCGCCCCGAACGGCAGGGCCATGGTGACGGCGGGCCCGGCGCCGAGCTTCTTCAGCAGCCGTTCGAGCCGGACGATCTGCTCCTTGACCTTCTTCTTCCGCATGGCGGCCAGATTGGGGTGGGACCAGGTGTGGTTGGCCACCTCGAACCCGTGCTCGACCAGCCACCGCACGGCCGCCGCCTGCTGGTCGGGCTGCCGCAGCCCGAACGGGTAGTGGTTGATCCACAGCGTGGCGACCGGGCGGAACTCGGGATAGCGCCGGGCCACGTCGAGGAGCACCCCGACCGCGGTGTCCGGCGCGGGGTTGCCGCTCGCGTCGAGCCTGAAGTGACTCTCGTGCCCGTCGTCGAAGGTCAGCACCACGGGGAAGCGGCCGGCGGGCACCCGGATGTCACCGGTGGCGAACTCCTTGGCGGTGATCGGCGCGTAGCCCTGCTTGGCCAGCTTCTCCAGCTCTTTGCGCAGCTGGTCGGGCGTGCGGTCGATGGAGGCGATCCGCTTCTTGAGTATCCGGTGGTACATCAGCACCGGCACCAGCCCGAGCTCGTTGGCCTTGACCTGCTTGGCGAACTCCGGCGTGGACACCACCCCGGGCGGCTCGGCGAACGTCGGCACGGGCTCGGCGGGGGTGGGCTGCGCGGACTGCTCGATCTTGGCCACCGCCGGCGGCCCGGGCACGGACCGGCCGGAGGAGGACTGCAGCATCAGCCCGATGACCGCCACTGACACGACCATGACGTTCGCGAGGGCGATTAACCGGGGGAAGGACGCTGACGATCGCACAAGGCTCCCGTGCCACTCGGGGGAAATTACCCTCAGGGTAGTCCAGAACCCCGTATTGGCCGCCGTTCGCGACCCGCCGGACCACCCTGCTTCACGGTGTGGGACCGCCGCCGCTCAGCGCCGGACGGTCCCACCGGACAAAGATCGACTTGCCCCACCGTACGGGGATAAACGTCCAGTACGACGAGACCGGGCACGCGGCCCCTCACGCTCACCCTCACGAACGCAGGGGCCCGGTCAGCCGGATCGGCCGCGCGAGCCCCCACGCTCGTCGTCACGAGCATCGGGGGCCGGTTCGCCGGGATCGGCCGCGCGGCCCCTCACACTCATCGTCACGAGCGTCAGCGGCCGGTCAGCCGGATCGGCCGCGCGGACCGTCACGAGCGTCGGCGGGCGGTCAGTGGCCCGCGTCCTCCCAGGTGCGGCCTACGCCCACGGAGACCTCCAGCGGGACCCGCAGGTGGTAGGCGGCGTTCATCTGGTCGCACACGAGGGCGCGGAGCCGGTCGAGCTCGCCGGGGGCCACCTCGAACACCAGCTCGTCGTGGACCTGCAGCAGCATCCGCGAGCCCAGCCCTTCCTCCCTCATCGCCTGGGAGACGTTGAGCATGGCCACCTTGATGATGTCGGCCGCCGAGCCTTGGATGGGCGCGTTGAGCGCCATGCGCTCGGCCATCTCGCGGCGCTGCCGGTTGTCGCTGGTCAGGTCGGGCAGGTAACGGCGGCGGCCCATGATGGTCTCGGTGTAGCCGTCGGTGCGCGCCTGCTGGACGATGGCCTGCAGGAAGTCGCGGACGCCGCCGAACTCCTGGAAGTATTCCTCCTTGAGCGCCCGCGCCTCGGCCACCGGGATGTTGAGCTGCCCGGACAGCCCGAAGTCGGACAGCCCGTAGGCGAGGCCGTAGTTCATCGCCTTGATGCGCGCCCGCAGCTCGCCGTCGATCTGCTCGGGCGGCAGGTCGAACACCCGGGCGGCGGTCGCCTGGTGGAAGTCGTGGCCCGACTCGAAGGAGGCGATCAGCGCCTCGTCGCCCGACAGGTGGGCCATGATGCGCAGCTCGATCTGGCTGTAGTCGGCCGTGAGCAGCGTCTCGTAGCCCGCGCCGACCACGAAGCCCTGCCGGATGCGGCGGCCTTCGGAGGTGCGGATCGGGATGTTCTGGAGATTGGGTTTCTCCGACGACAGGCGGCCCGTGGCCGCGATGATCTGGTTGAACGTGGTGTGGATGCGCCCGTCGTCGGAGACCTCCTTGATCAGGCCCTCAACGGTGGTGCGCAGCTTGGTCTGGTCGCGGTGGCGCAGCATGATGACCGGCAGCTCGTGCTCGGTCTGCGTGGCGAGCCAGGCGAGCTGGTCGGCGTCGGTGCTGTAGCCGGTCTTGATCTTCTTCGTCTTGGGCAGGTTGAGCTTGGTGAACAGGATCTCCTGCAGCTGCTTGGGCGAGCCCAGGTTGAACTGCTCGCCGACGGCCGCGTGCGCCTCCTCGACCGCGTGCTTGACCGCGGCGCCGAACTCGGCCTCCAGAGCGGCGAAGTATTCGCTGTCGACGGCGATGCCCGCGCGCTCGATCTCCGCCAGCACGCTCAGCAGCGGGAGCTCCACGTCGGTCAGCAGCTGGGTGCCGCCGCGGCCGGTCAGGAAGGTCTCCAGCGCCTCGGCCAGCTCGCGCACGGCGTGGGCACGCAGCGCCAGGTCCTTGGCGGGGGCGTCCTCGTCGTCGCCGAACAGCGCGGCCTGCCCGCTGGACTCCTCCTCGGCGCGCAGGTCGCGGTTGAGGTAGCGCCGGGCCAGGTCTTCGAGGGCGAAGGTGCGCTGGCCGGGCATCGCCAGGTAGGCCGCCAGGGCCGTGTCGCAGGTCAAGCCCTTGAGGCTCATGCCCTGCGCCCAGAGCGCCAGGATCGGGCCCTTGGCGTCGTGGACGGCCTTGGGCCGGTCGGCGTCGGCCAGCCAGGCCCGCAGCGCGACCTCGTCGGACTCAGTGAGCTTGACCGGGTCGATGAAGGCGGCCGTGCCATCGGGCGAGGCGATCGCGAGGGCGTCGATGCGCCCGGTGCCGCTGCCGTAGGCGCCCTTGAAGGCCAGGCCGGCCCGGCCGGCGGGCAGCGCGGACAGCCAGCCAGCGACCCGGTCGGGGCCGAGGATGATGGTCTCCACCTCGAAGCCCTGGTCGGGCTCCTGCTCGCCGGTGCCGAGCACCTTGAAGACGCGCTCGCGCAGCTCGCCGCGGATCTGCAGGGTGTCGAAGAGCTTGTTGACCTCTTCGCGCTCCCAGACGCCCTGCTTGAGCTCGCCCAGGTCGACCTCCATCGGGACGTCGCGCAGCAGCTCGGTGAGCCGGCGGTTCATCAGCACCTGGGCGACGTGCTCGCGCAGCTTGTCGCCGACCTTGCCCTTGACCTCGTCGACCCGGTCGACCAGCGCGGTCAGCGAGCCGAACTCGCGAACCCATTTGGCGGCGGTCTTCTCGCCGACGCTGGGGATGCTGAGCAGGTTGTCGCTGGGGTCGCCGCGCAGCGCCGCGAAGTCGGGATATTGGACGGGGGTCAGGCCGTATTTCTCCTCGACGGCCGCGGGCGTGAACCTGGTCATGTCGCTGATGCCACGGCGCGTCATCAGGACCGTGACGTGCTCGTCGACCAGCTGGAGCGCGTCGCGATCGCCGGTGACGATCAGCACGTTCATGCCCTCGGCGCTGGCCCGGGTGGCGAGCGTGGCGATGAGGTCGTCGGCCTCGAACCCGGCCTTGGACAAGTGCGGGACGCGCAGCGTGTCGAGGAGCTCGTAGATGAGCTGCATCTGACCCCGGAAGTCTTCGGGGGTCTCGCTCCTGTTGGCCTTGTAGTCGGCGTACTCCTCGTGCCGGAACGTCGGCTCCGACCGGTCGAACGCGACGGCCACGTGCGACGGCTGCTCGTCGCGCAGGATGTTGGTCAGCATCGAGGTGAACCCGTAGACCGCCTCGGTGTGCTGACCGTCGGTGGTCATGAGGTTGGCGTCCTTGAGCGCGTAGAACGCGCGATAGGCCAGGGAATGCCCGTCGAGCAGCAACAGGCACGGGCGGCTGGGGGTCACTTCACTCTTCGGCACACAAGCAGCCTAGTCTCCATCTCCGACAGAAAACCTGAGCTCGGAAGACTGGAGGACTCCCCTTGACGCGGATCGACCCGGTGGATTTCCAGACGTTGAACGCCGTCCACGAAGGCACGCTCCCCGACCGGATGGGCATCGAGTTCGTCGAGGCCAGCGCGGAGCGGGTCGTGGGCCGGATGCCGGTCGCGGGCAACACCCAGCCGTACGGCCTGCTGCACGGCGGCGCGTCCGTCGTGCTCGCCGAGACGCTGGGCTCGACCGGCGCGGCCATCCACGCCGGCGCGGACCGCATCGCCGTCGGCATCGAGATCAACGCCACCCACCACCGCTCGGCCACCTCCGGCTTCGTCACCGGCGTGGCGACCCGGCTGCACGGCGGCCGCTCGCTGGCCACGTACGAGATCGAGATCACCGACGAGCAGGGGCGGCGCGTGTGCACCTCCCGGCTGACCTGCATGCTGCGCGATCGCTGACGTCACGACTGAACGCCACGCGACTTTCCGGCTCTCTTTGCACACGAGCCCCGTGGGTCGCTACGGTTGTCCAAGCGGAGCCCGCGGGGAGGCCGAGTAGATAACGTGTGAGGCCGGGGAAGCCCTACATGGTCCCAAAGGTCCTCTTCCGCGGGCTCGTTCACGTTCTGCAGCGATGGTTATGCATTAGCGCCCCTGAAGCGCCAGGCGTCTAGCGGCATTTAGCCCCTGACCTGGCGTCTTGGTTCCTCACGCGAGCGACACGCACGTGTCACTAATTGGTGACGAACGATACTGAACCGGGCGCGACCAGAATAAGCTCCCGCCACAGCATCCAGTTTTGTTGTGCCTGCGATGCCCACGTGTCGAGATGGAGGGGCACAACCCCGCCTTGACCTATTTGAGGGAGCACCATTGCGCAGAGCCGTGATCGCGTTCACGGCCTTCCTGGGTGGACTCATCTTCCTGCTCGCGGTCCCCGCCCAGGCGGCGGCCCCCGATCAGGGTTTGAAGGGAACACTCAAACTCCAAGGCCAACCAGTGAACGGCGTGAAAATCGTCGTGACCACCGAAGGCGGACAACCCGTCAAGGAGGTCACAAGCAACGCCCAGGGCGCGTGGGAAGTCCCGGTCGACAAACCGGGCAAGTACAAGGTCACGCTGGATGTCAAGACGCTCCCTGCCAACGCGGCGATCCGGGGCGGCAACGCCGTCCGCACCCCGACCGTCTTTTCCGGCAACATGTCCACCGTCTTGTTCGCCTTGCAGCCGAAGGGCGCGGCGGGTCAACCGGCCCCGGACGAGGGGGCCGAGACCAGCCCCTTCTTGGACCAGGCGGCACAGCTCACCTTCGAGGGCCTGAACCTCGGCCTGATCATCGCGCTGGCCGCGCTCGGCCTCTCGCTGATCTACGGCACCACGGGCCTGACCAACTTCGCCCACGGTGAGCTCGTCACGATGGGCGCGCTGCTCGCCTACATGTTCAACGTGGGCTTCGGCCTGCATCTGATCCCCGCGGCCGTGATCGCGGTGATCGCGGGAGGCGCGCTCGGTTACCTTCAGGACCGCTTCTTCTGGGGGCAGCTGCGCAGGCGTGGCACCGGCACCATCGCCATGATGATCATCTCGATCGGTGTGGCGCTCTTCCTGCGCTATGTCTTCCTGATCCTGTTCGGCGGGCAGAACGAGTCGTTCGCCCAATACACCGCCCAGCCGGGCATCGAGATCGGCCCGATCTCCGCGGCTCCGAAGAACTTCGTCGCCATGGGCATCGAGCTGGTGGTCCTCATCATCGTCGGCATGGCGCTGCTGCGCACCCGCACCGGCAAGGCGGCCCGCGCGGTCGCCGACAACCCGGCGCTGGCCGCCTCGTCGGGCATCAACGTCGACCGGGTCATCCGCATCATCTGGACCACGGGCGGCGCCATCGCCGCGCTGGCCGGCATCATGCTCGGCCTGTCGCAAAACCTGAAATACACCATGGGCCAAGACATCCTGCTGCTCATCTTCGCCGGTGTGACGCTCGGCGGGCTCGGCACCGCGTTCGGCGCCCTGGTGGGCTCGCTCGTGGTCGGCCTGTTCATCCAGGTCTCCACGCTGTGGGTGCCGCCGGAGCTCAAGAGCGTCGGCGCGCTGGCCGTACTCATCATCGTGCTCCTCTTCCGGCCACAGGGCATCCTGGGCCGCCGAGAGCGGATCGGCTGACGGGGGGAGTCACATGGACTGGATCACGATCATCAGCACCACCGTCAAGTCCGCCATCGGCGTCGAGACGGTGCTCTACGCGCTAGCCGCGATCGGCATCAACATCCATTTCGGCTACACGGGCCTGCTCAACTTCGGGCAGGCGGCGTTCATGGGCGTCGCCGGCTACGGCCTGGCCGTCACGGTCACCGTCCTGGGCCTGCCCTTCTGGATCGGCATCGCGGTCGGCCTCATCGCCGCGGTGCTCCTGGCGTTGCTCCTGGGCGCGCCGACACTGCGCCTGCGGGCCGACTACCTGGCCATCGTCACCATCGCGGCGGCCGAGATCGTCAGGCTCATCTTCCGTTCGGTGGCGTTCAAGAGCGTGTTCGGCGGCTCCGACGGGCAGCGCGGCTTCTCCGACGGCTTCTACGCGCTCAACCCCTTTCCCGAGGGCGAGTACGGCATCGGCTGGTTCACCTTCAACCACCGGATCCTGTGGATCATGCTCGTCGGCTGGGTGCTGGTCGCCCTCTCCTGCGGCATCGTCTACCTGCTCATGCGCAGCCCGTGGGGCCGTGTGCTCAAGGCCATCCGCGAGGACGAGGACGCCGTACGCAGCCTCGGCAAGAACGTCTTCTCCTACAAGATGCAGTCGCTCATCCTCGGCGGCGTCATCGGCAGCCTGGGCGGCTTCGTGTACGGCCTGGCGTACGCCTCGGTGCAGCCCGACGTCTTCGGCACCGAGACCACCTTCTTCGCCTACACGATCGTGATCCTCGGTGGCGCGGCCCGCGTGCTCGGCCCCGTCGTCGGATCCATGATCTTCTGGGTGCTGCTGGTCCTGGTCAACGGTGTGCTCAGTGAAGCGGTTCAGGCGGGGTACATCCCGTTCATGACCTCGATCCAGGTCGGCCCGGTGCGCTACATCCTGGTTGGTCTCGGGTTGATCCTGTTGCTCATCTTCCGGCCACAGGGCATCTTCGGTGACAAGAGGGAGATAGCTTTCGATGTCCGCTAACCCGTCGTCCGCTGAAACAACCGCCGCCACCACGATCTCCGAGCGCAAGGCCGCGGCTCTGGCCGCTTTCAAGGACCTGGCTCGCGATCCCGGCGTGCCCAAGCCCGACCCGATCCTCGTGGTCGACGGCGTCGTACGCCGCTTCGGCGGTCTGACCGCCGTCGAGGTGGACCACGTCGAGATCCAGCGCGGCTCCATCACCGCCCTGATCGGCCCCAACGGCGCCGGCAAGACGACGTTCTTCAACCAGCTCACCGGCTTCGACACCGCCGACGCCGGCAAGTGGACGTTCAACGGCAACAACATGAGCGGAGTGCCCGCCCATCGGGTGGCCCGCGCCGGCATGGTCCGTACCTTCCAGCTCACCAAGGCCCTGTCCAGGCTGACGGTGATGGAGAACATGCGGCTCGGCGCCCAGCAGCAGCGCGGCGAGAACTTCTGGAGGGCGCTGGTGCCCGGCTCCTGGCGGGCCCAGGAGGAGGCGATCACCGAGCAGGCCGAGGATCTGCTGGCCAGGTTCAAGCTCGACGCCAAGCGTGAGGACTTCGCCGGGTCGCTGTCCGGCGGCCAGCGCAAGCTGCTGGAGATGGCCCGCGCGCTCATGGTCAAGCCCGAGCTGGTCATGCTCGACGAGCCGATGGCGGGCGTCAACCCGGCGCTTACCCAGTCACTGCTCGGTCACGTCAAGGACCTGCGCGATCAGGGCATGACCGTGCTGTTCGTCGAACACGACATGGACATGGTCCGCGACATCAGCGACTGGGTGATCGTCATGGCCCAGGGCGCCATCATCGCCGAGGGGCCACCGGACACGATCATGTCCGACTCCCGCGTCATCGACGCCTACCTGGGCGCCCACCACGACGCGCCGCTGTCGGACAGCGAGCTCGAAGAGCAGCTGCACCAGGCGGAGGCGGCGCTGGAGGCCGAGATCGAAGAGGAGACGCAGAAGTGAACGCCGTCCCCGAGTCCGCATCGGGCTCCGAGCCCGAGTCGAAGGCGGCCATCACCGACCGCGGCGCCCACCTGGCGGGTGCCGCGAACGCCGTGCTGCGGTGCGACGAGCTCATCGCCGGCTACCTGCCGGGCGTCAACATCCTCAACGGCTCCGACCTGTACGTTGGCGAGGGTGAGCTGATCGGCATCATCGGCCCCAACGGCGCCGGTAAGTCGACGCTGCTCAAGGCCATGTTCGGACTCGTCAACATCCGCAGCGGCACCGTGGTGCTCAAGGGTGAGGACATCACGAACATGAAGGCGCACTCGCTGGTCTCCCGCGGGGTCGGCTACGTCCCGCAGACCAACAACGTCTTCCCCAGCCTCACCATCGAGGAGAACCTCGAGATGGGCGCCTTCCAGGTGCCCGGCAAGTTCAAGGAGCGCTTCGAGTTCGTCGCCGAGCTGTTCCCGGCGCTCAAGGAGCGGCGCAAGCAGCGGGCCGGCTCGCTGTCGGGCGGCGAGCGGCAGATGGTGGCGATGGCCAGGGCGCTCATGACCGAGCCGTCGGTGCTGCTGCTGGACGAGCCGTCGGCGGGCCTGTCGCCCATGCTGCAGGACCTGGTGTTCATCCAGGCCCAGCAGATCAACAAGGCGGGCGTGACGGTCATCATGGTCGAGCAGAACGCCCGGCGCTGCCTGCAGATCTGCCACCGCGGCTACGTGCTGGACCAGGGCCGCAACGCCTACACCGGTACCGGCCGCCAGCTGGCCAACGACCCCAAGGTGATCGAGCTCTACCTCGGCACCCTGGCCAAGGCCTAGAAGATCTCAAAACGGCGAAGGGGCTCCCCAGGGGCCCCTTCGCCGTTTTTAATGAGCGCTGTGAGACGAATTGCGACAATCGCGCTCCTGCTGCCCATCCTCGTCGCGTGTCAGAACGGCGCCGCCTCGGCCGGCAAGTACAGCACCGGCGGCGACCCCACCGACGACCCCTGCGCGCGCGTGGTCTCCGCGATCGGCTACGTCGGCCTCATGCTGAAGCCGAAGGGCCAGGAGAACACCCAGAACTTCGAGGACGCGCTGCTCGGCCGCCTCGCTGAGGCGCGCGGCATCACGCTGCAGTTCGGCCCGCGCCTGCCCGAGTCGCTGGGTACGGCCGTGCGCACGGTCGAGTCCACGACGGCGGGCCTGTCCAGGGCCGACGTTCCGCGTGAGCGGCAGGTGGCGCTGCTCGCCCAGTACCGGATCGCCGCCGACGAGATCGTGGCGGGCTGCGGCCAATAGGCCGATAGCCGGGGAACGGTTCGCGGCGAACAGTCGTGGAACAGCCGAAAGGCCCGATCCAGTGGACCGGGCCTTCCAGGGTGTGCGGCGTACGGACTAGCCGGCGATGTTGCCGGTGCGGTACTCGAGCGCCTTGGTCGGGTACTTGTTGTCGGCGCCGTACTCGTAGATGCCGATGGTGGCGACCGCCGGGTCGCCGGCCTCGTTGAACTCGACCGGACCGCTCACGCCGTCGTAGTCGATGTCCTTGCCGGCCTTGAGCAGGTCGACGCACGACTTGAAGTTGTTGCACTTCTCGCCGCCCTTGCTGACCTCGGCCAGCTTGGCGCCGATGTCGACACCCGCGTCGCTCTTGGCGGCCTCGGCGGCCAGCGCGATCAGGTTCATGGCGTCGTAGGACTCAGGCGCGTAGCTGAAGTCCTCCAGCTTGGGGTTGACCGCCATGAGCTTGGCCTTGAAGTCATCCGGAGCGGCGGCACCCGGGATCGTGCCCTTGACACCCTTGAGGGTGTTCTTAGGCATCTTGGCGTAGTTGGTGTTGGAGGTGTTGCCGTCCACCATGTACCACTTGTGCTTGCTGGCCGGCAGACCCTGCTTGACCAGCTCCTGGATGACCTTGGCGGTCTCCTCGAAGCCGATCAGCACGATGGCCTTGGGGGCCTTCGCCTTGATCTTCGCGACGTCGGCGGAGAAGTCGGCGGCCTTCGGGTCGTAGTCCACGCGCTCGACGACCTCGGCGCCACCGTCGGTGACGGTCTTGGCCACCTGGTCGGCCAGGCCGGTGCCGTAGGAGTCCTGCATGGCCAGGATGCCGACCGTGTCGCTGCCGTCGGCGATGATCAGGTCGCCCAGCACGCGGCCCTGCAGCTTGTCCGGCGGCGCCGTACGGAAGTAGAGGCCGTTGTCCTTGATCGTGGTGAACTTGTCAGAGGTGTTGGCGGGCGAGAAGTGAACCACGCCGGCACCCGTGATCTTGTCGACCACCGACTCCGACACCGAGGAGGACGCGGCGCCGATGATGGCGTCGGCCTTCTGCGCGAGCAGCTTGTCCACCGACTGCGAAGCGATGTTCGTGGTGGTGTCACCGGAGTCGGTGTCATATTTGGTCACCGGCTTGCCAAGCACGCCACCGGCTTCGTTGATTTCCTTGATCGCGGCGTCCACACCGGCGAACTCGGGCGGGCCGAGGAAGGCAAGCGAACCGGTCTGCGGCAGCAGCGTGCCAACAGTCAAGGTCCCGTCGCCCTTGGCAGCCGGGGCAGCCGCACTGGATGGCGCGGCCGAGGACGAGGCCGGCGCAGCGGTGTTACCGCCACCACCGCAGGCTGTCAGGGCCAGGCTCGTGGCAGCCACGACAGCCAGCGCCCGTCCCGCGGGAGCAATGCGGATCATGAAGTGTCTCCTTCATCTCCAGGCCGGGTGAGGTCAGCACCGCCGACGTTCCCGAATCGAATGACGGAAAGCTATAGAACGTAAGGCCAGTTCAACAGATGCAAGGGAGAACTGTCGGTACTTGGATGCGGAGTCGTAATCACTCCTCAACTTACGGGAGCCTGAGGATCACGCCTAATGTTCGACTGGTGAAGCGCACAGCGGCCTTCCTCGCTATGGCGATCCTGCCCATTGCTCTTCTGGCGGGCTGTGGTGCCCCTGAGGCTCCCGCCGCGCCCCCTGCCGACCCTCCCAAGGGGGTGTCGGTCTCGCTGGCCCAGTGGCGCTCTGACGAGCCTGTGCACGCCCTCGAAGTGGCGGTCACCAATGCGACGGACACGCCGGTCTATTTCTCCGACGTTCAGCTTGTCACACCGTCGTTCAAGACACTGCCTCCCGAACGCGCCGACGCGCTCCTGAAGCGGACGCCCCGCACCGACCTGCGCATCCCGTACGGCGCGGCCAACTGCTCGCCCAAGGGCCTGCCGTCGCTGCAGCCGGCCACGGTCGTGGCCCACCTGCGCACCGGGTCCGAGCCGCTGCGCAGGGTGGTCTTCAAGGTGCCGCACCCGGACCCGCTGCTGACCCGGCTGCTGCGCGACGAGTGCTCCGCGTTCCTGATCACGGAGGCGGCCGACATCGAGTTCGGCGACGACTGGACGCAGGTCGGCAAGGTGATGCGCGGCAGCCTCGTCCTGACCCGCCGCAGCGCGGGCGTGGTGGCCGTACACGACGTGGGCGGCACCACCCACTACATCGCCACCCCCGTCAAGAAGAGCAGGCCACTGGCGACCCTGGACGCCGGAGCGCAGCGGGCGCGACTCGCCCTCGAGCTCACCCCCGGCCGCTGCGACCCGCACGCGTTCGCCGAGGGCAAGAAGGCGTTCCTGTTCCCCGTGCGGGCCACCATCGACGGCGGCGATGAACGCGTGGTCATCGTCGTGCCGCCCAAACCGCTCCAGGAGCGGCTGACCGCCTACGCGCTCAAGACGTGCGGGCTGGGCGGCTGAGACTCAGCCGCCCAGCCCGCTGAGACTCAGCCCGCGATCTTGCCGGTGCGATATTCCAGCGCCTTCGTGGCGTCGTACTCGTTGTTCTCGCCGTATTGGTAGACGCCGATCGTCGCGACCGACGGGTCACCGGCGGCGTTGAACTCGACCGGGCCGCTCACGCCGTCGTAGTCGATGTCCTTGCCGGTCTTGAGTAGTTCGTCGCAGGACTTGAAGGTCTTGCACTTCTCGCCGCCCTCGCTCACCTCGGGCAGCTTGGCGGCGATCGACCGGCCGCTGTCGTCCTTGGCCGCCTCGGCGGCCAGCGCGATGAGGATCGTGGCGTCGTACGACTCCGCGGCGTAGGTGTAGCTGGTCAGCTTGGGATTGATCGCCAGCAGTTTCTTCCGGAAGTCGGTGGGCGCCGCGGCGCCGGGAATGGTGCCCTTGACGCCCGCCAGCGTGCCCTTGGGCATCTTCACGTAGTTGCTGTTGGACATGTTTCCGTCGACCATGTACCACTTGACCTTGTCGGCCGTCACGCCCTGCTTGACGAGCTCCGCCACCACCTTGGCGCTCTCCTCGAAGCCGATCAGCACGACCGCCTTCGGGTTCGCCGCCTTGATCTTGGCCACGTCGGCGGAGAAGTCGGCGGCCTTCGGGTCGTAGTCCACCCGCTGCACCACCGAGGCCCCGGCATCCTGCGCGGTCTTCGTGACCTGGTCGGCCAGGCCCGAGCCGTAGGAGTCCTGCATGGCCAGGATGCCGATCGTGTCGTTGCCGTCGGCCACGATCAGATCGCCCAGCACCCGGCCCTGCAGTTTGTCCGGCGGCGCCGTACGGAAGTACAGGCCGTTGTCCTTGATCGTGGTGAACTTGTCGGAGGTGTTGGCCGGCGAGAACTGGACCACCCCGGCACCCGTGATCTTGTCGATCACCGACTCCGACACCGAGCTCGACGCGGCGCCGATGATGGCGTCCGCCTTCTGCGCGAGCAGTTTGTCCACCGACTGCGAGGCGATGTTCGTCGTCGTGTCGCCCGAGTCCGTATCGATCTTGACAACCGGCTTGCCGAGCACCCCGCCCGCGTCGTTGATCTCCTTCACGGCCGCGTCGACCCCCGCGAACTCAGGCGGCCCGAGGAAGGCCAGCGAACCCGTCTGCGGCAGCAGGGTGCCGATCGTCAACGTGCCGTCGCCCTTGGCCTCGGCGGTGGCCGAGGGCGGAGCGGCCGACGTCGCGCCCTTGGCTCCTGTGTCACCGCCGCCACCGCCACAGGCCGTCAATGCCAGGCTCGAGACCGCCGCGGCCGTCAGCAGGCGTTTGCGCATCATGTGACTCCCCCTCTGTGTCAGCGAAGGGAACGATCTACCTCGCCGCGTTTCCCAAGCTCAGCATGCACGTCTGGGGAGGGGGCGTGGAGTTCTGACAGCCTTTTTATACCCATTTGTAATGTCTCAGTCAGTGGCGATGGTCCGCGATCCTCGATTCGGGGCTGTCCGCTGCGGAGGGCGTTCGTAAGGTCTCTGTCAGTCGCCGCGAGGCCGTCGTCGCGGGGGGCGTTCGCAACGTCTCCGCCAGTCACGGACGGCCCCGATCCTCGGATCGGGGCCGTCGCTGCTGGGGCTTCAGCCAGAGATGTCGCCCTTGCGATATTCGAGCGCCTTGGCGGCGTTGTACTTGTTGTCGGCGCCGTACTGGTAGACGCCGATCGTCGCGACCGACGGATCGCCCGCGTCGTTGAAGTCGACCGGCCCGCTCACGCCGTCGTAGTCGATGTCCTTGCCGGCCTTGAGCAGCTCGTCGCAGGACTTGAAGTCCTTGCACTTCTCGCCGCCCTTGCTGACGTCCACGAGCTTGGCCGCGATCGCCGCGCCCGCGTCGTCCTTGGCCGCCTCGGCGGCCAGCGCGATGAGGTTCGCCGCGTCGTACGACTCCGCGGCGTAGGTGTAGTTGGTCAGCTTCGGGTTGACGCCCAGGAGCCGCTTCTGGAAAGCCTCGGGTGCCGCCGCGCCGGGGATGGTGCCCTTGACGCCCTTCAGCGTGCCCTTGGGCATCTTCAGGAAGTTGGTGTTCGACATGTTGCCGTCGACCATGTACCACTTGTACTTGTCCGTCGTCAGGCCCTGCTTGACGAGCTCCGCCACGACCTTGGCGCTCTCCTCGAAGCCGATGAGCACGATGCCCTTCGGGTTCGCCGCCTTGATCTTCGCCACGTCGGCGGAGAACTCGGGCGCCTTGGGGTCGTAGTCCACCCGCTCGACCACCTTGGCGCCGCCCGCCTCGGCGGTCTGCGTGACCTGATCGGCCAGGCCGGTGCCATAGGAGTCCTGCATGGCCAGGATGCCGACGGTGTCGTTGCCGTCGGACACCACCAGGTCGCCCAGGACCCGCCCCTGAAGTTTGTCCGGCGGGGCCGTACGGAAGTAGAGGCCGTCGTCCTTGATCGTGGTGAACTTGTCGGAGGTGTTGGCCGGCGAGAACTCCACGACGCCCGCCCGCGTGATCTTGTCGATGATCGACTCCGATACCGACGAGGACGCGGCGCCGATGATGGCGTCGGCCTTCTGCGCGAGCAGTTTGTCGACCGACTGCGAGGCGATGTTCGTGGTGGTGTCGCCCGAGTCGGTATGGATTTTGGTGACCGGCTTGCCGAGCACCCCGCCGGCGTCGTTGATCTCCTTGATGGCCAGGTCGACGCCGGCGTACTCGGGCGGGCCGAGATAGGCCAGCGACCCCGTCTGCGGCAGCACCGAGCCGATGGTCAGGGTGCCGTCGCCCTTGGCCGCGCTCCCAGTCGCCGTCGCCTGAGCGGTGGCCGTATTCGCGGAGGTCGGCGCGGTGGTGGTGCCTCCCGTGGAACAGGCCGCCAGTGCCATGGCCGCCGCGGTGGCGACGGCCATGGCCCGGGAAATGCGGATCATCGAAGCGTCTCCGTCCAGGTGAGCGGATCTTCAGTCCGCCCATCAGCATGCGACCGGGACGCCTCAGGCGAAGGAAACCGAGGCCGGTTGGATGCCCACTCGTAATCGCGCCACAACCCGAGGGGACAAATCCGGTGATATACGGCCCCTCAGGCGCGCTCCGCCGTGTCATCTATAACGATCTGGGCAACCTCGCGCATGCTCAGCCGGCGATCCATCGACGCCTTCTGGATCCACCGGAACGCCTGCGGCTCGCTCCAGCCGTGCGCGGACATCAGCTGCCCCTTCGCCCGCTCCACCAGCTTCCTGGTCTCCAGCCTGTCGGACAGGCTCGACACCTCGGCGGCCAGCGCCACCATCTCCTCGTGCCTGCTGACCGCCATCTCGATCGCGGGCACCAGGTCGGCCTTGGTGAAGGGCTTGACCAGATAGGCCATGGCCCCCGCGTCCCTGGCGCGTTCGACCAGGTCGCGCTGGGAGAAGGCGGTCAGGATGAGGCACGGAGCGATCCGCTCCGCCACGATCCGCTCGGCCGCCGAGATGCCGTCGAGGACGGGCATCTTGACGTCGAGAATCACCAGATCCGGCCTCAGCTCGGTGGCCAGCTGGATCGCCCGCTCGCCGTCACCGGCCTCGCCCGCGACGATGTAGCCGTCTTCCTCGAGCATCTCCTTGAGATCGAGGCGGATCAGGGCCTCGTCTTCCGCGATCACCACTCGCCGCTGCGTACTCACGAGCAAGAGAGTACCGATGTCCGCTAGATTAGAGCGACGCCGGTGGTGGGTGGCTGCGAATTTCGGCTACCCTTTCGCCGTGCGATAAGGACGGATCCGGATATTTCCGGATCCTCGCCTCGGTATCCCAATTGGCAGAGGAAGCGGATTCAAAACCCGCACAGTGTGGGTTCGAGTCCCACCCGGGGCACTTCGATCAGTCGCCCGGCCACTTCGGCCGGGCGCTGTTCCTTGTCTGGGCGCCGTTTCCAGGACGGACGCTATCTCCGGGACAGGTGGCGTCTCCGGGACGGGCCCCTGTTCTCGGGACGGCCCGGCCAGCCGCTTCGCCCCCCACTAGGTCGGCGAGCCGCTTCGCCCGCCGACCAGCCCGGCCTACCGCTTCAGCTCGCCGACCAGCCCGGCCTACCGCTTCAGCTCGCCGACCAGCCCGGCGAGCGGCCGAGTAGCGCCACCACCCGGTCCAGAGCCGGGGCGTCGTCCGCCGCCGGCACCCCCGCCACGAACGCCCTGCCCTCCCCGCGCGTCTCCGGTGTGTCGGGCACCTTGGCGGCCACCGGCAGCGCGGCCTCGGCCAGATCCTCCTCCACGTTCGCGGGAACGCCCAGCGCCTTGGCGAAATCCCAGTCGTGGACCACGCAGTCGACGAAGTGGAACCCGATCGCCATCCGCGCGGGGAAGGGACCTCCGTCGCGGATCTCCGGCAGATAGAACCCCCGATCAAGTACGCCGTCCGCGGCGAAGGCGTCCATCACCGCCCGCGCCGACGCCGCGTACTCCTCCACTGGATCGTCACCCACCGGACTCGGCTCCCACCTGTCCAGATCGGACCGCGCACCGGAGGCGGCGAAGGCGAAGCCATGGTTCTGCACGATCTGGTGGGCGAGCAGGTCGCGCACCGCCCAGCCGGCGCACGGTGTCGGCCGGTCCAGGTCGCCCGGCTTGATGGTCGCCACCAGGTCGACGGTCGCCTGCACAGACCGGCGGTTGAGCTCAATGATGTCTACCAAGGCACTGTCCCGTCATCGTCGAAGAATCCGCCCGTCGGCCCGTCGGGGCCGAGGGTGGCCAATCTGACGATAACGGCCGCTCCGTCGGCCGCTGTGCGGGTGATGGGCAACCCGAGGTCCTTGGTGAAGTCCGTGGCACAGGCTCCGGGCGCTGCGGCGTTGACCAGGATGCCGTCCTCACGCAGCTCCTTGGCGTACTGGACCGTCAGCGCGTTGAGCGCCGTCTTGGACGGCGGATACACCGCCGACGCCGGAAGTCCTGACAGGTGGTGATCCGGGTTCGTGTGATGGCCCAGGGAGCCCACCCCGCTGGAGACGTTCACGATGCGGGCGGCGGGCGCGCGCCTGAGCAGGGGCAGGAACGCGTTCGTCACCATGAGCACGCCGACGACGTTCGTCTCGAACACCTGTCGCACCAGCTCGGGCCGGGTGGTGCTGGGTGCCTCGCCTGCGTGGTGGCCGGAGATGCCGGCGTTGTTCACGAGTACGTCCAGACGGCCGTAGCGGTCTGACAGGTGGGCGGCGGCCGCCTGAATGGTGACGGGGTCGGTGACGTCTAGGACGATCGGATGGATGTCGACGCCAGCGGCTCTGTACGTTCCGCCGGGACTGGCACTGTACGTTCCGCCGGACCGGGGTCTGTACGTTCCGCCGGATCCTGGCCCGTTCGCTCCCCCGGAAGCTGGCCCGTCCATGGTGGCGGAGTCCGACTCGTCCATAGTGGCGAAGCCAGGCCGGTCCATGGTGGCGGAGTCAGGCGCGGCCGCGTCTGTGGCGCTCGCGCGTAGCCTGGCGGCTGCCGCCTCACCTCTGCGTGCGTCGCGGGCGGCGAGCAGCACCGTCATGCCCCTGGCGGCCAGCTGCGCGGCGACCTCGAAACCTATGCCCTTGTTCGCCCCGGTCACCAGGGCGATCGTCGATGTGGTCATTCCCCGAGCACACCACCGGCGATCGTGAACGGGCCAACACCAGCTGGGTCAGGATCGATACCCTGCGGGTATGGAGACGCGTGAGCTGGCCTACTTCGCCGCCGTCGCCGAGGAGCTGCACTTCGGCCGGGCGGCCGCGCGACTGGGAATCGCGCAGCCGCCGCTGTCGAGGGCGATCCAGAAGCTCGAACGACGGCTCGGGGTGACCCTCTTCGACCGCTCGGGCCGCCGGGTGGCGCTCACTCCGGCGGGCGAGGTACTGGCCAGGGAGGCCGCCAAGGCCCTGGACGCGGTGGCGGCGGCCGAACACCGTACGCGCAGGGCGGGGCGGACCGAGCCGCGGCTCGTGGTGGCCCTGAAGCCGGGCGGCGACGGCGCGCTGCTCCCGGACATCCTGGCCGCCTACCAGTCGCGCCCGGACGCCCTGCCGGTGGAGGTGCTGCTGTGCGGGGTGGCGGAGCGGACCCGGCTGTTGCGTGACGGTACGGCGGACGTGGCGTTCCTGCACCACCCTCGGGAGGACATGACGGGGTTCGACACGGAGCCGCTGCTGGTGGAGGGCAGTGTGGCCGTCGTACCTGCCCGGCACCCGCTGGCCGGACGGCCGTTCGTCCACCTCGCCGACCTGGACGCCGACCCGACCTCGCGCTGGCCTGATCCCCGCACCCCCGATCCTGGCGCCTCCGAGCCGCACGTCTCTGGGCCGCACGTCTCTGGGCCGCACGTCTCCGGGCCGCACGTCTCCGGGCCGCACGTCTCCGGGCCGCACGTCTCCGGGCCGCACGTCTCCGGGCCGCAGGTTTCTGGACGGCAGGTCGCGTCCAAGCCGCTGGGCGGGTCCGAGCCACATGTCGCGGCCGGGCTGCGGGCGGGCGATGCCGCTCAGATCATGCAGTTAATCGCCCTCGGCAGGCTGATCGCCGTCGTCCCCGAATCGGCCAAGGAGCAGGTACGGCGCGACCTGGTCTGCATACCGGTCGTGGACGCCGCCCCCACCACGGTCGTCCTGGCCTGGCCCGAGCAGACTCGCTCCCCCGCCCTTGCCGCCTTCGTCCGCACCGCCGCAGACATCGTCGCGAACACCGCGCCTGCGGGTGTCGCGGCTGGAGACGTGGCACGCTGGCTCGCGGCTGAGCCAGGCGACCAGGTGATCGACCATGGGCTCGCGTGACCTGTGGAATGCGGTCCGGTGGACCGGCGAGGTGATGACACGGACGACTCCCAGCTCTGGGGTCGGAGCGGAAGACGATAGTTTGTGCCAGTGACAGCTATCGATCCCACCGTGACCGGCGCTTACGCCATCGGGCTCGCGACCATCGCCGCCGACGGCACCGTACTTGACACCTGGTTCCCCGCTCCGCAGCTGGGCGACCCGCCCGTTACGGGCACCGAGCGGCTCTCCGCCGAGGAGGCCGGCGAGCTGGCCTCGCTGGTGGGTCCCGACCCGGCCAGGGGCGTCGAGGTGGTGGCCGTGCGCACCGGCATCGCCAAGCTCTCCGAGCCGCCGGCGGACACCCACGACGCCTACCTCAGGCTGCACCTGCTCTCCAGCCGCCTGGTCCAGCCGCATGGACTGAGTCTCGACAACCTGTTCTCCTTGCTGGCGAACGTCGTGTGGACCAACTTCGGGCCGTGTCCGGTGGAGGGGTTCGAGCAGACCCGGCTGCGGTTGCGGGCCCGGGGGGCGGTGTCGGTGTATGGGGTGGACAAGTTCCCGCGGATGGTCGACTACGTGCTGCCGGCGGGTGTCCGGATCGCCGACGCCGACCGGGTACGCCTCGGCGCGCACCTGGCCACCGGCACCACGGTGATGCACGAGGGCTTCGTGAACTTCAACGCGGGCACGCTGGGCGCCTCGATGGTCGAGGGCCGCGTCTCGGCGGGCGTGATCGTCGGCGACGGCTCCGATGTGGGCGGCGGCTCCTCGATCATGGGTACGCTCTCGGGCGGCGGCAAGGAGGTCATCTCCATCGGCGAACGCTGCCTGCTGGGCGCGAACGCCGGCATCGGCATCTCGCTGGGCGACGACTGCGTGGTGGAGGCGGGCCTCTACGTGACGGCCGGCACCAAGGTCGCCCTCCCGGACGGCCGCGTCGTCAAGGCCAAGTCACTGTCCGGTACGAACGGCCTCCTGTTCCGCCGCAACTCCCAAACCGGCGCCGTGGAAGCCGCCCCCCGCGCCGGCGGCCCTGTCGAGCTCAACGCCTCGCTCCACGCCAACTGACCCTCCGAGATCCACAAGCCCAAGATCTGTTACGGCCGGCCCGGTGGGCGCCACCCGCCACACGGGGCCGGCGCCCGTCCAGGGACACGCTCCTGGGGTGGAGCCGGCTGAGCGCCGTGACGTGCGCATGGTGGGCCGTGGCTTCCGTGTGGCCGGACCGAGGCCGCGGTCCTGTCCACCACACAGCCAGGAGATCCCGTCCAGGCCCTCCGGCAGGCAGACCTAGGCGCCATAACGAAGACGCCAACAGACCTGGCCGTCATGGTGCGCAGGGCCACAGACCTGGGCATTATCGCGGGCACGCCCGCCCTTGGCAGCGTGGCGGACATGCCCACCGTGGCGGGCACACACCCTTGGCTGCGCTCCGCCCACCAACCGTGACCCACCACCCACCTGCGCCGCACTGCCCACGGAGACGGTCAAGAACGCGCACGTCACGGCGGCGAGCCGGGGAAGCGGAGGAGCGTTCCCCTGGAGGGCCGTCAGCGGGCCGTCCAGGGTGGGTCCTCCCGTGCTTGCCGTAAAAAAATCCTAAAGAAGGTTTTGCCGGAAATTAGCTGTGGGAGACCGCGGAGCCGATGGTGTGGACGCGGAGGGCGTTGGTGGAGCCCGGGGTGCCGGGAGGCGAGCCGGCCACGATGACCACCTTGTCGCCCTTCTCCAGGCGGCCCAGCGTCAGCAGTGACGCCTCCACCTGGCGCACCATGTCGTCCGTGTGGTGGACGAACGGCACGTGGAACGTCTCCACGCCCCACGTCAGCGACAGCTGCCCCCGCACGTGCGGGGCCGAGGTGAAGGCCAGCAGCGGGATCGGCGAGCGGTAGCGGGCCAGGCGGCGGGCCGTCTCGCCCGACATGGTGAACGCGATCAGCGCCTTCGCGCCGACGATCGCGCCGACCTCGGCGGCGGCGCGGGCGATGGCGCCGCCCGTCGTCTCCGGCAGGCGCTCCAGGGAGTGGGTGGCGTGCAGCGAGTGCTCCTCCGCGGCGCGCGCGATGCGGTCCATGGTGGAGACCGACTCGATGGGATAGTTGCCCACCGAGGTCTCGCCCGAGAGCATGACCGCGTCGGCGCCGTCCATGACCGCGTAGGCGACGTCGGACGCCTCGGCGCGGGTGGGGCGGGGCGCGCTCATCATCGAGTCGAGCATCTGGGTGGCGACGATGACCGGGCGGGCCTTCTCGCGGCAGAGCTCGATGATGCGCCGCTGAACGATCGGCACCTGCTCCAGGGGCAGCTCGACGCCGAGGTCACCACGGGCGACCATGATGCCGTCGAACGCCTCGACGATCTCGGGCAGGCGGTCGACCGCCTGCGGCTTCTCGATCTTGGCGAGCAGCGGGAGGCGGACGGCCTCCTGCTCCATGATGTTGCGCACCACGTCGGCGTCGGACGGGCGGCGGACGAAGGACAGGGCGATCATGTCGAAGCCGGTGCGCAGCGCCCAGCGCAGGTCGGCCTCGTCCTTGTCGGTGAGCGCGGGCGCGCTGACGTTGATGCCCGGCAGGTTGAGGCCCTTGTTGTCGGAGATCATGCCGCCGATGACGACGCGCGTGATGACGCGGTCGCCCTCGACGCTGGTCGCCTCCAGGACGAGGCGGCCGTCGTCGACCAGGATGGTGTCACCGGGGCGTACGTCGCCCGGCAGGCCCTTGTAGGTGGTGGAGACCTGCTCCCGGTCGCCCGGCACGTCCTCGGTGGTGATCGTGAAGACGTCGCCGAAGCCGAGCCGGACCGGGCCTTCCTCGAACCTGCCGACGCGGATCTTGGGGCCCTGCAGGTCGGCGAGCACGCCTACACCGCGGCCGAGGTCGGCCGCCACCTCTCTGACCCGGTCGTATACCTCACGGTGCATGTCATGGTCACCATGGCTGAGGTTGAACCTGGCCACGTCCATGCCGGCGGCGATCAGCTCGCGCAGGCGTTCAGGAGAGGACGTGGCGGGACCTAGAGTGCAGACTATTTTCGCGCGACGAGTCACGAGTCCTACCTTAATTGGTACAGACCACTTGGCTGTCATTGACGACGCAGAACGTACCCGGCGTAGGAGAACAACACGAGAATGGCGACCCCCAGACGGGCCAAGTTCGCGTATTCCTCGGGGTAGATCACGCCTTCGATGTAGTGGTCGATGAAGCCGGTGGGCGGGAGGCCCTGGAGTCCGGCGTTGCGGCGCCCCCAATCCTCCACCACCGTGAGCGGGCATTCGACGCCGGTGGCCAGCGAGATCAGGCCCCAGGTCGTGACCGCGAGATGGACCCAGATCGTGCGCCGCCAGCGCCATGCGACATACCCGCCCACGGCCATGTAGGCCAGGAAGGCGAAGTGCATCACCATCGCGGTGTCCGCGATGAGGCGATACATCATGCTCTGACGGTAGCGCCATTCCAGGACATCATGGTCTGGCGCCGCCGCTCATGCGTGATGGTCGCGGCCTTCCAGGGCGTGATGGTCGCGGCCTTCCAGGGCGTCATGGCCTGACGACTCGGGGCCTTCCGGGAGATCATCGTGCGATGGTCGCGGCCTTCCAGGCGTCGACGATGCCGCGGCCGTAGAAGCCGTTCTTGGACCTGCCGCCCTCGCAGGTCTGCTTGTCGCTCTCGTAGCTGTACGTCCGGGGCGACGGGCACGCCTTGCGATCGGCGGTCTTGTACAGGAGCTCCTCGACGGTGGCGGGAGACAGCGCCACCCCGCCCTTGCCGGGCTTGCCGAAGCGGCTGATCAGGATCGCGGCGACGCCGGTCGCGTGCGGGGCCGCCATCGAGGTGCCGTCCAGATACTGGTAGTAGGAGCAAGGGCTGCTGCTGCAGTCACGGACGACCGCGGAGGTCTTCGGCTTGCCCGACTTGTCCAGCAGGCCGGTACGACGGAGCACAGCCTCGGGGGCGGCCGCCAGGATCGACCTGGTGGTCGAGGCGCCCTTGCCCTCCGTCACGTCGCCGCCGGGCGCGGCCAGGTCGGCCTGCTCGATCCCGTAGTCGCTGTAGCCGGCCTTGCGGCCGGAGGGGCCCACCGAGGCGACCGAGATGACGCCCTTGGATTCGGCGGGCACGTTGATGCAGGAGTTGTCGACCTTGCGGGTCTTCTCGCTGCCGCGCGGGTAGCCGGGACTGGACGTGTCGACCTTGGGCTTGCCGAGGTCGCTGGAGCCGTTGCCGAGCGCGGAGATGAGCGTGACGCCCTTCTTGCGCGCGTAGTCGAGCGCCCGCTGCATACCGGTGATGATCGCGCGCTGCTGCAGCTGCTGCTTCTTGCTGTCGGCCTTGTTGTGGGCACAGTTGAACAGCCACGGGTCGACGTAGTAGCTCATGTTCACCACGTCCACGCCGATGTCGGCGGCGTAGGTGAGCGCGTCGAGGCTGGGCTTGAGGAAGAAGAACCCGGAGTCCTGCCCCGCCCTGATGTTGACGAGCTGCACGCCCGGCGCCACGCCCGCGATGCCGATGTGGTTCAGCGGCGAGCCGATCGTGCTGGCCACGTGGGTGCCGTGGCCCTCGTCGTCCTGGTCGACCGGGTCCTTGCAGCTCGACACCTCACAGGGGCCGTCGAGCGTGTCGCCGTTCTCGTCGTTCGGCTTGTCGGTGACGAAATTGCGGCTGAGGGCGCGGTTGAAGTTCGGGGCGATGTCGGGGTGCTTGCCGTCGATGCCGGTGTCGATGACGCCGACGAGCACCTTCTTGCTGCCGGGCACCTTCTTGTTGGCGCGGTCGGCGCCGATCATCCTCATGTCCCACTGACGGGGGGCGAGGGGCTCGCCCGCCCTGGTCGTGAGGGCCGACGCGTCAGGGAATGCCCGCGCCTCCAGCGCGGCCGTCGTGCCTTGGGCGAGAGGTGTGAGCCCGGCCGCGAAGCCGATTTCGCGGTCGGTCGTGACGCCGACGACGGCCTGGTCCGCGCCGAGGGTGTCGACGAACGCGTCACCGCCGCCCTTGGCCACGACGTAGCCGAGCTTGGTGTCGGTGCTGACGAGGCGGCCACCGGCGCGCTCGACGGCGGAGAGCGCCGCTCCTGCCCGGCCGTCGGCATAGAAGACGAGGTACTCCTGGTCCGGCCCCGCTTTGGGCGCCGCAGGGGTCGCGCAGGCCGCCAGCGAACCGGCCACAGCCAAGGCCATCAGGCCGGCGGCGAATCGCCTCATACTTCCCCCATCCACGGCGTCACACCAGAAACTGCATCTTCCCGACCCCAGTCTCTCGATGCAACTTTGTCGTAAAATTTCGGACTCTAGAGGGCAAAACGGGATCAGATTGCCGGCCCTGGTCAGGCGAAAGGGCAGCCCTGGCCAAGAGTACGCACGTCACGGCGGCCAGCCGGGGAACCGGAGGAGCGTGCCCCTGGACAGAGCCCAGCCCCGTACAGAGGGTGGGGCCGGCCACTGCCGGCCGTAAAGAAAAAACAAAACGCCCGCCCGGGGGACCGGGCGGGCGTTTCGAAACAGCAAGACCGTCAGACGAGTGAACCGTCAGACACACAGACGGTCAGCGCGTCTGACGAGCAGACGCGTCGCTGGCCTCAGACGAGCGGACACGTCGCAGGCGCCAAGCCAGCGAACACATCACGGACGTCAGACCAGCGAACACGTCGCAGACCGTCAGACCAGCGGACGTGCGGTGGGCAGGATCGGGTACGGCAGCGAGGTGTCGCCGGACAGGAACCGGTCCACGCCCGAGGCGGCCGCGCGGCCCTCGGCGATCGCCCAGACGATGAGCGACTGCCCGCGACCCATGTCGCCCGCCACGAAGACCCCGTCGACCTTGGACATGTACGACTTGTCGCGGGAGACGTTCCCACGCGCGTCGTAGAACCCGTCTCCACCGACATCAGCGAGGTCCTGAAGCAGGGCGCCCTTCTCCGGGCCGAGGAAGCCCATCGAGAGCGTGACCAGCTCGGCCGGGATCTCCCGCTCCGTGCCGGGGATCGCCTTGAAGCCATGCTGCGGGCCCTCGACCTCGACCAGCCGCAACGCGCGGATGTTTCCGGCGTCGTCGCCGACGAACTCCGTCGTCGAGACCGCGTACACCCGCTCGCCCCCGCCCTCCGCGAGCTCCTCGTGCGCGCTCTCCATCTTGAACAGGATGGGGAACGTCGGCCACGGCTGGCTGCCGGGCCGGGTGGCGGGTGGCTGCGGCATGATCTCCAGCTGGGTGACCGACTTGGCCCCCTGCCTGATCGCCGTGCCGATGCAGTCGGCCCCGGTGTCGCCGCCGCCGATGACCACGACGTGCTTGTCCTTGGCCGAGATGGGGGGCTCACTGAGGTCGCCCTCCTGCACCTTGTTCGACAGGGGCAGGTATTCCATCGCCTGGTGGACACCACCGAGCTCACGCCCGGTCACCGGCAGGTCGCGCCACAGGGTGGCACCGCCCGCCAGCACCACCGCGTCGAACTCCGCGCGCAGCTGGGCCGCCGTGACGTCGACACCGACGTTCACGCCGGTGCGGAACTCGGTGCCCTCGGCCCGCATCTGGTCCAGACGCCGCTCGATGTGGCGCTTTTCCATCTTGAACTCGGGGATGCCGTAACGCAGCAGGCCGCCGATACGGTCCGCGCGCTCGAACACCACCACATCGTGGCCCGCCCGGGTGAGCTGCTGGGCCGCGGCCAGCCCGGCGGGACCCGAGCCGACGACCGCGACCTTCTTGCCCGTCTTCACCGGCGAGGGCTGCGGGGTCACCCAGCCCTCGGCGAACGCGCGGTCGATGATCTCGACCTCGACCCGCTTGATCGCCACCGGGTCGGAGTTGATGCCGAGCACGCACGCCGCCTCGCACGGAGCCGGGCAGAGCCTGCCGGTGAACTCCGGGAAGTTGTTCGTGGCGTGCAGCCGCTCGATCGCCTCCCGCCAGTCGGTGCGGTGGACCAGGTCGTTCCACTCGGGGATGAGGTTGCCGAGCGGGCAGCCGTTGTGGCAGAACGGGATGCCGCAGTCCATGCAGCGTGATGCCTGCTTGGTCAGCTTGTCCTGGGAGAAGTCCTGGTAGACCTCCCGCCAGTCGCCGATGCGGACGTCGATGGGGCGGCGCGCGGGCAGCTCCCGGTCGTGCGTGAGAAAACCCTTGGGGTCAGCCATCGGTTACGCCTCCCTTAACCCTTGACCGCGGCGGCCATGACCGCCTCGTCGATGTCCCTGCCTTCGATGCGGGCCGCCTCGGCCGCCTCCATGACCCGCTTGTAGTCGGTCGGCATGATCTTGCCGAACCGGGCGAGCGCCGCGTGCCAGTCGGCCAGCAGCTCCTTGGCGACCGGGGAGCCGGTCTCCGCGAAGTGCTTCTCGACCGTCTCGCGCAGGAACTCGCCGTCCTCCTCGGTGAGCTCCTCGATGGCGACCATCTCGCGGTTGACCCGCCCGAGGTTGAGGTCGAGCAGGTAGGCGACGCCGCCGGACATGCCGGCCGCGAAGTTGCGCCCGGTCGGGCCGAGGACGACCGCCTTGCCGCCGGTCATGTACTCGCAGCCGTGGTCGCCGACGCCTTCGACGACCGCGGTGGCGCCGGAGTTGCGGACGCAGAAGCGCTCGCCGACGACGCCGCGGATGAACGCCTCCCCGGACGTGGCGCCATAGAGGGCGACGTTGCCGGAGATGATGTGACCGTCGAGCGGTGCCTCCTCGTGCGGCCGCAGCGTGATGCGCCCGCCCGACAGGCCCTTGCCCAGGTAGTCGTTGGCGTCACCGGTCAGCCGCAGCGTGATGCCGCGCGGCAGGAACGCGCCGAAGGAGTTGCCCGCCGAGCCGGTGAAACTGATGTCGATCGTGTTCTCTGGCAGGCCGGCGCCACCGTAACGCTTGGTGACCTGGTAGCCGAGCATGGTGCCGACGGTCCTGTTCACGTTGCGGATCGGCAGCTCCAGCGTGACCGGGGTGCCGTTGTTCAGGGCGCCTTCGGCCAGCTGGATCAGTGTGTTGTCGAGCGCGTGCTGCAGCCCGTGGTCCTGCTCGACCGTGCGGCGCAGCGGGGTCCCCGCGGGCAGCTCCGGCTGGTGCAGGATCGGCGACAGGTCGAGGCCGTTGGCCTTCCAGTGGTTCTGGGCGGCCGTCATGTCGAGCAGCTCGACGTGCCCGATCGCCTCTTCGAGCGAGCGGAAGCCCAGCTCGGCGAGGTATTCGCGGATCTCCTCGGCGATGAACTCGAAGAAGTTCACCACGAACTCGGGCTTGCCGGTGAAGCGCTTGCGCAGCTCGGGGTTCTGCGTGGCCACGCCCACCGGGCAGGTGTCGAGGTGGCAGACCCGCATCATCACGCAGCCGGACACGACCAGCGGAGCGGTGGCGAAGCCGTACTCCTCCGCGCCGAGCAGCGCGGCGATGACCACGTCGCGGCCGGTCTTGAGCTGGCCGTCCACCTGCACCACGATGCGGTCGCGCAGCCCGTTGAGCAGCAGCGTCTGCTGCGTCTCGGCCAGGCCGAGCTCCCACGGCGCGCCCGCGTGCTTGAGCGAGGTGAGCGGTGAGGCGCCGGTGCCGCCGTCGTGCCCGGAGATGAGCACCACGTCGGCGTGCGCCTTGGACACGCCCGCCGCGACCGTGCCGACCCCGACCTCGGCCACGAGCTTGACGTGCACGCGCGACTCGGGGTTGGAGTTCTTCAGGTCGTGGATGAGCTGGGCGAGGTCCTCGATCGAGTAGATGTCGTGGTGCGGCGGCGGCGAGATGAGGCCGACGCCGGGCGTGGAGTGCCGGGTCTTGGCGATCCACGGGTAGACCTTGTGGCCGGGCAGCTGGCCGCCCTCACCGGGCTTGGCGCCCTGGGCCATCTTGATCTGCAGGTCCGCCGCGTTGACCAGGTATTCGCTCGTCACGCCGAACCGGCCCGACGCCACCTGCTTGATGGCGCTGCGCCGCGTCGCGTCGTACAGGCGCTCCGGGTCCTCGCCGCCCTCGCCGGTGTTGGACTTGCCGCCCAGCTGGTTCATCGCGATGGCGAGCGTCTCGTGCGCCTCCATCGAGATCGAGCCGTACGACATCGCGCCGGTGGAGAACCGCTTGACGATCTCGGAGACCGGCTCCACCTCGTCGATCGAGATCGGGGTCCGGCCCGCCTTCAGCTTGAACAGCCCGCGCAGCGTCATGAGCCGCTCGGCCTGGGAGTCCACCATGCCGGTGTACTCCTTGAAGATCTCGTAGCGGCGCGTGCGGGTGGCATGCTGCAGCTTGAAGACCGTCTCGGGGTTGAACAGGTGCGGCTCGCCCTCGCGCCGCCACTGGTACTCGCCGCCGATCTGGAGCCCGCGGTGCGCGTTCGCGACCCTCGGGTAGGCGTGCGCGTGCCTGCGGGCGGCCTCTTCGGCCAGCACGTCGAAGCCGACGCCGCCGAGCCGCGAGGTGGTGCCGGTGAAGCAAGCGTCGATGACCTCCTGGCTCAGGCCGAGCGCCTCGAAGATCTGCGCGCCGGTGTAGGAGGCGACGGTGGAGACGCCCATCTTCGACATCACCTTGATGACGCCCTTGCCGTAGGCCTTGATCAGGTTCCGTACGGCCTTGTGCTTGTCGATCTGGAGCGCACCGGTGTCGACCAGGTCCTCGACGGTCTCGATGGCCAGGTACGGGTTGACCGCGCCCGCGCCGTAGCCGATGAGCAGCGCCATGTGGTGGCACTCCCGCGCCTCACCGGTCTCGACGACGAGGCCGATCTTGGTGCGGGTCTTCTCCTGGATCAGGTGGTGGTGGACCGCCCCGGTCAGCAGGAGCGCCGGGATCGGCGCCAGCATGTCGGACGAGCCGCGGTCCGACAGCACGATGATGCGCGCGCCGTTGGCGATCGCCTGCGACGCCTCGGCGCGGATCTCCTCCAGGCGGTGCAGCAGCGCCGCGCCACCGCCCGACACCTCGTAGAGGCCGGAGATCACGTGCGGGTGGAAGCCGGGCAGGTCGTGCTCGTCGTTGATGTGGATGATCTTGGCGATCTCGTCGTTGTCGATCACCGGGTACGGCAGGACCAGCTGGCGGCACGACGAGGGCCCGGGGTCGAGCAGGTTGCCCTCCGGTCCGAGCACGCTGGCCAGCGAGGTCACCAGCTCCTCGCGGATGGCGTCCAGCGGCGGGTTCGTGACCTGCGCGAACAGCTGGGTGAAGTAGTCGAACAGCAGCCTGGGCTTCTCGCTGAGCACCGCGACAGGCGTGTCGGTGCCCATGGAGCCGATCGGCTCGGCACCGTTCTTGGCCATCGGCGACAGGATGATCCGCAGCTCTTCCCCGGTGTAACCGAAGGTCTGCTGCCGCTTGACGAGCGCCTCGTGCGTGGGGATCTCCCGCTGCCGGGCCGGCAGCTCCTCGAAGCGGACCAGTCCGGCGTGCAGCCAGTCCTCGTACGGCAGCGCGGCCGCGAGCTCGGCCTTGATCTCGTCGTCCTCGATGATCTTGCCGCGGGCGGTGTCGATGAGGAACATCCGGCCGGGCTGCAGGCGGCCCTTGCGCACCACGTCTTCGGGCTTGAAGTCGAGCACGCCCGCCTCGGAGGCCAGCACGACCAGCCCGTCGGCGGTCACCCAGAACCGGCCCGGGCGCAGGCCGTTGCGGTCGAGCACGGCTCCGGCCAGCGTGCCGTCGGTGAAGGTGATCGACGCGGGGCCGTCCCACGCCTCCATCATCGAGGAGTGGAACTCGTAGAAGGCCCGCCGCGCGGGGTCCATCTCGGTGTGGTTCTCCCACGCCTCGGGGATCATCATCAGGACGGCGTGGGGCAGGCTCCGACCGCCGATGTGGAGCAGCTCCAGAGCCTCGTCGAAGGATGCGGTGTCGCTGCCATCTGGATCGCAGATCGGGAAAAGTCGCGACATGTCGCCCGGGATCTGGGCGGATTCGAGCATCGCCTCGCGGGCCCGCATCCAGTTGCGGTTGCCCTTGACCGTGTTGATCTCGCCGTTGTGGGCGATGTAACGGTAGGGGTGGGCCAGCGGCCAGCTCGGGAAGGTGTTGGTGGAGAAGCGCGAGTGCACCAGCGCGATCGCGCTCTCGTAGCGCTCGTCCGACAGGTCGGGGAAGAACGGCTCGACCTGGTCGGGGGTGAGCATGCCCTTGTACACGATCGTACGGGCGCTCAGCGAGGGGAAGTAGACATCCACCTCGTGCTCGGCCCGCTTGCGCAGGCAGAACGCCAGCCGGTCCAGCTCCAGCCCCGACTCTCCGTTGGGGCTGGCCACGAACAGCTGCGTGAAGTGCGGCATGACGGCTCTGGCGCTCGGTCCGGGCAGCGCCCGGTCGACCGGCACCTCGCGCCAGCCCAGGACGTTCAGGCCTTCCTCGGCGGCGATCTCCTCGATCATGCGGAAGGCGATGTCGCGCGCCTCACCGTCGAACGGCAGGAAGGCCATGCCGACGGCGTAGTGGCCGGGCTCGGGCAGCGCGAAACTCACGTTCGTACGGAAGAAAGTGTCCGGGATCTGGGTGAGGATCCCGGCTCCGTCGCCTGTGTCAGGCTCGCTACCCTTGGCCCCCCGGTGATCGAGATTGCACAGCGCCGTCAGCGCCTTCACCACGATCCCGTGCCCGCGGCGCCCGGCGACGTCGGCCACCATGGCGACTCCGCAGGCATCATGCTCGTTGGCGGGGTGGTAGAGGCCCTGGGGCTCGGGGAACCCGAGGTGGGCAGCAGGCATTGAATCCCTCCCGTCGTCATCGTCTGTCAAGAACTGCTCTACAGGCGGGGACGACGTTGGCCCTGCTGCGTGTGCGTAGAGGTTACAACACCCTGCCGGAATAGTTCCCGCCTGGTCCACATCGCGAACATTGGCGACAATCCCGACATACGAGCTGCTATGTCCCAAACACCGGACTGGAGGCCCGGAATTCCCTCGATAGGGTTGGACCATGGACCGTGACGGGGTGGAACGCCTGCTCGACGAGGCCGGAGTCGACGGCAGAAGGCTCAGGCACGCCCTGACCCTCCTCTGCGACGGCCAGTGGTGGACCCTGTCCGACCTGGTCAGGGAGGCGGCAACGGCCCGCCGGACGATCGAGGCGCTGCTGCGCGAGGTCCCGCTGGAGCACTCCGGCGACAGGTTCCGGGTGCCTCTCACGCATTCGCCCGATTTCCAGGACCTGCTGGCCGTGGCCCCGCCCCCGGCCGACCCGGTCGCCTATCTGCTCCCCCACTACACACATGTGCTCGACCGCCTGCGCCGCCTCATCGACGAGGCGCCGCGCTCCCGCCACGCGCTGGACCACGTGGCCGCCACCCCCGACACCGTGCTGCGCAGAGCGCTGCTGCTCGGCGCCCGGTTCTGGCTGCGGGGCGCGAAGCTGCTGTTCGTGGGCGACCACGACCTCACCTCGCTGGCCGTCAAACTGGTCCACCCCGAGGCCGAGGTCACGGTGGTCGACGTGGACGAGCGCATTCTGGCCTATCTGGACGCCCAGGATCTCGGCGTACGGACCCGGTGGGCCGATCTGCGGCTGTCGCTGCCGCCGTCGGCCCGTGACCACGACCTGGCCGTCACCGACCCGCCGTACACACCGGAGGGCGTCGGGCTGTTCGTGGCGCGCGCGATCGAGGGGCTCAAGGACGATGGGCGGGTGCTGCTGGCGTACGGGGCGAGCGAGCGTACTCCGATGCTCGCCCTGAAGGTGCAGAACTCCCTCTCCGCCCTCAACCTCGCATATGACGCTATTTACCCAGATTTCAACAGATATTTCGGGGCGGAAGCCATCGGCTCCGCCGCCGACCTCTACGTCCTGCGGCCCACCACCAAGACCCGTCCCGCCGTCACCGCCCGCCTCGACCGCCTGACCACCGCCATCTACACCCAGGGCCCCCAGTCGATCGAGTCCACCGGCTCCTCGGCGGCCGACAGCTCCTCGGCGGCCGACGCTGACCTGCTGGTGGGTGAGTGGCCGAAGGAGCTGTCGCAGCCCCGGGTGAAACTGTCCACATGGCTGGCCAAGCCCTACGCCGCCGCCGTGGAGCGGGTGGCGATCGCACTGCCCGCCGGCCTGGAGGCCGCGCTCCCGCGCCTCCTGCTGGCCACGCGAGCCGCCCACGTGCGGGTCCTGCTGTCCGCGCCGGCCCCTCTCCCGGACGTCCTTGGGTCCGTCTACGAGCTGACGTCCGACGGCGGCGTCCTGGACGCCGTACGACTCCCGCAGCCGATCGGCGACGAGGCCGGGGTGCTGCGGCGGATCCTCGACAACGGGCACGGCAAACTGGCCAACACCTGGCGCGAGGGGCTCATCGCGGTGGCCCGCTCACAGGGCAGCACCCTCACCAAGAACGACGCCCGCGCCCTCATCCGGCAGGCGGCGCCCTGGGCCGAGGCCGTCACCCCGCTGGAGACGCCCCTCCACCGCCTCGCCGACCTCCCCACCACGGTCTCCGCCACGGTCACGGCCTTGTCCAAAACCACCTGACCACGGCCGCGGACGCCGGCCCCACCGACGCTGGAGCCCGTGAACGCCGGGCCTACGTGCGCTGGGCCCGCGAGCGCATGAGGCCATCGGCCCCGTCGATGCCGGGCCCATGGGCGCGTCAGGTCGCGTCGACCACGCGCTTCTGGATGATGTGCCCGAGCCCGTCGAGGGCCACGAGCTGCGACACCAGGTCCCCCGTTTCCCCTGGCCGCACCGGCCCCACCCACGCGACGGTGACGTAATGGCCGAGCGCCCTGGCCTGCGCGCGGCTGCGTACGGCGTCGAAGGGGACCATCTGCCGGACGAACCCGTCCTTGGCCAGCGCCTTCACCAGCGCGTCGGCCGCCCGCCCGTCGGTGAGGTTGAAGATGACGAACTGCCCCGCCCCCAAGTCGCCCGTGTACGTGGCCCGCAGCGCCTGCGTGCAGCCCGCCGCCGAGACGCCCCAAAGGGCGTCGTCGCAGTCCGCGAGCTGCTCGGCCGAGACGCGACGCAACCCGCCGAGCGTCGCCGTGGCGGGGGCGAACACCTCGTCCACGGTCAGCGGAGCCGCGTCGCGCTGCCGGGAGTCGATGAGGGAGTAGAGCGCCGAGGTCGGCTCGCCCCGGAAGGCGGACGGCCGGGCCTCGGGCCGAAGGAACAACAGCCAGCCCGCGACGGCGAGCACCGCCACCAGGGCGATGCCCAGCGGGATCATGACGCGGGCGCGCATCATGACGCCGGCCCGGTGACCGAGACGACCCGGCGGTAGACGGACTTCTCGGCCCCTCGGAGCGTCAGCGAGAGCGAGACGAAGTCGTCCTTGGGCGTCGGGGCGGCGCCGTCGGCCCGGCCGATCCAGACCAGCCCGACGTAGTGGCCCAAGGCGTAGCCCCCTCCCTCGGTGTGAGCTCCCGGCGGGAAGGCGGTCTTGCCGGAGCCGACCGGGCTCGTCCAGCCGCCCCGGTAGAGCGTCTTGAGCGATTCGACCAGCTCACTGGCGGCCTTGCCGTCGCGCAGGTTGAGCAGGGTGTACTGGCCCACGTAGCGGCCGTCCGGGGTGGTGTAGACACCACGGGCCGCCTGGCTGCACTCGGCGCCGGCGACCAGGTCGAGGAGTTCGGGGCCCCAGACGGCGGCCGAGCAGTCGGTGTCGAGCTTGCTGCCGGCCAGCTTGAGAGTGAGTTTCTTCTCACCGGTGAGCGTCTTCTGCCCGAAGACCTCCTTCTCGGTGAGCGGCGTACGGTCCTTGGCCCGGTCGGCGATCGGATCGAACAGCTTGGGCGAGGCCCAGCTGTGGTAGGTCTCCGGCAGCGCCGCGTCGGCCTGCACGATGGCGGCGCCGCGGCGCTGTTCGGGGGTGTACTGGCCCAGCGAGTTGACGAAGGCGACCAGGGCGAACGCCGCGGCCAGCACCCCCACCGCCGACACGATGATCACCAGGAGCTTCTGCTTCTTGGGGTCCATCCCCAGGTCGGTGAGCAGGGGGAACTGCCAGTCGGAGCGCGCGGGGCGCCGCCGCTTGCGGGTCGCCGTTCTGGAGGCCATCACAGCCCACCCGCCCCGATCAGGTTGCCCAGCCCGAATGTGAGCCCGGCCGCCACCACGCCGACGATCAGCTGCCGCAGCCCGGAGTACAGCCAGGAACGCGCGGTCACCGTGGAGACCAGCGCCCCCGCCCCGAACAGCGCCAGGCACGAGATGACCGCCGACACCCACAGGCTCGTCACGCCGATCAGGTACGGCAGGAGCGGCAGGAGCGCGCCCACGCTGAAGGACAGGAACGACGAGCCCGCGGCCACCTTGGGCGAGGGCAGGTCGTGCAGGTCGACGCCGAGCTCGCTCTGGGTGTGGACCTCCAGGGCCTCGGCGGGGTTCTCGGAGATCTGCCTGGCCACCTCGGCGGCCAGGTCCGGCGCCACGCCTCTGGCGATGAATACCTGGGCGAGCTCTTCCTGCTCGGCCTCGGGGTGGCGTTCGAGCTCACGGCGCTCGACGGCGATCTCGGCCAGGGCCAGCTCGCGCTGGCTGGCCACCGAGACGTATTCGCCACCGGCCATCGAGAAGGCACCCGCCGCCAGGCCCGCGATGCCCGCCAGGGCGATGACCTTGGTGTCGCCGGTGCCGCCCGCGACACCGGCGATGAGCGCGAAGTTGGACACCAGGCCGTCCATCGCGCCGAACACCGACGGCCGCAGCCAGCCGCCGGTGACGTCACGGTGCTGGTGGTGCTGCTCCGCGCCCCCGCTCATCTGGAGTTCTTCTCCTGCTGAACGACCTCGGGGGTCTCTCCCTGCTTCGCGGTCGCGTCGCCCTCGCTGGCGTCGCCCTCGCTGGCGTCGCCCTCGCTGGCGGACTCCTCAGGTACGGACTCCTCGCGTACCGACTCCTCGCGTACGGACTCCTCGCGTACGGGCTCCTCCTTCGGCGCGACGTCCTCAGCGACCGCCGCGGGGTCCGGAGCATCCGCACGTACGACCTCAGGATCCGGGGTGTCATCCGGCGCCTTGTCCGCTTCCCCGGCCTCTGAAGCGGCCTCTGAAGCGGCCTCTGAATCAGCAGCGGCGTCGCCCGCCGAGTCGGCCTGGTCGACCCCGTGAGCCGGATCCGGGCCGCTCGCAGCGGCCGCCCGCACGTCGGCCGGGAGGATGAACTCCTCGCTGTCCTTGTTGCGGGTCAGCCAGAAGTAGGCCAGCGCCCCGATGAACACCACGATCGACGTCCACTGGTTCAGCCGAAGTCCCAGGAGCGTCACCGCGTGGTCCACCCCGCCGACGGGGTCGATCCGCAGCCCCTCGATCCAGAACCGCCCCAGCGTGTAGCCGGCGACATAGAGGGCGAACAGCCGCCCATGGTGCAGCGCGAACCGCTTGCCCGCCCAGAGCAGGGCGAAGCCCAGCAGGACATCCCAGATCGACTCGTACAGGAACGTCGGGTGGTAGAGCACCCCCGGCTCGCCCCCGTGCAGCTGGTCGATCTCCAGCCCCCACGGCAGCGTGGTCGGCCCGCCGTACAGCTCCTGGTTGAACCAGTTGCCCCAGCGGCCGATCGCCTGCGCGAAGATGATGCCGGGCGCCACCGTGTCGGCCACCGCGCTGAGGGACAGGCCGCGCCTCCGGCAGGCCAGCCAGACGCCGACGCCGCCGAGCGCGACCGCGCCCCAGATGCCCAGCCCGCCTTCCCAGATGAACAGGGCCTGGTAGGGCTTCTTGATCGCGCGGTCGCCGAAGTAGGTCTGCCAGTCGGTGATGACGTGGTAGAGGCGTCCGCCGATGAGGCCGAAGATCACCGCGGGGACGGAGATGTCGATGATCGTGCCCGCCTGGCCGCCGCGGGCGCGCCAGCGGCGCTCGCTCAGCCAGACGGCGAAGATGACGCCGAGCACGATGCACAGGGCATAGGCCCGGATCGGCACGAATCCGAGATACCAGACCCCTTGAGAAGGGCTGGGAATCGAGGCAAGGGGCATGTCAGGTGAGGGTAGCGGAAGCGGGACTACTTGGCCGCCTTCGTGACCGCATCGCGAAGATCCTTTGGCGCGAAGACGACCTTGTTGTCCAGGGCCGTACCGTTGAGCTTGACGGTCGGCGTGCCGCCCAGCTTCTGCTCCTTCATGACCTTGGCGCTGTAGTCGAGCTGGGCCTGCACGTTCTTCTGGCCGGTGATGCAGGTGTCGATGCCCGCCCCCGTGGCCCCGGCCTGCTTGGCCCAGTCCACCATCTGGTCGGTCTTGAAGCCCTCGACCGTCTCACTGGGCTGGTTCTTGTAGAGCAGGTCGTGGAAGGCGATCCATTGCTTGCCGTCGCTCAGGCAGCGGGCGGCGGCACCGGCCCGCAGGGAGTTGGACTTCGTCGGATCGGTACTGAAGATCGTGATGGGGTGGTAGACGACCTTGGCCTTGCCCTCGGCCGCGAGGTTCCTGAACGTGCTGCCGCTCACCTCTTCCATCTGCTTGCAGGCGGGACACTGGAAGTCCTCGAAGATGTCGACGACGGGCTTGGTGACACCGCTCTGGGCCATGGTGACCGAACCGTCGGGGTTCACCGTGGTCGGCGGAAGCTGGCCGCCGGCCTGCTCCGCCTGCGAGGTGCTGGCGGCGTACCAGACGCCGAGCCCGACCGCCGCCACCGCGACCACGCTCACGGTCACGTAGGTGACGGCTTTTCTGCGCCGCTCCCGCACGCGGTCGGCGGCCTGCTGCGCCTTGATCTTCTCCCGCGCGGACTTCGCACGGTCCCCCTTGCTCATTGGTCGATCCCCTCTTGTTCATCGTGTACGCGCTCGCCGCCCGCCAACCCGAGCGCCGAGTCGAGCGCGAAACGTCCCGGTGGGAAGCGCACGATCCAGGCGCCGAGCACCACGAGACCGAAGTCGCGCAGAATGTCGAGCAGGTAGGCCGGCTGCTCCCCCGCCCCGAGCTGTCCGCCGCCCCCGAAGCAGCCGCAGTCGATCCGCAGGCCGTGCGCCCACGCCCAGGCGATGCCGAAGACGAAGGCGAACATGAGCAGCCCACCGATCACCCCGGCCACCCTGGTCAGCAGCCCGACGACCAGCAGCACCCCGACCACGATCTCCAGGATCGGCAGGCCGTAGCCCACGGTCGTGGCGAGCGAGTCGGGCAGCAGCTCGTAAGCCTTGACCGCCACGACGGAGTCGGACGGGTTGCCGATCTTCAGCCACCCGGCCACGATCAGCACCCCGCCCAGGACCAGCCGGGCAACGGTCGTCACCCAGAGTACCGCCGTCCGAGCGTTAAGTGACTGTTTCGACGCGACCACGGATAGGGCTCCTCTTTCTCTGCGCTGGAAAGCGCACAGTATCGGGAACCCATCTGACCACGCCCGGGATAAGACTCGGTTAAGAGGGTTTTCCCGCGCACGGGCCGTACGCGCTGCTCACGGCGTCGCGGCGAGCGACCACGACTCACCGCCCGCCAACCGCGAACGAACCCGACCGACCGCTAACGGCAAAAGCCGCAGAGGCCCCAGACGAACCTGACCGACCCCTACCCGCCGACGAACCCGACACGCCGCTGACCGCAGAGACCGCCGACGAACTCGTCAGACCGCTAGCCGCAGGCGAACTTGGCGGCGCCCCAGTCCGCGTGGTCGTTGCCGTTGCCGTCGCCGCCGTCGCCCGCCACGAGGTCCACGTACCGGGCCCCGGTGAGGTCGGCGGTCAGCTCGTAGGCCGGATCGGCGGCCCGCAGCACCGGGCTGTGTGCCTTGACCGCCCCGTCGACGACCACGCTGTACTCCACGGACCCCCTGGTGGCCTGGACGTCGTCCACGCCGACGGAGGCTGTGAAGGCCGTACACCGGCCGCCGAGGTAGAAACGGACGTCGGCGGGCGCGTGCGTGCCCAGCCCCTTGGTGAACGTCTGGCCGCCGATCACGATCGGCGTGCCGTCGGCCGCGCCGAGATCGCCGTTGGACCGGTCACGCTCGACCGGCCCCCAGCCGTTGGCCGCGCTGACCCACTCCAGGTCGCTCGCCCAAGCCTCCGCCGTGGGTGGCGGCGGCAGCGTCCGTACGGTCGTCACCGCGCCGATCGACTTGGCGGCTCCCGCCGCGGTGTAGGCGGCGTCGGCCTTCAGCTCGTAGGTGTCATAGGGCGCGTCCGCAGGAGGTGTCACCTTCCAGGTGGTCACCAGCTTGCCGCCAGGCTCCACGGTGCGGGACTCCACAGTGCCGGTCTCCACTGAGCCGGACTTCACAGCGCCGGACTTCACAGCGCCGGACTTCACAGCGCCGGACTTCACAGCGCCGGCCCCGGTGGCGGTCCAGCCCTCGGGTACGGTCAGCGTCACCTTGACGTCCTGGGCCGCCACGTCCTCCAGGTTGACGAACGTGGTGGTGACCTCGGAGGCCGCGCCCTGCTCGAACGCGGGCGTCGCGGGCACCACGTCCAGCGACGCGCACGCCTGGGCCTCGGGGTCCTCCCCCAGGTCCTTGACGGCGAAGTCGTCGAGGACGAAATCGGCCCCGGCCTGCTCGGGCAGCAGCGAGCGGAGCCCGACCCAGACGTCGCCGCAGCCCGCGACCACCCGCTCGGCGAACCTGCCCGTGCTCCGCCGCTCCGGCACCGGCGTCCGCCGGGTCTCCACGCTGGAGGTGCCCTTGTCGTAGCCGGTCACCCAGGCGTAGGCGTCCGCCAGGGCGCTCTGGTAGCCGAAAGACACCTCGTAGGCGTGTCCCGGCTCGAACCGCACGGTCTGCGGCACGGTCCGGTAGACCAGCCCCTGCCGCTCCTCGTGCGCCTTGAGCGACCAGTCGCCGCTGATCACGTCGTCTACGGTCTTGCCGTTCCAGCCGGCCTGCGTGTACGGCTCGTGCCGCTCCGACAGATGCGTACGCGCGTCGAACGCGCCACCGGCGTCACCCTTGACGAACGGGCCCCACCCCGGCTCGGCGGACTCGAACGTCTCGGTCCCACCCGCCGGATCGCTCCGGATGAGCCGTACATCGTCCACCCGCACCGTCGCCGCGCCGGCGGCGGCCGTGATCCGCAGCGTGACGGAGTCGCGCGGCGCGGTGAAGGCGACCTTGACGCGCTGGAAGTAGGTGTCGTGCTTCTCGTCGGAGGCGATGTAGTTCTTGGCGGTCGAGCGCTGGATCGTCGCCTTCCGGCCACCGGCCTCCAGCGTGGTCTGCCTGGCCTGTCCGGGTTCGACCTCGACGAACGCCGAGGCGGTGTAGGTGCGGCCGGGCTGGAGGCCGGTCAGCCGCTGCTCCAGCCGGGCCTGCGGACCGCCGCCGAGCAGGGCCACGCGCTGGCCGCGCTCGTTCTTCTGGACGCTCACCGGGCCGGTGACCCGCCAGTCGCGCAGTCCGTCGCCGTTGAAGCCGGGATCGCGGACGCCGCTCCCCTCGCCCCAGCGGGGCTCTGCCTGGGCGGGCGCCCGGCCGGGGTAGAGCACGTACGGCACACCCGCCTCGGCCCGCAGGGTGATCTTGCCATCGGCCGGAGTGGCGACGCCCACCCGGACCCGGCCCTGGTCGGTGAGCTTGTAGACGGTCATCGGCCGGGCGGCGTCCCAGGTGGTGGTGCCGCCGGCCGGGTTGTAGTGGTAGAACTTGCCCGCCCACGGCAGCAGGTACGTCGTGCCGTCGAGCACCTTGTGACCGCCTGCGAACAGCTGGCGCCGGCCGTCCACCACCTTGCCGCGTACGCCTCCGGTGAAGGCGATTTCGTCGGGGTTCCAGTCGGTGATCTGGTAGTGCTGCAGGAACTTGGCCGGCAGGTTGTGTTCCCAGATGTTGCGGTAGAAGGCGGTGAAGTCGTTCTGCGCGGTCCAGCCCTCGAACTCGACGATGCGGGCGTTGCCCAGGATGGGGTGGGCGTTCCAGACGTCCTTCTCGCCGTTGCGGATGAACCGGATGATCTGCGAGTTCAGGCCCTTGTTGGTGGCTCCGCCGTAGTTGAGGTCGTTGGCCCAGTGCGACCACAGCGACGAGCGCTCCAGCTTGTCGGACCATTCGGTGGCCACCTGCCAGCCCTGCCCGCGCAGCTCGGTGAGCAGGCGGTCGGCCACCCAGCCGTGCGGGCGGTAGACGTCCACGTACAGGAGGGCCAGGTTCCTGTCGGTCTCGGCGCGCAGGCGCTGGAGCCGCTTGGCGAGGGTTCCTCTGGTCAGGTCGCCGCGCTGGTCGATCAGGTACGACTGGTCGAGCCAGTTCCAGCCCTTGGTGTCCTTGTTGACGAGCTGCTCGCTGAAGCTCTTCGCCTCGGGGTAGGACTCGGTGGCGTTGACGTGCACGCCGAACGTCGCGTTCCAGTCCTTGCCGGTTTTGAGCAGCGTGTTGAGGTCGGCCAGGCCGCCGGCGCGCTTGTTGTAGTCGCCGCCGTAGTCGGGGTGGGCCGAGTCGTGGCCCTCCGACTGGTACCCCTTGAGCAGGGCCAGCTGGCCCAGGCCGTCGGTGGCCAGCGAGATCCGCTTGACGTCGTCGAGGGTGCGCAGGAACGGGTGGGTGGCCTGGCTGGAGAAGTTGAACGGGATGTGCGCGATCACCCGGTCCTTGGTCCGGTCCGCGCCGGGCGCCTTGACGCCGATGCTCCTGAACGCGACGGCGCCGTCCTGCCAGTCGAGGCCGCCGTCGCCGTTGGCGTCGGGGGTGACCACGACCTTGGCCCACGGCAGGTCCTCGGTGAAGGGCGCTCCGGTGCCCCGGTAGGTCCACTGACCGCTCCACACGCCGACCCTGATCCGGCCGCCGTCCTCCTGCCTGGCCTGGTGCCAGAAGCGGGCCGCGTCCTTGTCGGTGACGCCTGAGGGGCGGTCGTAGGTGGAGTTCGACTCGACCGCGGCGGCCAGGGCGCCGGTGTTGACGATGGCGTACGAGGCGCCGATCGGGGCGGCGTCGGGCGCCGTCCCCGGAGTGACGGCGGAGAAGACGTCGGCCGTACGGGTGGAGTTGGGGTCGAGCCTGGTGAACGCGGTCGCGGCGCCCGGCTGGTCACTGCTCACCGACACCAGATCGTGTCCTGGCAGGTCGATGGTGTTGACCCGGAACGCCTCGGTGTCGGAGACCGCGTCGATCGCGAAGGTCGTCACCCGGTCCTTGACGCGGATGCTGGCGTCCAGCGTGACGCCCGCCTCGAAGGTCAGCCGGTAGCGGGCGGACGCGCCGTCGGTGCCGCGCAGCGCGACCGTGGCCTCGTACGGTGTGCCGTTCAGCACCACGCCGGGCACGGCGGTGCTGCCGTCGAGTACGGCGCCGCTCGCCTTGTCGGTGTAGCGCAGGATCCTCGGGAAGGCCGGGTCGAGGTCGACGGTCAGCTGCCCGGAGGAGATCCTGACGGGCTCGGCCACAGTGGTGGGCTCGGGGGCCAGGTTCTGCTGCGTGGGGGTCGGGGGCGTGGGGCCGGTGGTCGGCTGGTCGGGCGAGGACAGCTCGTAGGTGGGCGTCGGCTCCGGGTCGGGTTCCGGGGTGGGCTCCACACCTCGCGCGGAAGCCGCGGTGCCTTGTGCGGGAGTCTCCGGTACGCGCGTGGCCTGTGCGGGGGCGGCCAGGGCGACGCCCGATAAGACCAGGAGGGCGGCGGCTACGAGGGTAACGGGACTCCGACGCATATATGTCCTTTCACAGGCATGCGTCGTACTGCGTGGGGCCCCGATACCAACAACCCGCCACCGCAACACGCGCCATGGACCGACGCCAGAAATACTGACACTTGTCCAGTTGCGAGTCGCGGTATTTGACAGAAAACGGTTAGGCGCGGGAGCGGACGCCCGCCGCCATCTCCCGGGCCAGCACGCCGATCGACTCACGGCCGGCCGCCTCGTCGGGCGCGTCGAGCATCCGGCGGATGAACGCCGAGCCCACGATGACGCCGTCGGCGTAGCCGGCCACCTCGGCCGCCTGCTTGCCGGTGCCGACGCCCAGTCCCACGCACACGGGCAGCGCGGTGTGCGCGCGGGTGCGCTTGACCAGGTCCTCGGCCGCCACGTTGACGGTCTCCCTGGCGCCCGTGACGCCCATCAGCGAGGCCGCGTAGACGAACCCGGTGCAGCAGTCGACCACGGCCTTGATGCGCGCCTCGGTGGAACTGGGCGCCACCAGGAACACCGTGTCGATGCCCGCCGCGGCCGAGGCCGCCCGCCACGGCTCCGACTCCTCCGGCGTCAAGTCGGGCGTGATCGTGCCGACGCCGCCCGCGGCGGCCAGGTCACGTGCGAACCGCTCGGCGCCGTAGCGGTCGATCGGGTTCCAGTACGTCATGACCAGCGTCGCCGCGCCGGTGGCGGCGACTCCCTCGACCGTGCGCAGGACGTCGGCGATCCGGGTGCCGTTGACCAGCGACCGGTGCACGGCGTCCTGGATGGTCGGCCCGTCCATCAGCGGGTCGGAGTAGGGCAGCCCGATCTCGATCACGTCGCAGCCGGCCTCGACCAGGGCGGCGGCCGCGGTGATGGCGCCTTCCTTGGACGGGAAGCCCGCGGGCAGGTAGCCGACCAGTGCGGCCCGGTTCTCCGCCTTCGCCGTGGCGAAAACCGTCTGAAGAGTAGTCATGATCGTCCGTTCTCAGTGGTCAGGGGCCGCATCGCCGCCGTCCTTGCCATGGTGCCATCGGCCGCGGTGCTCGGGCATCTTCCAGAGCCGGTGCGGCGCGAACCCTGGGCCGTCAGAGGTTGAAGTACTTCATCGCCGTGCCCATGTCCTTGTCGCCGCGCCCCGAGAGGTTGACCAGGATGGTCGACTCGGGACCCAGCTCACGACCGAGCTCCAGCGCGCCCGCCAGGGCGTGTGACGACTCGATGGCCGGGATGATGCCCTCAGTCCTGGCCAGCAGCGAGAACGCGGCCATCGCCGCGTCGTCGGTCACACCGTGGTAGACCGCCCGCCCGGTGTCCTTGAGCCAGGCGTGCTCGGGCCCGACGCCCGGGTAGTCGAGACCGGCCGAGATCGAGTGCGACTCGATCGTCTGGCCCTCCTCGTCCTGCAGGACGTAGGTGCGCGAGCCGTGCAGCACGCCGACGGAGCCGGCGGTGAGCGTGAGCGCGTGCTCGCCGCTCTCCAGCCCGTGGCCGGCGGCCTCGTAGCCGTGCAGCTGGACGCCCTCGTCACCGATGAAGGCGTGGAAGATGCCGATCGCGTTGCTGCCGCCGCCGACGCAGGCGGCGACCGCGTCGGGCAGCCGGCCGGTCAGCTCCAGCATCTGGCGGCGGGCCTCGACGCCGATGATGCGCGCGAAGTCGCGCACGATCTCGGGGAACGGGTGGGGGCCGGCGATGGTGCCGAACAGATAGTGGGTCGTGTCGACATTGGTGACCCAGTCGCGGAACGCCTCGTTGATGGCGTCCTTCAGCGTCTGGGAGCCGTTGGTCACCGGCACCACCGTGGCGCCGAGCAGCTTCATCCTGGCCACGTTGAGCGCCTGGCGCTCGCAGTCGACCTGGCCCATGTAGATGACGCACTCCAGGCCGAGCAGGGCCGCCGCGGTGGCGGTGGCCACGCCGTGCTGGCCCGCGCCGGTCTCGGCGATCACTCGCTTCTTGCCGAGCCGCTTGGTCAGCAGCGCCTGGCCGAGCACGTTGTTGATCTTGTGAGCGCCGGTGTGCGTGAGGTCCTCGCGCTTGAGGATGATCCGCGCGCCGCCGGCGTGCTCGGCGAAGCGCGGCACCTCGGTCAGCGTGGTCGGCCTGCCCGCGTACGTGCGCAGCAGGTGATCGAACTCGCGCAGGAACTCGGCGTCGTTCTTGGCCTTCTCGTAGACCGCGGCGACCTCGTCGAGGGCCGGGATGAGCGCCTCGGGAACGTAGCGCCCACCGAAGATGCCGAACTTGCCGTGCACGTCGGGGTCGTTGCCGTAGGCGCCGTTACCTGCCAGGTCGGCGGCGGTGAGAATGGTGCCGTCGTTTGCCACTGCTATCCCTCTGCTCCGTGGTCGGGGCGCGTCGCGGGGTGGGCGCCGGCGGTCACCAGCGCCTCCACGGCCTTGCGTGGATCCTTGCCGGTGACCAGGCTCTCGCCCACCAGGACGGCGTCGGCGCCGACCCGTGCGTAGGCGAGCAGGTCATGCGGACCCCGCACGCCCGACTCCGCGATCTTGATCACATTATCGGGGACCTTCGGCGCCAGCTTGGCGAACACGTCGCGGTCGACCTCGAGTGTCTTCAGATTGCGGGCGTTGATCCCGATGATCCGGGCGCCGGCCGCTACCGCCCGCTCCAGCTCCTCCTCGGTGTGCACCTCGACCAGCGGGGTGAGCCCGATGGACTCGGCCCGCTCGATCAGCGACACCAGGGCCTCCTGCTCCAGGCAGACCACCATCAGCAGCGCCAGGTCGGCGCCGTGGGCCCTGGCCTCCCACAGCTGGTAGGAGGTGAGGATGAAGTCCTTGCGCAGGATCGGGATGTCGACGCGGGCACGGACAGCGGCCAGGTCTTCGAGGCTGCCGCCGAACTTGCGCCGTTCGGTCAGCACACTGATGACGTGGGCGCCGCCCGCCTCGTAGTCGGCGGCCAGCGCGGCCGGGTCGGCGATGGCGGCCAGCGCGCCCTTGGACGGGCTGGAGCGCTTCACCTCGGCGATCACCGAGATCCGGTCGCCGCCGAGCGCGGCGAGCGCGTCTTTGGGCCCCGAAGCCCGCTCGGCCCGCTGCTTGAGCTCGTCAAGCGACACGGCCTGCTGACGGGTGGCGAGGTCGGCGCGCACCCCGTCGAGGATGTCGTCGAGGACGCTCGGCCCTTCGGTCCGCTCACTCACGCGCTTGGGATCCCTCCGGTCGGCAGTTGGGGGCGGCAGAGAGTTCGCATCGCGTCCGCTCCCGGCCTGTCTTGCGATGGTATCGGCCCCGACGTGGTCACCTCACCACAGGCCCCCGACTACGGCGCGAGAAACGCCCCGAATGGCAGGTTTCGGACCACCCAGTACACCAGCACTATGCCGAGAAACGCCCAAAGCCAAGCTGGATGCGCGAGTGTCGTCCGCCGGGGCTTGCCCTGCCAGGCGCGGACCAGCCAGCGCCCCCACCAGAACAGCAGAAACGGGATCATCGCCATGGCGAGCGGGTTGAGGCCGAGCGCGGTCACCGGGTCGAGGTGGGCCAGCGCGTGGATGGTGCGCAACGTACCGCAGCCCGGACAGTAGAGGCCGGTGGCCCACAGGAACGGGCAGGTCGGATAGTGGCCCGGCTGGTTGGGGTCGATCGTGCCGACGACCGCGAACACCGCCCCCGCCGCGGCGGCGACGCCGAGCGGCGCGAGCACGGACCGGAGCCGGTCGGTGCCGCGCCGCTCGAAGTTCGCGATGTCCATCAGTAACCGGACGGGGCGTTCGCGGCGACGATCACGAAGAGCAGGATGTAGCCGATGACGATGAGGATGTTGATGATCGCGCCGAAGATCAGCGCGCGCTTCCACCACGTCTTGGCTTCTTCCGAGGACTGCATCGCGCCCTGGTAGTCACCGGCCTGCCACTTCGAGTTCACCTGCGACGACTTGACAATCGACACGATCCCGAAGGGAAGGCAGCAGAACAGCGTCGTGAGGATGGCCGCGACCAGGTGGTTGTCCGGCGGGCTCTGCGGCGCGCCGTAACCGCCGGGCTGACCGTAACCGCCACCGGGGGGCGGGCCGTAGCCGGGAGGCTGGGCACCGTAGCCGCCACCGCTCGGGGGCTGCTGACCATAGCCACCCCCGCTGGGCGGCTGCTGACCGTAACCGCCACCACCACTCGGGGGCTGCTGACCGTAGCCACCGCCGCCGCTGGGCGGCTGCTGACCATAGCCACCGCCACTGGGCGGCTGCTGACCGTAACCGCCACCTCCGCTGGGCGGCTGCTGACCGTAACCGCCACCTCCGCTGGGCGGCTGCTGACCGTAACCGCCACCTCCGCTGGGCGGCTGCTGACCGTAGCCGCCGCCGGGCGGCTGGGCGCCGTAACCGCCGTCGCCCTGGTTTCCGTAGCTCATGCTGATGACTCCTCAATCTGTGGCGCGTTGCGCGCGGCAGCCTAGCGACAAACCACTATCGACGTGGAATAACGTCCACGTTGCGGACAATTTGTAACCGACTGGATGCCCTGCGGGTCAGTAGTTTCCAGTCGTGGTGGCGGTCGCGAGCCCCACGAAGGTCAGCCAAATACCGCCGAACACGAGCCAGAGAATCGCCCAGAGCACGATCGTGATGTACGAGGTGATCAGGCCGCCCATGGCCATGCCCTGGCCCTCTTCGCCGGTGCGCTTGATGCGGTTGAGGGCGATGTGACCGACGATGGCACCGGGGATGCTGGTCAGGCCGCAGAACAGCAGCCCGACGATGCCCAGGACGAGCGAGGCGACGGCCAGGCCGCTGGTGTTCCTCTGCGGGGCCCCGTACGCGCCGTAGCCAGGTTGCCCGTAGGCGCCCGGCGACTGCTGACCGTACGCATATTCGCCGGACGGCTGCTGGCCGTAGCCGTAGTCGCCGGACGGCTGCTGGCCGTAATAGCCGCTCGGGGGCTGCTGACCGTAACCCGGAGACTGACCGTAGCCCGGGGATTGGCCGTAGCCCGGAGACTGCCCGTAGGCCGGAGGCTGGCTCTGGCCCGGAGGCTGTCCGTAGCCTCCGCCGGGCGGCTGTGCGCCGTAACCCCCGCTGTTGCCCTGATCCCCGTAGCTCATGCCACTGGCACCTCATCCCCTCTTGGCCCGTTGCAGAGGCAGCTTATTGACGAAACGCGCGCCGGTCCGGCAACGGTTCAGACCGTGGACTTTTTGTGATGAGCCCGCGACTGGGAGGGGTCGCGCGCGGCTAGGTCGGGTCGTCGCCGCGGTCCAGGGCGTCCCACATGGAGCGGTCGCCGGTGGTCTCGGGACGCTCGCGGGTGTACTTGGCGGACATACCGGCCCAAGCGCCACCTCGTACGACGGCCACGACGCCACCCGCGACCATCAGCACCGCCCCGAGGCCGCACACCACGGGCCAGAGCGGCACCACGTCCCACTGGATCGCGCCTGTCGCGCGCATGACGTTCCGCTCGCGCAGCCAGCTCAGCACGCCGCTCCCGCCGGCCGCCTGCCACGCGCCGAGCCCGGCGCCCACGCCGCACAGGGCCAGTAGCACTCCGATCACCCGGCGACCGGCTCCCTTGGTGGCCAGCACGGCCACCACCCCGGCCAGCCCGGCCAGGGCCAGGGGCGTCAGAACCGGACTGAGGTCACCGCCGCTCGGCACGGCCAAAGCCCCTGTGCCGGCGCCGCGCACGTTCGTCACCCACGCCCGACCCGCGGCGACCAGCACCAGCACGCAGCCGAGCGCCGTCACCACCAGCCAAGCGGTCAACTCCCGCCGCCCCCGCCGAGCCGCGACCTCAGCCGGAGACCCGCCCTGCTCCCCCGCTCCGCCCTGCTCCCCGGCTTCGGACACGTCACCCGTCTGAGACACGTCCGCCGCCCCGCCTGTCCCGGCCACGACCTCCGCCTGGGTCTCGGGCTCCCGGCCACCCGACTCGGACCCGGCACCCGACCGCGACTTGGACATGGCCTCCGGCTGAGACGCGCTCTCCCGGCCACCTGTGCCGGACAGGTCGCCCGCCCGAGCCCCGGACTCCCGACCGCCCAACTCTGGCATGGCCTCCGGCTGGGACACGGACTCCCGGCCATCCGACCGGGACATGGCACCCGACCGAGACCCGGACTCCGGGCCGCCTGATCGGGGCGCGGCGTCTGGCTCGGGCCGGGCACCTGACTCGGGCCGAGCGACCGACCCGGCTCCAGCGCTCGGCTCAGGTCCGGTGGCCGACCCGGATCCGGTGTCCGGGTCAGGTCCGGTGGCCGTCATGGTGTGATCGTCACCTCAAGCGTGTCGGCGTCGAAGCAGGTGTGGTCGCCCGTGTGGCAGGCCGCCCCCACCTGGTTCACCTTGAGCAGCACCGTGTCACCGTCGCAGTCGAGCGACACCCCCTTGACGTGCTGCACGTGCCCCGATGTATCCCCCTTCACCCAGTACGCCCCCCGGCTGCGCGACCAGTAGGTGGCCCGGCCCGTGGTGAGGGTGCGATGCAGCGCCTCATCGTCCATCCAGGCGAGCATCAGCACTTCGCCTGAGTCGTACTGCTGGACGATCGCGGGCACCAGCCCGTCGCCGTTGCGCTTGAGCCGCGCGGCGATCTTGGGGTCAAGGGACATGTCGTCATTCAACCAGCCGGAGCGGCCGCTCCCCGAATCGACGGTGGCACAGCCGCAGTTCCGGCCTGCCGTCGCCGGCGTGGGGAGGCGGCCGGTCACTGGTCACAGGACCGTCTTGATCCCTGTGACGGTCCGTCGTGGCTGGCGTCCCTTTGGAGGAACACCCCCTCCGAGGGAGTGAAAGAAGCTGCCCGTCCTGGCAGAGGCCCCTAAGGATGGACGTCCCGCCCCTGGGACAGCAGAAGAAGACCGTCCGTCGTGACAGAGGCCACCGACGCCCCTCCAGGAGATCCGACGAAGAAGCCCACCCGCCGTGACGGAAACCCCCACGAAGGACACCCCTCCAGGAGAGCGGAAGAACGGATACCCGGTGAACGGGCACCGCCCCCGAGGATCTAGTCGAGTGCCTGCGACAGCGTCTCGTAGATCGGGAACAGCGGTGCGATGTTGGTCCGGCGCAGGCGCCTCAGGACTTGGCCGTCCGTGGCGACCAGCGCCATGGTGCCGTCGCGATCCCGCAAAGCGGCAAGCTGGCGAACCAGCACCCCCAACCCCGATGTGTCGATGAAGGTCAGGTTGCTCAGGTCGACGACCAGGCGCGGCCCGTGTGTCGCGACCGCCTCGTCGAAACATTTGCGGACCTTTGACACGTTGTCCGCGTCGACCTCGCCCGCGAGGCTGACAACCACGAGCTCGCCATGTCGGCGCCGCGTCATCTCCAGCACATCCACGCCCATGCTCCTCATGACTCCGCCACTAGCGGCCCCCGCGGAAAAGGTACACCGGGACGCGCCGCGTTACCGAGCGTTTTGCGAAGAACGCATTACGTAATGATGCGCGGCGGAGTATTTTCTGTGCGACGCCCGGCAGACGCACGGCAGGGGGAGGGACGATCGTGGTGGACGTCGCGGGTTCCGTCCTCGATCCCGACCTGGGCGATCATGTCTGCCTGCCGTTCCAGGGCGATCGTGAGCGGATGGCCGCGACCAGGGCGTTCACGGCGAACGGGCTGCGCCGCCGGGCCAAAGTGGTGATCATCACCCACACCGACACGCCGGAGCGGACGCGGGAGTGGCTGGCGCCGCTTGTGCCGGGGCTGGCCGTGGCGGAGGCCGCGGGGCGGGTCGAGATCACGGCGTGCGCGGGCGCGGACGGGGCCACGTGGCTGCTGGGCGTGCTGGTCGCGGCCGGCGAGCAGGCCAGGGAGCAGGGGCATCGCGGCGTCTACGCGCTGGTCGACGCGGCTTGGGGGGTGCGGGACCCAGAGGGGCGAGAGGGGTTCGAGGCGGCGGTCAACGCGCTGTTCGGCGAGCGGTGGCTGGCGGCCGTGTGCCAGTACGATCGCGGGCTCTACTCGGCCGCGGCCGTCAACCGGGCGGCGGCCATCCACCCGATCGCGCCGGGGCAGGCGCTGCTGCGGTTCGTCAACATGCGCCCGCAGCCGGGACTGCTGCTGTCGGGTGACATCGACATCACCAACCGGCTGGCGTTCGCCTCGGTGCTGACCCAGCTGGAGGCGGTGGCGGCCGAGGTGGTCATCGACGCGACGGGGCTCGACTTCATCGACGCCGGCTCGGCCCAGTTGCTCGCGCTGACAGCGCTGGCACGCGCCGCCGCCCACCACCATCGCACGGTGGTGGTGTGCCGTGGGACGGTCGCGCGCGTGCTGCGGCTGATCAGGGCCGACGAGGTCATCGCCGTCCGCCGGGCCGTCGATGGGTAGACAGGTCCTCTGTACGGGGTTCGCGCAGGGGCGGATCACTGCCCTGCGCAGATTGGTCACCGAGCGCGCGGCCGGGGAGGGTCTGGCGGGCAAGCGGCTGGAGGATTTCGTGCTGGCCGTCAACGAGATCACCACGAACGCCGTGCTGCACGGCGGCGGCAGCGGACGGCTACGGCTGTGGTGGCACGACGACCGGCTCTGGTGCGAGGTGACCGATGAGGGGCCGGGCCTGCCGCCCGGTTGGACCGGCGCCTCTCACACTCCGCCGGGGGACGAGCCGCGCGGGCGCGGGTTGTGGCTGACCAGGCTGCTGTGCGACCAGGTCACGGTCGTCTCCGGCCCGGGCGGCACCAGCGTACGCTTCGCCGCCGCCCAGGAATGAGCCCCGCAATGAGCCCGACCGCCCAGCAATGAGCCCGATCGCACCAAAAGAAGCGCACCAAAAGAGCAACACACTACGAGTGGGCGGCCGACACCCAGGAGGCGTGCAGGTCGGCGTACACGCCCGGCTCCGTCACCAGCTCGGCGTGCGGCCCCCGCTGCACCAGCCGCCCCGCGTCGAAGACGAGCACCTCGTTCGCGTTCTCGGCCGTCGACAGCCGGTGCGCGATCGAGATCGCCGTCCGCCCTCTGGTGACGCCTTCGAGCGCCCGCGCGAGTCGTACCTCCGTCGCCGGGTCGACCGCCGAGGTGGCCTCGTCGAGCAGCAGCAGGTCGGGGTCGGCCAGGTAGGCGCGGGCGAGCGCGACGAGCTGGCGTTCGCCCGCCGAGAGCGACTCGCCGCGCTGGCCCACCGGGGTGTCGAGGCCGGCGGGCAGGCCCTCCAGCCAGTCGGCCAGGCCGAGCTCGGTCATGGCCAGCAGGATCTCCTCGCGCGTGGCGGCGGGCCGGCCGTATCGGACGTTCTGCTCCAGGGTGCCGTCGAACAGGAAGCCGTCCTGCGGCACCATCACGATGCGCTCACGCAGCGAGGAGAAGCGCACGTCGCGCAGGTCGTGGCCGTCGACGGTGACGCGGCCCGCGACCGGGTCCATGAGGCGGGTGAGCAGTTTGGCGAACGTGGTCTTACCGGAGCCGGTCTCGCCTACGATCGCGATGCGCGAGCGCGGCGGGATGGACAGCGTGACCTCGCGCAGTACGGGGACGCCGCCGGGGTAGCTGAAGTGCACGTCCTCGAAGGCGACGGAGATCGGGCCGCGCGGCAGGTCCACGCCGGAGCCGCCGGGGTCGGCCACGTCGGGCGGGGTGTCGAGGACGCCGAGGATGCGCCGCCAGCCGGCGACCGCGTTCTGGGCCTCGTTCAGCACCTCGGTGGCGGTCTGCAGGGGCGAGACGAACAACGTCACGAGGAACAGGAACGCCACCAGCCGCCCGGCCGTGATCTCGCCCGACAGCCCGAGCCGGACCCCGAGCAGGACGATCCCGGAGATGGCCACGGCGGCCACGATCTCGGTCAGCGGGAAGACGAACCCGACGATCGTCTGCGCCTTGATCTGGGCGGACCTGTTGGCATCGACGGCGGTGTCGATGCGGTCGGAGGTGCGCCGCTCGGAGGCGTACGCCCTGATGGTGGCGGCGCCGACGACGGACTCGCTGACGGCGGCGAGCATGTCGCCGGTCCGCTCGCGGACGGTGGTGTAGGCGCCGGACAGCCAGCGCTGGAAGCGCGGCAGCGCGATCACCAGCGGGATGAAGCAGGCCCAGACCAGCAGGGTGAGCTGCCAGGAATAGATGAACATCAGCACGCTGGCCACGAGCACCTGGCCGAACGCCACGATGATCATCAGCCCGCCCCATTGCATGAACGTGCTGATCTGGTCGATGTCGTTGGTGACGCGGGAGACGAGGGCGCCGCGGCGCTCGGTGTTCTGGGTGAGGACGGACAGGTCGTGCACGTGGCGGAAGCCGCGGACCCGCAGGGTGGCCAGTGAGGACTCGGTCGCCTTGTAGAGGCGAACGTTCATGACATATCCGGCGAGGGCGGTCAGGATCACGGCGGCGGCGCACAGGGCGACGGCCCGCCAGATGTACGGCAGGTCGGGGGTGCCGCCCTTGAGGCCGGTGTCGATGGTCTGCTGCACCGCGATCGGCACGATGATCTTGCCACCAGTGGCGATGACGGCCAGCGCCAGCGTCCCGGCCAGGCCGTTGCGGAACTCCGGCGTGAGCGAGAACCCCTGGCGGATCGTGGCCATCGCCGACCGCTCGGCGTTGCCGCGGATGCCTGTCTCCACGCTCATGCGCTGACTTCCCGCCCGGCGTTGCCGGGGATCCCCTGCCCGACGCTCATGCGCTGACCTCTTCTTCCTCGCTCGATGCTGCCTCGATCGGATCAATCTCTATGGCGGCCCTCTCGGCCTCCTCCCGCTCGTAGGCGGTCACCAGGTTCCGGTAGCCCTCGCAGCGCTCCAGCAGTTCCTCGTGGCCGCCCCGGTCGACGACCCGCCCCCGGTCCAGGTAGACGATCTCGTCGGCCAGCGCGATCGTGGCCATCCGGTAGGCGACGACCACGACGCTCGACGCCGCGTCGCGCAGGCCGTATAGGATCTTGGCCTCGACCTGCGGATCGACGCTGGAGGTGGCGTCGTCGAGAATGAGCAGGCGCGGGCGGCGGACGACCGCGCGAGCCAGCGCGAGGCGCTGACGCTGGCCGCCGGACAGTGACGTGCCGCGTTCGCCGACGCGGGTGTCGAGTCCCGAGGCGAGCTTGGCGACGAACCCGTCGGCCTGGGCCACGCGCAGCGCCGCCCACACGTCCGCGTCGTCGGTGTCCAGCCCGAGCGCGATGTTGCCGCGCACGGTGTCGTCGAACAGGAACGTCTGCTGCGGCACCAGCGCGACGGACTCGGCCAGCCCGCCGTAGGCGAGCCGGCGCACGTCGACGCCGTCGAGCAGCACCTGTCCGGAAGCCGGGTCGACCAGCCTTACGAGCAACTGCACCAGCGTCGACTTGCCGGACCCGGTCGGCCCCACCAGCGCGACGGTGCCGCCGGCCGGTACGTCGAAGGTGACGTCGTGCAGCACCTCGTCGGCGCCGTAGGCGTAGGAGACGTCCGAGACCTCCAGCTTGGCGGGCCGGGCCTCGCTGAGCGCGACCTCGCCGTACTCCATGGAACCCTCGGCCTCCAGTACGGCCTGCACCCGCTGCCAGCCGACGACGCTGCGCGGCAGTTCGGCCAGCACCCAGCCGAGCGCCCGGATGGGGAAGGACAGCAGCGTGAACAGGTAGGCGACCTGCACCAGCTCGCCGGAGTCGATCGAGCTGGTGGACAGCCGCAGCGCGCCGACGCCGAGCACCGCGAGCACGCCGAGCGTGGGCAGGGCCTCCAGCAGGGGGTCGAACAGGCCGCGCACCCGCCCGACGGCGATGTTCGCGTCACGCAGCTCGTGCGCGCGCCGCTGGAAGCGCTCGGTCTCCATCGCCTCCCTGCCGAGCGTCTTGACGACCAGCGCGCCGTCGAAGCTCTCGTGCGCGATCTCGCTGACCTCCGCGCGCAGCTGCTGCGCGCGGGTGGCGAGCGGGCTCAGGCGGCGCTGGTAGATCAGGTTCAGCACGGCGATGGCCGGGAAGATCAGGAAGCCCACCAGGGCGAGCATGGGATCGGTGAGCAGCATCCCGATCGCCGCGGTGAACAGCATGACGATCACGCCGACCGCCATGGGCAGCGGCGCGAGCGGCGCCCAGGCCGCCTCGGCGTCGGCGCTGGCGTTGGACAGCAGCTGCCCGGTCGGGTGCTGGTGGTGCCACGACAGGGGCAGCCGCAGGTACTGCCTGGTGACCGCGCGCCGCGAGCGGGCCTGCATGCGGTACTGCATCAGCCCGGCCAGGATGCGACGGCCCGCCACACCGATGGATTTGAGCAGCGCCGCGCCCATGATGAGCAGCACGCCGATCCAGAGCGCCCCCGCGGCGGTGTCGCCGTGATCGAAGGCGGGGAGCACGACGTTCTGGGTGGCCCAGCCGAGAGCCCACGCGGACGCCACGGTCATGCCACCGTAGAGCGCGCTGGCCAGGACGGCCGCGGCGAACACCGCCTTCTCCGTACGGACGGCCACCCCAAGGACGCGCAGCCCTTGACGCATGACAGCCGAGGTGACCTTGGTCGCCACTCGCAAATTTTCCTTTCCCCGCCCATTTCTACATATGTCACTATCACTGGCGATCAACACGTTATTCCCGCGGGTAGGGTTGGCCGCGTGACTCACGCTCGTAGCGAACGCGCCGCGCTGTGCGACCTGCTCGACCAGCTCGGCCCGGACGCGCCGACGCTCTGCACAGGCTGGAACACCGCTGACCTGGCAGCCCACCTGGTCCTGCGCGAGCGCCGGCCCGACGCCATGGGCGGCATCGCCCTCAAGCCGCTGGCCGGCTACACGGCCTCGGTGCAGGAGGGGCTGAAGGCCAAGCACTCCTACCCCGAGCTGGTCGACCTGGTCCGCAAGCCGGGCGGCGTGTACGGCGTGCTCCCCTTCCTCGACGACGCCGTCAACACCCTGGAGTTCTTCGTCCACCACGAGGACGTGCGCCGCGCGCAGCCGGAGTGGGAGCCGCGCGAGCTGCCCGCCGATCTGGAGCAGATCATGTGGAAGCGGGTGGCCGGCGGCGGACGGATAATGCTGCGCCGATCACCCGTGGGCGTGGTGCTGCACCGCCTGGGCGGCGGCGTGACGCTGGGCGGCGCGCAGCAGGGCCCGAAGGTGGAGGTGACGGGCCGGGCGGGCGAGCTGCTGCTGTTCTGCTTCGGGCGTCAGGAGCACGCCAGGGTCGAACTGGCGGGCGATGCCGACGCCGTCGCCCGGCTCAAGAACGCCAAGCTGGGCATGTGATGGCACACCAACTTCCGGGGCTCCATAGGGGCCTCGGCGATACCTCTTGGCCTTACCATGGCGTGAGAAACAAGCCCCCCGGTTAGGATCAAGGAACGTCTTCACAGAAGATGCCAAGGATCGCCCAGATCCGGGTATATACGGCTGGGAATGGACTGCAGGAGGCCCCCATGCAGGTCAAGAAGGTGGTCACGTACGTTCTAGTGGCGTTCGTGATTTTCTACCTGTTCACCCGGCCGGCCCAGGCCGCATCCGCGGTTAACGGCGTGTTCGACGGGATCGTTCATGGCGCCAACCAGTTGGCTGTCTTCTTTACCAATGTGCTGACCTGACGTGTGGTTCTGTCTGCGCTAGACGCTTCCCCACGATGCCAGATCGTGTTACGCAGGCAGAATGAGAGATCGTCCGAGCGTCACCAAACTCAATCAGCCTGATCCCCACGCCCGGCGCGTCCTCGAACGCGCCGAGATCGAGGGGATCGAGCTGGTCCGCTTCCTGTACGCCGACCACGGAGGCGTCATCCGTGGGAAGGCGGCATCCCGGTCGCGACTCGCCGAGCGGCTCAACACCGGGATCGGGCACACGGTGGCGATGATGGCGATGAACATGCTCGACCAGTTGCAGGAGGTCGAGCACCTGGGTCCGGTGGGCGAGGTGCGCATCGTCCCCGATCCCTCTACCTTCGTCCCGCTCCCCCACGCTCCCGGCGCCGCGGCGATGCTCTCAGATCTCCGCGAGCCGGACGGCTCACCCTGGGCGGCCTGCGCACGCACCTTCCTCAAGGACGCGGTCGGCGCGCTGGCGGACGAGGGCTACACCCTGCTGGCCGCCTTCGAGCCGGAGTTCACGCTCGGCCGGCGCCTGCCCGACCCTGCGGGCGGCTTCGACCGGCTGGTGCCGCTCGACGACACGCTGTGCTACGCCGCCACCGGCTTCGACACCGCCCACGACTACACGATCAAGCTGATCCGCGCCCTGGAGACGCAGGGCCTGCACGTCGAGCACTACCACCCCGAGCTCGGGCCGGGCCAGCAGGAGCTGTCCGTACGCCACGCGCCCGCGCTACGGGCCGCCGACAACCACGTCCTCTACCGCGAGACCGTGCGCGGGGTCGCGATGCGCATGTCGATGTGGGCGTCACTGGCCCCCAAGCCGCTGGCCGACCAGGCGGGCAACGGGGCCCACCTGCACCTGTCCCTGTGGAACGACACCCAGAACGTCTTCGCCGAGGACGGCGAGCTGCGGGCGGCCTTCATCGGCGGCCTGATCGCCCACCTGCCCGCCCTGACCGCGCTGACCTGCGGCAGCGTCAACGGCTTCCGGCGGCTGGCGCCGCGCACGTGGGCCAGCGCCTACGCCGTCTACGGCCCCGACAACCGGGAGGCCGCGATCCGGGTCTGCTCGCCGCTCGGCGAGAGCGGCGAGCCGAACCTGGAGCTCAAGCCGTCCGACTCCTCGGCCAACCCGTACCTGTCGCTCGGCGCGGTCATCCACGCCGGGCTCGACGGGATCCGCCGCAAGCTGGACCCCGGCGAGGCGGTCGACGTCGACCCCGACACGCGGCCCGGCCGCTATCCGCGTCTGCCCGCCTCACTGGAGGAGGCGCTCGACGCCCTGGAGGCCGACGAGGTGCTCATGGAGGCGCTCGGCCCGCTACGGCGTAGCGCGTACCTGGCCGTGAAGCGGTCCGAGGCCGCCGCGTTCGCGGCCAAGGACGCCTCCTATGAGCTGTTCCACCACATGCGGGTGTTCTAGCCGGACCGGGTGGCCGACCGTCCGCTGGTCTGGCAGACCGGATGGCCAACCGTCCGCTGGTCTGGCAGACCAGCTGACCGGCCGTCCGCCGGTCTAGCGGACCGGGTGGCCGGCCATCCGCAGCGTGTCCTTGACCTCGGAGATCTTCAACGTCCCGAAGTGGAACACGCTCGCCGCCAGCACCGCGTCGGCGCCGGCCGCGACCGCCGGAGGGAAGTCCTCCAGCCGCCCGGCGCCGCCGCTGGCGATCACCGGCACCCGGACCGCGGCCCTGACCGCGTGCAGCAGCTCGAGGTCGTAACCGTCGAGCGTGCCGTCGCCGTCCATCGAGTTGAGCAGGATCTCGCCGACGCCGAGCTCCTCACCGCGCGCGGCCCACTCGACCGCGTCGATGCCGGTGCCGCGGCGCCCGCCGTGCGTGGTCACCTCGAAGCCGCTCTCGGTGCCCGGCGCCCGCCGCGCGTCGACCGACAGCACCACGCACTGCGCGCCGAAGCGCCGCGACGCCTCGGTGAGCAGCTCGGGCCGGGCGATGGCGGCGGTGTTGAACGACACCTTGTCGGCTCCCGCGCGCAGCAGCGTGTTGACGTCGTCGACCGAGCGGATGCCACCGCCCACGGTCAGCGGGATGAACACCTGCTCGGCGGTCCTGCGCACCACGTCGAGCATGGTGTCGCGCTCGCCCGACGAGGCGGTGATGTCGAGGAAGGTCAGCTCGTCGGCCCCCTCGGCGTCGTAGCGCCTGGCCAGTTCGACCGGGTCGCCCGCGTCGCGCAGGTTGGCGAAGTTGACGCCCTTGACCACGCGCCCCGCGTCCACGTCCAGGCACGGGATCACCCGTACGGCTACCGTCATGCCCGAAGCGCCTCTATCTCGATCTCGACCAGCATGTTGGGATCGACCAGCCCGGCGACGCGGACGCCGGTGCAGGCGGGGCGCACCCGCCCGAACACCTCGCCGATCGCCCGCCCGACCTGGTCGAAGTGGCCGTGCTCGACCACGTAGTAGCGGACCATGACGACGTCCTCCCTGCTCAGGCCGCCCATCGCGACCGCTTCGAGGGCGATGTCCATGGCCGTCCTGCTCTGCAGGTAGGCGTCACCGTGGTGACGTACCTCGCCGTCGACGGTGGCGGTGCACCCGGACACGATCACCCGGTCACCGACGACCACCGCCCTCGCGTAGCCGTATCTCTCTTCCCAGATGCCTCCGGAGAACACCCTTGGTCCGGTGCTTTCCATACTCATGCTGCCCATCACGCCCCCTCCCGAGGAACTAAGCGCGTACCGCGATCAGCGCGCTCTCCAGCGTGAAAGCTTGAGCGTAAAGGGCCTTGCCCACGATGGCACCCTCCACGCCGTCGGGCACCAGCGAAGCCAGCGCGACCAGGTCGTCAAGAGAGGAGACGCCGCCGCTGGCCACCACCGGCTTGTCGGTGCGCTCGCAGACCGCGCGAAGCAGGTCCAGGTTGGGTCCGCGCAGGGTGCCGTCCTTGGTGACGTCGGTGACCACGTAGCGGGGGCAGCCGTCGGCCTCCAGGCGTTCGAGCACCTCCCACAGGTCGCCGGCCTCCTCGGTCCAGCCGCGGGCGGCCAGCGTCGTGCCGCGTACGTCCAGCCCGACGGCGATCTTGTCACCGTGCTCGGCGATCACCCGGCGGCACCATTCGGGGTTCTCCAGCGCGGCCGTGCCGATGTTGACCCGGCGGCAGCCAGTGGCCAGGGCCGCGGCCAGCGAGGCGTCGTCACGGATGCCGCCCGACAGCTCCACGTTCACGTCGAGCCGGCCGATCAGGTCGGTGAGCAGCTCCCGGTTGGAACCCCGGCCGAAGGCGGCGTCGAGGTCGACCAGGTGGATCCACTCCGCGCCCGCCTCCTGCCAGGCCAGCGCCGCGGCGAGCGGCTCGCCGTAGCCGGTCTCTGTCCCGGCCTCGCCCTGGACGAGGCGTACGGCCTGACCGTCCGCGACGTCCACGGCAGGGAGCAATACGAGCGACATCAGGTCCTCCGGTCGAAAGCGAGAGTCATGACAACAGGTGCCAGCAGCAGGGAAAACACGAACACGGCCAGGCTCAGGAGCGGCGCGCCCCACACCAGCCACGCCACCACCTGGACCAGCACGAACAGCAGCCCCACCACGGCGTTCTGGCCTCGGCGGCGGCGGGCGAGCAGACCGCTCTGGCGGGCGATCCGGACCGGGCGCGGGACCAGCCGGCCGAGTAAGGCGCGGCGGCGCGCGGCTCGCGCCTGCCGTGCCTCGTTGAGCCGGATCGCGCGCGCCCGCTCCGCCTCACGCTCGGCCCGGCGGCGCGCCCGCTCCTTACTCAAGGGTGCCGAGCCAGTTGGACAGCAGCGCTGCCCCGGCGTCGCCGGACTTCTCCGGATGGAACTGGGTGGCCATCAGCGGGCCGTTCTCCACGGCCGCCACGAACGGCACACCGTGCTCCGCCCAGGTGACCAGCGGCTCGGCGAAGCCGTCACCGGGGTGCAGCTCCCACTCGCGCACGCCATAGGAATGCACGAAGTAGAAGCGCGTCGCCTCGTCGATCCCGTCGAACAGCACGCTGCCCGCGGGCGCCTTGACGGTGTTCCAGCCCATGTGCGGCAGGACCGGCGCGTCGAGCCGCTCGACCGTGCCCGGCCACTCGCCGCAGCCCTCGGTCTCGACCCCGTGCTCCACGCCCCTGGCGAACAGGATCTGCATGCCGACGCAGATGCCGAGCACCGGGCGGCCACCGGCCAGGCGCCGGCCGATGATCCGCTCGCCGTACACACTCTTGAGACCGGTCATGCACGCCTCGAACGCGCCGACGCCCGGCACGACCAGGCCGTCGCACTCGAGCGCGGCGGTGAAGTCGGAGGTGACGGTCACGTTGGCGCCCACCCGGGCCAGGGCCCGCTCGGCCGAACGCAGGTTGCCCGACCCGTAGTCGAGCACGACGATGTTCTTCACCACCACATCACCCCCGCGGTGATCGCCAGCGCGGCGCCGACCGCGCAGGCGGCGGCACCGAGCTTGAGCCCCTGCCTGAACAGCGAGAACACGCCGCCGATGAGGAACAGCCCGATGAACACCATGACGATGGCGATCGTGTTGTCGGTCACAGCACGCCCTTGGTGCTCGGCACGCCCGTGGCGCGCGGGTCGAACTCCGACGCCTCGCGCAGCGCCCTGGCCAGCGCCTTGAACTGGGCCTCGACGATGTGATGCGCGTTGCGGCCATAGGGCACGCGTACGTGCAGGCAGATCGCCGCCTGGGCGACGAACGACTCCAGGACGTGGCGCGTCATCGTCGTGTCGTAGTCGGGCCCGATCATCGGCGCCATGCCCTCGGGCTCGGTGTGCACCAGGTAGGGCCGGCCCGACAGGTCGACGGTCACCTCGGCGAGCGACTCGTCCAGCGGGCACGACGCATTACCGAACCGCCTGATGCCCGACTTGTCGCCCAGGGCCTCGCGGAACGCGGCGCCCAGCGCGAGCGCCGTGTCCTCGATCGTGTGGTGCGAGTCGATGTGCAGGTCGCCCTCGGTCTTGACGGTCAGGTCGAACAGCCCGTGCTTGCCGAGCTGCGCCAGCATGTGGTCGAAGAAGCCGACCCCGGTCGAGACGTCGACCCGGCCCGTGCCGTCGAGACCCACCTCGACCAGGACCGAGGTCTCCTTCGTCGCGCGCTCGACGCGACCGACCCGGCCCACCGGCCCACCTTCGTCGGGGCTGTGAGCCGCAGAAGCGCCGTTTCCGTTGGTTGGCTCGCTCACAGCAGGACTCCCTCCAGGGCGGCGCGGAACGCCGCCATCTCCTCATCGGTGCCGATCGACACCCGCAGCCATTCTGGCGGGCCCACCTCGCGGATGAGCACACCGCCCGCCAGCAGGGCCTCCCACACCTTCCGCCGATCGGCGAAACGCCCGAACAGCACGAAGTTGGCGTCTGAGTCGGCGACGGTCAACCCCTTACCGCGCAGCCAGGCCACGATGTCGTCGCGCTCCTGCCTGAGCGCGTCGACCGTGGCGAGCAGCTCGGCGCGGTGCCGCAGCGCCACGCGGGCCGCCGTCTGGGTGAGCGTCGACAGGTGGTAGGGCAGCCGTACCAGCAGCAGCGCGTCGATCACGGCCGGGTGGGCGGCCAGATAGCCCAGACGGGTGCCCGCCATGGCGAACGCCTTGGACATGGTCCGCGTCACGATCAGCCTCGGGTACGCGGGCAGCAGGGTGAGCGCCGAGGGCGTGCCTTCCCGGGCGAACTCCGCGTAGGCCTCGTCGACCACGACCATGCCCTTGGCCGCGTCGAGCACCCGGCTGATCGTCTCCATCGGCAGTGCGGTGCCGGTCGGGTTGTTGGGCGAGGTCAGGAACACGATGTCGGGCCGGTGCTCCTCGACCGCGGCGACCGCCTTGTCCGCATCGAGCGAGAAGTCGGCCTCACGGGCCCCCGAGATCCACTCCGTGCTGGTGCCGGTGGTGATGATCGGGTGCATCGAGTAGGACGGCTCGAAGCCCAGCGCGGTGCGCCCGTAGGAGCCGAACGCCTGGAGAATCTGCTGAAGGATCTCATTGGAGCCGTTGGCCGCCCACACCTGATCCTTGGTCAGCCCGTGACCCAGATAGGCGGCCAGGTCGGTGCGGAGCGCCTCGGCGTCCCTGTCGGGATAGCGGTTGAGCTCGGCCGCGCTGGCGCGCACCTCCTCCGCCAGGTCGGCGACCAGGGCCGGGGAGGGCGGGTAGGGGTTTTCGTTGGTGTTGAGCCGGACGGGCACGTCGATCTGCGGAGCGCCGTAGGGCGTGCGGCCCCGCAGGTCGTCGCGGATCGGCAGGTCGTCGAGCGTCACGTCAAGATTCACGCGGGGATTCACTGAGCCTCGTTTCGCGATGGGACCTGCCAGTCGAAGCGGGCGCGGATGGCGGCGCCGTGCGCCGGGAGGTCCTCGGCGTCGGCGAGCACCGTCACGTGCCCGGCCGCCTCGGCCAGCGCCTCGCGCGTGTAGTCGACGACGTGGATGCCGCGCAGGAACGACTGCACCGACAGGCCGCTGGAGTGGCAGGCGCAGCCGCCCGTGGGCAGCACGTGGTTGGAGCCGGCCAGGTAGTCGCCGAGCGACACCGGGGCGTAGGGGCCCACGAAGATCGCGCCCGCGTTGCGGACCCGCGCCGCGACGGCCGCCGCGTCGGCGGTCTGGACCTCCAGGTGCTCGGCGGCGTAGGCGTCGACGACCTTGAGGCCGTCATCGATGCTGTCGACCAGCACGATGCCGGACTGCCGGCCACCGAGCGCCTCGGTGATGCGCTGGGCGTGCTTGGTGACGCCGACCTGGCCCGGCAGCTCCTTCTCCACGGCCTCGGCCAGCCGGACGCTGTCGGTGACCAGCACGGCCGCCGCGATCACGTCGTGCTCGGCCTGGCTGATCAGGTCGGAGGCCACGTGCACCGGGTCGGCCGTCTCGTCGGCCAGGATCGCGATCTCCGTCGGCCCCGCCTCGGAGTCGATGCCGATGCGGCCCTTGAGCAGGCGCTTGGCGGCGGCCACCCAGATGTTGCCGGGCCCGGTCACCATGCTCGCGGCCGGGCACTCCTCCGTGCCATAGGCGAACATAGCCACCGCCTGGGCGCCGCCCACGGAGTAGACCTCGTCCACGCCCAGCAGCGCGCAGGCCGCCAGGATCGTGGGGTGCGGCAGCCCGCCGTGCTCGCGCTGAGCCGGGCTCGTCACGGCGAGCGACTCCACGCCCGCCTCCTGGGCCGGGACCACGTTCATGACCACGCTCGACGGATAGACGGCGCGCCCGCCGGGGACGTAGAGGCCCACGCGGTCGACCGGCACCCACCGCTCGGTCACGGTGCCGCCGGGCACGACGCGCGTCGTGACGTCGGCGCGGCGCTGGTCGCGGTGGACAAGCCTGGTGCGCCGGATCGCCTCCTCCAGCGCGGCCACGACCTCCGGCCGCAGCTCCCGCAGCGCCGCCTGGATCGCCTCCTGGGGAACTCGGGCCTGCTGGATCTCGACACCGTCGAACTTGGCGGTCAGCTCCCGTACGGCTGCCGCCCCGCGATGGCGGACCTCGTCGCAGATGGGCCGCACCTTCTCCAGGGCGGCCTCGACGTCGAGCTCGGCGCGGGGCAGCACGTCGCGCAGGTTCGCCGGGAGGGAACCGCGCATGTCAATACGGGAAATCACCCACCCAGTTTACGGAGTCCCCTCCCTGAATCCGGTTCTGTCCAGCATCCGGGACGGGGGCGGGTCGTCCCGAATGCCCCGCTATGGGAGTTCCCGAGCGCCACACCATGCTCGGCTTTAGGTGCATTTGTCCTGATATTACGAATCTAGTACGCCAGCGGCATAAGGCTCGCAGAGCCGTCTCCCGGCTTGACCATCTGCAGACCCCCGCCCTCAGGTGCCGATCTTGCCGCAGGGGTATGCCAGGGGTCATGGCGCGGCTGCCCGTCTATGCGCCGATGCTGGCTCAGCTCGGCTCCCTGCCGTCGGTACGCGGGGACAAGTGGGCCGTCGAGATGAAATGGGACGGCGTACGCGCCCTCGTCTACCTGGAGGACGGCGGCGTCCGGCTGCTGTCGCGCAGCGGCAAGGACGTCACCGCGGCCTACCCCGAGCTGCAGCTGATGGCCGGCGCCACCGGCGGGCGGCCGGCGGTCGTCGACGGGGAGATCGTGGCCTTCGACGACGCCGGACGGCCCAGCTTCGGCGCGCTGCAACCCCGCATGCACCAGCGCCACCCGGCCAAGGTCGCCGAGCTGGCCAGGGCCGTACCGGTGACGCTCATGGCGTTCGACCTGCTGCACCTCGGCTCCGACAGCACCATCGGCCGGCCCTACACCGAACGCCGTGAGCTCCTGGAGCACGTCCTGACGCCCGGCTTCCGCTGGCAGGTGCCGGTGTGGTTCCACGACCACGCGGACGGCGCGCTCGAGTCCTCTCGCCGGCTCGGCCTGGAAGGCGTGGTGTGCAAGCGCCTGTCGTCGCCGTACCGGCCGGGCCGGCGCAGCGCCGAGTGGACGAAGGTCAAGAACCTCACGGCCGTCGAGGTGATCATCGGCGGCTGGAAGGCCGGCGCGGGCCGGCGCGCGGGCACGATCGGCTCCCTGCTGCTCGGCGCGCACGACCGGGACGGGCGGCTGCGTTTCGTCGGCCACGTGGGCACCGGCTTCACCCAGGCGATGCTGGACGACCTGTACGAGCGCCTCACCCCGCTGGAGCGGCCCGACTCACCGTTCGCCACACCGGTGCCCCGCGAGGCCGCCCGCGACGCGCACTGGGTCGAGCCGCGCCTGGTGGGCGAGGTCCGCTACGCCGAGCTGACCGGTGACGGCCGCCTGCGCCACCCCTCCTGGCGCGGCCTGCGCCCCGACCGCGAACCGGCCGAGATACGCCTGGACACCGGCGACTGGGCCGCCGGCTGAGCCCTCGATCGCTACGCGCCGGCAGCGGGCAGCGGCTCCCGTACGGCGGGAGCGGGGTCCTTGAGCGTACGGGCCAGCAGCCAGGCCAGCGCCGGGAAGACGATCAGGCCGGCGAGCGCGACCCGCAGCGAGGTGGCCTCCGCCACCGCCCCGACGAGCGGGCTGGTCAGGCCACCGGCGCTCACCGCCAGACCGAGCGTGACGCCGCTGGCCGTGCCCAGACGGTTGGGCAGGAAGTCCTGGCCCAGCGTCACATGCAGGGAGAAAGGCGCGTACAGGGTGATCGACGAGGCCGCGATGAAGATGTACGCGGAAGGACCCGGCGCCAGCACCACACCGGCGATGGCCGGGACGGCGGCCGCGTACGCCAGGCACATGGTGCGCACCCGGCCCCAGCGCCCCGCCAGCCGGCCACCGAGCAGCGTCCCCACCGCGCCCCCGGCGAACAGCACGAACAACGCCACCGCCCCCGCCGCGCCCCCACCCATGTACAGGGCGACGAACGCGCTCAACCCCACGTACGCGATCGACCGGAAGACGATCACCAGGGTGAGCCGGACGAACGACGGCCAGTCGTCACGCCCGACGGAACGGGCGCTCGCCCGAGCCGCCTCACCGTGTCGGGAGAGCGAGCGGATCACCGTGAGCGTGAGCAGCGCGCCCACCACGGCGGGGATGACCAGCAACGGCGAGGCGCCGAGCCCCCACAGCGACAGCAGCGGTGTGACGACGATCGGCGCGGTGGCGAAGCCGAGCGTGCCGCCCAGCGAGAACCAGCTCATCCGCACGTGACTGCCCTCGCTGGCGATCCTGGCCAGGCGAGCCGACTCCGGGTGGTAGGCCGCCACGCCGAGACCCGACAGCGCCACCGCCAGCCAGGTGAGGACGTACACGTCGGTGACACCGCTGAGCGCGACCCCGAGCCCGGCCGTGAGCATGCTGACCGGGATCAGCCACGGCATCCGCCGGCGGTCGGTGAGCGCGCCGAAGACCGGCTGGACGATCGAGGACAGCAGCGTCGCGGCGAGCACGATGCCCGACGCGGCGACGTACCCGTAACCGCGCTGCGCCACCAGGAAGGGCACCAACGCCGGCACCGCCCCCTGGTACACGTCCACACCGGCATGGCCGACGGCCAGCATCACGATCTTGTTCGCCTTCACCCTCCGATCGTCGCCCCGGGATGACCTGGCCCGCTTCCGATAAAATGCCAATCCGTGATGGAAATCCGCCATCTTTCGGAGGCACCCACCGGGATCCGGCCACTCGCGCCCGGCACGGGGATCGACGCGCACCGCCACGACACCCACCAGATCACCTACGCCTGCCGGGGCGTCCTGTCGGTGACGACGAGCGCGGGCACCTGGGTGGCCCCGGCCAACCGGGCCATCTGGGTGCCGGCCGGCACCGTCCACGAGCACCGCGCGCACGGCGACACCGACCTGCGGCTCGTCGGCCTGCCCATCGCCGACAACCCGCTGCGCCTCGACCGGCCCGCCGTCCTCGCCGTCGGCCCGCTGCTGCGCGAGCTGATCATCGCCTACACCGCCGCCGCTGTGGGACCGGACCCCGACGACGGCGGCGCCGAGCGGCAGCGGCTGCGGGCCGTCCTGCTGGACCAGCTCCGCCGCTCCCCCGAGCAGCCGTTCCACCTGCCCACGGCCCGCGATCCCCGGCTGGCCGCCGTCTGCGCGCTCCTGCACGACGACCCGGCCGACCACCGCACGCTCGCGCAGTTCGGGCGGCTGGCCGGCACCAGCGACCGCACGCTGGCCCGGCTCTGCCGGAGCGAGCTGGGGATGACGTTCCCGCAATGGCGTACGCAGCTGCGCCTGCACCACGCGTTGCTCCTGCTGGCCGACGGGATCGCGGTCACCACGGTCGCGCACCGGTGCGGCTGGGCCACCGCCAGCGCTTTCATCGTCGCCTTCCGGGAAGCTCTTGGGTACACCCCGGGCCGCGCCTTTACAATGTAGATTCGCTACACTGGCATCCTGTGAGCAGATCGAAAGCCCAAGGGGGCACTCCGGCCACGGTGGCGCTGACGAAGGCCAAGGCCGAGTTCACCCTTCATCCCTACGAGCACGACGCCAACGCGCAGGCCTATGGCGAGGAGGCCGCCGACGCGCTCGGCGTGCCGCACGAGCGGATCTTCAAGACGCTGGTGGCCGAGGTGGAGGGCGCGCTCGCGGTGGCGGTCGTGCCGGTCTCGGGCAAGCTCGACCTCAAGGCGCTGGCGGCGGCGCTCGGCGGCAAGAAGGCGGCCATGGCCGACGCGGCGAAGGTCGAGCGCGTCACAGGCTACGTGGTCGGCGGCATCAGTCCACTGGGCCAGCGCAAGCGGCTGCCGACCGTGGTCGACGCGTCGGCGCTGGAGTTCGGGACGATCTACTTCTCCGCCGGAAAGCGGGGGCTGCAGATCGAGACCGCCCCCGCCAACCTGATCTCGCTGACGGGGGCCGTGACCGCCGCTATCGGAAGTGCCGGTTGATCCTGTCACGGCGATGACGCGGCTCCAGGAAATCGCGGGGACGCCGCGGTTCCAGGACATCATCGGGACGCCGAGGTTCCATGACGTCCTCGGGACGCCGAGGGTCTCGGGCGTCCTCGGGACGCCGAGGGTCTCGGGCGTCCTCGGGACGCCGAGGGTCCAGGGCGGCACCGGGACGCCGTTCCAGGACGTCACGGCGATGCCGTGGCTCCCGGAAGTCCCGGCGGTTCCATCGATCCATGAACGTGAAGCGTCCGCGGTGGTCGAACTTCCGGCGCCTGTCGCGGGCGAACCGCTCGTGCTCGTGACGGGCCTTCGCCTCCGCCTCCAGCGCCTCCTTCAGGCCCGGGGTGAAGCCGCCGCCGAAGCGGGACATGTCGGGGCGGGGAAAGCCCGACGGGGCGGTGTCGCTCAGCGCCTCCTGCATCGAGTCGACCCAGATCGGGCCCGGTAGCGAGGCACCCTGCACGGAGCCGTAGTACTCATCGCCGATCTGGACGTTCTGCAGGGGATAGCGGTAGGCGCCCCTGATGTCCCCGACGCTGACCGCGGCCGCCAGGTCCGGGGTGTAGCCGGCGAACCACGCCGAGGTGTAGCCGTTGTTCGTGCCCGTCTTGCCCGCCGCGGGACGGCCGATGCTCTGGCCGCGCATGGTGCCCTCGGTGAAGACGCCGCCCAGTACCCAGTTGACCGCATCGGCCACCGGCCGGTCGAGGGCCTCCTCGCAGGCGGGCGGCACCTGGGTGCGTTCGCCGGCCCGGCCGGTGATCTCCACGATCGCCAGCGGCCGGCAGTACCTCCCCCTGGCCGCGAACGTCGCGAACGCCGCCGCCACCGTCACCGGGTCCATCTCGTTGGCCCCGAGCGTGAACGTGGGCACCTCGCGCAGCGGCGTCCCGTCGGCGCGGGAGATGCCCAGCGATTTGGCGGTCGTGACCACGTTGCAGAGGCCGACCTTGCGCTCCAGCATCATGTAGAAGATGTTGACCGACTTCCAGGTGCCGGTCTCCAGGCTGTGCGGGCCGCCGGCGCCCTCGCCGGAGGCGTTGTAGATGGTCGTCTTCGGGTCGTTGACGCGCCGGCCCCGGCAGTCGCGATAGCCCTGATCGGGCGTCAGCTCGCCGGGGGTCTGGAAACCGTCCCCGAACCGCCAGCCCTGCTTCAGCGCCGTGGCCAGGGTGAACACCTTGAACGTGGAGCCGGCCTGGAACCCCATCCCGCCGCCGTGCGTCATGTCGGCCGGCAGGTTGAAGGTGGTCCTGGCGCCGTTCTTCTTGTTGCCCGGGTTGCGGCCGAAGCGCTTGCTCGCCGCCATCGCCATGATCCGCCCGGTGCCCGGCTCGACCATGGCCTCGGCGGCCACCTGGGTGTCGTCGGGGTGCACCCGCTGCCGGATGGCGTGCTCGGCGGCCCGCTGGGCCACCGGGTCGAGGCTCGTACGGATCACCAGACCGCCCGTGCTCATCCTCGCCTGCCGTTTGGCCGGAGTGTTGCCGAAGGCGGGGTTGGATAGGAGCTCCCGCTGAACGTAATAGCAATAGAACGGGTAGTTGCTCTGGGCGCACCCGCCGGGCTCCGGATGGAGCTTGAGGTCGAGGCCGGTCCGCTTGGCCGCGGCCGCCTCCTGCGCCGAGATCCCGCCCACCCCGACCATCCGGTCCAGCACGATGTCGCGCCGCTGCCGCAGCCGGACCAGGTGCCGGTCACCCAGCGAGGGATCGGTCGAGTACGGCATGCGCACCGCCCCCGCCAGCGTGGCCGCCTGGGTCAGGGTGAGCCGGGCGGCCGTGGTCGAGAAGAACCGCCTGGCCGCCGCCTCGACGCCATGAGCGCCCGCGCCGAAGTACGCGATGTTCAGATATTTCTCAAGAATCTCGTCCTTGCGGTACTTCTCCTCCATCGCCAGCGCGTACCGCAGCTCGGTGATCTTCCTGGCCAGGTTGGGCGCGCGGGCCCGGTCGCGCTCGGCGTCACTTCGGGCGCCTTCCACCAGGATGTTCTTCACCAGTTGCTGGGTGAGGGACGAGCCGCCCTGCTTGATCCCGCCCGCCTGCGTGTTGGTGAGCAGTGCCCGGATCGTGCCCTTGACGTCCAGACCGCCGTGCTCGTAGAACCGGGCGTCCTCGATGGCCACGATCGCCTTGCGCATCACCGGCGCCACCTGGTCGAGTCGGACCGTCGTCCGGTTGGCCTCGTAGAACTGGGCGAACTGCTTGCCGTTCCGGTCGAGGAGGCGGGTCACCTGGGACAGCGGCTCCTCACGAGGCGCGGGCGGCAGGTCGACGAACGTCGTGGCGACGTTCTTGGCGGACAGGCCCGCCCCGGTCACGACCGGGGCGGCCAGCGCCGCCGCCAGGACCCCGCCGATCGCCCCGGCCACGGCGAGCACGCCGACGGATCTGAGCACAGTCACTCAGTTGATCTGCGGCCGGGAAGCCCTCGGTAAACACCGGCCTCGCGCGTCTTTACTGTTGTCTGCGGATATTCAGACCAAGTGACGCGAACTGCTCGAACGGCTGGTGATATCCGCGCTCGATGTGGTTGACGCCGCGTAGCGTCGAGGTCCCGTCCGCCACCGCGGCGGCCAGCACGGCCGAGAATCCGGCCCGGATGTCGGGCAGCGTCACGTCCGCGCCCTTGAGCTGTGACACGCCCCGTACGACGGCCGAGTGCCTGGCGTTCGTGTCGTGGTAGCGGCAGGCCGGGCCGCCCAGGCACTGATCGAACACCTCGATCTCGCAGCCCATCTTCTGCAGTGCCGGAACGTAGACCAGGCGGTTCTCGAAGACGGTCTCGTGCAGCACCGACATGCCCTGGCTCTGCGTGAACAGCACCATGAGCGGCGTCTGCCAGTCGGTCATGAACCCGGGATGCGTGTCGGTCTGCACGGCCGCCGCGCGCAACCCCTCGGGCGGCGCGGTGGCGCACAGGTATTCGTCGTTGATGTCGAACTGGGCGCCCATCCTGGCCAGCGTGGTGATCGCGGTGACCAGCCGGTCCTGTGGGCAGCCGTGCACCCGCACCTCGCCGCCGGTGATCAGGCCCGCCGCGAGGTAGGAGAACGCCTCGATGCGGTCGCCCGCGAGCCAGATGGAGGCGCCGTGCAGCCGCTCCACGCCCTCGATGACGATCCTGCGGTCGGGCGAGAGCTCGATCCTGGCGCCCATCCGCTGCAGGAACAGCGCCAGCTCCACGACCTCGGGCTCCATCGCCGCGTTCTTCACCACGGTCTTGCCCTCGGCCAGCACCGCGGACATGAGGATCGTCTCGGTCGCCCCGACACTCGGATACGGAAGTTCCAGCCGGGTTCCGTTCAGCCGCTTGGCCTTGGCGAAGATCCCGGTATCGCCCACCTCGACCTCGGCGCCCATCGCGCGCAGCGCCTCGACGTGGAAGTTCACCGGCCGCCGGCCGATGGGGTCGCCGCCGACCAGCGGCACGAACGCCTCCCCCGCCAGGTGCAGCAACGGGCCCAGCATGAGGATCGGGATGCGGTTGAGCCCGGTGAACGCGTCGGGCACCCGCGGCCTGATCTCCGGCCCCTGACCGATGCGGATCTCCGTCCGGGTGATCTCCACGTTGATGCCCAGCGCGTCGAGCATCGCCGCCGTGATGCCGACCTCGCCGACCTCGGGGACGTTGTGGATGGTGCTCTCCCCGGTGCCCAGCATGGCGGCGACCATGTGCTTGGACACCGCGTTCTTGGAGCCGCGTACTTCGACGTCACCTCTGAGGGGACCGGAGGGTTCGATCAGCCAGACCTTGTCTTCAATCACGAAGCGAGCCTAGCCGGGAGATACGATCGACCTGATTAAGACGTAAATGTGAGGGGGAGCGGCGTGGCGAGGCATGTTCGCGCATTTGCGGTTACTGTCCTCATCCTCGCCACTCTGGCAGTGCTGGCCGGCCTGCTGTGGTCCCACCTGTCCCCCCGCGCGCCGTACCAGGTCACGGCGCAGGGACCGGTGCTGGCGGACCCGACCACGCAGGCGCTGATCGCCGCCGACGGATGGTACGCGGTGATCACCGGCGGGCTTGGGCTGGCCTGCGGGGCGCTCGCGTGGTTCCTCGGCCGGCGGCACCAGCTCGCCGTGCTGCTGGGGCTCGGCCTCGGCGGGGTGCTGGCGGCCTTCCTCACGCTCTGGGTGGGTTCGACGTTCACGTTCGGCGTGGTGGCCGTGGAGGCCGCGGCCGAGCCCGGGGTGAAGGTCGTCCCCGGGTCGCTGGCGCTGACCGCCACGGGCGTGATCGTGTCCTGGCCGCTGGTCGCGGTGGGCTTCTTCGGGCTGCTGGAGGGCATGCACGGGTATCGCGAGTCGCCGCTGCGCAAGCCGTACGGGATCGGCTGACGGCGCCCCTCAAGGGGCCGCTGGTCAGAGGCGTCGGGTCATCGGACGGACAGGTCCTTGGACGGGCTGGCCGTCGTCAGAACTGGCCGTCGGCAGGGCTGGCCGTCGGAAGGGCTGGCCGTCGGAAGGGCTGGTCAGAGGGGTGGGCGGCGCAGGCCGTGCTCGGTGGCCCGCTCGAAGGCGCGGGCCACGCGCAGCACCATGGCGTCGGCGAACGGCCGGCCGATGATCTGCACGCCGACCGGCAGCCCCGACGGCGTGAACCCGGCGGGGACCGACGCGGCGGGCGCGTGCAGGACGCTGATCCAGTACGCCGAGCGCATCCACGCCAGGTAGTCGGGCAGCCGGACCCCGTTGATCTCGCTCACGTAGGGGTGCTCGACGGGGAACGGCGGCACCTGGCTGACCGGGGCGATCAGCACGTCGTAGGTGTCGAAGAAGGCCGCCATGCGGTGGTAGAGGCCGCTGCGCAGGCGTTCGGCCCTGGCCAGGTCGGCGCCGGTGAGCTTGCGGCCCTGCTCGACGTTCCAGGCGGTGTTGGCGCCCAGCCCGTCGAGCTCACCGAAGGCGAGCGTGTAGTACCACGCCCGGTAGATACGGAAGGCGTCATCGGCGTCCGACAGGTCCAGCTCGACCTGCTCGACGCGCGCGCCGAGCCGCTCGAACACGCCGGGCGCCGTCGCGGTGACCGCCGCCGTCTCGGGGTCCACCGGCAGCCCGCCCAGATCGGGGCTCCAGGCCACCCGCAGCCCGGCGACGTCGCGCTCGTCGGAAATGAAGTCCTCGGTGATCGAGTACGGAGAACGAGCATCGAATCCCGAAATAACCGACATCATCAGGGTCAGGTCGTCGACCGTCCTGGCCATCGGCCCCTGAACGGAGAGCGTGTACCAGGCGGCCTGGTCCGACAGGGCGGGCACCCGGCCCGGCGTCGGCCGTAGCCCCACCACGTTGCAGAACGAGGCCGGGTTGCGCAGCGACCCGCCCATGTCGGAACCGTCGGCGAGCGGCACCATCCCGGACGCCAGCGCCGCCGCCGCCCCGCCGCTACTGCCCCCGGCGGACCTGGACAGGTCGTAGGGGTTGCGGGTGGCCCCGAACACCTCGTTGACCGTGTGGGAGCCGGTGCCGAACTCCGGCGTGTTGGTCTTGCCCACGAGGATCGCCCCGGCCGACCTGAGCCGCTCCACGATCACGTCGTCCTTGTCGGGGACATGATCGGCGTAGATCGGCGATCCGTAGGTGGTGCGGATGCCCTTGGTGTCGACGAGGTCCTTGTGCGCCACCGGCACCCCGTGCAACGGCCCCGTCGCCGCACCGGCGTCGGCGGCCTTGGCCGCGTCGAGCGCCTGCTCGGCGACCAGCGTCACGATGGCGTTGACCTGGGGGTTGACCTGCTCAATGCGGTCGAGGTGAGCCTGGAGCAGCTCGACGGCGCTCACCTGGCGGGTCCTGACCAGGTGAGCCATCTCGGTCGCGGTCAGGTAGTGCGGTGCGGTCACGATCCGATTGTCGCTCACACTTCCAGGCGGTCACGATCCGGTCGCCGCTCCCGCCCTCAGGCGGTCACGGTCCGATTGACGCTCACGCCCACGGCGATCACGATCCGTTCGCCCCTAAAGGCGGTCACGGTCCGGTTGCCGCTCAGCCCCTCAGGCGGTCACCGTCCGGTTCCCGCCCACGCTCCCAGACAGGCAGGACCGAGGAGTTGCTTAAGGTCGCCCATCAGCGCCGCAGACGGCGCCACCCGGAGCCCGTCGCCGACCCGCATGACCGTCGCCCTGGACCCGTCGTACACCCGCAGATGCACCTCCGACGCGCCGGGATGCGCGGCCAGGATCTCCTTCAGCCGCCCCACCACCGGCGGCGTGCAGCGGGTCAGCGGCAGGCTCACCAGCAGCGGCCCGCGCGGCTCCCGCGATAAGTCGGGCACCGTGACCTCCATCGCGATGATCTTGGCCACGTCCTCCCGCTTGTCCAGGCGCCCCTTGACGAAGACGAGCGCGTCCTCGGCCAGGATCGTCGAGCTCAGCTGGTAGGCCGACGGGAAGATCAGCACCTCGATCGCGCCTTCGAGGTCTTCCAGCTGGGTGAGCACCCAGGTGTCGCCCTTCTTGGTGCGCTTGCGCTGCAGGCCGCTCAGGATGCCGCCGACCGTGACGATCTGCCCGTCGGCGCGGCTGTCGTCCTGGAGCGCGGCGATGGAGCAGTCGGCCCCCGAGGCGAGGATGTGCTCCAGACCGAACAGCGGGTGGTCGGAGACGTACAGGCCGAGCATTTCCCGCTCGAACTGCAGCAGCGTGCGCTTGTCCCACTCCCCCACCGGGATCCGCACCTCGAACGCCTGGTCCTCGACGGCGCCGAACAGGGAGTCCTGGCCGATGGCCTCGTGCTTCTTGATGTCGACGATCGCCTCGACGGCCTGCTCGTGCACCAGGAGCAGGCCCTTGCGCTCATGACCGAGCGAGTCGAAGGCCCCGGCCTTGATCAGCGACTCGATCACGCGCTTGTTGCGGACGGGTGCCGGGACCTTGCGCAGGAAGTCCGTGAAGTCGGTGAAGCGGCCTTTCTGGCTGCGTGCGGCAATGATGCCGTCGACGACGTTGCCGCCCACGTTGCGGATCGCCGACAGGCCGAAGCGGATGTCGGCGCCGCGCGGGGTGAAGTCGAAGTCGGAGTCGTTGACGTCGGGCGGGAGCACCTTGATGCCCATGCGGCGGCACTCGTGGAGGTAGAGGGCTGACTTGTCCTTGTCGTCCTTGACGCTCGACAGCAGCGCGGCCATGTAGGCGGCCGGGTGGTTGGCCTTGAGGTAGGCGGTCCAGTAGGCGATGAGGCCGTAGGCGGCGGAGTGGGCCTTGTTGAAGGCGTAGTCGGAGAAAGGCAGCAGGATGTCCCACAGCGTCGTGATCGCCGCGGCGGAGTAGCCGTTGGCCCGCATGCCGCTCTCGAAGGAGGCGAACTGCTCGGCCAGCTCGGACTTCTTCTTCTTGCTCATCGCCCGCCGCAGCAGGTCGGCCTTGCCGAGCGAGAACCCGGCGACCCGCTGCGCGATGGCCATGACCTGCTCCTGATAGATGATCAGGCCGTAGGTCGTGTCGAGGATGTCGGCCAGCGACTCCTCGAACTCGGCGTGGATCGGCGCGATCTCCTGCTGGCCGGTCTTGCGCAGCGCGTAGTTGGTGTGCGAGTCGGCGCCCATCGGGCCAGGGCGGTAGAGCGCGATGAGAGCCGAGCAGTCGTCGAAGCCGTCGGGCTTCATCAGCCGCAACAGCGAGCGCATGCCGCCGCCGTCGAGCTGGAACACGCCCAGCGTGTCGCCCCTGCCGAGCAGGTCGTAGGTCTTGCGGTCGTCGAGCGGCAGCCTCAGCGGATCGATCCGCTCACCGGATGTCGCCTCGATCATCTTGAGGCAGTCGTCCATGATCGTGAGGTTGCGCAGGCCCAGGAAGTCCATCTTCAGCAGGCCGAGCGCCTCGCAGGCCGGGTAGTCGAACTGCGTGATGATCGCGCCGTCGGACTCGCGGCGCATGACCGGGAGGTGGTCGGTGATCACCTCGGCCGACATGATGACGCCCGCGGCGTGCACGCCGGTCTGCCTGATCAGGCCCTCCAGGCCCCTGCCGAGGTCCATCGCCGCCTTGACGTCGACCTCTTCGGCGTAGAGCCGGCGCAACTCGCCCGCCTCGGCGAAGCGGGGGTGGGCCTCGTCGAAGATGCCCGCCAGCGGGATGTCCTTGCCCATCACCGCGGGCGGGAACGCCTTGGACACCCGGTCGCCGAGCGCGTAGGGGAAGCCGAGCACGCGACCCGCGTCCTTGATGGCGGCCTTGGCCTTGATGGTGCCGAACGTGACGATCATGGCGACCTTGTCGGCGCCCCACCTCTCCGTCACGTAGCGGATCACCTCGGCCCGCCTCCGCTCGTCGAAGTCGATGTCGACGTCGGGCATGGAGACCCGGTCGGGGTTGAGGAACCGCTCGAAGATCAGGCCGTGCGGCAGCGGGTCGAGGTCGGTGATGCCCATCGCGTAGGCCACCAGCGAGCCCGCCGCCGATCCTCGGCCCGGACCGACCCGGATGCCGTTTTCCTTGGCCCACATGATGAAGTCGGCGACCACGAGGAAGTAGCTCGGGAAGCCCATCTGCTCGATGACGCCCATCTCGTACGCGGCCCGACGGCGATGCTCTTCGTCAAAGCCTTCCGGCCAGCGCCGGTCCATGCCCTCCCAGACCGTCTTGCGGAAGAACTCCCGCTCGGTCATCCCCTCCGGGACCGGATAGGCCGGCATCAGGTTCTTGAACGCGAAGAACCCGGTCGGATCGACCCTCTCGGCCACCAGCAGCGTGTTGCGGCAGCCCTCGGCCCACAGGTCGGAGGAGTCGACCGCGCGCATCTCCTCGGCGCTCTTGAGGTAATAGCCGCTGCCGTCGAAGCGCAACCGGTCAGGGTCGGACAGCTGCCTGCCGGTCTGGACGCACAGCAGGGCGTCGTGGGAGGCGGCGTCGGAGGCGTAGGTGTAGTGCGAGTCGTTGGTGACCAGCGGCGGCAGGCCGAGGTCGCGACCGATCGCGCTCAGCCCGTCGCGGACCCGGCGCTCGATGTCGAGGCCATGGTCCATGATCTCCAGGAAGAAGTCGTCCCTGCCGAAGATCTCCTGATATCTCGCGGCGGCGGCCCGCGCCTCGTCGTACTGGCCGAGCCGCAGCCTGGTCTGCACCTCGCCCGACGGGCAGCCGGTGGTGGCCATCAGCCCATCGGCGTGCTCGGCGAGGATCTCGGCGTCCATCCTTGGCCATTTGCGGACGAAACCCTCGGTGTAGGCGCGCGAGGACAGCCGCATCAGGTTGTGCAGGCCGACCTTGTCGCGCGCCCAGATCGTCAGGTGGGTGTAGTGGCCACCCGCGGAGACGTCGTCGCGTCTCTGGTGCGGCTCGCCCCACAGCACCGGTTGCTTGGTGTGGCGCGACTCCGGTGCCAGGTATGCCTCGGTCCCGATCACCGGCTTGATGCCCGCGGCGGTGGCTCGCCGGTAGAAGTCGTAGGCGCCGTGCAGGTTGCCGTGATCGGTGATCGCGATCGCCGGCATCCCCAGCTCGCCGGCCCGGCCGACCAACTGCTCCAGGCGCGCGGCCCCGTCGAGCATCGAATATTCGGTATGGACATGCAGATGCACGAACGAGTCGCTGGACGACATGGACCGGCGCCTCCCATCTGCATCGTGGCGTGCGCTCCGCACTTTAGTAGCCGCCACCGACAGTCCTGGCGTCGTACGGAACGGGCGTCCTCACCGTGAAGTCAGGTCGCGACGATCACCGGTCGATTAGGCTTCCAGGCGGAGTTGTCACCGCTTGGGGGAGGCCGCACTGAACGGGACGAAAGGGAAGATCGTCCAGATCGCCGCGGCCGCTCTGCTCGGCGCCGCGCTCGCTCTCGCGGGCGCTCCCCTGGGCCTGTACACCTCACTGGCCTGCGCCACCATCGGCGCGGGCTGTCCCGCCGGGGGGCCGCCGCCCGGCCGGCTCCCGGTCCTGACCCGCCTGTCGCCGGTGCAGGCCGCGCAGAGCGGCACGTACGTGGCGCTCGGCGACTCCTACTCCTCCGGCGAGGGCGTCTACGACCGCGCCGCGCGGCCGATCAACAGCGGCGCCGACCGGTGCCACCGCTCCCCGGGCTCCTACGTCCCGCTCGTCGCGGGCGCCCACCGGTTCGGCGGCGGCAGCGCCTTCTGGGCCTGCAGCGGCGCCACCACGCGCCAGCTCTTCTCCGGCCAGTACGGCCAGCAGCCGCAGATCGAGCGCGTGGACGCGGCCGCCAGTCTGGTGACGCTCAGCATCGGCGGCAACGACGCCGGGTTCACCAGCGTGCTCACCGGCTGCATCGTCAAGCTGCCCTGGTCCTCGGCGTGCGTCGACCAGCAGTCGGAGGTGGCCAAGCGGATCGCGGGGCTGCGGCCCAGCATGACGAAGGTGCTGCGGGAGCTCAGGAGCCGGGCGCCGAACGCGCGCATCATCGTGCTCGGCTATCCCCGGCCGTTCCCCGCCGCGCCCCCGGACGGGGTCGACAACCTGACCGTCGAGGACCAGCGGTGGCTCAACGGCATGACGCGGCAGCTGAACGACGTCGTGGCGCGGGTGGCCGGGGAGTTCGACCGGGAGATCGTGGCGTTCGGGGGGACGGGGAGCGTCGAGTACGTGGACGCCTATGACGCGTTCGCCGGGCACGAGGTGGGACGGCCTGACCCGTACGTGAACGGGCTGGCGCTGAACCTGGACGAGTTCGTGGTCAACAGCCGCAGCTTCCATCCGACGGGCGCGGGCTACCGGCGGTTCGCCGAGCTGATCAACGCCCGGATCGCCGCCGGGCCGGGGCGCCCGATGAACAACTTCCACCTCACGACCCCGAGCACCGGCGACAGCCGCTTCTAGCCCGCCGCTCCGGGTGCGGCGACCGCGATGGCCCCAGCCACGCCTCCCCCGCAGGGGGTATCCCCAAAGGGACACCAGCCACAACGAACGGACCGTCCTTCTTCCCCTCCCCCGCAGGGGTCCCCAACAGGACACCAGCCACAACCAACCGCTCTCTTCCCGTCCGCGCAGGGGGAATCCCTCAAAAGGACACCAGCCGCAAAGGACCGCCTTCGTCCCCTCCCCCGCAGGGGGGATCCCTCAGAGGGACGCCGGCCACGACGGACTGGCCCAGGGGTCGAGGCGGTCATGTGACGAAACACCGGAGCCCCTTCGGACGGACACCCCCTCCAGGCGAGCGCAAGCGAACGGCCCGACGTGGCAGAGGCCCCATGGGGGGAGCGGAAGCACGGACACCCGGCCCTAGGCCGTCGTTTCCGGTCGGTGGCTCCGGCCGTTGGCCGATCGTTCCTCGGCCAGGCTCAGGCCCGCCTCTATGACCGCGTTCATGATGGGAACCAGCCGGGCCTCGCCCAGCTCTGGGGCGTGCTCGGCCATCCGGGCGACGAGCGCGCGCTCGCGCGCCATGTCGCGGCCCGCGAAGCCGCCCACCGGCTTGAGGGTCTGCACGATCCCGGCGAGCGCGGCGCGGCGCTCCAGGAGCGTGGCCAGCGCCGCGTCCACCCGGTCGATCGCCTGCCTGCACTCGGGCAGCGTGGCGGGCGCCTCGGGACGGACCAGCGCTCCGACGAGCGCCACCGCCTCCTCGGCCAGCCCTACATCGGCCTCCCCGTGCTCTTCTGTCTGAAGGGCGTCACCCCCAACAGGGCCGCCCACGATCAGGCCGTCCGCGCCCGCCGCCACCGCCGCCGCCGACAGCCCGAGGTCCGCGCTCACGTCGGCGAGCACCGGCCGCCCCGACGCCGACCGCGCGGCCCGCAGCAGCCCCAGGTCCAGCCGTCCCGTCTCGCACAGGATCACCCGGTCGTCGCACTCCAGGGCGCAGTAGTCGGCCAGCCCCAGCCACTCCTCCAGCGTCGCCGACGCCCGGCGTTCGACCACCACCGGCAGGCCCAGCCCGGCCACGGCCCGCACCAGCGGGATGTCGCGCGTCCACGCCGCCCCGACGATCACGCCGTCGGCCGCCCCGGCGATCGCCGGCAGGTCGGCCGCCGAACCCGGCTCGACCAACGTCACCCTGTCACGCCGGGCTTCCACCCGGTCCCACCCGTTCGCCCCACCTGGCCCGGTCGCCCCGCCTGGCCCGGTCGCCCCGCCTGGCCCGACCGGCCCGGTCGTGCCCAGCCCGGTCGCGCCGCCCGGTCCGCGCAGGCTGATCCGGCGGTCGATCACCACCGCCGGGCCGTCGCCCACCCGCAGGCCACCCACGGTCACCACGTGCCGTTCCAAGGTCGATGACATCTCGGCTCCCCACATCGGCCGGCTCCCCTGGAACCGGCAGGAAATCAAAAAGGCAGAGACGATGGCGTCTCTGCCTGTTGCCGACTCCGGGTGGTCGCTAGCCGACGACCGGCCCTCCCGGAGCCGGCTCGGTAAACGCGTAGCGACAAGTCATGTCTAGACTTTACACCGGCCCTCCACCTGCTGGACTCCCCCTCTCACATAGCGGACTAGCGTCTTCGGTTCCCTGTGTTTACCTAGGTAAAGCGGACATCGGCGTAGGCTCGTCGCACCCAACCGGGGCCGGGCAGTGATCCGGTGGAAGCCGAAGCCGCGTCCGTCCGGCAAGCCGGGCGGACCGTGGATGAGAACCGCGTTGTCGGGGCCTGACTGCGCACTCCTGGAGGAAGTGCGCCTCTTGGGCCGCCGCCCCGCCGGACGCTGTCCCGTTGGTGCGGACACCAACGGGGGCGGGGACCGAGCGCCAGTCAGGCACCCGGCTGTGACAGAAAATTACCTCACGATTACCCTCCGTCGCAACCGAGCGATCAAACAACAGTTCTACCGGTAGCCATCGACTCGCATAGCGAGCGCCAGCAACGGTTCGTAGCCTTCAGGCGAGTCGCCGTTGATCCCTCGCTATGGGAGTATTTCCTGGCCTAGAGGAGGGTACGAGGCCGTTGATGTCGGATCGCAAGCGGGACGGACGCCGCATCGCCGGTCGTTACCAGCTGCAGGAACCCATCGGCAGGGGTGGCATGGGCATCGTCTGGCGAGCCCATGACGAGCTTCTGGACCGCACTGTCGCGGTCAAGGAGGTCAGATACGCCGCCGCCCTGGGTGACGAGGTGCAGCTGCTGAACCGGCGCACGATGCGTGAGGCGAGGGCAGCGGCCAGGTTCGAGCACCCGAACGTGATCGTCGTACACGACGTGATCGAGGAGGACGGCCGGCCCTGGATCGTCATGCAGCTCGTCCAGTCACGCTCCCTGGGAGCAGTGATCAAGCAGGATGGGCCATTGCCGCCCAAGCGGGTGGCCGAGATCGGCCTGGCCGTGCTCGACGCGCTGCATCGCGCGCACGAGTCCGGCGTCCTGCACCGGGATGTCAAGCCGGAGAACGTACTGCTCGCCGATGACGGCCGGGTGGTGCTCACCGACTTCGGCATCGCGACGCTGGAGACGGAGACGCAGCTCACGGTGACGGGGCTGGCGGGCACTCCGGCGTTCATCGCGCCCGAGCGGCTCAAGGGGCTGCCCGCGCGGCGCGAGTCGGACCTGTGGTCGCTCGGCGCGACCCTTTACACGGCGGTGGAAGGCCGCTCACCCCACGAGCGCGGCATGGCGCTCGCGACCATGCACGCTGTCTTAACCGACGAACCGGACCCGGCTCCCCACGCCGGGCCGCTCAGCGGCGTGATCAGCGGCCTGCTGACCAAGGAGCCGGTGCAGCGCCTCGGCTACGAGGAGACCGGGGAGTTGCTGCGGGCCGTCATCACGCAGCAACGGTCACGGAAGTCCTCGGCGTCCGCGCCCGCGCCGACCGCGGTGATCCCGCCGGCCGTGGACGAGACCCCGACCGACCCCAACCTGCTGGAGGCCGCCGCAGCCCCGCTCGAGACCGGTGCGCGGCTCACCCCGGCGACCGGCGAGCATTCCGAGGAACCTCCCCAGTCCACCCAGAACGCCGTCCGGCACGACGGCCGACGGTGGGGCCCGATCGTCGCCGTGGTCGTCGCGGTCGTGCTCGTGGCGGGCCTGGGCGGCTATCTCGGCCTGCGCTCGGCCAAGGACAGCCCGGAGGAGGGGACGAAGTCCGCGTCCGTCACGCCTCCTGTCAAGGAGTCGGCCAAGCCGCCCGCGGCGACCGCCGACCCGCCGAAGACCACGCCGAGCAGCGCGGCTCCATCCGCCACGCCGACCGTCAGCCCGTCCGCCGCGCCGACTCCGACGCCGACGGCGAAGCCCACTGAGACGGCCGCCGCGGTGCCCGACGGCTGGAAGATGTACACGAACAAGAAGCTGAAGTTCTCCGTCGCGCTGCCGAAGGGCTGGACGAGATACCGGCACAGCAGCAACCAGATCGCCTTCCATGGCAAGGGTGCGGGCAGCAACGCGTACATCATGTTCGAGATGACGAAGAGCCCCGGCAAGGACCCCCTCAAGGACTGGAAGAATCAGGAGAAGACCGCCAAATACGGGTTCGGCGGCTACGACAAGATCAGCATCAAGGCGGTCGACTTCCGCGGCTGGCCGGCCGCCGACTGGGACTTCACCTGGAACACGAACACGGGCCCGACCAAGGTGCGCAACCGCGGCTTCGTCGCCAACGGCCGCGGCTACGCGATCTACTGGCACAACCTCACGAGCAGGTGGAAGAAGGACAAGCACTTCTTCGACACGTTCGCCGCGACCTTCACCCCGGCCAAGTAGGCTTCCCTGCGTGGAAAGGCAGGTCAGTAACCGATATAGGCTCATCGAACCGCTCGGCGAGGGCGGGATGGGCGTGGTATGGCGTGCCTACGACGAGCTGCTCGACCGTACGGTAGCGATCAAGGAAGTCCGCTACACCGGTGTCGGTGAGGACAAGCGGGCCGAGCTCAACCGCAGGACCATCAGGGAGGCCAGGGCGGCGGGCCGCCTTGACCACCCCTCGGTGATCGTCATCCACGACGTCGTCGAGGAGGACGGCCGCCCGTGGATCGTCATGCAGTTGATCCGCTCGCGGTCGTTGGCCGAGGTGATCCGCGAGCACGGTCCGCTGCCGGTCGCGCAGGCCGCGGCGATCGGCGGCAGGGTGCTCGACGCGCTGCGGGCCGCGCACGCGACCGGGGTGCTGCACCGCGATGTGAAGCCCGAGAACGTGCTGCTCGCCGATGACGGCCGGGTGGTGCTCACCGACTTCGGCATCGCCTCGCTGGAGGCCGAGGCCGGTCTGACCGCCACCGGTGGCCTGGTGGGCACGCCCGCCTACATGCCGCCCGAACGCCTCAACGGCGAGCCCGCCCGGCCCGAGTCCGATCTGTGGTCGCTGGGCGCGACGCTGTACGCGGCCGTCGAGGGCGCGCCGCCGTTCAAGCGCGACTCGTGGGCGGCGACGGTCGCGGCGGTGCTGCGCGACCTGCCTGGGCAGCCGGTCCGGGCAGGCGTGCTCGGCCCGGTGATCATGGGCCTGCTGCAGCGGGACCCGGCCGCGAGGATGCCCGCCGACGAGGCCGCCCACCTGCTGCGGACCGCCGCCGCCGAACCCATGGTGTACGGATATGCCGGACCTCAGACCCCGCAACCCGGCGGCCCGGTAGCCGGCGGGTTCGGGTCCGCGGGAGCCCAGCTACCCGGCGGGTTCGCGTCCGCGGGAACCCAGGTACCCGGCGGATTCGCGTCCGCGGGAACCCAGGTACCCGGCGGATTCGGGCCCGCGGGGACCATGCCCGTACGGACCCGTCGCCGCGGGTGGCTCATGGCCGTGCCCGCGGTCGTGATCGCCGTCGGGGCGCTGGGCACGGGCGGCTGGTACGTCATCTCCTCCCAACAGCCCCCTACCGGCACGTCGACCCCCACCCCCACCCCCAGCGGGACGACGACGCCCACCCCCACCCGTACCGCCGAGCCGTCCGCGACCCCCAGCCCGCCGCGTCTGCCCGACGGCTGGCGCCGGCTCGTCAACTCCACCGGGCGCTTCTCGATCGGCCTCCCCGAGGGCTGGCAGGCCAAGAAGAACCCCAACCGGGACAGCGTCACGGTCACCGGCCCCGGCTCAGTGGGCCAGATGATCGTCGAGTGGACCGTCCCCGAGAAGCCTTCGGCCGACCCCGAGCGCCGCTGGGTGGAGCTGGAGAAGGAGATCCAGGCCAAGGGGGAGTTTCAGCGCTATAAGCGGATCGGCATCCGGGCCACGACCTACCTCGGGCGGTCGGCCGCCGACTGGGAGTTCACCAGGCTGCGCGGCAGCACGCTGATCCACGTGATCAACCGCGGCTTCCGCACCGCCGACGGCCGCCACTTCGCCCTCTACTGGGACACGGCCGACTCATCGTGGGACCAGGACCGCCACTACTTCGACGAGTTCGTCAAGACGTTCAGGCCCCAGTGAACGATCCAGTGAACGATCCAGTGAACGAGGCGGCGAAGGAGCGGGCGCGCTTCTGGCGCCACCCGGCGCTGCCCCAGCTGGACCTGCTCAAGGCCCACTACGTCACCCACCGCTTCACCCGGCACGTGCATGACGGCTACGCGATCGGGCTCATCCTCGACGGCGTGGAGGAGTTCGAGTACCGCGGCGACCTGCACCGGGCGGGCGCGGGCGAGATGGTGCTGGTCAATCCGGACGCGGTGCACACCGGCCAGGCGGGCACGGCGGACGGCTGGTCATACCGGATGCTCTACCCCTCGGTGGAGGCGCTCTCGGGGCTCGCGGCCGAGCTCGGCCTGCCGTACACGACGCCGTATTTCCCCGAGCAGGTGGTGCGGGACCAGGCGGTCGCGGCGCTGCTCGGCCGGGCGCACCTGGCCGCCGAGCGCGGTGACGCGCTGGCCGCCTCGTCGCTGATGCGCGGCTTCTTCGCCCGGCTGCTGATCCGGCACGCCACGCCGCGCCCGTCCGCCGTCCTGCCCGCCGAAGGCGGACGAGCGGTCGCCGAGGCGCTGGAGGTCCTGCACGAGAGCCTGGTGGACCCGCCGTCCCTGGACGATCTCGCGCAGGCCGTCGGAGCGCGGCCGTTCCCGCTGCTGCGCGCGTTCAAGGCCGCGACCGGCCTGCCGCCCCACGCCTACCTGATCTCCGTGCGGATCCAGCGGGCCCGCCGGCTCCTGGATTCGGGCGTACGGCCGGCGCAGGTGGCCGCCGAGCTGGGCTTCACCGACCAAGCCCACCTGAACCGGCACTTCAAACGCATCGTGGGCGTGCCACCCGCGGCCTACCAACGGTCAGCAGGAACGTACAAGACCGGCGATTTCCTCTTCACCTAGCCTCACCTCTCATGGGACAGACAACACACCGTTCCGCCGCAATACGGGACGGTCTTGGCGTGGGCCTGGCCGTGGGGCTGTCCGGGCTCGCCTTCGGCGCCGCGGCGATCACCGCGGGCCTCAGCGTGGCGCAGGCGTGCGTACTGAGCCTGCTGGCCTTCACCGGCGCCTCGCAGTTCGCGCTGGCCGGAGCGGTGGGCGCGGGCGGCGACCTGGTGGCGGCCGCCGCGGGCGCGCTGCTGCTGGGCGGCCGCAACACCCTGTACGGGCTGCGCCTGGCCGACCTGCTCCGGGTACGCGGCCCGCGTCGCCTCCTCGCCGCGCAGGGCGTGATCGACGAGACCACCGCCGTCACGCTCGCCCAGCCCTCGCCCGAGGCGGCGCGCACCGCGTTCGCGACCACCTTCGCCAGCCTGTACGTCACCTGGAACCTCACCACGCTGGCCGGAGCGCTCGGCACGTCGTTCCTGGGCGATCCTGGTGCGCTGGGCCTGGACGCGGTCGGCCCGGCGACCTTCCTGGCCATCCTGTGGCCGCGCCTGACGGGCAGCGCCCAGCTCAGGTGGCTGGCGCTGGCCGGCGCGGCGGTCGCGCTCTGCGCCACGCCGTTCTTCCCGCCGGGCGTGCCGGTGCTGCTGTCGGCGGTCGTGGTTCTGGCGGTGCTGGTCCGATGACGCTGTGGTGGGCGATCGCGGCCGTGTGCGCCGGGTGTTACGCCCTCAAGCTGGCCGGGCTGGCGGCACCGCGCCGGGTGCTCGACCATCCCCGGGTCCGCCGCTTCGCCGAACTCGTGCCCGTGGCGCTGCTGGCCGCCCTGATCGCGGTGCAGATGTTCACCGAGCACGGCGAGCTCCACTTCGACGCCGCCCGCACGGCCGGGCTGGGCGCGGCCGTCGTCGCGCTCCTGCTGCGCGCCCCTTTCCTGGTGATTCTGGCGACAGCAGCAATAGTGACCGCGCTTGTCCGGGTTTTTATCGGGTAGACGGCGGAGCATGTCCGATTCTGCGCTGCTGGTCGGCGGACGTTACCGACTGATCAGAACCATCGGCCAGGGTGGGATGGGAACCGTCTGGCAGGCCCACGACGAAGTACTCGGCCGAGACGTGGCGGTCAAAGAGATCCATCCCCCTCCTGACCTGACCGACCCCGAGCGAGACGTCTTCTCGGTGCGTACCTTCCGCGAGGCCAGAGCCGCGGGGCGGGTGGCGCATCCCGGCGTCGCCACCGTCTATGACGTGCTCGAAGAGCACGGCCACCCGTGGATCGTCATGCAGCTCGTCCACTCGCGCACCCTCGGCGAAATGGTGCGCGAGGACGGCCCGATGGCACCGGCCGAGGCCGCCGACATCGGGCTGCAGTTACTGGAGGCGCTGCGGGCCGCGCACGCCGCCGGGGTCCTGCACCGCGACGTCAAACCGGACAACGTGCTGCTCACCCCGGACGGCCGGGCGGTGCTCACCGACTTCGGCATCGCCACCACCGAGGGAGAGGCGCCCGTCACGAGGACCGGGGTGCTGCTCGGCACGCCCGCGTTCATGGCGCCGGAGCGGGCGGCCGGCGGTGAGGCCCAGATCGCCTCGGACCTGTGGGCGCTGGGCGCGACGCTGTACTACGCCGTCGAGGGCCAGTCGCCGTTCCAGCGCCCCCACGCGCTGGCCACGCTGGGCGCGGTGCTGCACTCCGAGCCCGCCCCGATGGCCCGCGCGGGCATGCTGGCCCCGGTCATCCTCGGGCTGCTGCGCAAGGACCCGGCCGAGCGGATGGCGCTGGACGAGGCCGAGCAGCGGATCCACCGGCTGCTGATCGGCAGCTCTCCGGAGGAGACCGCGCCGGTGAACGTCCCGGCGCCGCCCATGGAGCTCAAACGGGACCCCATGCCGCAGACGGGCGCGATGATGGGGCCGGGAGCCATGGCCGCGCCCGCCGCGGCGGCGGAACCCGAGGCGGACCCGGCGCCATCCGGGAGGCGTCGCAGACCGCCGCTCACCGCGGTCGCGGCCGGCACGCTCGCCCTCGTCGTCCTGACCGCGGGCGCGGCGTGGTGGACGAACCGGCAGTCCCAAGTCCGCCAGCCGGCGACGACGGTCCCGGCCGTGGTGCGTACGACCAGCGTCCGCCCCTCGGGCCCGACCCCCTCGGCGACGCCCACACAGACGGTGACAGAGACGCACGAGCCGACCACCAACCAGAACCAGGTACGGCAGAGCGCCCCGCCCTCCAGCGACCGGACCGGCGAGCCCACCCCGGCCCCGACCGGAACGCCGACGAAGAAGGAGCCCACGAAGGAGCCGACGAAAAAGAAGGAGCCGACGAAGAAGCCCTCGGCCACGCCCACCAAGAGCAAGACCCCCAAGAAGAGCACCAAGACCTCGGCGAAGGCCACCGACGAGCCCGACCAGCCCGTCGACGTCCCTCCGGCCGACAACGCCGACTAGGACGCCGTCCCGCACCGGAGAAGACCGGAGAAGGGCGCCGGTCAGGACTCGTCGCGCACGGCGTCCAGGGCCCGCTGGAGGTCGGCGGGGTAGTCGGTGGTGAACGTCAGCCACTCGCCCGAGCTGGGGTGCTCGAACCCGAGCGACACCGCGTGCAGCCACTGCCGGGTGATGCCCAGCCGGGCGGCGAGCGTCGGGTCGGCGCCGTACATCAGGTCGCCCACGCACGGGTGGCGTAGCGCGGACATGTGCACCCGGATCTGGTGCGTACGGCCGGTCTCCAGCTTGATGTCCAGCAACGAGGCCGCCCGGAACGCCTCGATGGTGTCGTAATGGGTGACCGACGGCTTGCCCCCGGCGACCACGGCGAACCGGCCGTCGCCCGACGGGTGCCGGTCGATGGGCGCGTCGACAGTGCCCCTGAACGGGTCGGGATGTCCCTGTACGAGCGCGTGGTAGCGCTTGTCGACCGTGCGCTCCTTGAAGGCGCGCTTGAGGTGGGAGTAGGCGTGCTCGCTCTTGGCCACGACCATGGCGCCGGTCGTGTTGGCGTCGAGCCGGTGCACGATGCCCTGCCGTTCGGCCGCGCCGCTGGTGGCGATCGTGTGACCGGCGCCGAGCAGGCCGCCGATCACGGTCGGGCCGGTCCAGCCGACGGTCGGGTGGGCGGCCACCCCGATCGGCTTGTTGACCACGACGATGTCGTCGTCCTCGTACACGATCGACATGCCGGGCACCGGCTCGGCGATCGGCATGGGCGTACTGACCGGCGGAGGGAGGGTCACGTCGAGCCAGGCGCCCGCGTGCACCCGGTCGGACTTGGCGGGCGCGTGCCCGTCCACGAGCACCTCGCCCGCGACGATCAGCTCGGCGGCGCGGGTGCGGGAGAAGCCGAACAGGCGCGAGATCGCGGCGTCGAGCCGCTCGCCCTCCAGCCCGTCGGGCACGGGGAGGCTACGCTGGTCAGCCACGCTTGCCGCCCTCCCTGGTGCCGTCGATCTGGTAGCCCCGCCAGGCCAGGACCACCGCGAGGATCCCGCCGCAGACGATCGCCGAGTCGGCCACGTTGAACACCGGGAAGTAGTCGATCACCGGGAAGTGTCCGGGCAGCACCTCGATCCAGTCGACCACGTGCCCCTGGAACTGCACGGACCTGCCGATCCCGGACGGATAGCGCAGCAGCCGGTCGGTCAGGTTGCCCAGCGCCCCGCCGAGCAGCAGCCCCAGCGTGATCGCCCACGGCAGGCTGCGCATCTTGCGGGCCGTGCGGAGGATGGCCACCACCACACCCGCCGCGATGAACGTGAAGATGATCGTCATTCCGGTGCCGATGCTGAAGGCGGCACCGGAATTGAAGATCACCCGGAACTGCAGTACGTCCTGGATGACCACCATGGGCGCTTTGCCGTCGAGCGTCCGCAGGACGAGCGTCTTGGTGATCAGATCGGCCGCGTAGATCACGACCGCCAGCACGACGAGGACCGCGAAGAGGCGGCCGCGCCGCCCCCCTACCGGCGCTCCTCCTTCTGCTTGCAGGCCACGCACAGCGTCGCCCTCGGGAACGCCTGCAGACGTTCCTTGCCGATCGGCTTGTGGCACGATTCGCACACTCCATAGGTCCCTGCGTCGATCCGGGCGATCGCACGTTCGTTCTGCGCGACGAGGTCACGCGCATTCAGGGTAAGGGCGATCTCGCGTTCGCGCTCATACGTCTTGGCACCCGCGTCGGCCTGGTCGTCACCGGCCCCCTGGGTGACGTCACCCGAGGCGATCTCGGACTCATGGCGAAGAATGTCGGTGTTGAGCTCGTCGATCTCGCTCTGCAGCCGGCCGCGGACGTCGGCGAGCTCCTCCTCAGACCACATCGACGGTGTAGCGGTCTGCGTGACTGGCGCCATGGCTACCTCCCCATGCTGGAACAAGGCCGTAAATGGTGCGGGCAGCTTAGGTCCCCCATAACAGAACAGCAAACGACCCGCCGGACGATTTACCTCTCCCGTAATATCCCGCCCCGCTCGTTCAACTCCTCCTCAGAGGCGCCCATTCCCACAACTTTGTCGGGGTTTACGAGTTCACTACCTGCCGAGCGCCAACCCGGAAGCTTTGCGGTCCACTCTGCGTTATGGTGTGAAGCTGCAAGGCGTTGATGGGGCCCGTCTGTGACGGACATCACCCCGGAGCCGCCGGAAGAACGGCTCTCACGAGCTCACTAGACCCGGCCGCAGCCCGAACGAAGAGGGCCTCACCTGAGGCCAAGAAGGGTGGTACCGCGGGGCCGCACGGCTTCGTCCCTTCACGCTCACCTGTCAGTCAGTGATCGCGTGGAGGCCCGCCCGAGATGTCTTCCCCTTCTTTCCGCCCTCTTCCCGCGCAGGTCGACCTGCCCGCGCTCGAGCGCGAGGTCCTCGACCGCTGGCGGGACGGGAAGATCTTCGAGCGCTCCGTCGAGCAGAACGACGGCAACCCCTCCTGGACCTTCTACGAGGGCCCGCCCACCGCCAACGGCCTGCCCGGCGTCCACCACGTCGAGGCCCGGGTGTTCAAGGACCTGTTCCCCCGCTACAAGTCGATGCGGGGCTTCAGCGTGCCGCGCAAGGCGGGCTGGGACTGCCACGGCCTGCCAGTCGAGGTCGGCATCGAGCGGGAGCTCGGCCTGAGCGGCAAGAAGGACATCGAGGCGTACGGCATCGCGGAATTCAACGCCAAATGCCGCGAGTCGGTGCTGCGCCACGTCGACGCCTTCGAGCAGATGACCGAGCGGATGGGTTATTGGATCGACCTGTCCACCGCCTACCGGACCATGGACCCGTCCTATATCGAATCGGTCTGGTGGTCACTCAAGGTCGTCTTCGACAAGGGCCTGCTGTTCCGCGACTTCCGCATCACCCCCTACTGCCCGCGCTGCGGCACCGGCCTGTCCGACCATGAGCTGGGCCAGCCCGGCGGCTACGAGACCGTCTCCAGCCCATCGGTCTACGTGCGCATGCCCGTCACCTCCGGCCCGCTGAGCGAGCTCGGCGCGTCCCTGCTGGTGTGGACGACGACGCCGTGGACGCTGGTCTCCAACACCGCCGTGGCCGTACACCCCGAGGTCACCTACGTCGCGGCCCGCACGGCGGACGGCGAGGTGCTGGTCGTCGCCGAGCCGCTGCTGGCGGTGCTCGGCGAGGGCGCCACCGAGGTCGCCCGCTTCACCGGCCGCGACCTGGAGCACACCTCCTACACGCGGCCGTTCGAGCTGGTCGACATCCCCGGCGCCCACTACGTGGTGCTCGGCGACTACGTGACGGTCGAGGACGGCACCGGGCTGGTCCACCAGGCTCCGGCGTTCGGCGCCGACGACCTGGCGGTGACCAAGCGCTACGACATGCCGGTCGTCAACCCGATCGGCCCCGACGGCCGCTTCCTCGACGACGTGCCGATGGTCGGCGGCCAGTTCTTCAAGGACGCCGACGAGGGCCTCACCGAGGACCTGCGGGCCCGCGGCCTGCTGTTCCGCGGCACTCACTTCGAGCACAGCTACCCGCACTGCTGGCGCTGCCACACGGCGCTGCTCTACTACGCGCTCCCCTCCTGGTACATCCGGACCACCTCGGTCAAGGACCAGATGCTGGCCGAGAACGCCAACACCAACTGGTACCCCGACACCATCAAGTGGGGCCGGTTCGGCGAGTGGCTGCGCAACAACGTCGACTGGTCGCTGTCGCGCTCGCGCTACTGGGGGACCCCGCTGCCGCTGTGGGTCTGCTCCGCCGACGAGTCCCACGTGACGTGCGTCGGGTCGATGGAGGAGCTGGGCACACTGGCCGGCCGCGACGTCTCCGCGCTCGACCCGCACCGCCCGTACGTCGACGACGTCACCTTCCCCTGCCCGACCTGCTCGGCCGAGGCCCGCCGCGTGCCCGACGTCATCGACGCCTGGTACGACTCCGGATCCATGCCGTTCGCCCAGTGGGGCGAGCGGGGCAAGCCGGAGGGCCTCTACCCGGCGCAGTTCATCTGCGAGGCCACCGACCAGACGCGTGGCTGGTTCTACTCGCTGATGGCCGTGGGCACGCTGGTGTTCGGCCAGTCCTCCTACGAGAACGTGCTCTGCCTCGGGCTCATCCTGGCCGAGGACGGCCGCAAGATGAGCAAGCACCTGGGCAACATCCTGGAGCCCATGCCGCTGATGGACGAGCACGGCGCCGACGCGCTGCGCTGGTTCATGGCCTGCTCCGGCTCGCCGTGGGCGGCCCGCCGCGTGGGGCACAACGCCCTTGAGGAGATCGTCCGCAAGGTCCTGCTGACGTACTGGAACACGGCCTCGTTCTTCACCCTCTACGCCAACGCCGAGTCGTGGACACCCGAGCGCCTCGCGCAGGCGACTCCCGCCGCCGAGCGGCCGCTGCTCGACCGCTGGGCGCTGGCCGAGCTGCACCGCACGGTGGCCGAGGTCACGGGCGCGCTGGACGAGTACGACACCCAGCGGGCCGGGCGCCGGCTGGCGGAGTTCCTGGACGACCTGTCCAACTGGTACGTGCGCCGCTCGCGCCGCCGCTTCTGGCAGGGATCGGCGGACGCGTTCGCGACCCTGTACGAGTGCCTGGAGACGGTCACGCGGCTGATGGCGCCCATCGCGCCGTTCGTCACCGACTACCTCTGGGACGTGCTGCGCGGCGAGGGCGCGCCCTCCTCCGTACACCTGACCTCCTGGCCCGCCGTACGCGAGGACCTGCTCGACCCCACGCTGTCGGAGCGGATGGCACTGGTACGACGGCTGGTCGAGCTGGGCCGCTCGGCCCGTGCCTCCTCCGGCGTCAAGACCCGCCAGCCGCTCGGCCGGGCCCTGGTCGGGGCGCACGGCTGGCCCTCGCTCCCGTCCGAACTGCGGGATCTGATCGCCGACGAGCTGAACGTCCAGGCTCTCGAGGACATGTCCGGCTTCAGCGCCGATCTCGTGTCCTACACCGTCAAGCCCAACTTCCGGGCCCTCGGCAAGCGGTTCGGCTCGCAGACCAAGCTGGTGGCGGCGGCCGTCGGCGCGGCGGAGGCCGCCTCCCTGGCGCCCACCCTCCGCTCCGGCGCCTCTGTCACGGTGGACGTACCGGAGCTCGGCACGGTGTCGCTCGGCCCCGACGACGTGATCGTCACCGAGCAGCCGCGCTCGGGCTGGGCCGTCGAGACCGGCGCCGTCGACACGGGCACCGGCGAGACGGTGGCGCTCGACCTGGAGCTGACGGACGAGCTGCGCCAGGCCGGTCTGCTGCGCGAGGTCATCCGCCTGGTCCAGGAGGCCCGCAAGTCGACGGGCCTGACCATCACGGACCGGATCTCCCTGTGGTGGTCGGCCTCCGACCCGGACCTGGCCCAGGCGCTGCGGTCGGGGTGGCAGGCGGCGGCGGAGGAAGTACTCGCCACGACCGTCACGGAGGGGTCCGAGGACGGGCTGCCGTCGCACTCGGAGACGGACCTGGGGCTGACGTTCCAGCTGCGCCGCGCCTGACGGGCCGTATGGGGTTTTGACTGGGTGGGACGTGTCACTTAGACGCGTCCCACTCGGCTGACGGGCGACGCGCCTGGCCGCGTCCCACTCAGCTGACGACCTGCGCGCCTGGCCGCGTCCCACTCAGCTGACGACCTGCGCGCCTGGCGGCGTCCCACGCCGCTTCGCGCCTGGCGGGCCCTCTCGGGCCGATCGACCATCGGGCTCACCCGAGGCCAAAACTCGGATCGAGGCCGGTCAGATCGGCGCTGGCGGTCCACACGCGCGCCGCGAGATCGGCGTCGGCCAGGTGACCTCGCACGGGTTCGAGAGTGGGCACGCCGCGGATCCCGAAGACCCGGGGCCCCCACAACTGGCCGCCGCGCACGGACGGATCGAGGACGGCCCGGACGGCGGGCCAGGCGGCGGCCTCCTTGCCCTGGAGGAGGAGGCCGGCCGGCAGACCGCGCAGCCGTTCGCCGGTGGTCCTTTGGTGGACCGGTGGGCGTGATGGGGTGAGGGAGTCGAGCGCGCCGCCGGGGTGGGTGAGCACGCTCAACGTCGTACTGCCGACGGCGCGCAGGCGACGGTCGAGTTCGAGACCGAAGAGCATCTGCGCGAGTTTCGATCGCGCGTACGTTCGTTTCGGCCGGTAATCGCGCGTGCTCTGGAGATCGTCGAGATCCAGGCTCTCGGACTTGGCCGTGAAGCTACCGGTGGTCACCACCCGGCTCGCGGACCCGGCCGTCAGCAGAGGTGCCAGCCACCAGGTCAGCGCGAAGTGCCCCAGGTGATTGGTGGCGAACATCAGCTCGTTGCCGTCCTTGGTCTCGCGCCGCGGCGGCTGATCGAGCAGCACTCCGGCGTTGCAGACGACCGCGTCCAGCCTGTCCAGACTCAGCGCGTCCACAGAGGCTTTGAGCGAGGAGAGATCGGCCAGGTCCAGGCGGATGTGACGGACGCGCGCGCCGGGGACGCGGGCGCGGATCGAGACCTGAGCCGCTTCGGCCTTGGCGGTGTCCCGGCTGCCGAGGATGACGGTGGCACCGGTGCCGGCGAGTTGTTCCGCGACGAAGTATCCGATGCCCGCGTTGCCACCGGTGACCAGGAAGTTCTTGCCGTCGGCGCGCGGCAGGCGGCGCACGTCCCAGGGGTCTGGGCTGTGGGGGTCGGTCATGTCCGGCTCCTTACATGGGGAGGTCGTCGTGTCGGCCAGGCGCCATACCGGCCAAGAAACTATAATCACTATAGATTCAGATGCATTCTAGTTTTGGGATACGGTGGAGGCATGGCAACGACGATGGGGCGCCGCGAGCGCAAGAAGGCACAGACCCGCCGGGCGTTGTCGGACGCGGCGTTGCGGCTGTTCGCCGAACATGGCTACGACGGCGTCACCGTCGCTCAGATCGCCGACGAGGCGGACGTCTCCATCGCCACCCTGTTCGCGCACGTGCCGGACGGCAAGGAAGCGCTGATCTTCGACGACGGCGCCGAACGACACGTGTGGCTGGTCGCCGCGATCCACGACCGCCCCTCCGGTCAGTCGGTGCTGGAAGCCCTGCGCCGCTGCCTGGCCGGCCGGGGACCCTTCACCGAAGACCTCCCGCCCGACCTTCGGCGCAAACGCGACCTGATCGTGGGTACGCCCGCCCTGCGGGAATACTCACGCAAGCTCTGGATAGCGAGCGAGGGCGCCCTGGCCGAGGCGATCGCCACGGAGAGCGGCCGCGACCCCGCCGACATGACGGTCCGCGCTCTCGCCCGCTACGTCCTGGAGATCCCGGAGCTCGCGGGCACGGAAGCGGACCCCCTGGCCGCGATGCACGCCATCTTCGACCTCCTCGAATCCGGCTGGCCCGAATCACCCACGGACACCTGACCGGCCCACCTGACCGCGCCTCACCCGGACGGGCCCTACCCACGGGCCCCTATCCGGACGGGCCCGCCCCGCCCGCTCCGCCGCTCAACCCGATCCGACGGGACCCCTGACCGCACCCCGCCCGACCAGACCCCTGACCGCACCCCGCCCGACCAGACCCCTGATCGCACCCCACCTGACCGGGCCTCACCCGGTCCGCTCGCTCCGCCGCTCAACCGACCCGCTCGACCCGACCAGCTGGACCCGGCTCACACGCTTCTGCCGATCGACCTGGCCCCTTGCTCGGCCTGGGCCGTGCGGTCTTCAAGGGCGGCCGAGGTGATTTCCCAGGCGAAGGGGCCTCGATGGCTGGCCCGCCCCGCCGACGATCTCGCTGGCCAGCCCGCCCGCGATCTACATGCCCGCCGGTCCGGCCTCCACGACCGGCGGCCCGACAAACCGCAGTGGCCCAGCATCCGGGCAGCCTCTACGTTGGCCGCTGAACCAACGTCGAGGCTTTCGCCCGGGCTCACCTAGCTGACGGACTCGCGATCGTTCTGGCAGACCGAGCAGCTCGTCAAGCCAGCCGACTCGGCCTGCGAGATCGTCATGGTCTCCACACCCGTTTCACCCGCGCCCCGGATGAGGGGGCAGGCGGTGCTGTGGTAGCGGCGAGTGCCGACGATGACCTTCACCGTGGCCGACCGCCCGCTCTTCCCCGCGCCTTCGCTGTCGGGCTTGCCACCCTCACTGTCGGGCTTGCCGCCCGTGGTGGTCGCTTCTTTGGCGGGGTCGGCGTCTCCCCCGCCAGAGGACCCCTTGGCAGACGCGGCGCTGTCCGACTTAGTGGACGAGACGCTATCCGGCTTCGCAGACGCGGCACTGTCCGACCTGGCCGATGCGGCACTGCCTGGCCTGGCCGATGCGGCACTGCCTGGCCTGGCGGGTGCCGGGGTGTCCGGCCTGCCGGACGCGCCGCTGTCCGGCCTGGGCGGCGTGGGCCCGGATGCGGGCTCGGGCGCTTTGGCCGCTGCCTTGGCGCTCTCGGCTGCCTTGGCGCTTTCCGCGGGTCTGCTCGCCGCAGGCGTCGTACCGGCAGCGGGTCTCCCACTGGCCGGGCGCGACCCACTCGGCGGCCCAGCGCTCTCTGCCTTGGGCGTAGCCCCGGAAGCGGCTCCGGGCTGCACCGGCATGATCACGGTCCCGCCCACCGACTCGGACCGCTCTCCCTTGGCCCCGGACGTCTCCCTCTTGGCCCCGGACCGCTCTCCCTCGGAGCCGGACGTCTCCTCTCCGGAGCCGGACGCCTCCCCTCCGGATCCGGGCCGCGCCGGCTTACCGGACGCGGTCGGCGCCGTAGGCAGAGGACCCTTGGGCTTGGCCGCGGACTCGGCCGTCGAGGCGGGACGCTCGGGCGCCACGGCCGGGTGCTCAGGCCGGTCCGACGACGGGCTCCAGCCGGCTTTGCCGGGGCCGGGGCGCTGCGGCGCGGGCTCTCCCGCTTGTACGGCACGCTGAGGCGCCGTCGCGGGCCCAGAGTCGTCGACGTCCGGCGCGACACCTCGGCCCTGAGCGCCACGGCCTTGAGCATCACGGCCTTGAGCATCACGGCCTTGAGCATCACGCTCCTGACCGCCAGGCTCGGAGGTCCCTTGGGCCTGACCACTACGCTCGGCGGTCCCCCGGGGCCGGCCACCACGTTCGGTGGCCCCTTGGGCCGGTCCGCCGCGCTCGGGCGCACCTCGGTCCGGTCCGCCACGGCTCTGACCGGCGGCCTCTGCCGCAACGGACGAGGGGCGCTCTCCGGGCCGACCTACTCCCGGCTTTCCGGGCGTCTCGGGCCTTCCGGGCGTCTCCGGCTTGCCGGTCGCCCCAGGTTGGCGGCTTCCGGGCTTGCCAGTCTCGGTACGTCCGCTTCCGGACGGGCCGGACGACGGCTGACCGGACCCAGGCTTGCCCGACGCTGGCTGGCCGCTCCCAGGCTTGCCCGACGACGGCTGCCCGCTCCTGGTCTGCCCGGACGACGGCTGGCCGGACGACGGCTGGCCCGACGACGGCATGGTGGTGATGTACGGGGCCAGCCTCGGACCGGCGGAAGGGTCGGACGACGGGGGTTCCGTACGGTCCTTGCCGGGCCCTGAGGCGGCCGGCTTGGTCGTGGCGCTGGACGACGGCGCGGGCTCCGCGGGGCGGGCGAACCAGCCCGTCGGCTCGGCCGGGGCGTCGGCGGGGTCCGGGGCGGGGGTGGCGGCCTTCGAGTCGGGCTTCGGCTTGGTCGGGCCGCCGGACACCGGGGGGCGCAGGTCGCGCGTGGCGCCGGGCGCCTCGGCCCGGAGGTCTGCGGGGACCTTGGGAGTCTGCGAAGGCTCGGGGCCACGCTTGGGAGCCGATGAAGGGCCGGAACCAGGCTTGGGAGCCGATGAAGGCGCGGATCCGGGCTTGGGGCCGCCGACCGGCGCGGGGCCCATAGCGGACACGGAGCCGGTAACGGGGCCGGAAGCGGCGCCGGTAGAAGAGCCGGGGCCGGAAGCGCCGGGCAAGGGGGTGACGGCGGGCTCAACGCCGCCGGGCTTGGAGGCGGCAGCGGGCTCGGGGCCGGCGGCAGGCGGCAGCTGCCGTCCGCCCAGCGCTGCGTCCGGCAGGCACGCCGTACAGGGCGTGAAGCCCTCCTCGCGCGCCTCCTCGTACGTGAGCTCCTCTTGATCCCGTCCGATCAGCTGGCGGCAACCCGGGACGTGATAGCGCTTGCGTCCGGGGATCACCAGGACGAGCGCGTCCGGGGAGATCCCGCGCACCGCGGGACGGCGTTGCGTCGGCGCGGTGGCCGTCTGCTGGTGCGTCTGTGGACGCGGCGACGGCGGCGCTCCCATCGGGGCCCCCAGGGGACCCGGCTGGGTCTGGCCATGCGGCAGGCCGACCGGCGCGTGCCCCACCGGCGGGGTGGCCGGCGCAGCGGCCCGCCCACCACCGGGAAACAGCTCGTGACGCCGCAGCAGCGCCCCGATCACCAGGAACAGCGCGGACAGCACGCTGACCACGATGGACCACATGATCAGGAACGGCTTTGCCAGAACGAAGCCCGCGATCAGCAAGACAACCGCCGCGAGCACCAAACCAGCACTGATTAGGATCACAAAGGGCTCTTTCGAGTGACGGGTCCTTGATGACCCGCTACTTTACCGGCGGTCGTTGTGCGGACCGTCACCGCCGGGGAAAGCGCCCTGCGGGGAGTCACCGCCGAACGGGTTGGGACCACCGGGGAGAGGCTGCTGACCACCCTGAGGCACCGCGTGCGACATGGCCGGGGCCGCCGCCGAGGGACCGCCGCCGGTCATGACCGGGAAGCCACCGCTGCCTTCCGCGGAGACGTTCAGCTCGGCGAGCTGGTTCTCCAGGTAGAGCTTGAGGCGGCTGCGGTATTCGCGTTCGAAGCTGCGCAGCTCCTCGACCTTGCGCTCCAGCTCGTCACGGGTCTGGACGAGAGAACCCATGGCCTGGCGGTGGCGCTCCTGCGCGTCGCGCTCGAGCGTCTCGGCGCGGGCACGGGCGTCGCCGATGACCTGCTCGGCCTGGCGGCGAGCCTTGGTGAGGATCTCGTCGGCCTCGCGGCGGGCGCGGGTGACCGTCTCGTCCGCCTCGCGGCGGGCGTCGGAGATCGCCTGGTCGGCGGTCTGCTGGGCCAGCGCGAGCACGCGGGCCGCGGTGTCCATGTTGTCCTCGGCCGGAGGCATGTTCATGACGGGGACCGGCTGAGGCTGCTGCTGCGGCTCGGGAACCTTCATCGGCTCCGGCTGCGGCGGCATCATCATCTCGGGCTTCGGCTGCTCCTGCACCGGAGCGGAGGCCATGGGCATGCTCATGCCCCCGGGCACCTTACCGCGCAGGCACTCGGCCAGCTTGGCGCGGAGCTCCTCGTTCTCTTGGATCAGGCGGTCGAGCTCAGCCTCGACTTCGTCGAGGAAGGCGTCGACCTCTTCCTCGTCGTAGCCCGGCCGTAGCCGAGTGGTACTGAACTGCTTGTTCCGCACATCAGCGGGCGTCAGCGGCATCTTTTGGTCTCCTTGGCGCGCTTGGAGTCTGTCCGGAGGGACGGTTAACCCGAATCACTTCAGCGCGGACACGAGTTGGATCACGACCGGTGCCCCACGGCCTCCATCACCGCGGGCCCAGTGATCCGGCGATCTGGATCAAGAGCAGAACGATGATGAAGAGGACTGTGAAGCTTAGGTCAAAGGCCACCGTACCCAACCGGAGCGGGGGAATGAAACGGCGGAGGAACTTGAGAGGTGGGTCGGTTGCGGTGTAGGTGGCCTCGGCAAGCACGAGCACGACGCCCGAAGGGCGCCACTGACGGGCGAACGCCTGGACCGTCTCAAAGATCATCCTGCCGATGAGCAGCACCAAATAGAGAGACAGGACTACGACCAAGATCTGGCTTACGATCCCCACGGTCTGGCCGCGCCTCCACTTCTGATGTGCCCGCCGGGCCTCGGTGAGGCCTGGTTGGGTGCGATAGACATACAGAGACTCTAACTCTGGTTGAAGAACCCGCGTTCCGCGATTCGAGCCTTGTCCTCGGCGGTCACCTCGACATTGGCTGGGGACAACAGGAACACCTTGTTGGTAACACGTTCAATGCTGCCATGTAGGCCAAAGACCAGACCTGCCGCGAAATCGACCAGGCGTTTTGCGTCGCTGTCAACCATCTCGGTCAGGTTCATGATGACCGGGGTGCCGTCGCGGAAGTGCTCGCCGATCGTCCGGGCCTCGTTGTAGGTCCGGGGATGGAGGGTGGTGATGCGCGCCAGATCGGTCGTACGGCGCTCCAGGACGGTCGTGGATGGCCTCGGCGCGGGGACCCCGGAGTCTGCCTCGTCGTCGCGTTCCTGGACCGCTACGGCCCGCTCCTCGCCGGTCCGCGGGGGCTCGTCCTCGTAGGCGTACTCGTCCGGGTAGGTCTCATACCTCTCGTAGCGGTCGTCCTCCACGAGACCGAGGTAGACCGCCATCTTGCGCATCGCGCCGGCCATCGCTACGTCGTCCTCCTGCTCATGGTCGCACTCGCTCGGGCCTGTCGCCGGGTCCGAGGCGGTAGCCGTACCCCCTTGGAGCTCACCGCTGATCGACCTCTACTGGTGGTGTGAGCCTGTAAGACCCACTTGACGGGACATTACCTGACGAAGGGCTTGCGACGACCGAGCAACGCCGTACCGACCCGAACGTGTGTCGCGCCGTGCGCGACGGCCGCGCCGAGGTCATCGCTCATGCCCGCCGACAGCATCGTGGCACGGGGGTGGCGCTCGCGTACGGCGGCGGCCAACTCTCGCAGCCGGGCGAACGCCTTGCCCGGGTCCTCCCCCAGCGGCGCCACGGCCATCACCCCGCCCAGCCACAGGTGCGCGGCCGCGGCGATCAGGTCGGCGATCCCCGGCACGTCGGCGGGCCTGGCGCCGCCTCTGGCCGGGTCGTCGTCGAGCGCCACCTGCACGAGGCAGCCGACCTGGCGCCCCTGCTTCCCGGCCTCCCGGCTGATCACCTCGACCAGCCTGGGCCGGTCGACGGAGTGGATCACATCGGCGTAGGAGACCACCGAACGGACCTTGTTGGTCTGCAACTGGCCGACGAAGTGCCAGGTCAGGGGGAGCTCCTGGCATTCGCGCGCCTTGGGGGCGGCCTCCTGGTCGCGGTTCTCGCCGACCTCGCGGACGCCGAGCTCGCACAGCAGGCGGACGTCGGAGGCGGGATAGGTCTTGGTCACGGCGATCAGGGTCACCTCACTCCGATCACGCCCGACCGCCCGGCACGCCTCGGAGATCCGCCCCTCCACCTCCGCCAGCCCCGCCGCGATCTCATCCCGCCGCGCCCGATCGGTCACGTCTCGCCGCGCCGGGCCACTCTCGTCCCGCCGCGCCTGGTCAGTCTCGCCCCGCCGAGTCCGGTCGGTCTCGTCTTGCCGCGCTCGATCCGTCTCGTCACGCCGCGTCCCGTCACTGGCGTCTTGCCGCGCCCGGGCCGTCTCGTCACGCCGCGTCCCGTCACTGGCGTCTTGCCGCGTCCGGCCGGTCTCGTCCGTACTCACGCTCACGTCCACCTCTTCGCTCCGCTCGGGTATCTCTCTGCCGCAGGGCGCGCCTCCCATGTGGTGCGGCGCTGTTCTTCTGGTACGGCAGGCCCGGTGGGCCCCACCCGCCGCACGGGGCCAGGGGCCTCCAGGAAGACGGCCGCTGATCCCGCACGGGGCCGGCCGCCGTGACGAGGCACGTGAGTCCGGTCACCCCAGCTCTACACGACTCCCGACCACCCCGACCACCTGAGTCGACCACCCCGGCTCCATGCGGGCCCAACCACCCCGGCTATGGGAAGTCCCGACCATCCCCGGCCGCGTGAGTCCGATCGCTCCCGCTACGTGGGTCCGGCCACCCCGCCACGTGGGTTCAGCCACCCCGGATACGTGAGTGAGATCACCCCGGTTACGTGAGTGAGATCACCCCGGCCCGGTGAGCCAGATCACCTGGCTGGAGGAACCGGCCCCGAACGCGGCTGCGCCGCTCCATTCCCCCGGTGAAGGGCCATCGAGGCCCGGTGAGGAAGGAGCGGCGGAGAGTCGGACTACTTGAGGAAGTCGGGGACGTCGAGTTCCTCCTCCTGCTCCTCGAAAACCACCGGACGGCGTTTGGCGGGCTCCGACATGCGGGAGGTGATGGGCGTGGGCGGATTGGCGGGCTCGGGCGTGGGCCGCGGGATCGAGACGGGGCCGGAGGGCTCGTCGGCGATCGGCTCGTGGGCCGCCGGCTCGGGCGCGCTCTCCACCGGACGCACCGGCTCGGGCCGATGGTCGGAGCGGAAGTCGGACCGCTGGTCCGGGCGCGGCGGTTCGGGACGGAGGTCGGCGCGCGGCTCGGACAGGGGCTCAGGGCGAGGCTCGGGCCTGAAGTCGGAGCGCGGCTCAGGGCGAGGCTCCGGCCTGAAGTCGGGGCGCGGCTCGGGACGCAGTTCGGGCCGGGGCTCGGGGCGCTGGTCGAAACGCTGCGGCGCGGGCTCGGCCTTCACGCTGGGCGCCGAGACGCTGGGGCGTACCGGCGACGACACGGGCGGGGCCGTGGACGCGGCGGCGGGACGGCTCTGCGGGCGCGGGAGCGGCTTCTCCGCCGGCGGCGGCACGTCGTCGAACCCGGCGGCGATCACGGTGACGCGGACCTCGTCGCCGAGCGCGTCGTCGATGACCGTACCGAAGATGATGTTGGCGTCGAGCGCGGCCGCCATCGACACGAGCTGGGCGGCCTCGTTGATCTCGAACAGGCCGAGGTCGGAGCCGCCGGCGATCGACAGCAGCACGCCGTGGGCGCCGTCGATGCTGGCCTCCAGCAGCGGGCTGGAGACTGCCATCTCGGCGGCGGCGACCGAGCGGTCGTCACCGCGCGCGTGGCCGATGCCCATCAGCGCCGAACCGGCGCCCGACATGACCGACTTGACGTCGGCGAAGTCGAGGTTGATCAGGCCGGGCGTGGTGATCAGATCGGTGATGCCCTGCACACCCGACAGCAGCACCTGGTCGGCCGCCTTGAACGCGTCGAGCACGCTCACTTGCCGGTCGGAGATCGACAGCAGCCGGTCGTTGGGGATCACGATCAGCGTGTCGACCTCGTCGCGCAGGGTCTCGATGCCGGCCTCGGCCTGCGAGGCCCTGCGACGGCCCTCGAAGCTGAACGGCCGGGTCACGACACCGATCGTGAGCGCGCCGAGCGACCGGGCGATGTTCGCCACGACGGGCGCGCCGCCGGTGCCGGTGCCGCCTCCCTCACCCGCGGTCACGAAGACCATGTCGGCCCCCTTGAGGACCTCCTCGATCTCCTCACGATGGTCTTCGGCCGCCTTGCGCCCCACATCGGGGTTGGCGCCGGCTCCCAGCCCGCGGGTGAGCTCGCGGCCCACGTCGAGTTTGACGTCGGCGTCACTCATCAGCAGCGCCTGGGCGTCGGTGTTTATCGCGATGAACTCGACGCCCTTGAGTCCCTCCTCGATCATCCGGTTGACGGCGTTCACTCCGCCGCCGCCAATGCCGACGACCTTGATGACCGCGAGGTAGTTCTGCGGTGCTGCCACGACGAGGGGCCTTTCCGCTCGTTGACTTGCCATTTCGGTGCGGATCGTCTCCGCGTTCTCTGCTTCGTTAACTCTCAACCTCAAGTTGAGATTCAGATTTATGTCAACCTGAGGATTGATACGGACAGTAGGAGTTACGCTCCGGGCGGGTCAACTAACCGCGCCGCAAGCACGTCCGGCGTGTCGCGGGCTGTCCGTTTCGCTCCGTCGTCCCGCCAGGTCGGAACCCTCCTCTGCCACGCGCCGTGTTACAGGCTCTCACGCCGGAAGCCCCATCCCGGACAGACTCGGCCATCGGCGGGCGGCATGATCGGCGCGCTCTGACAGGTGCGCCGCCCTTTATGCGACGCATATCCCGTAGGACGCGCCAACCCCACCCCCGGATCACGCCGTACGACGGCTCCGTTGGCGGCACGGTGGAATCCGGGCGCTTGACCGTCACCACGTGGGCGGGGGTCCAGCTCCGACGCTTGACCGCCACCACGTCGGTGGGGTCCAGCTCCGGCACTTGGCCGCCACCACCTCGGCAGGGTCCAGCTCCCACGCTTGAGGGTCACCACGTCAGTGGGATCCGGCACTTGAGCGTCACCACCTCGGTGGGGTTCGGCACTTGAGCGTCACCACCTCGATGGGATCCGGCTCATTTGAGCGTCACCACGTCGGGTGAGCTCACGTCGTAGACGCTGGCCTTGCGGCGCAGGAGGGTCTTGAGGATGCGAGCCTTGTCCGCGCCCCGGTCGGCCCCGCCCCAGACGACGCCGCGGCCGTCGGAGAGCTCCAGCGACACACCCTCGGGCGAGGAGGCCCGGACCCCCCGTACCTTGGCCGCGAGATCGTCGGGCAGTGACTGGATCACCCGCAGCGCGGCCATGGTCGTGGGGTCGCCGGCGGCGGGGCGGTCCACCTTGAGCGTCGGCAGGCCGGGCGGGACCGTGTCCTGGAGCTCGATGACGACGCCCCCCTTGTCGATCAGCGCCGCCTTGCCGCCGGCCGTGATCGCGGCGATCGGCTCGCGCTCGACCACCTCGATCTTCAGCGTGCCCGGCCAGACCCGGTCGACCTTGGCCGAGGCGAGCTGCCTGATCTGCATCACCCGGGCCTCGACGCCGGCCAGATCGACGGTGGCCAGCGGGTGCAACTCGGGCACCCCGGCCTGTTGCTCTATGCGCTCAGCAGGCACTGTGACATTTCCCACGATGTCGATCGATCGTACGCCGAGCACGGGCGAGAAGAAGATCAGCCAGACGGCGCAGCCCACCACTCCGGCGGTCAGCAGTACCAGAAAAGCGTTGCGCGCCTTCATCGCCCTCCCAGGGTCACCCACCTTGCGCAACCGGCACGCCGTGCGCCACCGAACCTACGCCGCAAGAGTCACCGCCACGCACGCCGCGCGCCACTGAACCTACGCCGCGTCCGGCCACCGCCCACGGCGCCACGCCAGAGTCCCACCGCCAGAACCCCCGCCGCCCGGCCGCCTGTGGCCGCCGGCCGTGAGGGACGGCGGGGTCATACGGCGAAGAGCCACGCCACGCGCAGCGGACCACGGCGTCGTCCCGCGCGGAGCCACGCCAGATGTAGTGGACCGCGGAGTCGTCCCCTGCGGAGCCACCCCAGGCGCAGCCGGCCGCGCAGCCGTCCCGCAAAGAGCCACGCCACGCATAGTCGCCCGAAGAGCCGTACCGCGCGGAGCCACACCCGAGGTGGCCGGCCGCCGAATCAGCCCGCGGAGAGCTGCTCAAGGATCTGCGGTCCGAGCTCCGTCACGTCGCCCGCGCCCATCGTCAGCACGATGTCGCCGCCCCGGGCCCGAGCCGCCACCAGGGCCGGCACCGAGGCCCGGTCCGGGGCGTAGACCACCTGCTCGGCGGGCAGCCGCACGCGGCCCGCCACCATGGCCCCCGACACGCCGGGCTCGGGGTCCTCGCGGGCGCCGTAGACATCGAGCACGATCGCCTCGTCGGCCAGCCCGAGCGCCGTCCCGAACTCCTCGGCGAAGAACCTGGTGCGCGAGTAGAGGTGTGGCTGGAAGATCGCGATGACCCGTCCGTCGCCCGAGTAGGAGGCCACCACGTCACGCGCGGCCCTCAGGTCGGCGGCCAGCTCGGTCGGATGGTGGGCGTAGCTGTCGAACACCGCGACCCCACCCGCCTCGCCCTTGGCCTCGAAGCGCCGCTTGGCCCCGGTGAAGGTCGCCAGCCCGTCTCTGATCTCCTCGAACGGCAGTCCCAGCGCCACGGCCACGGCGACCACGGCGGTGGCGTTGAGCGCGTTGTGCGCCCCGGGGACGGCCAGCCGGACCTCGCCCATGCCCTCGATGGTGTACGTGGTGCCGAACCCGTCGGGCCTGACGTCGCGCACGCGGTAGTCGCCCGTCTCGCCGTACGTGATGACCTTGATGCCGCGCGCCCGCGCCACCTCGGCCAGCTCGGCCGCCCCAGGGTCGTCGGCGCAGGTGATCAGCAGCGACCCGACGCGGTCGGCGAAGCGGGCGAAGCTGTCGTGCACGGCGCGCGGATCGCCGTAGTTGTCGAGATGGTCGGCCTCGACGTTCGTCACCACGGCGATGTCGGGCGCCAGCATGAGGAAGGACCCGTCGCTCTCGTCGGCCTCGGCGACGAACACCTCCCCCGACCCCTCGTCGGCCCCCAGCCCGGTGGTGACGAGCTGGCCGCCCACGCAGTAGGACGGGTCGGCCCCGCACTTCTGCAGCGCGACGGTCATCATCGAGGCGGTGGTGGTCTTGCCGTGGGTGCCCGCGACGGCGACGCCGTTGCGCCCGGCCATCACGGAGGCGAGCGCGGCGGCTCGCGGGATGACCCGCAGCCCCTGCTTGAGCGCCTCGCCCAGCTCCGGGTTGGAGTCGCGGATCGCGGTGGACACCACCACCGTGTCCACGTCCCTGATGTGGGAGGCGGCGTGGCCGATGTGCACGATCGCGCCGAGCTCGCGCAGCTCGTTGACCTGATCGGTGCTGCGCGCGTCGCTGCCGGACACCCGCACCCCGCGCTTGAGCAGGATGCGCGCGATCCCGGACATCCCCGCGCCGCCGATGCCGATGAAGTGCACGCGCCCCAGCTCTTCTGCGGCGACGGGATCGACCAGCTTGACGAGACTCATCGGGCTATCTCCAACACTTTCCTGGCCAGAATGATATCGGCGTCCTTCCGTCCCAGTCTGGAGGCGGCCTCCGACAGGGCCACGACCCGCTCGGGACTGTGGAGCACGGGAAGGACGTTGTGGACGATCCAATCAGATGACAGGTCGGCGTCGCCGACCACGAACCCGCCACCGCCCGCCGCGATGCGCTCGGCGTTGATCCGCTGCTCGCCGTTGCCGTGCGGCAGCGGCACGTAGGCGGCGGGCAGTCCGACCGCGGTGAGCTCGGCGCAGGTCAGCGCGCCGCTGCGGCACAGCGCGAAGTCGGCGGCGGCGTACGCGAGATCCATGCGGTCGAGGTAGGGCAGCAGGACGTATTGGGGGTCGCCGGGCGGCGGCTCGCGCTCGACGGTGTTCTTGGGGCCGAGCACGTGCAGCACCTGCACGCCGGCCGAGCGCAGGACCGGCGCGGCGGCCAGCGCGGCCTCGTTGAGCGACCTGGCCCCCTGGGAGCCGCCGAACACCAGCAGCGTGGGCCGGTCGGTCTGCAGGCCGAACCAGGAGCGGGCCTTGTCGCCCATCGACAGCCGGTCCAGCGAGACGATCTCGCGGCGCAGCGGGGTGCCGATGTATTCGGCCTTGCCCAGCACGTGGTCGGGGAAGCCGGTGAAGACGTGGTCGGTGAGCCGGGCGCCCAGCCGGTTGGCCAGGCCGGGCCGCGGGTTGGCCTCGTGCACCACGATCGGCAGGCCGCGCCGCTTGGCCGCCAGGTAGGCCGGGGTCGCCACGTAGCCGCCGAAGCCCACCAGGACGTCGGCCTGGACGCGGTCGAGTATCGCCGCCACCGCGTTGACCGCACCGGCCAGCCGTCCGGGCACGGTCAGCAGCCGGGGCGTGATCGCCCTCGGCAGCGGCACCGCCGGCACCAGCTCCAGCTCGTATCCCCTGGCCGGGACCAGGCGGGTTTCGAGGCCGCGTTCGGTGCCCACACAGGTTATGCCGATGCGCTGGTCATAATGGCGCAGCGCGTCCGCAAGGGCGAGAGCCGGCTCGATGTGCCCGGCCGTCCCGCCACCGGCGAGGACCACCCTCATCTAGGTCACTCCCTAACGTCTCACTCGGCCTTTGGTCGTTCCCCCCAGGCCAAGCCAGCTTAGGGCCCGTACGGCCGGTCCGGGGCCACGAGCGGCCAGAGCCTCGCGCGCGCCCGGCTCACGTTTCGCGAACGACAACAGCATCCCCAGGGCGGCGAGGGTCGGCAGGAGGGCCGACCCCCCGTAGGAGACCAGGGGCAGCGGGATGCCGGTGATGGGCACCACGCCGAGCACCGCGCCCATGTTGATGATGGCCTGGCCGACGATCCAGGCCACGATGGCGGCGGCGGCCAGCCGTACGAAGGAGTCCTTGACCCGGGCGGCGACCCGCAGGCCGGCGTAGCCGAGCAGCCCGAACAGCACCACCACGGTCAGGGTCCCCATCAGCCCGAGCTCCTCGCCCAGGATCGCGAAGATGAAGTCGCTCTCGCCGTGGGGCAGCCAGCTCCACTTGGCCCGGCTGCTGCCCAGGCCGAGCCCGAACCAGCTGCCGGAGCCCATCGCGATCTGCCCTTGTACGGCCTGGTAGCCGTCGCCCTGGGCGTCGGCCCACGGGTTGAGGAAGGCGCCGATGCGCGCCATGCGGTACGGCTCCACCTTGATCATGATCAGCGTGGCCAGCACGGCGAGCGCCAGGATGCCGCCGAACAGCTTCACCGGCGCGCCCACCACCCACAGCAGCGACAGGAAGACCATGAACAGCACCAGCGTGGTGCCCAGGTCCCGGCCGAACATGACCATGACGGCCAGGAGCGCGGTGCCCGGCATGAGCGGGATGAGCAGCTGCCGCCACTCGATGCGGCCCTGCCGCGCCCTGCGGGCCAGCAGGTCCGCTCCCCACAGCGCGAGGGCCAGCTTGGCGGGCTCGGAGGGCTGGATGCTGTAGGAGCCGACGTCGATCCACCGCTGCGCGCCCAGCTGGGACGAGCCGATGAACAGCACCATGACCAGGCCGATGAACGACAGCGCCATCAGCGGGTAGCCCGCCCAGCGGAAGAACTTGTGCGGCAGCCTGGAGCAGACCCACATGAGCGTCACGCCCAGACCGGCCGACAGCGACTGCTTGATGAACCAGGTGAACGGGTTGTCGGTCTTCTGCATCGCCTCGATGCTGGAGGCCGACAGCACCATCATCAGCCCGAGCGCGAGCAGCAGCCCGCAGCAGCCGATGATGAGGTAGTAGGTCGCCAGCGGCTTCTCCAGCAGCTCCTTGAGCACGGCGAGCTGGTCGCGGATCCAGCCGGTCGGCCCTTCGACCGCGCTCTGCCGTGGCCGCTCAGGAGCCTGTGGAGAGGTGGTCGTGCTCACGTGGCCGCCTCCAGGCCGCGTACGGCTCGCGCGAAGGCCTCCCCTCGGGCCGGGTAGTTGGCGAACATGTCCAGCGACGCGCCGGCCGGCGACAGCAACACGGTGTCTCCGGGGGAGGCGAGCCTGGCGGCTTCGGTGACGACACGATCCATCGCACCAGTGTCTTGGGCGGAGATGTCCACGACGGGGACATTCGGCGCGTGTCGCGCCAGAGCTTCGGCGATCCGGGCGCGGTCCACGCCGAGCAGCACCGCGCCGCGCAGCCTGGGCGCTGCCTGGCGTACCAGGTCGTCCACGTCGGCGCCCTTGAGCTGGCCGCCCGCGATCCACACGATCGAGGGGTAGGACGACAGCGCCGCGCCGGCTGCGTGCGGGTTGGTGGCCTTGGAGTCGTCGACGTAGTCGACCTCGCCGACCCGCTCGACGTGCGCCATGCGGTGCGGGTCGGGCACGAAGTCGCGCAGGCCCTGGCGTACGGCGTCGGGGGTGACGCCGAGCGTGCGGGCCAGCGCGGCGGCGGCGAGCGCGTTGGCCACGTTGTGCGGCGCCAGGGGGCGCACGTCGGCGAGGGTCGCGAGCTCCTCGGCGGCCTCGGCGGGGTTGGCCACGAACGCCCGGTCCACCAGCAGGTCCTCCACCACGCCCAGCTGGCCGGGCCGGGGCACGCGCAGCGTGAAGCCGACCTTGTCCGGGTAGGGGGCGGCCAGCCGCGACGCCTCGGGGTCGTCGGCGTTGTAGACCACGGTGCCCGCGCGCTCGAAGATGCGTCCCTTGGCCTCGGCGTACGCCTCCATAGAGCCGTGCCAGTCGAGGTGGTCGGGCGCCACGTTGAGTATCGCGGCGGCGTGCGGGGCGAGCGTGCTCGACCAGTGCAGCTGGAAGCTCGACAGCTCGACCGCCAGGGCGTCGTACGGCTCCCCCACGGCCTCGACCACGGGCAGGCCCACGTTGCCCACGGCCAGCGCCTTGCGCCCGGCGGCCAGCAGGATGGAGGTGAGCATGCGGACCACGGTCGTCTTGCCGTTGGTGCCGGTCAGCGCGAGCCACGGGGCCGCCTGTGCGGGGCGCAGCCGCCAGGCCAGCTCCACCTCCCCGACCACCTCGACGCCCGCCGCGAGGGCCGCGGCGATCAGCGGGTGGTGCGGCGCCCAGCCGGTGGTGACGAGCCGGGTGACGCCCGCCGGCAGCTCCATCGGGCCGAAGCGCACCTCGACGCCGAACCCGGCGAGCTCGGCCGCCACGGCGCGCCGGCGTTCGTCCTCGGCGGCCTCGACCACGACGACGGGCTCACCCCGCGCGGCGAGCACCCGCGCCACGGCGGTGCCGGAGACGCCGAGCCCGGCCACGCAGGTGAGAGCCATTACTTGGGCATCCATTCGACGTAGAACAACCCGAGCCCGAGTGCCGCGCAGAGTCCGGCGATGAGCCAGAAACGGACCACGATCGTGGTCTCGGCCCAGCCCTTGAGCTCGAAGTGGTGCTGCAGCGGCGCCATCCTGAACACCCGTTTACCGGTCATCTTGAAGAAGCCGACCTGGATGATCACCGACATCGTGATGATCACGCACAGCCCGGCCAGGATGATGAGCAGCAGCTGGGTGCGGGTGGCGATGGCCAGACCGGCCAGCACGCCGCCCAGGGCCAGCGAGCCGGTGTCGCCCATGAAGATCTTCGCGGGCGGGGCGTTCCACCACAGGAACCCGATCAGCGCCCCGAGCACGGCCGCCGCCACCACCGCCAGGTCGAGCGGGTCCCGCACCCAGTAGCAGTTGGGGCCGAGCTGGTCGATGCAGTTGTTGCGCAGCTGCCAGTTGCCGATCAACACGTACGCGCCGAGCACCACCCCGGTCGCGCCACTGGCCAGGCCGTCGAGGCCGTCGGTGAGGTTCACCGCGTTGGAGAACCCGACGATCATGATGAGGACCCAGATGGTGAAGCCCACGATGCCGAGCGAGGGCCCGAAGTCGCGCAGGAACGACAGCCTGGGCTCGGCGGGGGTGATGCCGTAGACGTTGGCCTGCTGGGTCACCAGCACCGCGAAGACCGCGCCGATGACGAGCTGGCCGAGCGCCTTGGCGCCGCTGCGCAGGCCGAGGCTGCGCTGCTTGTAGATCTTGATGAAGTCGTCGAGGAAGCCGACCGCGCCGAGCCCGGTCATCAGGAACAGCACCAGCATCCCCGAGACGGTCGGCGCCGACAGCGTGGCCAGGCGGGAGGCGCCGTAGGCGAGCAGCGAGGCCAGCACGATCACGGTGCCGCCCATGGTGGGCGTGCCCCGCTTGCCGTGGTGCCCGGACGGGCCCTCCTCGCGGATCTCTTGGCCGTAACCGCGCCGGGAGAACAGCCGGATGGCCAGGGGCGTCCCGAGCATCGACAGGATCAGCCCCACCGCACCGGCGATGATGATGTCGGTCACTGCGTGGCCCCCCCGAGCAACTGCTCGGCCGTCCGCTCCAGACCCATCGCCCGGGGCCCCTTGACCAGCACCGCGTCACCCGGCCGCAGCCAACCGGCCAGCTCGGCCGCCGCGGCGGCGGCGTCGGGCACGTGCAGGATGAGCGTCTGGGGCGGCTGCGCGGGTGCTCCCGCCATCGGCGGGCCTCCCGCGAGCGGGAGCGGCGGGCCCGCGGCGGAGGCCGCCTGAGCGGCCGCGTAGGCCCCCTGAAGCACCGGCTGGGCGTCGGGCCCGGCCACGATGAGGCCCGCCAGTCCGGAACCGCCAGCCAGGCGGCCCAGCTCCTCGTTGAGCGCTGCGCTGTCCTCGCCCAGTTCGCGCAGGGCGGCGATCACGGCGAAGCGGCGGCGGCCCTTGCCGAGCACGCCGAACGTCTCGAACGCGGCCCGCATCGAGTCGGGGTTGGCGTTGTAGGCGTCGTTGACGATCGTGACCCCATCGGGGCGGTCGGTGACCTCCATCCGCCACCGGCTGCGCGGCGTGGCCTCCGACAGCTCCGCGGCGATGGTGGCGACGGGCAGGCCGAGCTCGTAACCGGCCGCGGCGGCGGCCAGGGCGTTCTCCACGGCGTGCGCGCCGTACAGCTTGAGCCGGACCTGCCCGGAGCCCGAGGGGGTGCGCAGCGTGAACGAGGCGCGCCCGCGCTCGTCGACGACGACGTCCTCGGCGCGGATGGCGGCGGCCTCGGAGCGGCCGAACAGCGTGACCCTGGCGTCGGTGCGCGAGGCCATCTCCAGGACCAGCGGGTCGTCGGCGTTGAGCACGGCCACGCCGGTGCGCGGCAGCGCCTCGACGAGCTCACCCTTGGCCTTGGCGATGGCCTCCTTGCCGCCGAACACGCCGATGTGGGCGGTGCCGACGTTCAGCACCACGCCGATCCGCGGCGGCGCGATGCGGGCCAGGGCCTGGATGTGGCCGATGTTGCGGGCGCTGAGCTCCAGCACCAGGTAGCGGGTGTCGGCGTCGGCCCTGAGCACGGTCAGCGGGTGGCCGAGCTCGTTGTTGAAGGAGCCGACGGGCGCGATGGTCGGCCCGATCCGCCCGGTCAGCCGGGCCAGGAGGTCTTTGGTGGAGGTCTTTCCGGCCGAGCCGGTCACGCCGATCACGGTGGCCTGGGGCAGCGCGGCGGCGTGGGCCGTGGCCAGGTCGGCCAGCGCGGCGGCGGCGTCGGGGACGATTACCGTGGGGGCCTCGACCGGCCTGGTGGCCAGCACGGCGACGGCGCCGGCCCGGATGGCCTGGGCGGCGTAGTCGTGGCCGTCGACCCGCGCGCCCTTCAGGGCGACGAACAGGGATCCCGGTTCTACGCCCCGTGAGTCGATCACGACGGGACCGCGCACCACGGCGCGAGGGTCGGCCATGCCCGACAGGGCGCCCGAGGTTATCTCGGCGATCCTGGCCAGAGGCAACGGGATCATGCGTGCTTCCTGCTTTCCTTGCGTGCGTCGATCGCTCCGGCGACCACTTCGCGATCGTCGAAGGGGATCACCTCACCTGAAACGTACTGGCCCTGCTCGTGACCCTTGCCTGCCACGACGATCACGTCGCCACGCCCGGCCCGGCCGATCGCCAGGTCGATCGCGGACGCGCGGTCGGGCTCAATGATCACATGAGCGCGGTCGTGCTGCGGAACGCGGAGCGCTCCTTCCATCATCGCGGCCAGAATGTCCAGAGGGTCCTCGGAACGAGGATTGTCGCTCGTGAATATGGCCACATCGGCCAATCTCGCCGCGGACTCGCCCATGACGGGCCGCTTGCCCGCGTCGCGCTCGCCGCCACAGCCGAGCACGACGACCAGCCGGCCCGCGGTGACCTCGCGCAGCGAGCGCAGCACCGACTCGACCGCGGCGGGTTTGTGGGAGTAGTCGACGATCGCCTGGAACTCCTCGTCCGCCTGCGTGATGCGCTGCATGCGGCCGGGGACGCCGATGAGCGTGCCGACGCCGTGGACGGCGGTCTGCAGCGGCACCCCGGCCTCGACGAGCGTGACGATCGCGCCGAGCGCGTTGGCGACGTTGAACGGGCCGGGCAGCGAGATCTGCGCGTCGGCCTCGACGCCGCCGGGACCGGTCACGCGGAAGGTGCTGCCGTCGGCGCCCAGCCGCACGTCGAGCGCCCGCCAGAGGGCCTCGGGCGCGCCCAGCGCGGAGAACGTGGTCATCGGCACCTTCGCCACCGACAGCAGCTCGCGGCCATAGGGGTCGTCGATGTTCGTCACGCCCACGCGGGCCAGCTCGGGCTGGAAGAGCCGGGTCTTGGCGGCGAAGTAGTCGTCGAAGTCCTTGTGGAAGTCGAGATGGTCCTGCGACAGGTTGGTGAACAGGGCCACGTCGTAGTGGAGGCCGTCGACCCGGCCGAGCGCCAGGGCATGGCTGGAGACCTCCATGGCCGCCGCCGTGACCCCCGCCTCACGCATGAGCGCGAACAGGCCGTGCAGCTCGGTGGCCTCGGGGGTGGTCAGCCTGGGCTCGAAGCGCAGGTCGCCGGCGCGGATCTCGACGCCGCCCACCAGCCCGGTGGTGTGGCCCGCGGCCCGCAGGCCGGCTTCGAGCAGGAACGAGGTGGTGGACTTGCCGCTGGTGCCGGTGACGCCGAGCAACTGGATGTCGTCGGCCGGCCGGCCGTAGACCCAGGAGGCGACCTGCCCGAGCACGGCTCGGACGTCGGGCACGACGAGGACGGGCAGGCCCGTGGCGGCGGCGGCCGCGCGGCCGCCGGGATCGGTGAGGACGGCCACGGCGCCGAGCGCCATGGCCTCGGCGGCGAAATCGGCGCCGTGGGACCGGTTGCCCGGCAAGGCCACGTAAAGATCTCCGCGCCGCACGTGGCGGGAGTCGATCGTGACACCGGTGAGCGGGGCGTACGGCGACCGCGACGTGCCGGAATCGGCGTCGAGCATGGTCGCCAGCCCGGTCAGCGGGCGGGGCGGACTGGTCGTTGGACGCATAGACGACGGGGGACGCACGGCCGCAGCGTACCTTCCCTGGTCACTGTCCCGCGCGCGTCCGCACCGTGGGTGCGGCCGAGCCGGTCGGCGGAATCTTCTTGCTCTTGATGGCGAACGTCATCACGTCCTTGAAAACAGGGGCCGCGACCTGGCCCCCGAAGTGGTCCTTCGTGGGATTCTGCAGCACGGACAGCACGACCAGCCGCGGCGCGTCGGCGGGGGCGAATCCGGCGAACGACGCCGTGTAGCCGTCATAGCGGCCGAGCTGCGCGTCGTAGCGGTTGGCGGTGCCGGTCTTGCCCGCCACCCGGTATCCCGGGATGGCGGCCAGCTCGCCGGTGCCCTCGGCGCTCACCGCGGTCTCCAGCATGGTGGTGATCTCCTTGGCGGTCTTGTCGCTGACCACCCTGGTCTCCTTACCAGGAGCGGACGGTACGAACCTGCCCGACTCGTCCGTCGTGCCCGCGACGATCTGCGGCTCGATCTTGACGCCGCCGTTGGCGATGGTCTGGTAGACGCTGGCCATCTGCAGCGCGGTCACGGACACGCCCTGCCCGTAGGCGATCGTGCAGCTCTGGCTGCCCGACCAGTTCTTGTAGTTGGGCAGCAGGCCGGCCTCCGCGTTGGGCACGCCGCCGCCCGGCCGCGCGCCGAAGCCGAAGCTCTTCAGCATCTCGTAGAGGCGCTGGCTGCCGACCTTGCGCGCGGCCATGATGGTGGCCACGTTGCTGGACTCGGCCACGGCCTGGCGGTAGGTCATCGGCTCCGGCTTGTGCGGGTGCGCGTCGTGCAGCACCCGGTCCGCGCACCTGATGTTGTCCTTGACCTGGAAGACCGTGTCGGGCGACACCACGCCGGCCTCCAGGGTGGCGGCGGCGGTGATCACCTTGTTGGTGCTGCCCGGCTCGAAGACCTCGGAGGCGGCCCGGTTGACGTAGAGGGCCGCAGGGCCCTTGCGCCAGTTGTTCAGGTCGAGCTCGGGGGCGTTGGCCATGGCGATGATCTGCCCGTTGCGCACGTCCATGACGATGACCGTGCCGCTGCTCGCGCCGGAGTCGCTCACCTGCTTGGCCACCGCCTGCTGGGCGGCCCACTGGATGTCGCGGTCGATGGTCAGCCGCACGTCGCGGCCGTCGACCGGGACCGTGCGCTGGCTGCTGGTCATGGGGATGCGCTGGCCGTCGCGACCGGTCTCGACGCGCTGCTGGCCGTCGCGCCCCTTCAGCAGGGTGTCGCGCGCCTGTTCCATGCCGCCCAGCCCGCTCTGCTCGTCGCCGACGAACCCGATCAGGCTGCCCGCCAGGTCACCGCCCGGGTAGACGCGGCGGTAGGTCTTCTTCGTGGTCATCGCGGGCACTTCCGCCTTGAGCAGGCGGCTGGCCACGAGCGGATCGGCGTCCCTGGCCAGGAGCTGGTATTGGGTGTTCGTCTTGGCGAGCTTGGCGGCTATCTCCTCCTGGGGCCGGCCGAGCTGGGCGGCGAGCACGGCGGTGATCTTCGGCCGTACCTCATCCTTGATCTTGCTGGGGTCGATGGCGATCTCGCGGGCCTCGACGGTGACGGCCAGCGCGTGACCGTTGACGTCGGTGATGGACCCGCGCTTGGCCGGGATCTCCTCGGTCTGCGTGCGCTGGCCCACGGCCCGCGCCTCGTAGACCTTGGAGTCGAGGCCCTGCATCTGGACGAGCCGGCCGCCGAAGATCGACAGGATGAACGTCATGCCGATCAGGCCGATGTTGATGCGCCTGCGCGGGTTGCCCAGGCGCAGCACGGGCGACGGCTTGGGCGGGCGCGGGGGCGCCGGGGGCCTGCGGGGCGGCCCCTCGCCGCCGCGCCGCGCGGGGGGCTGCACGCGCGTGTGCTCGTCGTCGCGGGTACGGCGAAGCCTGCCGCCGTCGCCGGGAGCCTCGTCGCGGGCCCGGCGCACGTCACGGGGGACCTCTTCGCGGGTACGGCGGAGCGGCCCGTCGTCCTGGCGGGCCCGGGAGCGCTCGTCCCTGGCCGGGGGGATGCGATCCCTGGGGCGTTCGGCCTCCGGGCGCGGGCGTACGGAACGCTGGCGGGCACGCTCCTTGGCGGCGTCGTCCCCGTCCTGCCGGGAACGGCCCTTCGGCCCGTCGCCACCCTGCCGAGGCCGGGCACGCGGGCCCTCGCGGTCGTCCTCGCGAGAGCGGCCGCGGGGCCCGTCAGCCGGGTCCTGCGGGCGTCGGGCCCCGCGGTCGTCTCCGTCGTCGCGGCCTTCGTCCCTGACGAACGGACCGAACGGGAGGTCGAGCGGGTCCGGCCGCTTTCTCGGCTCCTTGGGTGGATCATCGGGCCGGCCCGCCCCCTCCGAGCGAGCCGACCCCGCTTGCCGCCCCTGCCGCCCCGGCCCGCCGGGGGTACGGCGAGAGGCGCCGGGCCCTCCCTGGGAACCGGCGCCGCCGCGGCCGGGACCCTGCCCCCTGCCGCCTGTGTCTCTCACCGTCCCTGGTCCACCTGGCTGGTGTCGGCGCCCGCCTCGGTCAGCACGTTGGGCTTGTCCCAGTCACGGTGCTGACCCTGCATCTCGGCCTGGTCGGCGACCGGGCCGGGACCCATGTTCGTCTCGTTGACGAGCTTGGCGTCCTCGTTGGCCTGCCGTGCCACCTCGATCTCTTTGCGCAGGTTGGCCGCGGTGTTGGAGTCCTGCGCGAGAACGACGTTGAGCAGCAGCAGGCTCATCAGGCCGCCGCACATCAGCCCGACGACGAGCAGCACGAACGGGGCCCGCTGGCGCCCCCGCGACGGGCGTCGCTTGAGCGCCGGGCGCGCCCGGTCCTGGCCCGCCGATGTCCCGCCGGGACCGGTCGTCTCGGGACCGTCGGGGCGCGAACGCGGGATGGGCTTGGACTGGTGAGGCACGCCGGGCCTGCGCGGGCCGGTCTTGGGCGCCGTCTTCTGCGGGACGCCGCGGACGGCCGCGCCCCGCCTGCTCTCCTGCTCAGTCCTGGTGGTCAACACGGATCCTCTCTGCCGCCCGTAGCCGGGCCGAGGTCGCCCGCGGGTTGCGGGCCAACTCTTCTTCACTTGGGAGCTCGGCTCCCCTCGTCACCAGGCGGAACCGCGGCTGATGAGCCGGCAGCGGGACGGGCAACCCAGGGGGGCCGGTGTCCTTGGTTCGCGCCGCGAGGACCTGCTTGGTGAGCCGGTCCTCCAGGGAGTGGTAGGAGAGCACGACGACTCGCCCACCGAGCACCAGCGCGTCGAGCGCCGCGGGCAGCGCCACCTCCAGGGCGGCGAGCTCCGCGTTGACCTCGATGCGCAGCGCCTGGAAAGTTCTCTTGGCGGGGTTGCCCCCTGTGCGCCGAGTGGCGGCTGGAATCGCCTGACGAACGATCTCCGCCAACCGCTTAGTCGACGTTATGGGGTCCTTGGCCCTTTCCTGGAGAATTAGGCGCGCGACACGCGGTGCGAACCGTTCCTCTCCGTAATCGCGGAGGATGCGGGTTAGCTCCGCGGCCGAGTAGGTATTGACCACCTTCTCCGCTGTGAGCTCTTGATCCGTATCCATCCGCATGTCGAGCGGAGCGTCATAGGAATAGGCGAATCCGCGTTCGGCCTCGTCCAGTTGCGGCGAGGACACCCCCAGGTCGAACAGCACCCCGTCGACGGTGGCGTGGCCCGCGCGGGCGAGCACGTCGGCCAGTTCGTCGGACGAGGCGTGGACCAGCGTGGTCCGGTCGGCGTAGGGGGCGAGCCTGCGCGTGGAGAACTCGATCGCGAACGGGTCGCGGTCGATGCCGATCAGGTGCAGAGACGGATGAGCGGCGAGCAGGGCCTCCGAGTGGCCACCGAGGCCGAGGTTGGCGTCGACGACGACGGGCTCCTGGCCGGTCAGCGCCGGAGCCAAGAGCTCCAGAACGCGGTCGAGCATGACCGGAACGTGACCGCCCGTGCCTGCGTTGTCGTACATCTCCAACCCCCCTCTCGCGTCCTTGCTCGCGGATGACGCGTCCGGACGATCATCGGCCCACCTGGCCCCCACCCGGCGCCGTCCGGCCAGGTCCCCATCCGCACCCTCTTCGTGGACGCCTGCCATCTGACACCGGGGAAGGTGCATCAGCTGGCCGGCAGTGGTTGCGGGTGGAGACCTCGCCGAACGACATCTCCGACGGATCGACCGTGGCTCTACAGAATCCCTGGCAGCACCTCCTCCGACAGATCGGCGAACGCCTGCTCCTGCGCGTCGAGATAGGTGTCCCAGGCTTGGGCGTCCCAGATCTCCAACCGGGTGTTGGCCCCGATGACCGCGCAGTCACGCACGAGGCCCGCGTATTGGCGCAGGCTCTGCGGGATCGTGATGCGCCCCTGCTTGTCAGGCGTCTCGTCGGACGCGCTGGCGAAGAAGACGCGGCTGTAGTCGCGCACCGCCTTGGCGGTGACCGGGGCGGTGCTGAGAGCCTCGGTAATGCGCTGGAACTCCTCTACGGGAAAGACGTAGAGGCATCGCTCCTGGCCTTTGGTGATCACAAGACCCTCCGCCAGCTCCTCACGGTACTTAGCCGGCAGGAACAGCCGTCCCTTGTCGTCCAGACGCGGCTGATGGGTGCCGAGGAACATCGGCCCCACCTCCCGTGCCTAGCGAAGCGCTCAGCGCTGGCGCACCGGGCCCTCCACTGCGCACCACCATACTCCACTTCTCCCCACCGTCAACTGATTCCCAGCCGCTTCGCCACTAGATCGCCGCGCGTTAGTGCAGGTCAGAGCCATGCCGTCGGGTGGGGGGCGGTGGGGCGCGACCCAACCCTCATGGGCGTGTCGAGGGTTGGAATGACCATGGAATTAGCGGATCAAGCGCTTCACGAAGCGCCGCGTGGTGGAAAGTGGAGCGCATCGCGAGGGCCACTGTCACGGGATTCGCACCCGTATGGCACAAGAACCACAACTGGGGGCAGGTTCTCTGGAATATCGGTAAAAGTCGCCCAAGAACCCCCAGCGTCGTAGGGTCGTACACACAATGGAAAAGGAATGGCATGGCTCCCGCAATCACGCCCTGGCACGCGGGACTGCCGTAGCACTTCTCATGGAGGCCTGGTGGCAGTAACCCATGACGTCCCTAGCCGGCTCGACGAGCTGGTCTCCACCGCGCACCGGATTCGGCAGGCGATCGAGTCGGTGATCGAGGGCAAAGGGGACGCCGTCCGCCTCACCCTGACTGTCCTGCTGGCCGAAGGCCACCTGCTGATCGAGGACGTGCCCGGAGTCGGCAAGACCATGCTGGCCAAGGCACTGGCCAGGTCCATCGACTGTCCGGTCCGGCGCATCCAGTTCACGCCGGACCTGCTGCCCAGCGACATCACCGGTGTGAGCGCCTACAACCAGCAGACCCGGGAGTTCGAGTTCAAGCCGGGGCCGGTGTTCGCCAACATCGTGGTGGGCGACGAGATCAACCGGGCTTCGCCCAAGACGCAGTCGGCGCTGCTGGAGTGCATGGAGGAGCGCCAGGTCACGGTCGACGGAGTGACCTACCCGCTCGACGCGCCCTTCATGGTGATCGCCACGCAGAACCCGATCGAGATGGAGGGCACCTATCCCCTCCCGGAGGCGCAGCGCGACCGTTTCACCGCCCGCGTCGCGATGGGCTACCCGGAGCCCTCGGCCGAGCTGGAGATGCTCGACGTGCACGGCGGCACCCCGCCACTGGACAAGCTGCAGCCGGTCGCCACGACCGCCGAGGTGCGCGCGCTGATCGAGGCGGTCCGCGGCGTGTACGTCTCGCAGCCGGTCAAGAAGTACGCCATCGACCTCGCCGTCGCCACCCGCCACTCCCCCGACCTGCGGCTGGGCGCCTCGCCGCGCTCGACATTGCAGCTGGTCAGGGCGGCCAGGGCCAACGCGGCGCTGTCCGGGCGCGACTACGTCATCCCCGACGACCTGCAGGAGCTGGCCGTGCCGGTGCTCGCGCACCGGCTGCTGCCCAGCGTCGAGGCCCAGGGACAGCGCCGCCTGCCCGAGCAGGTGGTGACCGAGCTGGTCAGGCGCGTGCCCGTGCCGGAGACGCGAGCGTCGTGAGAGACGGGCTGCGGGCGCTGACTTCCCGGGGACGCTCGTTCCTGGCCTCCGGGGTGGCCGCCATGTTGATGGCCTTCCTCCTGGGCGAGAACGACCTGTTCAGGATCGGGGTCCTGGTGACGGCGCTGCCGCTGCTGGCCGCGATGGTGGTGGCGCGCACCCGCTACCGGCTGAGCTGCGCGCGGCGCCTGGACCCGGCCAGGGCGGAGGTGGGCGGTGAGGCGACCGTGACGCTGCGCCTGGAGAACGTCACCCGGCTGCCCACCGGGCTGCTGCTCATCGAGGACACCGTGCCGTACGCGCTGGGCGTGCGGCCCCGGTTCGTGCTGGACCGGGTGGAGTCGCGCGGGATCCGGGAGATCGACTACCGGGTCCGCTCCGACCTGCGCGGCCGCTACACGATCGGCCCGCTGTCCGTGCGCATCACCGACCCGTTCGGGCTGGTGGAGCTCACCCGGGGGTTCACCATCAGCGACACGCTGGTGGTGACGCCGCAGGTGGTGGCGCTGCCCCACGTACGGCTGTCGGGTGAGTGGACCGGGGGCGGCGACAGCCGTACCAGGAGTGTGGCGGCGGCCGGCGACGACGACGTGGCGCCGCGCGAGTACCGGCAGGGCGACGACCTGCGGCGGGTGCACTGGCGCTCCACCGCCCGCCACGGCGAGCTGATGGTGCGGCGCGAGGAGCAGCAGTGGCAGAGCCGCGGCGCGCTGCTGCTCGACACGCGCCGCTACGCCCACCGCGGCGAGGGCCCGCGTTCCTCCTTCGAGGTGGCGGTCTCGGCCGCGGCCTCCATCGGCGTGCATCTCGCCCATGAGGGCCTCGGCCTGAGACTGGTGACCGACCAGGGCGCCGAGCACCTGACCGACACCGGGTTGAGCTGGTCGCTGCTCGACACCCTCGCGGTGGTACGGAACAGCCCCGCCCGCTCGCTGGAGCTGGGCGTGTCCGCGCTGCGTCAGGGCGGCGGCGACGGGCTGATCGTGGCCGTGCTCGGCTCGCTGGACCCGGAGGAGGCCAGGGAGCTGGCCAGGCTCAGGCACAGCGGCATCACCGGCGTGGCCGTACTCCTCGACGTGGGCACGTGGGACGGCGGCGAGCCGGGCTCCACGGAGAACTACCAGGCGGTGCAGGCGGTCCTCGCCGGTTACGGGTGGCGCATCGTGCGGCTGCCCGCCGGCGTGCCGATCGCCTCGGTCTGGCAGGACGCCGCCAACCGCGGCAGGTACGCGCTCAACTCGGCAGGAGGTGCGGCATGAGGCTGTCGATCGCCTCGGCGGTGGCCACGTTCTGCGCGGCCGTCCTGCTCTATCCGCTCTTCCAGGGCGGCTCCTGGTTCTGGGCGTCGCTGGGGGCGGTGCTCGCGGTGATGTGCGGTGGCCTGGTGAGCGGGCGGCTGTCGCTGCCCGCGTGGGCGGCGGCGCTGGTGAGCGTGGCCGCGCTGTGGATCTATCTGACCATGGCCTTCGCCTCCGACAAGGCGTGGGCCTGGGTGGTGCCGACCAAGGGGTCGGTGCTGGAACTGGCCAAGCTGCTGGGCACCGGCTGGGCCGACATCCAGCGCTTCGCCGCGCCGGTGCCCGCCACCGAGGGCATAGCGCTGCTGACGACCGGCGGCGTGGGGCTCATCGCGCTCATGGTGGACCTGTTCGCCGCGCGGTTGCGGCGGGCGGCGCTGGCGGGGCTGCCGATGCTGGCGCTGGCCACGGTGCCAGCCACGATCCTGCCGGATCCGATCAGCTGGCCCGCGTTCATCATCGCCGCTCTCGGCTTCACCGGTCTGCTGATCGCCGACGGCCGCGAACGCGTCGGCCACTGGGGACGCGCGGTGCTGGTCAGGCGGACCCGCGCCGCCACCTCACCGGTGCCGGGCGCCGAGCGCGAGACGGCCGACACCCGGGGGCTGCGCCTGTCGGGCAAGCGCATCGGGTTCGCCGCGATCGCGCTGGCGGTCCTGGTGCCCGCGGCGCTGCCGGCGATGGAGCCGGTGTCGTTCTTCACCTTCGGGGTGGGCGGTAACGGGTCGGGCAGGGGCAATTCGATCAGCATCCCGAATCCCATCGCCGGTCTGAAGGGCCAGCTGGAGCTGCCGGAGCGGCGCGTCGTCCTGTCGTACACCAACACCGATGACAAGCCCCGCTACCTGCGGATCTACTCGCTCGACACCTTCGACGGCGAGCAGTTCGGCATGACGGAGCCGAAAGGCTCACCGGACAACAGGACGGAGAACGGCCCGCTGCCCGCTCCGCCCGGCCTGTCACCGGCGACCAAGGTCTCGAACGTGACGACCAAGATCCAGCTCAGTGACGAGATCGAGCGGCTGTCGTTCCTGCCCCTGCCGTACCCGCCGCGGCAGATCAACATCGACGGCGACTGGCGCGCGGACACCACCACCCTGATGGTCTTCTCCACCAGGGACGAGGCCGCCGGACTCGGCTACGAGGTCTTGACCACCGAGCCAGCGGTGACCGGCGACCTGCTCGAAGCGCTGCCGCAGGCCAGGGCCTCGGCGAGCGACCCGCGTTACCTCAAGCTGCCCGACAACCTGCCCCCGGAGATCAGGGACCTGGCGGCCAAGGTGACGGCGAACGCCCGGAGCAGCTACGAGGCCGCGGTGAAAATCCAGGAGTTCTTCACCAAGACCGGTGACTTCACCTACAGCCTCAAGACGCAGGGCTCCGGCAACTCCGCGCTGAAGGACTTCCTGCTGCGCAGCAGGGCCGGTTACTGCGAGCAGTTCGCCGCGTCGATGGCGGTGCTGGCCAGGCTGGTGGGCATCCCGGCCAGGGTGGCGATCGGCTACACGGGCGGCACGAAGGACGGCGACAGGTGGACGGTCGGCACCAACGACTCCCACTCGTGGCCGGAGCTGTACTTCGACGGCGTGGGCTGGCTGCCGTTCGAGCCCACTCCGACGGGCTCGCTCGGCCAGGGCAGCGCCCGGGTGCCCGCCTACACGCAGCCGCTCCCCCGTTCCACGAGCGACAACTCCACGCCGACGCCCGGGGCGACCAGCACGTCCGACGACTCGCCGCTCGGCCCGCAGAACCGGAACAACCCCCGCGCGCTCGACCGCGAGGCCACCATCGCCGACAGCGGGCTGCCGGTGGACGACTCGATGCCGCTGATCGGCAAGATCGGCATCGGCGCGGGCGTGCTCCTGCTCATCCTGCTGATCCCGGCCGGGATACGGCTGATCACCAGGAGCAGGCGGGTCCGCGCGCTGGGCTGGAAGGTGTCCGAGCCGTCTGACGAGATGACGGCCAGGGTCGCGGCGGGCAGCCACCCGGCCGTGGCGGCCGCCTGGGCGGAGCTGGACGACGTGCTGTTCGACTACGGAATGGCCCGCGAGCCCAGCGAGACGCCCCGGGCGCTGGCGCGGCGGCTGACCGAGCGCTATGAGTTCGGGGCCGAGCCGGCCGCGTCCATCGCGGCGATCGCCTCGGCGGTCGAGCGGGCGTTGTTCGCGCGGGACGCCGGAGAGATCGCGCCGATGAGGAAGGACCTTCGCAAGGTACGGCAGGCGCTGGCGGCCACGGTGTCGCGCTGGAGGCGGGTGCGGGCCCTGCTGCTGCCTCCGTCGACGCTACGGCGGCTGCGTCAGATGGGCGAGGGTGTGCTCGACGGCTTCGACCGGCTGGAGAACATCAGGTGGCGGCGGACGGCGGCCCACAAGGGCTCGTGAACGTCCGAATCGACCGTGCGGTCGTCCCCTTCCGGGGGCGGCCGCACGGTCGTCTGGAGGTCGTCCGGCGCTCAGCGCTCGTCGTGACGACGGCGCCAGCGCTCCTCCATGCGCTCCATGAAGCTGCCTCGGTTGCCCCGGCGGGCCGGCTTGCCCGAGACGGAGGCACCAGAGGCGGGCGCGGCGTCGCCGAACCCGTTCATGCGTTTCCAGCTGGACAGACCCCACAGACACGCGGCGAGCATGACCACGAAACCGCCGACGCCGAGGGGGATCATATTGATCACTACGCCGACCATCAGCAGGACGACGCCGAGCGCAAAGCCGATGGAGGCCTTGATGAGGCGACGTTTGTAATGGCTGCGCGGGTCACTGATCCTTACGGTGTTGGCCCACTTCGGGTCCTCGGCGTAGAGGGCCTGCTCGATCTGGTCGAGCAAGCGCTGCTCGTGGTCAGAGAGCGGCACGGCGCCTCCCAAGGACGGCCCCAGGACGGGGAAGACGGCAACGGACGACACGGGGTGTCCGAACCTCGCGGTCGGTTATCCCCAGAATACGAGGCCGGAGACGTAGGCGAAAGCGAACGCCCAACGCAGACCAAACCGGAGGTGACGTCATGACTCCATTGTGGGTCATCCAGCGCCCCTCCTCAGAAATCGTGACATCGACGTCATGCCTCCATTTCATCAAGTCTGCCGCGTACAAGCGACGCCGGGAGCACCGCATCGGGACCAAATCTCCGGATTGCTCGATCCATCGCCTGTTCGGCCTCCCGCCAGCCGGTCTCCCGCTCGCCCAGACCGAGCTGGCGGGAGGATGAATCGGCGGGGCGCAGGTTTTCCATCCTCACCCCGACCAGGCGCAGCCGCACCCGCTCGAGCCCGGCGGCCTCGAAGAGCTCGCAGGCGGTCGTGTAGATCTCCTGGGCCACGTCGGTCGGCTCTCTGAGGGTCTTGGACCGGTTGATCGTGGAGAAGTCGGCTCGGCGGAGCTTCACGCTCACTGTCCTGCCCACGTGACCGGCCTTACGCATCCGGGCGGCCACTCGCTCGGACAGGCGCAGCAGTTCGCGTTTGATCACTTCGGGATCGTCGACGTCGGCCGCGAAGGTCTCCTCGTTGCCGATGCTCTTGTCGGGCACGTGCGCGGTCACCGGGCGCTCGTCGCGCCCCCATGCCAGCGCGGCCAGATGGCCCCCCACGGCCTGGCCCAGCTCGCGCCGCAGGGTGTTGACGGGGACCTTGGCCAGATCGCCGACCGTGCGGATGCCGAGGCGCGTCAGGGACTGCTCCGTGCGCTCACCAACGCCCCACAGGGCCGAGACGGGCAGCGGGTGGAGGAAATCCACCACCTCGCCCTCAGGCACCACCAGGAGGCCGTCTGGCTTGCACTGCTTCGAGGCGAGCTTGGCCACGAACTTGCTGCTCGCCACCCCCACCGAACACGTGATGCCGTAGCGCTCCAGCACCTGGGCCCTGATCATCGCGGCGATCGCGGCGGGCGGGCCCAGCCGGCGCCGGGCGCCGCCGACGTCGAGGAACGCCTCGTCGGAGGCGATCGGCTCGACCATCGGGGTGATCGCGTGGAAGATCTCCATGACCCCCTTGGAGACCTCGGAGTATTTGCCGTGGCTGGGCGGGATGATGGTGGCCTGGGGGCACATCCGGCGCGCCCTGCTCATCGGCATCGCCGAGTGCACGCCGTAGGCCCTGGCCTCGTAGGTGGCGCTGAGCACCACGCCGCGCCCGGCCGGCGAGCCGACGATCACCGGGCGCCCTCGCAGCTCCGGGCGGTCGAGCAGCTCGACGCTGGCGAAGAAGGCGTCCATGTCGACGTGCAGGATCGGGCAGCCGCCGTCATCGGCCCCGGTCTGAGGAGCGGGGCCGATGCCCGTGATCTGCTTGCGAGACACGCCACCATTCTATCCGAACACGTGTTCCATGGTAGGGGCAGGTCAGCCGCGATGGCCCAGGACGTGGAGCTGCGTGGCGATGTCACGCAGCACGGGATGGACGGCGGCGGCCTGTTCGAGCGCCACGAGGGCCTCGGCGGCGCCCGGCTCGCCGTCGACCAGCCTGCTGGGCACCAGGTCGGCGAACACCCGCACGCCGTGCACCTCTCCGACCGTGAACCCGGTCGCGGCCAGCAGCTGGGCGAGCGTCTCCGCGGTGTAGCGGCGCGGGGTGGGGTCGCGGTCGCCCCAGCTGCCCCTCGGGTCGCTCAGCACGGCCCTGGCCTCGTCGAACTGGCCCGCGAGCGCCCGGTGGATGGCGCTGGAGACCGGATTGGCGGCCAGCACGCTGACCGCGCCGCCCGCGCGCAGCACCCCGGCGACGGCCGTGAGGGCGCTGATCGGGTCTTCGACGTATTCGAGCACGCTGTGGCAGATGACCAGATCGGCGCTGTCGTGGTCGAGCAGGTCGCCCAGGTCGGCGGCGTCGCCCTGCAGGGCGCGCACGCTCACGCCCTTCTCCTTGGCCCGGCGCTCCAGCGCGGCCAGCGAGTCGGGGCTCGGGTCGACCACGGTGACCGTGTGGCCCAGCTCGGCCAGCGGCACCGCGAACCCGCCGGTCCCGCCGCCGGCGTCGACGATGTCGAGACCGTCGCGCCCCGTGGCGGCCGCCCGCTCGGCCAGCACCGCCCGCAGCGCCGCCCAGACGACGGCGGTCCGCACCGCCGGAGTCCTCGTCACGCCCGCGGTACGCCCTTCAGAACGCAACCTCGGCTCGCCTCCCTCTGCTCCACGAACCTATGTCGCCCGACCCATGCCGCTGAAGCCCTGTCCCATAAAGCTCCCGCCCCAGCCTACGCGGTGTGGGAGATCGCCCGCTCCGCCTCCTCGCTTCCAGGCTCGCTTCCAGAATCATCGAAGCGCCCTCGCCGGTGCCGCCCGGTGCGATGGACTTGCCGCCGACGATCTATGCACAGAGGGACATATGAGGATTTTTCGGTATATTGCGCTGGCAGTGGTGGCCCTGGGGCTCCTGCCGTTCGTACCGGCCCAGGCGGAGACGGCGGGTGAGGTCTACGGCGCGTACTCGCGGATGATGTCGCGCAGCGCCGGCCAGTTCTGGGCCGACGGCAGGGCCGCCGGGCAGTGGGCCTGGAAGCCGCTCTCGGACACCACGTCGGAGATCAGCTGGGGCGATCCCGCCAAGTGGCCGCCGAGCTACGCGGAGAAGTTCGTTCACGACGGTGACTGGGTCATGCTCGACGGCTGGCGCGACAACGGCACCTACTACCGCGTGCGGGTCACCAAGGAGCAGATCGGCGACGCCAAGTGCGACGATCTGCGCACCCTGGCCACCAGCGGCCGGCAGCACTACGTGAAGTGGGACATCCCCGGCCAGGCGTACTGCCTCAAGGCCTGGGGCACCATCACCGAGGAGTCCTCGGGCAAGGTCGTCGACTTCGGCCACACGCAGATCTGGTCGCCGCCCGCGCCCTGCTCCAACGCCAAGTACGGGCGGAAGACCTGCGTCAAGCAGTGGGAGTCCTGGTGGGACAACCAGGGCGCGCCCGGCCAGCCGATCACCAGGAAGCTGGAGCGCGACCAGTTCATCGCCCGGGGCATCGGCATGGCCTTCGCCATCCAGCAGTATTTCCCCAAGACGTGGCGGGCCGAGGCGCACTCCGACTGGACCTGGTAGGACGCTGGTGCCCCGCCGGCTGGGATGGGCCGGCGGGGCCTTTTGTGGGGCGTCGGCGCCCATGGCCGGCGCTGTCTTCCTGGCTCGGGACGGGACCGGGGCGGGTGGGCTCCTGGCCGAGCCGCACGGTCAACCATGCGCCCGGCGGGCGTCGAACGGTTGACCGTGCGGCATACACGTCCCTCGCCTAGCGCAAGCCGTGCAGGCCGCGTATGTGGAACGTACCTCGCGAACATGGACGGACTTCGGATCAGAAGTAGGAACTTCTTCTACTCGGTGGGGCCGGTATCCGCCGGGGGTAGAACCCGATGCATCCGAAGAGGCTGCCTAAAGGGTGATACTTGGCTTCAGCTGCTTGAAGCGGGCCAGCAGCCCGTTCACGAACTGGGGCGACTCATCCGTCGACAGCTCGCCCGCCAGGTGCACCCACTCGCTGATGACCACGCCCTCGGGGACGCCGGGCATCCACAGGAGCTCATAGGTGCCGCCCCGCAGCAGGTTGCGATCGACGGCGGGCATGCGGTCGAGGGTCCAGCCCTCGGAGTAGGTGGTGATCAGCTCGTCGATGCGGGCCTGGTGACGGGCCACGCCCTCGACGATGGTCGAGGTGTATTCGTTGACCGGGGGCTCCTGCCGTTCGACCCGCTCGGCGAGGATCCGCAGTGGATCCTCGCCGCGCAGCTCGGACTCGAAGAGGATGTCGAGCGCACGCCTGCGTGCTTTGCCTCGCGCCGACACCTCAGGCCCGGCCGAGGTATTCGCCGCTGCGGGTGTCGACCTTGATCTTCTCGCCGGTGGTGATGAAGAGCGGGACCTTGACCTCGGCGCCGGTCTCCAGGGTGGCGGGCTTGGTGCCGCCGGTGGAGCGGTCGCCCTGCAGGCCCGGCTCGGTGTTGGAGATGATCAGCTCGACCGCCGCGGGCAGATCGATGTAGAGCGCGGAGCCCTCGTTGAAGGCGATCGTGGCCAGGGTGTTCTCGAGCATGTAGTTAGCGGCGGTGCCGACCGTGCCGGAGGGCACGTTGACCATGTCGTAGGTCTCGGTGTCCATGAAGACGAAGTCGTCGCCGTCCTTGTAGGAATATTGCATCTCGCGCTTGTCGACGTTGGCCACGTCGACCTTCACGCCGGCGTTGAAGGTCTTGTCGACGACCTTGCCCGAGAGCACGTTCTTGAGTTTGGTGCGGACGAACGCGCCGCCCTTGCCCGGCTTGACGTGCTGGAACTCCACAACGGCCCACAGCTCACCGCCGTCGAGCTTCAACACCATGCCGTTCTTGAGGTCGTTGGTCGTCGCCACTCGTATTCTCCCGCGTGTGGCCGCTCAAAGGACGAGCAGCTCCTTGGTCGTCTTCGTGAGGAGTTCCGGCCCGCCCGTGCGTGTCACAAGGGTGTCCTCGATGCGAACACCGCCCCGGTCCGGGAGATAGATCCCCGGCTCGACGGTGACAGGAACTCGATCCTCAAGTCTACCGGTCCTCAACGGGCCCAGGAACGGGTCCTCGTGGATCTCCAGCCCGACGCCGTGGCCGAGGCCGTGCCTGAAGTGGCCGCCGTGACCCGCCGCCTCGATGACCGAGCGGGCGGCCGCGTCCACCTCCTTGGCCGTCGCGCCCGGCGCCAGCGCCTGGCTGCCCGCGCGCTGCGCCTCGGCGACCAGGTCGTAGATCTCCCGCTGCCAGGCGGCCGGGCCGCCCAGGGCGACCGTACGCGTCATGTCGGCGTGGTAGCCCTGGTAGCAGGCGCCGAAGTCCACGGTGACCAGGTCGCCCGTGCGCAGCTCCCTGCCGGTGGGCGCGTGGTGCGGGATGGCGCCGTTCTCGCCCGCCGCGACGATGGTGGCGAAGGCCGGTCCGTCGGCGCCCAGCTCGATCATGCGGGCTTCAAGGAGCCGGGCGACGTCGCGCTCGGTGACGCCGGGGCCGATGTTGCCCATCACGTCGGCGAGTGCCTGGTCGCTGATCGCGCAGGCCGTACGGAGGAGTTCGAGCTCGTCGTCGTCCTTGACCGCCCGCAGCACCTCCACGAGCGGCTCCAGCGGCACGGGCCCGCTCTCCAGCAGGCTGCTCAGCCGGTTGAACGTCGCCACGCTCATGCTGGCCGCCTCGATCCCGATGCCGGGCGCGGCCAGCCGGGCCGCCACGTCGGACGCCTCGACGGCCGCCACGTCCAGCCCGCGCGTCTTCTCGATGTAGCGGTTGTCGGTCACCAGCAGCGCGGAGCCGTCGGCCTTGACGAGCACCGCGGCGTTCGAGCTCTCCAGCCCGGTGAGGTAGCGCACGTTGACGCCCGAGGTGACGAGGATCGCGTCGACCTCGCGCGCGGGCAGCATTTCCGCGACCCGCGCCCGGCGTTCCGGGTAATTGACGGTCATTTCGTCAATGTACGTGTATTAACCCTCGCGCCACTATTGACCTCCCCTGTCACACGCGAATACCGTGCCGAACGCTGTTCTCATAATTCCATGGAGCGCCCCATGATGAGGTACGCCTTAGCTGTCGCCTTGACCGTTCTGACCATGGGGAGCGTCCCGGCCGCCGCCGCACCGCCGCCACCCGGTCACATCCGGGTCGATCAGGTGGGCTTCGCGCCCGCGGAGTCCAAGCACGCCTTCCTGATGACCCGCGCGCGATCGGCGGGCGCGCGCTTCAGCGTCGTCCGCGACGACGGGCGCGAGGTGCTCAAGGGTACGGCGGGCCGCGACCTGGGCTCGTGGAACGGCACGTACGGGCACGTGTACGGCCTGGACCTCACCTCGCTGAAGGACCCGGGCCGCTACCGGATCAAGTCGGGCACGATCACCTCCCCCGCCTTCCGGATCGTCCCGGCCTCGCCCACCTCGAAGATCCTCACCTTCTTCGAGGGGCAGCGCGACGGCGGCCGCAGGCACGCCAACGACAAAGCCGCCTCGGTCTACGACTGGCCCGTGTTCACCGGGCCGGACACCGACGAGATCAAGGGCGGGCTGCGGAAAATCGGCGGGCCGGTGAACGTCGAGGGTGGCTGGTTCGACGCGGGCGACTATCTCAAGTTCACCCACATCCTGGCTTATGTCGACACACTGCTCTGGGCCTCGGTTCGGGACGGCGGACCCGATCAGCGTCTCAATCGCGAAGCCAGCCACGGCCTGAAATATCTGGACAAAATGTGGGACGGCGCTTCCAAGACCCTCTACATCCAGGTCGGCATCGGCGCGGGCGACAAGGAAGCCACCTACGTCGGCGACCACGACGTCTGGCGGCTGCCCGAGTCCGACGACTCCTCCAAGCACCGCTACCTGCGCCACCGGCCGGTCTTCCGCGCGGCCGCCCCCGGCAAGCCGATCAGCCCGAACCTGGCCGGCCGTACCGCGGCGGCCTTCGCGCTGGCCGCGCAGCTGGAACCCTCCCGGGAGCGGGCGACGGCGCTGCTGGGCAAGGCGGCGGCGGTCTACGCGATGGCCAAGACGGAGAAGGTGGGGCAGCTCGTCACCTCGCTGCCGCACGCCTTCTACCCGGAGAGTGCCTGGCGCGACGACATGGAGCTGGGCGGCGCCGAGCTGGCGCTGGCGGCGCTGCGGCTCGGCGACGACCGGGCCGTGGGCTGGCTGGAGCAGGCGGCGCGCTGGGCCGGCCAGTACCTGGAGCACGAGGCCGGGGACGACACCCTCAACCTGTACGACGTGAGCGCCCTCGCCCACACCGACCTGGTCAAGGCGATCCGGCAGGCGGACGCGTCCAGCCCGGTGCAGGCCGACCAGGTGATGGGTCCGGACGGGCAGCCGGCGCTGGTCGGCTCGGGAGGTCAGCGGAAGATCTCCGACGGGCTGGCGGTCTCCGAGCAGCAGCTGGTGGGCGATCTGCGGGCCCAGCTGGAGATCGGTTCCGCGCGGGCGGCGAAGGATCCGTTCCGGGCGGGGGCCGCGTACGCCGAGTTCGACGCGGTGCCGCACGCGTTCGGGCTGGCGGCGACGTCGCGGCTGTACGCGTCGGTGAGCGGGGACCGGGCCTACGACGCTTTCGGGACGCGGCAGCGCGGCTGGGTGTTCGGCGCCAACGCCTGGGGCGTGTCGTTCGTGGCCGGGGCGGGCGAGAACGCGATCAGGTGCCCGCACTACCAGATCTCCGACATCACCCGTAAGCCCGCCACTGGGGCCGTGGTGAACGGGCCGAACGACGCGTCACTGTTCCACGACGGGCTGGGCGGCCACCTGGAAGGGATGGTGCCCTGCCCGTCGGACGGCGTGGACCGCTACGCGCCGTTCACCGGGCGGGGCAGCCGGTTCGTGGACGACGTCCGGTCCTGGCAGGCGTCGGAACCGGCGGACGACTTCGCGGCCATCGGCGTGTACGCGCTCTCGCTGATGTCGCGTTGAGTGCGATGACCACCATGGGTCCCCGGGTGGTTCGTCACACGACCGCCTGGGACCCCGGCCCGGCCACCACCCCGAAGGCAGGATGCCCGATGACCCGACGGACACCGCCCAACCCCTGCTCGGGCTGAGGCGGGCGCGGATCGCGATCTCTCCGTCCAGTTAATCGCTGGCGGGCGCGGAGGTCTCCGGGTTGACTGCACGGGTGACCGCTTTGCCCGTGCCCGCCGACCTGGCCCATCTGGTGGCCGGGATCTGGGTGCTTGACGGTGACGTGGTGCCGAGAGGGCTGCCGCAGCCGGCCGTCGACCTGCTGGTCATGCCCGATGGGGCGTGCTGGCTGGCCGGGGCGGAGACGCGCGCTCGGCAGGGGGCGCTGCCCAAAGACGGGTCCCTGGTCGGGGTGCGGCTGCGACCGGGGACGGTGGCCGGGCTGTTCGGGGTCGCTGCCGACGAGGTGCCGCTGGCCGGGGCGCCCATCGCGGCCGGGCAACTGGACGGGTCGGTGACCCAGCGGCTGGCAGGGGCGCTGGCACTGGTGCGGGCACGGGCCGGGCGATGCCGGGTCGACGAGCGGGTACGCATCGTGCTGGCGGCCATGCACGCGGCGCCGGGCGCGCCGGTCGACCGGCATGCCGCTCAGGCCGGGTTGTCCGAACGGCAACTCCGGCGGCGTTTCGGGGCGGCGGTCGGCCTGCGGCCCAAGTCCTACGCACGCGTGGTGCGGCTGCACCGAGCACTCGCCGACGCGCACGCCGCGGTGGCCAAGGGCGAGCGCCCGGACTGGAGCGCCATCGCCGTGCGCAGCGGCTGCTACGACCAGTCTCACCTGCTCGCCGAATTCCGGCACGCGGTGGGGGTGCCGCCGACCACGTTGCTGGCGGATGACCGTTTTCTCCAAGCCCCGGCCTGCCAGGGCTAACACACTCGACGCATGACTGATGATGTCGTCAAAGAAATCTTCGACTGGCACCGGGAGACCGCCCGGGTCGGTCTCGCCGGGGACGGGGTGCGCTTCGTCGAACCGCTCGGCGCCTGGGTGGTGCACGGCTACTCCGAGGTGAACCAGGTGCTCACCGACTACTCGACGTTCTCCTCCGACGAGCTGCGCTACAGCGCGCGACCCATACCGCACCGGGACAACCCGGTTCTCAGCAGCCTGTCGGCGATGGATCCGCCCCGGCACCACCTGCTGCGCCGACTGGTCAGCCGGGCCTTCACGCCCCGCGCGATCCAGGCGTTACTCCCCTCGATCACGGACACCGTGCGGAGGCAACTGGCCGATGCGGACGGTGACCTGGACGTGATCGGCCGGCTCGGCTACCCGTTGCCGGTGCGCACCATCGCCGCGCTGCTCGGAGTCGAAGCGGACCGGCAATCGGACTTCATGCGCTGGACCGAGGCGATCACCTCCTTCGCCGGGTCGTTCGCCGAGGACCCGGTGCGTCAGGCCGCGTTCCGCACCGCACACGCCGAACTGGTCGAGTACTTCCGGGAGGTGTTCGCCCAGCATCGTGTCCGCCCCCAGGGCGACGTGATCGACACTCTGCTGGCCGCCGAACCGGACGGCAGCCGACTGTCCGACGAGGAGTTGATCGACTTCTGCACGCTGCTGCTCATCAACGGCCACGAGACGACCAAGACCCTGCTGGTCAACACGGTGCTGTGCCTGGCGGCTCATCCGGACGCACTGGCCCGGCTGCGTGCCGACCCTGGACTGGTACCGGATGCCGTCGAGGAGGTGCTGCGCTTCCTGCCCCCGGTGGGTGGCACCGACCGTTTCACCACCGCCCCGGCCGAACTCGCCGGGCACGCGATCGAGACCGGCCAGCGGGTGATCGTCATGGTGCTCTCGGCCAACCGGGACCCTCGGGTGTTCGCCGAGGCAGCGGAGTTCCGGCCCGGCCGAACGCCCAACGAGCACCTTTCCTTCGGCCATGGTGTGCACTTCTGCCTCGGCACGCACCTGGCCCGGCTTGAGCTCGCGATCGCGGTCAACGCGCTGTTGCACCACTTCCCCGGTCCGTGGTCGGTGGGCCGGATCGCGACCGGGCGCACTCCGGTCGGCATCGACGTACTCGATCTGGTGCTAGTCAGCCCGTAGCCGGGGACCGATCCCCGAGCGGGGGAAGCCGAGGAGAATCCAGTAGGCGCAGCTCAAGAACTGTTGCTCAGGCCCTTCGGGGGAACGGATACGCGGCGAACGTTGGTGGAAACCGCGCTGGCCACTACCGGTTACTGAAGTCCGCCCTTCCGATCGTGGAACTGGGCGCCCGGTCCGAGGAGTCTCGGACCGGGCGTCGCAGCGGGCGTCGGGGTCAGGGCTTCCAGTTGTCGAGGAAGTCGTTGAGGGGGCCGGAGGTAGGTACGTCGCCCTTCTCCTGGGCCTTGCGCAGATCGCGCATGATCCCCGTGATCTGGTCGAGCGCCGAGTCGTCGTGGTTCTCCAGGAACTTCTGACCGGCCTTCCTGATCTTCTCGTGGGCCTTCCTCGCGGTGCGGGGCTCGATGTCGCCGATGGTCTCCTGAGCCGTGAGCGACTTGTCGAACTCACCCAGCCACTTCACCCACCCACCGGGCGGGACGCTGTTGGCCAGCGTGCCCTTGGGGCTGGGTGTCGGGCCCACCGGATCGGTCGGGAGGGGCGCGATGGACGTGGACGGTTCGGGGGTCGGGGTCTCCGTCGGCTCCGGGGCCGACGTGGTGGTGATGGGCGTCATCGAGGGTGTCGGCCCGGCCTCGGGTTTGCCGCGTGAGCCCGCCCACAGGACCAGGCCCACGGTGACGACCGCGATCACGGCCAAGGCCACGCCCAGCTGCACGAACAGGCGGCGGTTCGACGGCGGCGGGGATGGCGGCGAGTCATAGATCGCCGTGTCCCCGTTGCGCGGGCCGGCGCCGTGGTGAAACACCCCGGCGGGCATGGCATGAGTGTCACCCGCCCGGGCCGCATCCACGCCACGCCCGGCCGCCGGCCCGCCCGCACCCGGCTGGGTGAAGATCTGGCCGGTCTGGGGAACGCCGCTCGGGTGGGATGTGGCCTGACCGGGCTGAGGCGCACCACCCTGATATGGCCCCGCCTGGCCGCCCTGAGATGCGCCGCCCTGAGATGCGCCGCCCTGAGATGCGCCGCCCTGAGATGCGCCGCCCTGAGATGCGCCGCCCTGAGATGCGCCGCCCTGATCGCCCAGATATGGACCAGCCTGACCGCCCTGGGATGCCATGGGAGACGTGGCTTGGCTGGGCTGCGGCCCCGTGGCCGGGCCGGGCTGGGCACGGGATGGCCGGGCGATCGCGGCCAGCGCTCGGCGTACCGTCTCACCGCCGGCCGGGCGAGCGGCGGGATCCTTGGCGAGCATGGCCAGCACCAGCCGGTCCAGCTCGCCCGGTACCTCCGCCCGGTGACGGCTCGGCGGCTCGGGCTCGGCGTGCAGGTGCCGATCGCCGACCTCGTCCGGCGAGCCTTCGAACGGCGGGCGCCCGCACAGCACCTCGTAACAGACGCACCCCAGCGCGTACAGGTCGGCGGCGGCCTCTCCGCCGCGTCCGTCGATCACCTCGGGCGCCCGATACAATACGCCGTCGTCGGAGGACACCTGGTCGGCCAGCCCGAACCCGACTACCTTCAGCACCCCGCTCCCGGCCCGCCGGAAGCTGTCGGGCCCGATCTGGCCGTGCATGACCCCGGCCCGGTGCGCCGCTTCCAGCCCCGCGGCCGCCTGCCCGATGAGATCGCATGCCTCCACGATGGGCAGCGGCCCCCCTCCTGCCACCTCCTCACCGAGGCTCTCCCCTGTGAGGAACTCCATCACCAGGAACGGCGCCCCCTCGTGGTCGCCCACGTCGAGCACCATGGCCACGTTCGGATGGATCACCCGGGCCACGGCCTGGGCATGCTGCCGGAGCACCTCGGGCGTGGCCGCCCCGGTGTCCAGCATCTTCACGGCCACGGTCCAGTCGGCGCGCTGGTCGTAAGCGCGCCACACCTCGCCCGTCGGCCCGCTGCCGATGAGCTCATCAAGCCGATACCGGCCGGCGACCAAAGACGGCGTCGCTTCGGACATTATTTCCGCCAATAACTACAGAAACGGCAATTTCGACCCACCCTAGGCCCCCACGAACCTCAACCGCCCCATAACACGGTCCGAAGGGATCAGGTCCTGGCACAGTCGGATACCGGGACCGGTCACCGCCCCTGTCAACCCGCCGGGTCGCGCAGGCGTCTCACAACGTCGCGAGGAGGCGCCATGGGTGAGGGGGCGGTGCGGACAATCGTCGTCAAAGAACGTGACGGTCCGGGACGTACGCCGTACGGCCTATGACGGGCCCGGGCATCACGCCCGGGGCGCATCGTCCTCGGGCCAATCCTCGGCGTAGATCAGCGCGAGCTCCTGCCACACCTCTTCCACCGGCCGTCCCTGCACCCGCGCGAGGTGCCGTACGAGCAGGAGGATGAGATGCAGGGAGGCCATCGCGGCGACCTCACGCGGAACGTCGTTGATGACCCGGCCGATCACCTGCAGGCCGACCGGGTCGCTGGTGTCGCCGCTCTCCCGTGCTTCCAGAGCGACGGTGACCATCGCCAGCACGGCGTTCATGTGCTCTTTGAGGAAAGCGCCCCGCTGAGGGCTGCCTGTCATGACTAGTGCACCTTCCGGCATGGAGGGATTGGCGCCCTGGGGCACCCGAACCAGCATGCCGTCTCAGCCGGTGCGATGCGCATCGATTCGCCCAGGAGACCGCTTACCGTCCCGGGTAGTCTTTCGCGACCCGCGCCCACCACGTGAACTGCTGTCTGCCCGGATTCGGTGACGCGCCGACGAAGCCGGCACGACATGAAGAACGCCGATCTCCGGGAGAAGAGCGGGGAGCGCTATAGCTGGGGCAGAATTTGAACCTGCGATCTCTGGGGTTGCGAGCAGGGCGCCAGACGCCTCAGGCTGCTCACCGGATCGCGCGCGATGGCACCTGAACTGCTCCGACGCCCGTGAGGAACATCCGCCCACGGCCCTTTTTCTGCGGGTACTCCTCACGAACCTGGGAAGCAGAACCTGGGAAGCACTTGACACCCGGCCTGTTCGTCACCGAGTTCTGGACGTCCGGTTCGAGCCCACGTCCGTGGGACGAGTCGTGACAGGCTGGGATATGGGACGCTGGCGCCAGTACTCTCACGCACTTGCCCCTCGTACGTTCCAGCATGAACGCCTTCGGCACCACGAACATCCAAATCCACCGGCTCTCGGCAGCCGTAGCCGTCGGCGATGCACTGTCGGCGATCGAGATCGGCGAGTCGCTTGACGTGTCCCGTATGCCTGACAGCCTGGTCGGACGCCGGACCCAGGTTCACCTCGACCTCGCGCACGCCTACGCCGTCCAGCGCAAGGACGCGGCAGCCGTGCACATGCTGCTCCACGCCGAACGGCAATCCCCCGAACTGGTCCGCTACGGCCAGCGCGCCCACGACGTGCTGACCCAACTCATCAAACGCGAGCACCGGCCCAGCACACCGCAGCTACGCGGGCTGGCCCAGCGGGCGGGCGTCGTCTGACCCGCACAAAAGTACGGGCCCTTTACCCGCACATCAGTCACAGGCGTTCGCGGTAGCGGTTCCTACAGCCAGCGTTCATGGACCGTGACCACCTGACCGCACCGCCCCGACGACCCGGTGCCGACATGCCATCCGCTGACCGGGCTCGTCGAGATCGGCGCGCCTACGGTGCCTCACGCGTCATCGAACGGCCCGGCCAGTCGCTGCCGTCAACAGCCGGCAGGTGGCCTCGCACTCTTCATGGAGGGGTGGTGCGGGGCCACCGTTCCGCTGTCCGGCAGCGCACGCCCGTACGGCCGGACGAGTCCCCGCCCGCTCCGGGGTGGGCGGGGACCACACGCAAGAGCCCACTGTCATGATCCTGTGGGAGCCGTACATACCCTGCGGCGCGAACCTCCGGGTGACCGAGACCTCCTGCTGTGGCAGATATGAGTGGTGCAGCGAAGGCGGCCGGTTCCTCGTCCTGCGGCACAACGGCAAGCACTTCGAGGAGGCAGCTCGCGGCCGCTATGCGGAAGCCCGGCTGGTCTGGGACGCACTCGTCCGAGGCCATCGGCGATGCCGGCGAGCGTCGTAGGAAGAGGCGACGAAGCAAGCCGCGCCTGTCGTGCGGCGTCTCATCGGCCATATGGGGCCATATGGAGGGACGCCCGCCCGATTCACCCCCACGGGCGTGGGGAGCACACTTCGTGAGCAGCCACAATAAACGCGACTTGGGATTACCCGTATTTCGGGGTTTGTCGCGACACGACAGGCTGCCGCGGGCGAGCGATCATGGCCGTCGACTCCGGTCAGCAGGTGGCCGCAAGCGCCGACCATGGGGGTTGCGCGCCGGCACGGCGCCCCAAGAAACACAGCCCGAGCGAAGCGAGGCCCATTGTGGCTGGACGCGCAAAAAGGGCCCTCCAGGATGATCCTGAAGGGCCTTTTCACCTTGGTAGCGGGGGCAGGATTTGAACCTACGACCTCTGGGTTATGAGCCCAGCGAGCTACCGAACTGCTCCACCCCGCGTCGCAAGAGAAAGACTATCGGATCCTGGGAGTGCTTCGGCCGCCCGCAAGGAATCAGGAGGCGATTTCCTTGATCCGCTCGATCAGCTTCACCCGGTCCTCGTGCGTCGCCCCGAACGGCGCGATGTTGAGCGTCGTCACCCCGGACTCCTTCATCGCCGCCACCCGGTCACGGACGAACCCGTCGCTCCCGATGAGCGACATGCTCTCCAGCAGCTCGTGCGGCACCAGCGCCGCCGCCTCCTCCTTCTTCCCGTCGAGGTACAGCTCCTGGATCGCCTCGGCCTCCTTCTCGTAGCCGTAGCGCCGCGCGAGGTCGTTGTAGAAGTTGCGGCCCTTGGCGCCCATGCCGCCGATGTACAGCGCCGCCATCGGCCGCCCGAACTCCAGCAGCCCCGCCACGTCGTCGCCGATCGCCAGCGACGCCTGCGCGATCACGTCCAGCTCACCCAGCTCGTCCTGGCGCTTGGCCCGCCCGGCGGCCAGCGACGGGCCCCACACGTCCGCCGCCTTCTCGGGTACGTAGAAGATCGGCTCCCAGCCTTCGGCGAGCTCGGCGGCCAGCTCGACGTTCTTGGGGCCGATGGCCGCGATCACGATGGGGATGCGGGGGCGTACCGGATGGTTGATGATCTTCAACGGCTTGCCGAGTCCGGCCCCCTGGCCGGGCGGCAGCGGCAGCGTGTAGTGCTTGCCCTCGTACTCCAGCCGCTCGCGCCGCCACACCTGGCGGCAGATTTCGATGATCTCCCTCGTACGGGCCAGCGGCGCGGTGTACGGCACGCCGTGGAAGCCCTCGATCACCTGCGGCCCCGAGGCGCCGAGACCCAGCGTGAAGCGCCCGTCGGAGACGTAGTCCAGACCCGCGGCGGTCATCGCCAGCAGTGCCGGGGTGCGCGAGTAGATCGGCAGGATCCCGGAGGCGATCTCCAGCCGCTCGGTCCTGGCCGCGATATAGCCCATCTGGCTGACGGCGTCGAAGCTGTAGGCCTCGGCGACGAAGACGATGTCGAGACCCGCCTTCTCGTAGTCGGCCAACTCGGCGACCGACTCCTTGAAGCCGCCCGAGTAGTTCAGTGCCATACCGATGCGCATGCCGGGCTCCCGATGAACCGAATGTTGTTCCGTTGCGACGGCAACAGGTTAGCGCGCCGCGTCACCGGCGGCGAGCGGCTAGCCTGGGTCGAATGCTGAAGCGCGTCGTCATCGCCGTGTCCGCCGTGCTCGCCGTGGGACTGGCGGGGCATCAGCTGATCCCGGTGCTCGGCGGGTTCACCCCGGTGATGGAGAGCCTGCTGCCCTGGTTCGGCCTGATCGTACCGATGCTGCTGGTGGCGGCCGTCGTGGCACGCTCCAAGCTGGCCACGGCCGCGGCGCTCGTGCCCGGCGTGGTGTGGGCGTCCATGTTCGGCTCCACGCTGATGCGCACCCCGCCCGGTGGCCAGAGCGACCTGGCGGTCGGCACGGTTAACGTGGGCGTCACCAACAGCGCCTCGGGCGAGGCGGTGCGCCGCATCGCCGAAGACCTCGACCTGCTGGCGGCCCAGGAGCTGACCAGCGGCGGCCCGGCCGCCAAGCAGCTCAACAAGATGTTCAAGTACCACTATCCGGTGAGCACGGTCGGCCTGTGGAGCCGCTACCCGATCACCGAGACCAAGCCGCTCGACGTCGGCATGGGCTGGCCGCGCGCGCTGCGGGCCGTGGTGGCCACGCCCAAGGGCAAGGTCACCGTGTACGTCATGCACCTGGCCTCCGCCCGCCCCGGCCACACCGCCTCGCGCGATGAGTCCCTGGCCCACGCCCGCGAGCTCATCGACGCCGACCCGAGCAAGCGGATCCTGCTGCTCGGCGACCTCAACACCGCCACCACCGACCGGGGCATGCAGGGACTCACCCCGCCGCTGACGGACGCGCAGCTCACGGCGGGCGACGGCTTCGGGTTCACCTGGCCGTCGGAGTTCCCGATCACCAGGCCGGACCACATCCTGTTCAAGGGGATGACGGCGACCAAGGCGGGGGTGGCCCCGGCGACGGGCAGCGACCACCGCGCCGCGATCGCGTCACTGCGCCTCTAGCGCGCCGGGCGCCCGTCCCCCAGGTGGTTCGTCACACAACCGTCTCGATGCCGGTGACGGTCCCATCGTGGCTGGGGTCCTTCCATGGGATACCCCCTTCGGGGGAGAGGAAGAACGGATGCCAGGCGAACGTGCGCGGTCAGGTCTCTCCTTTTGGCGGGCTACCCCTTCGGGGAGGGGAAGACGTGCGCGGTCAGGTCTCCAGCAGCGACAGGTCCTCAGGGGTGTCGATGTCGGCCGGGTCGCCCAGGCCGTCGCACGGCACCTCCGTGACCAGCTCGGGATGCGCCTTCAGGAAGGGCCTGGCCCCCACATCCCCCATGGCCAGCGCGGCGACGGCGGCGAAGTGGCGGCGGGCGATCAGCACGGGGTTGCGGCGCCGGCCGCCATAGGTCGCCACGGCCACCTCGGCATCCGCGTCCACGAGGGCGCGTACCGCCGCGGGCCCGATGAACGGCTGGTCCACCAGCGCGATGACCACCGACTCGGCCTCCTCGGGCAGCGCGGCCAGCCCTACCCTCAGGGACGAGCCCATGCCCGTCGCCCAGTCCGGATTGCGCACGGTCACCGCCCGGCGCACCTGTACGGTCGCCGCCCCGAGCACGACCACCACCGGATGGCAGCCGCCATCCTCCAGCAGCCGCACCCCCCGGTCCACGAGCCGTTCGCCCTCGTACTCGACCAGCGCCTTCGGCGTGCCCAGCCGGGCGCCCTGCCCGGCGGCGAGCAGCAGCCCGGCCACTCGGGAGCCTTTCATGGCGTCTCCTGGTGGATGCGCCCCTCGGTGTGGGTCAGCGGCCGTCCCGAACCGCCCCAGCGCAGCTGGATCAGCTCGGCGGCGATCGACACCGCCGTCTCCTCAGGGGTCCGGGCGCCCAGGTCGAGGCCGATGGGCGATCTCAGCCGGGCCAGCTCGTCCTCCGTCAGGCCCGCCTCGCGCAGCCGGGCCAGCCGGTCGTCGTGGGTGCGGCGCGAGCCCATGGCGCCGACGTAGCCCGCGCCGGTGCGCAGCGCCACCTCCAGCAGTGGCACGTCGAACTTGGGGTCGTGGGTGAGCACGCAGATGACCGTGCGCTCGTCCACCTGTACCGAGGCCAGGTAGTCGTGCGGCCACTTGACCACCACCTCGTCGGCGTCCGGGAAGCGCTTGGGGGTGGCGAAGACGGGCCGCGCGTCGCAGACGGTCACGTGGTAGCCCAGGAACTTGCCCACCCGCGCCACCGCCGCGGCGAAGTCGATCGCGCCGAACACCAGCATCCGCGGCGGCGGCGCGAACGACTGCACGAACACCGCCAGGTCGTCCAGCCGCCGCTCGCCCTGCCCGCCGTAGTGCCTGATGCCCGTCGCGCCCTGGGCCAGCATGCCGCGGGCGTCGTCGTCGACGGCCTCGTCGAGCCGGTCCAGGCCGAGCGTGCCCGAGGAGCGGTCCGGCCAGATGACGCGCCGGGCGCCCATCCGCCCGGGGCCGGAGACGATCGTGGCGACCGCCACGGGCTCGTGCGCGTTCACGGACTCCGCGATGTCGCCGAGCTGGGGAAAGGTGTCGGCCGAGATGGGTTCGACGAGGATGTCGATGATGCCGCCGCAGGTCAGCCCGACGGCGAACGCGTCGTCGTCGCTCACGCCGTACCTCTGCAGGATGGGCGTGTCGATCTCGGTGGCCAGCTCGAACACCGCGCCCTCGACGCACCCGCCGGACACGCTGCCGACCACCTCGTCGCCGCGCACCGCCATGGCCGCGCCCGGCGCGCGGGGCGCGCTGCTGAACGTGCTCACCACTGTGGCGAGCCCGAACTGGTGCCCCGATCTCCACCAGCGCATGATCTCCGGCAGCACGTCACGCATGGGCGAGCCTCTCACTGAGTTCTTCGAAGGCGGCCAGGCTGTGCCCGGCCACCAGATCGTCCAGGTACGGCAGAGCGGCCCGCATGCCGCCGGTCAACGGCTGGTAGTCCGCGTACCCCTTGTGCGGGTTGACCCAGATGACCCGGTGCGCCTGCCGGGCCAGCCGGGCCATCTGCGTGCCGAGGAGTTCCGGGTCGCCCCGTTCCCAGCCGTCCGAGGCGATCACCACGATCGCCCCTCGCGCGCTGGCGCGGGTGAGGTATTGCCTCAGCTCCTCGCCCAGCCTGGTCCCGCCGCTCCAGTCGGGCACGGCCTTGGACACCTCGTTCAGCGCCGTGCCGGGGTCGCGGTGGCGCAGCTCGGCGGTGATCGGGGTGAGTCTGGTGCCGATGGAGTAGACCCTGGTGGCCCGCGGCTCGCTCCTGACCAGGGCGTGCGCGAAGCGCAGCAGCGTCTCGGCGTAGGGGGCCATGGAGCCGCTGACGTCCACGAGCAGCACGACGCGGCGCGGCCTGGTGGTGTGCCGCCGGCGGCGCAACCGCGCGACCTCGCCCTTCCTGAGCGCGTCACGGATCGTCCGCCGCTGGTCCAGAACGCCCCGGTGCGCGGCCTCGAACCGCCGCGAGCGCCGCTGCGCCCGCCGGCCGCGCAGCATCGACAGCATCCGGTGCACCTCCGCCCGTTCGGCCTCGGTCAGCCGGGCCACGTCCCGGTTGCGCAGGATCTCGGTACGGCTGGCGGTGCCGGGCACGGCCTCGGCCTCGCCCTCCTGCGCGTCCTGTTCGGTGGCGGCGGTGTGGCGGGTGACGTTCGTGGTGCTGGTACGGCTGACCTTGGCGCTGCGGCCGCCGAAGTAGGCGGCGAAGCAGCGGTCGTACCTGGGCAGGTCGTCGGGTGCGGCGCAGAGCGTGAAGCGGCCGGCCCAGTAGACGTCGGCCGGAGCTGCCACGTCGAGGTGGTCGAGGGCCAGCAGCAGGTTGCGGGTGCGCTCGTGGTCGGCGGCGACGCCCGCGGCGCGCAGTGTCCTGGCGAAGCCCGTCATGGTCGCGGCCAGCTCACGCATGGAGGAGCCCGTTGCCCAGGACGTTTTCGACGTCCTCGCGGTATTTCAGCGCGGCGCCCAGCGTGGCCGCGGCGCGGGCGGGGTCGAGCTCCTTGGCGCCCAGGGTGAGCAGCGCCTCGGTCCAGTCGAGCGTCTCGGCGACGCCCGGCGGCTTGACCAGTCCGGCCTGCCGCAGCCGCGCCGCCGCCTGGGCCACCTGGACGGCCAGGGTTTCGGTGCAGTCGGGCAGGCGGCGCAGCAGGATCGCCACCTCCCTGTCGAAGTCCGGGTGCTCCAGCCAGTGGTAGAGACAGCGGCGCTTGAGCGCGTCGTGCACCTCACGGGTCCGGTTGGAGGTGACGACCACGACCGGCGGCGTCTTGGCGCTGACCGTGCCCAGTTCGGGGATGGAGATGGTGAAGTCCGACAGCACTTCCAGCAGGAACGCCTCGAACTCGTCGTCGGCCCGGTCGATCTCGTCCACGAGCAGCACGCTGGGCTGCGTCTCGACGGCCTTGAGCAGCGGCCTGGCGATCAGGAACCGGCGGTCGTAGATCTCGCCTTCGAGACGGCCCACGTCGGTGATCCCGGCGGCCTCGGCGGCCTTGAGGTGGAGCAGCTGGCGGGCGAAGTCCCAGTCGTACAGCGCCTGGGCGGCGTCGAGCCCCTCGTAGCACTGCAACCGGATCAGCGGCGCCTCCAGCAGCGCGGCCAGGGTCTTGGCCAGCTCGGTCTTGCCCACCCCCGCCTCCCCTTCGAGGAAGAGCGGCCGGCCCATCCTGAGCGCCAGGAACGCGGCCGTGGCCAGTCCCTCGTCGGCCAGGTAGGCGTGCCGGTCGAGCAGCTCGATGAGCTTGTCCGGAGACTGGATGTCCATTGCCGTGATTGTCCGCCGCAGCACGCCTTCAGGCTACGCGCCACTTGGTCCACGCGAGAATCCCGCGCCTAGTGCTCCTCCGCGTCCTGTCCGCCCTTCGCCTCTCCGCGCTCGTGGATCAGGGCGGCCAGCTCGGCCGTGGCGCGGTGGGCGCGGGCCTTCTCCGAGCCCTGGATGCCCATCGCGCCGATGGTGCGGCCGTCGGAGAAGTCCAGCTTGGGCCAGGGCTCGCCGACCAGCAGGGTCACGTCCAGGACCTCCGGCCAGCTGTAGCGGTGGGTACGGATGGCGTTGACGATCGTCAGCCCCGTCTCGTCGGCCTCGACCCGCACCCGGCCCAGCAGGTGCAGGACGAAGGCCACCAGGCAGCCGAACAGCACCAGCCCGATCCGGTCCACCAGCTGGAACGGCTCGGCGATGAGGACGGCCATCACCACCGAGCCGAGGACGATCAACGTCGCGGAGCCGTACGCGACGATTCTCCCCCGGCGGGGACGCCAGGTGATGGGCAGCGGCGGGGGAGTCATCGGCTCGGACACGAACGGAAACCTATCGCAGGTCAGTGGAGGGTCTTCAGGAGGAGTGCGGTCTCCAGCGCGGCGATGGCCGACTCATAGCCCTTGTCCTCCTTGCTGCCCGGCAGGCCCGAGCGGTCGAGTGCCTGGTCGAGCGTCTCGCAGGTGAGCACGCCGTTGCCGACCGGGGTCTCCTCGTCGAGCGAGATCCGGGTCAGGCCGGCGGTCACCGAGTCGCAGACGTACTCGAAATGCGCGGTCTCGCCCTTGATGACCGCGCCCAGCGCCACCACCGCGTCGCAGCGGCGGGCCAGCGCCTGGGCGATGACCGGGATCTCCAGCGACCCCGGCACCCGTACGACGGTGGCCGTGGCGCCGCTGTCCTCGCACGCCTGCAGGGCGCGGGAGAGGAGCTGGTCGGTGATCTTGGCGTGCCAGCCGGCGGCGACCACGCCGACCGTCAATCCCGCGGCGTCCGGTGCCGCGGCCGCCGCAGGACGTCCTTCCCCGCTCATGAAGCCTCCGAGATGTCGTGGCCGAGGCGGTCGCGCTTGGCCTTGAGGTAGCGCTCGTTGTAGGGGTTCATCGCCACCGGCATGGGCTCGCGGCCGAGCACCTTGATGCCGTAGCCGTCCATGCCCTTGAGCTTGGCCGGGTTGTTGGTGAGCAGCCGCACGGACTTGACGCCGAGGTCGGCCAGGATCTGCGCGGCGTTGGAGAACTCGCGGGCGTCGACCGGCAGGCCCAGCTCGATGTTGGCGTCGACGGTGTCGCTGCCGGCGTCCTGCAGGCTGTAGGCCCTGAGTTTGGCCAGCAGGCCGATGCCCCGGCCCTCATGGCCGCGCAGGTAGACCACGACGCCGCGGCCCTCCTGCGCGATGGCGGACATGGCGTGCTCGAGCTGCACGCCGCAGTCGCAGCGCAGCGAGCCGAACACGTCGCCGGTCAGGCATTCGGAGTGGGCACGGACCAGGATGTTCTCGCCCGGCTCGGCGCCGGACAGGTCGCCGTAGACGAGGGCGATGTGCTCGCCGCCGTCGAGCGCGCTGGCGTAGCCGTAGGCCCGCCACATCCCGTAAGCGTTGGGCACGTTCGTCTCGGCGACCCTGGTGACCATGCTCTCGGTCCTGCGCCGGTAGTCGACCAGCTGCTCGATGGAGATGAGCGCCAGATCGTGCTCGTCGGCGAAGACCCGCAGCTCGGGCAGCCGGGCCATGGTGCCGTCGTCGTTGACGATCTCGGCCAGGACGCCCGCGGGGCTGAGCCCGGCGAGCCTGGCCAGGTCGACGGCCGCCTCGGTGTGGCCGCGCCGGCTCAGCACGCCGCCCTCGTGGTAGCGCAGCGGGAAGATGTGGCCCGGCCGGACCAGCTCGTAGGGCTCGGTGGCGGAGTCGGCGAGCGTACGGATCGTCCTGGCGCGGTCGGCGGCGGAGATGCCGGTGGTCACGCCGTCGCGGGCGTCGACGCTGATCGTGTACGCGGTGCGCAGCCGCTCCCGGTTCTGGAACACCATGAGGGGCAGGCCCAGCCGGTCCAGCTCCTTGCCCTCCATGGGCACGCAGATGACGCCGCTGGTGTGCCGGATGGTGAACGTGAGCAGCTCGGGAGTGGCCTTCGAGGCGGCGAAGATGATGTCGCCCTCGTTCTCCCGGTTCTCGTCGTCGACGACCAGGACGGGCTTGCCGTTACGGATGTCGTCGATCGCCCGTTCGACCGGGTCGAGAATGGTCTCGGTCATGATGCCACCGCCAAGTCCGCGGGAGCGCTCTGGTACTCCCTGAGCCATTTCACGAAGCCGTACAGCACGAGCACGAAGAACACCCCGTAGACGGCGCCGGAGACGACCAGCCCCGAGCTGAACGCCAGCGGCACGCCGACCAGGTCGACGGCCACCCAGATGATCCAGAAGTCGACCAGCGCCCGGCCCTGCGCCCAGGTGGCGACCGCGCTGCCGACGAAGATGTAGGCGTCGGCGGCCACCAGGAACGCGCCCTTCGGCAGCGGCACGCTGGCCCCCCACGACAGGTGGGTGAAGAAGAACAGCAGGCCGACGAGGACTGTGCCCAGCACCATCACGCCGATGTAGGCGGTCCGCTCACGCGAAGTGGCCGGGCGTACGGTCAGCTGCTTGCCGCCCTCCGTGCCGCGCCGCCACGCCCACCAGCCGTAGACGGCCAGCGCCCCGAACATCACCTGCTTGAGGGCGTTGCCGGTGATGCCCGCGTTGATCGAGGCGACGAACAGCAGCACCGAGCCGGTGAGCTGCACCGGCCACGTCCACACCGACTTGCGTATCGCCAGCAGGACGGTGCTCAGCGCGGCGATGTTGCCGACCAGGTCCGTCCAGAGGACGTGCGTGCCGAATACCTCGAATCCGGCGTTGGCCCAGTTCACTGCTTGCCCACCAGCCTTTCCACGTACTTCGCGATCACGTCGACCTCGATGTTCACCATGTCGCCCACTTCGCGCTCGCCCATCGTGGTCAGCTTCAACGTGGTGGGGATGAGACTCACGCCGAAGCCGTCGTCGTCAACCGTGGTGACCGTCAGACTGATTCCGTCGATGGCGATCGAACCCTTCTCCGCCACGTAACGGGCGAGGGAGTCGGGGAGGGAGAAGCGGAGGTTGTCCCAGTTCGCCCCGGGTTCCCGGGATCGCAGCACGGCCGTGCCATCGACATGGCCCTGCACGATGTGGCCGCCGAGACGCTGGTCGGCCCGTACGGCCCGCTCCAGGTTCACCGCGGAGCCCACGTCCAGGGCGCCGAGCGAACTGCGGTCGAGCGACTCCTTGATCACGTCCACGGTGAACACGTCGTCCTGGACGTCCACGACCGTCAGGCAGACGCCGTTGACGGCGATCGAGTCACCATGGCGCGCGTCGGAGGTGACGATCGGGCCGCGGACGGACAGCCGCGCCGAGTCGCCTACCGCCTCGACGGCCACGACGTCACCCTTTTCCTCGATGATTCCGGTGAACATCAACTCTCCTTGCGTGGTGGTGCCAGCACCGGCCGCGCGGTCAGCCGCAGGTCCGGTCCGATGGGGGAAACGTCGTCGAAGGCCAGCCGGTGGGTGGCGGCGATGGTCGCCACGCCCGCCTCGCCGAGCGCGGCCGGCCCGGCGCCCAGGAGGGCCGGGGCGAGGTAGGCGATGACGCGGTCGATCAGGCCCTGGCTCAGGAACGCGCCCGCGAGCGTCGGGCCGCCTTCCAGGAACACACTGACGACCTCGCGCGCGGCCAGTTCGCGGAGGAGGGCGTGCAGGTCGAGGCCGCTGTCCTGGCGCGGCAGCCGGATCAGGTCGGCCTTGAGGCGGGTCTCGACGTCGTCGGCGACCGCGACGAGCGTGGGCGCCGCGCCGTCCAGCACCCTGGCGGCGGGCGGGGTACGCGCCTCGGAGTCGACCACGACGCGCAGCGGCACGCGTACGGCGGGCCGGGCTTCGCCGTCCGGGCTGGTCGGACGGCTCGCGTCGGACGAGCTGGTCGGACGGCTCGCGTCGGACGGGTTGGTCGGATCGCTCGCTTCGGCCGGGCGGCTCGGGCGGGCGGTCAGGTGGGGGTCGTCAGCGAGGACCGTGCCGATGCCGGCGATGATCGCGCCGGACTCCGCGCGCAGCCGGTGGACGTCGGCTCGGGCCTCGGGGGAGGTGATCCACTGACTGGTGCCGTCGGGGGCGGCCGACCGGCCGTCGAGGGTGGCGGCGAACTTCCAGGTCACGTACGGCCTGCCGAGCCGGGCGTACGTGAGCCACTCGGCGTTGACCCGCTCAGCCTCCTCGGCCAGCAGCCCGGACTCCACGGCGACGCCGTGCGCGCGCAGCCGCGCGGCGCCTCCGGCGGCCTTGGGCGTGGGATCGGCGACCGCCACCACCACCCGCGCGACGCCCGCGTCGAGCAGCGCCAGGCTGCACGGCCCGGTCCGGCCGGTGTGGTCGCAGGGTTCGAGCGTCACGTACGCGGTGCCGCCGCGGGCCCGCTCCCCCGCCGCGCGCAGCGCGACGACCTCGGCGTGCGGGCCACCGGCGTAGGCGTGGAAGCCCTCACCGGCGACGTTCCCCGAGGCGTCGAGGACGACGCAGCCGACGACGGGGTTCGGGCTGGTGGCGCCCCGCCCGCACGCGGCCAGCTCGACAGCCCGCGCCATGTGCGCGGGGTCCGTGCGGGCACGTGCGTGCGCGGGGTCCGTGCGGGCATGCGCCTCGCGGGCGGCCCGCGCCGAATCCGCGGGGTCCTGAGCGGGTGTCTCCACCCCGGGCCTCCTACTCGCCAGTAGCTCCAAGCCACGGCGGGCCCCGGGGGGTATGGCGGTGCGCGTACGCACCACAGTGGCGCCCGGCTCAAGGCCGGACACCCGCGCGCTTCCTCCCATCCGGACTTTAACCGTCGGTCCCGGAATTTCACCGAGTCAACCGGCCGATGGCATCGGCCGGGTCGCGGACTGTAACCGCCGGTTCGGAATTTCACCGACCCCGGAGCACGCTAGCTCTCTTCTCACACCAGTCTGCCATGCCGACAAAAGCGGATGCGACCGCCCCCTACTATGCCAAACAAGCGCTCGCTTGGTCAACGGTGAGCTGCAGGAGGGCTGACGGTGGGCGGCGGGAATGACGGAAGGTCAGGCGGGGGGACAGCCGAAGGGTTAGGCAGTGGGACGGCGGAAGGTCAGACGGCGGAACGTCGGGAGGCCAGGCGGCAAGACGGCCGCAGGTCAGGCGGCCATGAGGCGGCGGGCGAGACGGGCGGCCGGGCTGTAGCGGACCTGCGCCGGGATCAGCCCCAGCCCGGTGTGCAGCGCCTTCAGCGTGGTCGTCGCCCACAGGTCGCCGACCGGGGTGGCGGGCAGGCCGTACAGCCGCCTGGCCCAGCGCGGGAGCGTCGCGAACGCCAGCAGCGTCACCCCCGGCAGGACCGGCTTGAGCGGGGTGAGCAGCAGCGGGAGCGGCGCGGTGAGCGACAGGCGGAGCGGGTGCGCCGCCTCGGGGACGAACCGCAGACCGGGACGTTCCCCCTCGATGTAGTCCCGCAACTCGCCCACGGTGCCGGGGACGGAGGCCGGGTCGAGGCCGACGACCTCGGCGGCCCGTCGCCATTCGGCCACGAAGGTGTCCGCCTCGGCGTCCGTCAGCTTGACGCCGCCCCGGCGCGCCACCGAAAGGTAGGAGTCGACCTCCCCCACGTGCACCCAGCGCAGGGCGTCCGGGTCGTCGAGGTGGAAGCGCTCGCCCGTGTCCGGATCCCACGCGGTCAGTTTGGCGTGGATCCTGCGGACCCGGCGGCCGGCCCGCTCGACCTCCTCGTGCGTCCCGTACGTGCGGACCCGGACGAATTCCGTCGTCCGGGTGAAACGCGACCACGCCTCGTTCGGGTCCATCAGAGAGGAGTTCTGCAGCACACCGCGCATCGCCTTGGGGTGCAGCCCCTGCATAAGCAGCGCCCGCAAGCCGCCGACCAGCAGGATCGGCTCGCCCATCACCCGCCAGGTCACCGATTCGGGCCCGAAGAGCCCATGGTCCTCCATAAGCGGACAGTTACCCAGGTAACGCCTGCTTCATGTCACAGCATCATCTTGTTTATGCCTTGATTCCGTGATTAAGAAAACGTCACCACGACAGATCATGACATCGCATACATGACCAGGTCAACGGCATAGAAGGCACGACCGCATCGATATTTCACAACAAAACAATCAAACCTTGGCGAAGCATTGCCCTCACCCGATCTGGCCTGCAAATCTGCCATATGGCCTGAAACTTCCCGTTCTGGCACGTTCCTTGGGGGCCTTGTTAGATGACCACACCGACGTCCACCGCACCAGAGATCGACGCGACGTCCGTGACCGAAGCACCGGATGCGGTGGGCCGATCGCCCGGCCAGCTCATGTGGCTGCGCTTCCGGCGGGACCGCACCGGGGTCATCTCCGCCGCGATCGTGATCTTCTTCTTCCTGGTCGCCATCCTCGCGCCGGTCATCTCCCTGGTGTACGGCAAGGACCCGTACACCCTGTACGGCCAGGACCGGCCCGGACTGCTCAACGACTTCGGCTACGCGATGGCGCCCAACGGCGGGATCAGCTCGGAGTTCTGGTTCGGCATCGAGCCCAACCTGGGCCGTGACGTGTTCATGCAGCTCATCTACGGGATCAGGACCTCGCTGCTGATCGCGGTGGTGGCGACGATCCTCACCACCCTGATCGGCATCGTGGTCGGCATCATCGCCGGGTACGCCGGCGGCAAGACCGACTTCTTCATCGGCCGGGTCATCGACCTGATGCTGTCGTTCCCGCAGGTGCTGTTCATCATCGCGTTCACGCCGGTGGTGGACCAACTGCTGGTGCCCTCCAACGAGGAGACCCCGGTGTGGCTGCGGGCGGTCACGCTGACCATCCTGCTCACCATCTTCGGCTGGGCCGGGCTGGCCAGGCTGCTGCGCGGCCAGGTGCTGTCGATGCGCGAGCGTGAGTTCGTGGAGGCCGCCAAGGTCACCGGCGCCTCCCCCGCCAGGATCGTGTTCAAGGAGCTGCTGCCCAACCTCTGGACCCCGATCCTCATCCAGTCGACGCTGCTGCTGCCCGCCCTGGTCACGGCCGAGGCGGCGCTGTCCTTCCTGGGGGTCGGGATGGGCGAGCAGGTCCCCGACTGGGGCCGGATGTTCCTGCGGGCCACGCAGGTCTACCAGAACGACATCACCTATCTCATCTTCCCCGGCGTCGCACTGCTGATCTTCGTCATCGCCTTCAACCTGCTCGGTGACTCGGTCCGCGACGCCTTCGACCCCAAGATCAAGCGCTAGGAGAGAAATGAATCACCGCAAACGGTCGGCTCTCGCGGTTGTCGCGGCGGCCTCGCTGGCGTTGGTCGGCGCCTGCGCGCCGGGCAACGCGGGCGCTCCGTCGAGCGCCCCCGCGAGCGCGGGCGCCTCGTCTGCGCCGGCGGCGGCCTACAAGCCCCCGACGATCACCCTGGGCACCGCGGAGGACTCCAAGGGCCCCGCCATCCCGCCGGAGGGCGTCGTCAAGGGCGGCACCGTCACCATGATCGACCGGGACGACTTCGCCCACTTCGACCCGGCCCAGATCTACGTGAACACCGACGCGAACTTCGGCCTGCTCATCAGCCGCGGCCTGACCGGCTACAAGCGGATCGCCAAGGGCGACTACAAGCTGGTCGGCGACCTGGCCACCGACGCGGGCACGCCGTCCGACGGCGGCAAGACCTGGACGTTCACCCTGAAGGACGGGGTGAAGTGGCAGGACGGCAGCCCGATCACCTCAGCCGACGTGAAGTGGTCCGTCGAGCGGATGTTCGCCCCCTTCGTCACGTTCGGGCCGAACTACATTCAGACGTGGCTCACCTCCGAGGACTACAAGAAGGCCTACCCCGGCCCGTACGGCGGCAAGGAACTCGACAACATCGAGACCCCTGACGACAAGACGGTCGTCTTCAAGTTCAACTCGCCGCACGCCGACGCCAACTACGCCTTCGCCATGGCGGGCTACAACATCGTGCCCAAGGCCAAGGACACCAAGGAGAAGTACGACAAGGAGCCCGTCTCCTCCGGTCCGTACATCATCAAGTCGCACGTCGTCGACAAGTCCCTCGAGCTGGCCCGCAACCCCAACTGGGACGCCGCCACCGACCCGATCCGCGGCGCGTACCCGGACGTGTGGAAGATGGAGTTCGGCCAGGAGGCCACTCAGGTGACCGACCGGTTCGTGGCCGACTCAGGACCCGACCAGACGGCGTTCACGTTCTACTCCAACACCCCGGCGGAGCGGCTGCAGCAGGTGCTGGGCGACGCCAGCCTGGCCGACCGCCGCATGATCAGCCCGTCGCCGTACGGCAACTACTACTACTTCAACCTCGACCGGGTGAAGGACCAGAAGATCCGTCAGGCGATCAACTACGCCTGGCCGGCCAAGCAGATCCAGCAGGCCCTGGGCGGCCCGCAGGCCGTGGCGCTGCCGACGACGATCCTCAACGAGAACACCACGGTCGGCTACAAGCCGTACGACCTGTTCGGGAAGACGGCCAAGCCCGAGGGCGACATCGAGAAGGCCAAGCAGCTGCTGGCCGAGTCGAGCAACCCGCACCCGACCATCGTCTACGCCTACAACAACCTGCCCACCCAGGAACCGGTCACCCTGGTGATCAAGAACGCCCTGGAGAAGGCCGGGATCAAGGTCGTGGCCAAGTCGCTGGACCGTAAGACGTACTACGACTCGATCAGCCAGACGAAGAACGAGTTCGACCTGTACTGGGGCGGCTGGGGCGCCGACTGGCCGTCCGGCTCCACCGTGATGCCGATCATCTTCGGCCCGGTCTCCGACGGCGGGCAGAACATGAGCCACCTCAACGACCCGACGGTCAAGGCCGAGATGAAGAAGATCTCGGAGAACCCGGACATCAACGCGGCCAACGAGGCCTGGATGAACCTCGACAAGCAGATCCAGGAGACCATCACCCCGCTGGTCGTGGCCGAGAACCGGATCGGCACCTTCCTGCACGGCTCCAAGGTGGGCGGCGCCGAGATCGATCCGCAGCAGTGGATCGTCTCCCCCAACACCATCTTCGTGAAGCAGTAGCACCGCCGCTCCGGGCGCCGTCGCGGCGCCCGGAGCACCCTTTTGGAGATCTCGTGCTTCGATTCCTGACCCGCCGCGTCATCGGCGCCGCGGTCATCCTCGTGATCATCTCGGGGGTGACCTTCTTCCTGTTCTTCGTGATCCCCGCCGACCCGGCCCGACTGGCGTGCGGCAAGGTCTGCCCGCCGGAGACGCTGGCGCAGGCCAGGCACAACCTGGGCCTCGACCAGCCGGTCGTGGTGCAGTTCGTGTCGTGGCTCGGGGGGATCTTCTTCGGCCGCAACTTCGAGGGCCTCGGCAACTGCCCCGCGCCCTGTCTCGGCTACTCCTTCGTCAACCGCGCCCCGGTCTTCGAGACCATCATCGACCGGCTGCCCGTCACCATCGCGCTGACGATCGGCGCCTCGGTGATCTTCCTGACGTTCGGCGTGGCCACCGGCATCCTCGCCGCGCTGCGCCAGGGCAAGCCGCTCGACAAGATCGCCAGCATCTCGTCGCTGGTCGGCGCCTCGATGCAGATCTACTTCGTCGGCACGCTGGCCATGTACTTCTTCGTCTACCAGGCGCACATCTTCCCGCAGCCCAAGTACATCCCGATCACCGAGGATCCGCTCGGCTGGTTCGGAGGGCTGCTCCTGCCCTGGATCGTGCTGGCGATCATCTTCACCGCCAACTACACCAGGATGACCCGCTCCACGATGGTGGAGAACCTGGCTGAGGACTACGTACGGACCGCCAGGGCCAAGGGCATGTCCGGCAGGAGCGTGGTGCTGCGCTTCGCCCTGCGCGGCACGCTGACCCCGATCATCACCATCTTCGGCGTGGACCTGGGCCAGCTCATCGGCGGCGCGATCATCACCGAGACCACGTTCGGGCTGCAGGGGATCGGCCGCCTGTCGGTCCGCGCGGTCGACAACTCCGACCTGCCCACACTGATGGCCACCGTCCTGGTGGCGGCGGGCGCGATCGTGGTGATGAACATCGTCGTCGACGCCCTGTACGCCGTCATCGATCCCCGCGTGAGGCTGAGCTGATGTTCCTTGAGGTCAACGAGCTCACCGTCGACTTTCACACCGAGGACGGCGTGGTCCACGCGGTGGACCGGCTCTCCTTCCAGGTGGAGCAGGGGACCACGCTCGGCATCGTGGGAGAGTCGGGCTCGGGCAAGTCGGTGACGAACCTGGCCGTGCTCGGCCTGCACAATCCGGAGACGGCGAAGATCTCCGGCAGCATCACCTTCGACGGCCAGGAGCTGATCGGCGCGTCCAGGTCCACGATGGAGAAGCTGCGCGGCGACCGGATCGCGATGATCTTCCAGGACCCGCTGACGTCGCTGTCGCCGTTCCACACGATCGGCGCGCAGATCGCCGAGGTGTATCGCAAGCACAAGGGCGTCTCGCGGTCGTCCGCGCGGGACCGGGCGATCGAGATGCTGGACCGGGTCGGCATCCCGCAGCCGAAGGTCCGCGTCGACGACTACCCGCACCAGTTCTCCGGGGGCATGCGCCAGCGCGCGATGATCGCCATGGCGCTGGTCTGCGACCCCGGGCTGCTGATCGCCGACGAGCCGACGACAGCGCTCGACGTCACCGTACAGGCGCAGATCCTCGACCTGCTGAGCGAGTTGCAGGAGCAGTCGGGCACGGCGATCGTGCTGATCACCCACGACCTGGGCGTGGTGGCCAACACCGCGCACAACGTGCTGGTCATGTACGCCGGGCGGGCCGTGGAGCGGGGCACGATGCACGAGGTGCTGCGCGAGCCGCGCCATCCGTACACCTGGGGGCTGCTGGGCTCGATGCCCAGCCTGCGCCGCCCGGTGGACCTGCCGCTGGAGCCGGTGCGCGGCACCCCGCCCAGCCTGATCAACCTGCCGTCCGGCTGCGCGTTCCACCCGCGCTGCGACTACATGAAGCTGCTGGGCAAGGAGGTGTGCGCCGGTGACCGGCCCGAGCTGTCGCCCGAACACGGCCACGGCGACGCCTGCTTCCTGACGCTCAAACAGAAGGCGGAGCAGCGCCGGCGACCAGTTGAGGAGACGAAGTGACGGAGAAGCTGCTGGAGCTGTCCGGGGTGGTGAAGCACTTCCCCGTCAGAGGCGGCTTCCTGGTCAAGCACCAGGTCGGCGTGGTGCACGCGGTGGACGGCATCGACCTGACCGTGCACGCGGGCGAGACGCTCGGCCTGGTCGGCGAGTCGGGCTGCGGCAAGTCGACGACCGGACGGCTGGCGGCCCGGCTGCTGGAGCCGACCGGCGGCCGCATCACCTATGACGGCCGCGACATCACCCACGCGGGCCGCCGCGAGCTCAAGCCGATCAGGCCCGAGATCCAGATGGTCTTCCAGGACCCGTACTCCTCGCTGAACCCGCGGCACACGGTCGGCTCGATCATCCGCGGCCCGATGGACATCAACGACATCAACCCGCCCGGCGGCCGGGAGGCCCGCGCCAGGGAACTGCTGGAGATCGTCGGCCTGAACCCGGAGCACTACAACCGCTTCCCGCACGAGTTCTCCGGCGGCCAGCGGCAGCGCATCGGCGTCGCCAGGGCCCTGGCCCTGGAGCCCCGGCTGATCGTGGCCGACGAGCCGGTGTCCGCGCTGGACGTGTCGATCCAGGCCCAGGTGATCAACCTGCTGCAGCAGCTGCAGCGGGACATGGGGATCGCGTTCCTGTTCATCGCGCACGACCTGGCGGTGGTCCGGCACTTCTCGCAGCGGGTCGCGGTCATGTACCTGGGGAAGATCGTCGAGATCGCGGACCGGGAGTCGCTCTATGAGCGGCCGCGCCATCCGTACACGCACGCGCTTTTGTCGGCGGTGCCGGACGCGGACGTGGAAGGGCCGGCGCGGCAGCGGATCCGGCTGGCGGGGGACGTCCCGTCGCCGCTCAACCCGCCGTCGGGGTGCCGCTTCCGTACGCGGTGCTGGAAGGCGCAGGAGAAGTGCGCGGTGGAGGAGCCGCCGCTGACGCGGCTGTCGGGCAACCACGAGGGCCACCTGACCGCCTGCCACTTCCCCGAGGCCCCCACCACCCAAGGTGAGGACGTGGTGCTGGACCCGGCGCTGGCGTGATCATCCTGCTCTGACCGACCATCCGGCCCGCCGTGCTTCTCGCGGCGGGCCGGACGTCTTTCACAACCGTTTTTCTTGTACGGCCTGAGCTTGTTCGGCCTGGGACCGGAGGGCGTCGACCGCCGCCGCCGGGTCCGAGGCGCCATAGACGGCGCTGCCCGCCACGAAGACATCCGCGCCGGCCACCACGCAGCGCTCGATGGTGTCCGCGTCCACCCCTCCGTCCACCTGGAGCCAGATCTGCCCGCCGTGCCGCTCGATCAGGGCGCGGGCCCGGCGGATCTTGGGCAGCACCATGTCGAGGAACTTCTGCCCCCCGAACCCCGGCTCGACCGTCATCAGCAGAAGCATGTCGACCTCACCCAGCAGATCCTCGTAGGGTTCGATCGCCGTGGCCGGGTTGAACGCGATGGCCGCCCGCGCGCCCAGCGACCGGATCTCGCGCAGCGTGCGCACCGGTGACTTCGCCGCCTCCACGTGGATCGTGACGCTGCCCGCGCCCGCCTCGGCGTAGGGCGGGGCCCAGCGGTCGGGGTCCTCGATCATGAGGTGGCAGTCGAGCGGCATCGAGGTCGCCTTGCGCAGCGCCTCGACCACGGGCAGCCCGAGGGTCAGGTTGGGCACGAAGTGGTTGTCCATGACATCCACGTGCAGCCAGTCGGCATTGGTGACGGCCGCGGCTTCGTCGGCGAGCCTGGCGAAGTCGGCGGACAGGATGCTGGGCGAGATCTGTAGGGCCATGATGGTCAGAGTCTATTGAACGGCGCCCACACCCGCAGCGGTGCGGGTCCGTCGAGGTGCCCAGCCGCCCACGGCGAAAGCGCACCGACCCTCTTGAGGACGGCGCCCTCGATCCCGAGGCCGCCCTTCGCCAGTGCCACCCAGCCGCCCAGCCGCGGCCCGCCCAGTAACGCCCCGTCCACCGGTGACGGGGTCAAGTCCCGCACCAGGTCGGTGACAGCCTCCAGGACCCGCTCGAGTTCATCCCGCTGCCATGGCTGGGCGGGCAGCCGACCCGGAATCTCCTCGAATATCAGCGCGACCCAGTCACCATCGTCATACGCGTCCAGCAACCGTGGCACCGGCACCGTCCGGGGAAGCCACCGCGAGATCTCGATCTCCCTACGGTGAAAGGCCGCCACCGCCGGCGTCGCCAACGTACTCGCCGCCTTCACGAACGCGCCCCCGCCGCCCGCCAGACGCACGCGCGCGGCCAGGCCCTCGGAGAACCCGCCCGGCTGGCTGACCGCGCCGACCACCCGGTCACCGAGCAGCCGCTCGATCCCCGCCGCCACCTCTTCAGGCACGGCCGCCCAGGCGATCCTCCTACCGCCCGTAGCCCGCGGAAGCGCACCGGAACCGTCTTCCTGACTGCTCACACTCCGTGATCCTTCCTGCTCTGGCCACCTGGGAATTGCGGTTCCCGGCAGCACAGGATGAGCCGCAAGCTACGATGGCCACATGACCGCTCCCCAGCACCGCGCGCAACTTGCCGCCCGCGTCCAACGCCTCGAAGCGGCCGCTTTTACGCTCGGTTCCGACCTTGGGGATATCAAGGCCGCGGTGGACCAGCTCCCGCAGACGATCCGCCAGGAGATCCTCGAATACACGGAGCCCGTCTTCGGGGAAATCATGGCGGGCAATGCTTCGCTGGCCACGAAGGAGCAGCTGGACCAGCTGGAGCAGCGCCTGAATGACCTGAAAGACCTGACCGAAGCACGTTTTGGTCATGTTGACGCCAAACTGGACCAAATCCTGGTGGCTCTGGCGCAAACGCCTCCGCGCTGAGCCCTGGGAGCAAGGAAAGCGGTCTCAGCTTTTGGCCGTGGTGCCGTGGCGGAAGAGGGCGGCCACGAGCGCCGCCACCGCGAGGCTGGTCACCGCGCCCACGAGCACCGCCAGGTGCATGCCGTCGAGGACGCCGCCGACGTTCGCCTTGACGCCGGTGACCGTGCCGGCGCCGTAGATCGCGACAGCGGCCAGCACGGGAGTGCCGAGGGTCAGGGCGACCTGCTGGCTCATGGTGCTCAAACCGGTGGCCAGGCCCTGCTCCTCGTCAGGCAGGCCGGAGGTGGCGATGACCGTGTAGGAGACCAGGCCCATGGCGTGGCCGAAGAACGCGACCGCGACGGCGGCGAGGACGATGTAGATACCCGTGGCGCCTTCGCCCACGGCCAGCAGCCCCAGGAGGCCCAGACCCTGGACCGCCAGGGCGATGACGAGGGTCCGCTTGCCACCGATGGCGCCGATCACCCGGGGGGCGAGGAGCCCGCCCGCGATGGCCGCGATGCTGGACCCGCCGAACGCCAGGCCGGAGGCGAGCGGCTGGTAGTCGAGGACGTCCTGCAAGTAGAGCGTCATCTGGAAGACGACCGCGCTGGGCATGCTGATGACGATGATCCCGGCGAAGTTGCCCCAGCGGACAGTGGGCCGCTTGAGCACGCTGACCGGCGCCAGCGGGTGCGGGCTGCGTAGTTCGATGAACCAGAACGCGACCAGCAGGAGCGCGGCGAGGATCAGGCAGCCGATGACGATGGGGTCGCCCCAGCCGTTCCGCTCGGTCGCGGAGATGCCGTAGACCAGGCTCACCAGGCCGCCGGTGACCGTGACCGCGCCGGGAATGTCGAGGCGGCGGCGAATCCGCTCGCCGGTGTCGCTCAGCACGCGCGGGGCGATGAGCACGATGAGCGCGACGACCGGCAGGTTGATCAGGAAGGCCCAGCGCCAGCTCAGCAGCTCTGTCAGTACTCCCCCGAGCACCGACCCGAGCGCGAAGCCGCCGGTCAGCAGGGTGCCGTTGAGCCCGAGGGCGCGCCGGCGGAGCGGGCCTTCCGGGAAGGACGTGGTGAGCAGCGACATCGCGGCGGGTGTTGCCATCGCGGTGGCCAGCCCCTGCCCGATACGTCCGGCCAGGAGCATGCCCGGCGACTGCGCCAGGCCGCCGACCAGCGACGCCACGCCGAGGAGCAGCATTCCCGCCAGGAAGAGGTTGCGCCGGCCGAACAGGTCGGCGACACGGCCGAACAGCAGGGTGAAGCCCGCGGCGGGCAGCATGAACCCCGTGACGATCCATTGCAGGCTGCTCAGCTCGAAGCCCAGCTCCGAGCCGATCGTCGGCACGGCGATGTTGAGTACCGAGAAGTCGACCGCGAGCATGAACTGGGCGCCGAGCAGGAGAACCAGGATCAACTTGTGCCGGGACGTCATCTGGTTCTCGATGGGTTCGTCCCGCGCCTGCCTGCTGGAATCGAGCGTGGAGTCGAGCTCCGTCATGGTGTTCCTCTCGCCTGGTGCTCTCTTACGCCGGAGGGCTCGATCACGGGTTCGCGAGGGTCGATCACGGCCCGTGAGCGAGCCAACAGCAACTAGAAGAACACCGGCGGGCCACGGCCGGTTGCGGGAATCAGCCCAGCGGGACGTCTGACGAGCGGGAGGGGATGGCGTCGAGCGTGTCGAGCATGGCGCCGTCGAAGGTGATCGCACCGGCGGCGATGTTCTCGTCGAGGTGCTCGATGCTGGCGGTGCCGGGGATGAGCAGCACGTGGGGCGCGTGGTGCAACAGCCAGGCGAGGCCGACCTGTACGGGCGTGCGGCCGAGGGACGTCGCGGCGGCGTGGACGGCCGCTTCGTCGGTCACCTTCGGCATCTGGGGGAAGGCGCCGCCGAGGGGGAAGAACGGTACCCAGGCGATGCCCTCGGTCCGGCACAGTTCGAGCACGGCTTCGTCGTCTCGGGTGACGAGGCTGTAGGCGTTCTGCACGCAGGCGATGCCGGCGGGGAGCGCTCGGCGCAGCCCGTCGAGGGTGACGCTGCCCAGCCCGATCGCGCCGATCTTGCCCTCGTCGCGCATCGCCGTCATCACGGCGAGCTGGTCGTCGATGTCGACCGCCTGATCGCCCGTGGCCCGCACGCCGGGACCGGAGTCGGGACGGCGCAGGTTCACGACCGGGATCTGCTCCAGGCCGAGGCTGAGGAGGTTGTCCTCGACGCTGGCGCGGAGTTCTTCGGGCCGCTGTGCGAGCCGCAGCGGGATCGGACCGTCTGGATCGGGGGTGGCGCCGACCTTGCTGACGACCATGACATCGTCCTCCGGCCGGATCGCCTCGCGAAGGAGCCCGTTGACGAAGCCGTTGCCGTAGAACTGGGCGGTGTCGATGTGGTCGACGCCGGAGTCGATCGCCCGGCGCAGGACCGCCAGGGCCGCGTCACGGTCGTCGTGCAGGCGGCTGAGCTGCATGGCGCCATATCCGATGCGGGACACGGTACGCCCGGCGAACTGAGCGGTGCCACCGGGCCGCGGAACCTTGACCGGCTCATCGGAAAGGGTGTTGCTGGAGGTCATGATAATCCCATCCAGGTAAGATGCCAGAGATAGCGGAGGAACCTCCGGTATCTCTGACCGACTATAGAGCAATATCGGAGGTACCTCCACTTTGACTTCGCCTGAACCGGTGTCCGCCGACACCTCTTTGAGTTCGCCCGAACCGGCGTCCGCCGACACCGCCGCAGAACAGCCGACCACGACACAGCGTCCGCTCCGCGCCCACGCCCAGCGCAACCGGGACAAGCTCATCGCCGTCGCCCGGACCGCCTTCGCGGCCGCCGACGACACCGTCCCGCTCGAAAGCATCGCCCGTGAGGCGGGCGTCGGGATCGGCACCCTCTATCGCCATTTCCCGACCCGCGAGGCGCTCGTGGAGGCGGTCTACGCAGCCGAACTCGACAACATCACCACGGGCGTCCCGGCCCTGCTCGAACAACTCCCGCCGCCGCTCGCGCTGCGCGCCTGGCTGGAGCGCTACGGGGCGTTCGCCGCGATGAAACGTGGCATGGCCGACGCACTGCGCGCCGGGCAGGCCTCAGGCCGCATCCCGACAGCCACCACCAGGGAACGCATCACCGCCGCGATCACGGCGATCCTCGCCAAGGGCGCCGAAACGGGCTCACTCCGTGCGGACGTCGACCCCGACGACGTCGCCACGATGCTCTTGGGCATCTTTCTCGCCACGGCGGCCCGCGACACCCCCGAGCAGACCGGCCGGCTCCTCGACCTGATCGTTGACGCCCTACTCCCCAATCCAGGCCGCTAGCGGGGGTGTCGCGGGCAGCCCGAAGGATCATTTCGTGTCCCAGACGTACCAACGCATGACAGCCCTCGTCTGCGAAGCCGGCTACCGCAGCGACGAACCGATCGTGGTCGGGATGCGGCAAGGCGGCGCGCCACCCGTACTCCTCGCCCAAGGGCTGTCAGTGACCGCCGCGACGCTCGCCTACGCGGCGTCGCTGTCGAAGCAGATGACCGCGGCCTGCGTGGCGTTGCTGGCCCAAGATGGCGTACTGGACATGGAATCGACCCTGTCACCGTGGCTGCCTCAGCTACCGGCGTGGGCCGGCACCATCCGCCTGCGGCACCTCGTCCATCACACAGCCGCCCTTCCCGCCGACTCCGAGATCGATGCCATCATCACCGGCGACGCCGACCGGACCACCCCGGGCATCATCCAAGCGCTCGCCCAGTTCCCGGACCTGGACCACCGGCCGGGGACCGAACACCGCTATTCCAACGCCGGATACGTCTGCCTGGCCGCGGTGGTGGAACGAGCGGCGGACACGCAGCTGCCCGACTTCGCCGAGCGCCACCTCTTCGTCCCGCTGGCGATGGCGGACACCCGGTACTGGCCCGGGCCTGACCCGACGCCTCCGGGCGCCGCGCCGCTTGCCCGCCTTCATCCCGCCCCGCTGTCCCTGGGTGACGGAGGGGTATGGACCACTCTCAGCGATCTGCTGCGCTGGGGCCAGGCGCTCAACGCCGATGAACTCGGCATCTCGGAGCTCATGCAGACTCCTGGACGCCTCGACGACGGAACGCCGATCGACTACGCCTGGGGCATCGGCGTCCGATCCCACGCCGGGCACCGCGTCTATCGGCACGGAGGAGGCTGGACCGGCCTGCGTGCCCTGCACGCCCGAGTACCCGACCTGGACCTGAGCGTGGCTCTCCTCGCGCTCAACGACGACACCGAACGCCGAGTCCCGCTCCTCAACGGCCTTCTCGATGCGGTGACCAATCCCAGCTTCCGGTCGTAGAACGAGCAGACCTGAGTCCCGGCGCCCATCACGCCGGGAAACGCGAACATGATCCGCTCAGAGCGGACGCTTGCGGAGGAGGGCGAGGAACATCGCGTCGGTGCCGTGGCGGTGCGGCCAGAACTGCGCGTGCGGGCCGTCGCCCAGCCCCTCGATCTCCGGCAGGTAGTCGCGCGCGTCGAGCTGCTCCACGTCGCCGCGCCGGCCGGCGACGTCACCGACGACGACCCGGGTCTCGGCCAGGTGCGGCGAACAGGTGACGTACGCGACCACCCCGCCGGGCCGTACGGCGTCGAGTGCGGCGTCGAGCAGACGTCGCTGCAACCGGCCCAGCTCGGCGATGTCCGCGGGATCCCGCCGCCACCTCGCCTCGGGGCGACGGCGCAGCGCTCCGAGCCCGGTGCAGGGCGCGTCCAGCATGATCCGGTCGAACGCACCCGGCCGCCAGGCCGGCTCGGTCCCATCGGCGGTGACCACGGCGGCGTCCCGGGTGGTCTGCCAGACCAGCCGCGCCCGGTGATACTGCACGTCGGCGGCCAGCAGCCGGGCCCCACCCGGATAGGCCACAGCCCGAACCCCGAGCCCAACAGGATCGGCGAGATCGCGGTCGTCGGAAGCCGCGACGCCTCCGCGGTCGGCAAAGTAGCGGTCGTCGGAGGCCGCTAGGTCGCCATAGGTGGCGATGGCGTCGAGGAGGCCCGCCTTGCCGCCCGGACCGGCGCACATGTCGAGCCACAGCTCGTCACGCCCGTCGAGCGGGACGCGGGTGAGAGCGAGCGCCACGAGCTGGCTGGCCTCGTCCTGGACGGCCGCGCGGGTCTCGGCGACCGCCGGGATCCTGCCCGGGTCGCCCTCCGGCAGGTAGGCGGCGTACGGCGAGTAGCGGCCCGGGTCGGCGCCGCTGTCGGTCAGCTCCTCGATCGAGCTGCGGCCGGGCCGGGCGACCAGTGTCACCAGCGGCCGCGCGTTGTCGGCGGCCAGCAGGTCGGCCACCTCGTCGGCCCGGCCGCCCAGGGCGTCGCGGAACGCGCTCACGATCCACCGCGGATGGCTGTAGGCGACCGACAGATGCCCGGCCGGGTCATGGGCCTCGTCGGGGGCCACGATCGGGACCCACTCCTCGATGGTCCGTGACCCGATCTTGCGCAGCACGGCGTTGACGAACTTGGCGGCGCCCGCCCCGATGCGCAGCCGTACGAGATCGACGGTCGTGCCGACGGCGGCGTGCGGGGGAACGCGCATCTTGAGCAGCTGGTGGGCGCCGAGCCGCAGGGCGTCGCGCACGTCGGAGTCGGGCGCCCGGTCGACGCACATCTCGATGATCGCGTCGTACGTCCCGAGCCCGCGCAGCGTCCCATAGGCCAGCTCGGTCGCCAGCGCCGCGTCACGCCCCTTCACCTCACGCTCGCGCAGCAGGCGCGGCATCAGCAGGTTGGCGTACGCGTCACGCTCGTCGACGGCCCGCATGACGTCGAAGGCGGCATTGCGCGCCTGGTCACGCGCCGGACCCCGCGACCGGCCCCGGCCACCGCCACGACTCCCGCCCTGACCGCCCCGGCCACTACCTTGACCAGCCTGGCCACCGCCTCGGCTGCCGCCTTGACCACCCCGGCCACTGGCTTGACCGCCTTGGCCGCCTTGACCACCCCGGCCGCCGCTGCCATGTCCGGTCCCGGTCGGCCGTCCCTCGTTCTGGCGGCGTGGGCCCTGTCCCATGTCGTTTCTCACTCGACACCTGGTCTCACTCGGCACCTGGTCTCACTCGACACCTGGTCTCACTCGAACCTGGTCTCACTCGAACCTGCCGTCGCTCTCAGGACGCACACCGCGCGCCCACTCCCCCGCGCTCATCAGCCGCTTGCCCTGCGGCTGGAGCTCGCCCAGCTCGACCGGGTGGGTCGCGGTGCCGACCAGCACGGTGTTCTTGGTGGCGGCGATGGCGCCGGGCGGCAGCGGCTCGGCCGTGGGGGCGAGCCGGACCGGGCCGAGCTTCAGCCGGTGGCCGCGGAACTCGCTCCAGGCGCCCGGGTTGGGGGTGCAGGCGCGAATCAGGCGGTCGACGCGCATGGCGGGCGCGGACCAGTCGACCCGGGCGTCGGTCACGTTGATCTTGGGCGCGATGCTGACCCCGTCGGCCGGCTGGGGAACCGCCTGCAGCTTGCCGTCGGCCACCCCGTCGAGCGTGGCCGACAGCAGCTCGGCGCCCGAGACCGACAGGCGTTCGAGCAGCGCGCCGCTGGTGTCGTCGGGACGGATCTCCTCGGTGACGACACCGAAGACCGCCCCGGCGTCGAGCTCCTTGACGATCTGGAACGTCGAGGCGCCGGTGATCTCGTCACCGTGCAGAATCGCGTGCTGGACAGGCGCGGCGCCCCGCCAGGCGGGCAGGATCGAGAAGTGCAGGTTGATCCAGCCGAGCGGCGGCACGTCGAGCGCGGACTGCGGCAGCAGCGCCCCGTAGGCGACCACGGGGCAGCAGTCGGGCTCCAGCCCGCGCAGCCGGTCGAGGAACTCCGGGTCGCCGGCCTTGGCCGGGCGCAGCACCTCGATGCCCGCCTCCTCGGCCAGCTCGGCCACCGGCGACGGGTGCACCTTGCGACCGCGCCCCGACTGGGCGTCGGGCCGGGTGACCACCGCGACGACCTCGTGCCGCGGCGAGTCGATCAGTGCGCGTAGTGACGGCAGTGCCGTCTCGGGCGTGCCCGCGAAGACCAGGCGCATCGTCAGAGTGCCTTCCCGCCCGTGGTGTGCGGGGAGAACTTGACCATGGGGGCGGACAGCCCGCTCCACTCCGCCTCGCGGACGGCCTTCATCGCGAGCTTGCGCTGCTTGGAGTCCATCCGGTCGATGAACAGGATGCCGTCGAGGTGGTCGGTCTCGTGCTGGAAGCAGCGGGCCATCAGGTCGGTGCCCTCCAGCGTGACCGGCTCGCCGTACATGTCGAAGCCCTTGGCGACGGCGCGGATGGCCCGCGGCGTCGGGAACGACAGGCCGGGGAAGGACAGGCAGCCCTCCTCGCCCTCCTCGTCGATGTCGGCCGACAGATCGAGATCGGGGTTGATCAGATGGCCGAGCTGCTCGTCGACGTAGTAGGTGAACACCCGCAGCCCGACGCCGATCTGCGGGGCCGCGAGCCCGGCGCCGGGGGCGTCCATCATCGTGTCGGTGAGGTCTTTGACCAGCTTGCGGAGCTCCTTGTCGAAGTCGACGACCGGTGCCGCCGCGGTGGTCAGCACCGGGTCTCCGAACAGGCGGATCGACTGGATCGCCAAAGGGTCACTCCGTTTCGTCAGTGGGTCAGCCCAGTTTAGTGTGCGCCAGCGATCGGGCCTTCATCGCGGCTTTGCGGGCTGCCTTCACGACGGCCTTGTCGTCGTGCGCGGTGGCGAGCATGTCGAGCACCGCGATCGTGTCCGGGTGGCCCACGGCGGGCATCTGGCCGACGAGCCGGATCAGATCCTCACCCGGCTCGGGGTCCAGCCGGCCCGCGGCGGGGCCGGACAGGTGCATGAGGGCGGCCAGCGAGTCGACCGCGATCCAGGTGTGGTCGTCGGGGCTGAGCGTGGGTGCGTCGAGGTCGCGGATGTGCAGCCAGGACGCGGCGTAGCGGCGCATCAGCGGCAGCTCGAGCGCCTCGCGGACGGGAGCCTCGGCCTCGGGCCCCAGCTCCTCCAGGATGGCGCCCACGGCGCCGCGCTGCCCCGCGGTGCCCTCCGCCGCGATCTCGATGAGGTCGTGCGCGGCCTGCGCGGGCGGGCGGCGCTCCAGCCAACCGGCCACCGCGCTCTGCGTGGCGGCGCCCTTGACCAGGGCCTCGACCAGCTCGGCGGCGGTCAGGTCGGCGAACACCTCGACCTCGGCCGTCGTCGGCGCGTCATGCCCCTCGCGCAGCAGGTCCCTGCGTACGGCCCAGACGCCGAGCGGGGTGAGCGCGGTGCGGCCGGCCGCGGTCTGCTCGACCAGGCCGCAGTAGGCCAGCAACGCCAGCGCGTCGAGCAGCTCGGCGGGCAGCGAGGCGGCCAGTCTGCGCATCTCGATGGCGCCGGGCTCGCAGGCGACCTCGTGCGACTGCAGGATGCCCCGGGCGAGGTTGGCGATCGCGACGCCCGAACGTACGGAGTAGACCGTGGCCAGCATCTCCGCCAGGTGCTCGTCGACGACGGCCGACCCGGTCAGGCCCTCGTCGGCGCGGTCGAGCACGTCCATGACCACGCCGTCCCAGAACTCCAGCGTCGCCTCGACCGAGAGCCGCTCCGGCAGCGGCCCGCGCGAAGCGCGCCCGCCGGCGATCTGGAGCAGCCCGGTGTTGACGGCGACGATCCAGACGAGGCGGAGCCGGGCGGCGTCGAGGCCCAGCTCGGCCGCGGCGGCTTGGGCATCGGCCGCGACCGGCAGCCCTTCCGGGGTGACCTCGCGGGTGCCGGTCCAGTTCATGAGCCGGATGGCGTCGGCGACGAGCGGCACCGTGGGCACGATCCCGGCCAGCTCGGCGTCGGGCGCCAGCAGGACAGGTGGGAACGTCAACGCCTCTTGCTCCGCCACGGGAGTCTCCTCGGGTGGCCGTGGGGGCACGGCGGACTGCTCATCGATCAGCTTACGCAGCTCGGCGAGGTCGAAGACGTTGTTTGCCACCCCACGAAACTTACTGCACACGAGTCACATGAGCGTACTCAACGGATGGCTCGGGAGCGCGCTTTGAAGGCGGCCTTGCGGGCCGCCTTGGCCACCGTACCGTCGGGCAGCGAGCGTCCGAGCAGCTCCAGCACGTCTACGACGTCGGGGTGGTCCACGCGCCACATCTCTTCGATGAGGTGGGCGGGCGGGCCGGAGGCGGCCATGTTCTCGGCGAAGATCTCGGGGGCCTCTTCGGCGGCGGGCAGCGCCAGGGCGAGCATGTCGATGCTGACCCACAGCAGCTCCTCCTGGCTGAGCTGCGGGGCGGCCAGCCCTCGGGCGGTCAGCCAGTGGATGGCGTGCGGGCGCAGCTCCTGGTCCTCCAGGCAGGCGCGTACCTCGGGCTCCGCCTCGGCGCCCAGCCGGTCGACGATGGTCACCGCGATGCCGCGCGCCACGGCGGGGGCGCCGGAGGCGGCGGCGAGCAGCTCGGCCGCCGCCGTGACCGGGCTGCGGCCGGCCAGCCACCGGCTGATGTCCTCTTCGGCCAGCTCGGTGGGCATGCCGTCGAGCAGGCCCTCGATCAGCCCGGTCGCGTCGGCCTCGGCCAGGTCACCGGCCTGCGGGGCGTCGAGGCCGAGCGCCAGGTAGTGCTCGCGCAGCCCCCACACGGCCAGCGGGGTGAGCCCGGCGGCCTCGCCCTCGACCGCGACCATGCCGCACCAGGCCAGCCGGTCGAGCACCGCGCCCAGATCGGCGCCGCCCGCGTCCGCGACCTCCTCCAGGTAGTCGCCGATCACGGTGACGGGCACGGGCGCCCGCAGCCGGTAGAGCATGTCGAACAGGTCGTAGAGCTCCTCGTCGAGCTCGGCCGAGCCGGTGACCGTGCCGCGGGTGTCGCGTTCGACGATGTGGGCGACGATCTCGGCCCACGCCTGGAGCGGGTCGTCACCGACGTCGCGCCGCAGCTCCTCTTCCAGATCTTGGTACGGTCCGGCGTTTCCCGCCAGGAGCGGCACGTCCGCCAGCTCGGCCACGAGCGCGTCGGGCTCCGCCAGTCGTACGGCCGGCAGCGGCGCGCACCCTGGACAGTCGCAGGGCGCCTCCCCCAGATCGGGCAGCTCGCCCGAGGGGATCGCGACCGACTGCTCCAGCGACTCGGGACCGATGGAGCTGAACAGGCTCTTGGCCATGCCGAAGTTGGCCGTGTCGGCGAGCGCCACGGGCATCTTCGGCTCGATGCCGGCCAGCTCCTCGCGCATCGCCGCCGCGGTCTCCTCGCCGACCGCGCCGGCCTGCTGCAGGAAATCGACGAGGGTACGGGCGGCGGCAACCGTCTCCGGCGCGCTCTCCGGCGGTGCGATGACCTTGCGAGGGTAGATGGACAGCAGCAGCTCGTCGAAGGTCGCGGGAGTGAAGTCGCCCAGCTCGTTGACGTTGAGATAGTCGCTGGCGTAGTCGCAGAGCAAGCGGATTTCGTCCGCGTCCACCACGACGCCCCGCGCGCGCCCCCAGGCACGGAGGTCGTCGATGGCCTGGTTCACCCATTCGATCGACACAGGGGCACGCTAACGGCTGGCTTACAGATGAGCGAATCGGGGAAACCGCTTAAATCAGGTCGAGCGGGTCGACACTCACCCGTACGACATCAGGTGCCTTACGGGCCGCACGTACCCCACTGGCCCCTTTGAGCGCGGCGGCCAGCGCGCCGCCGCCGCCGCGCGGGACGCGGATCATGGCGCGTTCCCTGCCCGCCTCGTCCACCGGCACGGGGCCGAGCACCTGGGCGCCGTCGGGCAGGCGCGTCTCGTCGAGCATCTGCCGGACCGCGGCGGCGCTGCCCGTGAGCGTCGCCATCCGTACGGCGGGCGGGAAGCCCAGCTCGGCGCGTTCGGCCAGCTCACGCTCGGCGTGGGTGATCGGATCCCAGCGCAGCAGCGCCTGTACGACCGGCAGCGCGGCGTCGCCCAGCACCACCACCTCGGCGCCGGGCCGGAGCAGGGCGGCGGCGTTCGTCCAGCGGCGCAGCGCCTCCTCGGTGGCCCGCAGGTCCGGCCGGCCGAGCAGCGCCCACGCGTCCAGCAGCACGGCCGCCGCGTAGCCGCCCTCGGCCACCGGCTCGGCGCCGGGCGTGGCGACGACCAGGGCTCGGGTGGCGGGCACGGTGGCCAGCACGCCGTCGCGTCCGGAGGTGCGTACCGGGACCGAGGGGAAGGCCCGGCCCAGCTCCTCGGCGGTACGGCGGGCGCCCACGACGACGGCTCGCAGCCGGTGGCCACCGCAGTTCGGGCAGCGCCAGCCGGCGTCCACCCGGCCGCACCAGCGGCAGTAGGGGGCGGAGTGACCGCCTCGCAGGCCGAGCGGGCCATGACACGACGAGGGCCCCGCGGAACCGGGCTCGCTTTCGAGCCTCAGCCCGCCGTGCTTCGTCCCGCGGCCGGCCGTCGCCGCCATGGCCAGGCCGGGTATGTCGGCATACGGCTCGCTCGCCTCGGCTCCTGGAGCCGTGCTGAGGCGGGTGGGCGGGAGCGCGCAGCGGGCGGGGGCGCGGCAGTTCTGGCAGGCCAGTGCGGGCAGGTAGCCGCGCCGGGGCACCTGGACCAGCACCGGACCGGATTCCAGCCCTTGGCGCAGCGCGCGCCAGGCCAGGCTGGGCAGCCTGGCCTGGCGCGCGGCCTGGTCCTTGGCGAGCTCGGCGTCCTCTCCGGCGGGATGTACGCGGGGGGCGAGGCTTCTGATCGTGGTGCGTGCGGCGACGATCGGCCTGGCCCAGCGACTGGCGATGAGCTGCGTGGCCTCGGCGGTACGCGTGTAGCCACCGATCAGCATGGCCGCGCCCGTGCGATGGGCCCGCAGCGCGAGGACCTCGCGGGCGTGCGGGTAGGGGGCCAGCCGTTCGGCGTGAAGGTCGTCACCGTCGTCCCAGATGGCCACCAGACCGAGCGCGGCCACGGGGGCGAACACGGCGGCCCGGGTGCCCACGACCGCCCGTACCTGCCCTCTCAGGACGCGCAGCCAGCGCCGGTAGCGTTCGGCCGGGCCCAGGTCCGCGGTGAGCGCCACGTGCCGCCCGTCACCGAGCACCCGGGTGAGCTCGGCGTCGGCCAGCGCCACGTCCTTGCCGTCGGGCACCACGACGACCGCGCCCCGCCCGCCGTCGAGCGTCGCGCGGACCGCCTCGGCCACCGCCCAGGCCCAGCCCTTGGCCCCCGGCAGGGCCGACCATACGGCCCGGGGCGTCCGGCCGTTGCGCAGCGCGTCGAGGAACGACGGCCCCATCGGGTAGTCGTCCCAGGGGCCGGCGGGCGCGTTGTCGGCCGGGACGGGAGTGCCTCCGGTCGTGTCGGTGACCGGGCTGGTGGGCGTATCAGCCGCCGCGTCGCCGGGCTGGCCAGAAACCGGACCAGTCGCCGCGTCACCGGGCATACCGGGAACCGGACCAGTCGCCGCATCGCCAGACATACCGGGAACCGGACCAGTCGCCGCATCGCCAGGCGTACTGGGAACCGGTTCGGTTGGCGCGGCGGTCGTTTCGGCGGGTCTTGGGGGGTTCGCCTCGGCCCTGGCGTGGCGGGGCGGGATGGCCAGGCGCAGGACGTCGGCGAGCGTGCCCGCGTAGCGGTCGGCGACCGCCCTGGCCAGGCCCGCGATCTCCCCGGTCAGCACCCGCTCGCCCGACACGACCCGTTCGAGAGCGGTGAGCTTGCCCGTGTGGTCGCTCTCCTCGACCCGTTCGAGCACGAACCCGTCCACCAGCTGACCGGCGAACCGCACCCGCACCCGCACCCCCGGCTCGGCCGTCTCGTGCATCGTCACCGGCACCAGGTAGTCGAACGGCCGGTCGAGGTGCGGCAGCGGGTTGTCGACCGCCACCCGGGCCACCGGCCGCGAAGGAGCGGGAACCGGCGCCCCCTTACCGGGCTTGGACGGCTCCACCCTCCGCACGGCGTCGAGCGGCAGGAGGGCATTGGAGTCGGTCACGCATTACGTCTACCAGACCCGGACCACCCGTAACGCCGCACGCTTGTCGAACCCAAGCCCCCCGCCTGCCCGGTCCCCAAGCCCTATGCTGGTCCGGTCCCAGGCCCCACGAGTGCCCGGCCCCCAGGCCCCACGCCTGTCCGATCCCAGGCCCCACGGCCTGCTCGGTCCCCGAGCCGCAGACGGGGCTCAGCCTTGCTCGCGCTGCCGCCGCCCGATCACCCAGGCGGCGACCTGACTCCGCCCGGAGAATCCGAGTTTGGCGAGGATGTTCTCCATGTGAGAGTCCACCGTGCGCCGGGCGACGACCAGCCGCTGCGCGATCAGCCGGTTGGTCAGCCCGGCGGCGACCAGCTCGGCGACGTCCGCCTCGCGCGGGGTGAGCGGCGCCCAGAACGGTACGGCCGGGGCAGGAGGCGTGACGCCCGGGGCGAGCGCGTCGGCGATCGCTTCCTCCTCCGACATGGCCCGGCCCTCGGAGACGGCTTGGCCGTGCTGCCGGCCGAGGGTCTCACGTAGTACCTTCAGGTGGCTGTCGCGCTCGGCGGCGAGGATCGGCGCGCCGAGCAGGGGGCTCACCTCGTACCCCCACAGCCGTTGCGCCGCGCTCAGTAACCGGGCGGCGCGGGCGGGCCGGCCCTGGTCGGCGGCGAGCCGGCCGAGGAGCTCGACGCAGAGCGCCCGCCCGAACGTCATGTGCAGCGACACCTGCGTCCGCAGTGCCGTCCTGGCCAGGGTGTCCGCCTCCGCGTACTGTCCGGCCGTCCGCCGCGCCAGGGCGAGCGCGAGCTCCGTCCAGGCGGCGGTGGCGGCGTCGCCCGCTTCCCGGCCGAGCGCGCCGGCCTTGGCGAGAACCTCCTCCGCCTCACTGGTACGACCGGCGAGCAGCAGAGTGAGGCCCAGTTCGACGGTGGCGTCGAGCGGATGGACGCCACCGTCGGGCGACAGGCCGTCGACGCACCGGGTCAAATGGCCTTCGGCCGTGGGCAGGTCGCCCGCGCAGAGGCTCACCGTGCCGCGCGCCTTGGCGAGGTTGAGGGCGCCGCGCGGGCCCAGCCGGGCCGCGGGCGCCTCGGCCTCCTCCAGCGCCTTGCGGGCCACATCCAGGTCGCCGCTGGTGGCCGCCAGGTGGGCGAGCAGCAAAAGGGCGTCGAGCCGTACCGGATCGGGGCAGGAGGTGATGAGCAGCAGGCGTTCCAGGTAGCGGCGCCCGTACTGGGCCATGCCCCCGAACGTCCACAGCCTGCCCAGCCGCAGACCCATCCGCAGCCCGCGCTCGCGCGCGGCCGGGTCTGCGGCGAAGGACTCAAGCGCGGCCCGCAAATCGGCCCACTCATCCCTGACCCGGACAATCGCCTCACCCCTGTCACGGCCCGCCGAGTAACCCCGGTCACGACGCACTGCTTCGGCGAGCGTGTAGTAGTGCTCGCGGTGGCGTGCCCGCAGCCGTTCCCGATCGCCGGTGCCCGCCAGGCGGGCGGCGGCGAACTCGCGCGCGCTGTCGGGCATGCGGTACCTCGCCTGCGGCTCGTCCTGCTCCCTGGTCACGATCGCCTTCTCGACCAGCGCCGCCAGCGTGGCGCGAACCCGCGCGGGGGGCAGCGGGCCGCCTGCGCAGACCTTCTCGGCCGCCGCCCGCTCGAACGTCCCCGCGAACACGCTCAGCCGCTCCCACAGCAGGCGCTCCTCAGGCGAGCAGAGCTCGTGGCTCCACCCGATCACGGCCCGCGTGGTCGCGTCCCCGCCCCGGTGCGTACCCGCGTCCGGCGGACGCCTCCCCCAAGGGCCGCCCGCCTCCGCTGGATGGCTCCCCTGCGGCCCGCGCACGTCCGCTGAGTCGCTCCCCCGAGACCTCCGAGCGTCCGCTGAGGGCCTGAGCCGCCTGCCCGCATCTGCCACGTTCCTGGCCCGCCGCCCACCCACGTTCACGGGATATGTGGCCCGCCGCCCGTTGCCGTCCGACGCCACCGACTGCCCGTCCGAGTCCGGGCGACCGTCCGAGTCCGGGCGACCGAGCGAGTCCGAGCGGCCGCTCGGGTCAGGGTGCCGGTCCAGGTCCGGGCGACCGAGCGGGTCCGGGCGGCCGAGCGGGCCGCCGTACGCGTCCATCCGCGCGAGCAGCTCGTCCACGGGCGACCGGCGGACGTGGGCGGCGGCCAGCTCGATCGCCAGTGGGATGCCCTCCAGGCGGCGGCAGAGCTCGGCGACGGAGGCCGCGTTCCGCTCGGTGAGCTCGAAGCCGGGATCAACACCGGGGTCGACGGCCGCGACCCGGTCGAGGAGAAGCGACACCGACTCGACGCGCGCCACGTCGGCGGGCGCCGACTCTCCACCTGGTACGGTCAGCGGCCGGACGATGACCGCGTGCCCGCCGGGGACGCGCAGCGCCTGCCGGCTCGTGGCCAGCACGTGCAGGCCGGGGGCGGCGCGCAGCAGCGACTGTACGAGGGCGGAGCAGGCGTCGGTCAGATGTTCGCAGGTGTCGAGCACCAGGAGCAGGCGGCGGCGCGACAATTGCGCGGTCAGGTCACCGGTGACGTCGAGGCTCTGGGCGATGACCTCTTCGAGGGACTCGGGGTCGGTGTGCCCGGCCAGCTCGACGAACCGGCTGCCGTCGGTGAAGGCCCGCCGCATGAGCTGCGCGGCCCGTACGGCCACGCGCGTCTTACCCACCCCGGCGATGCCGGTGACGGTGACGAGGCGGCTGCGCTGGAGCATCCGCCTGACGTCAGCGACCTCCTGACGGCGACCCACGAAGCTGGTCGCCGTGGCACGCCATGGCATGATCCATTCCCCAGTTTCCGGAAGATCCAAGGAGACCACGGTACGTCTCGACGGCCTCCCTCAGAGAACGGCCCCCGCCCGACCGGCCGTGAACACGCAGATGCCGCACCCCGAAGCCGGGGTGCGGCATCTGACGGGAACGGTCACAGACCGGCGGCGGACCTCAGGGTCTCGGCGCGGTCGGTCGACTCCCAGGAGAAGCCCTCACGGCCGAAGTGGCCGTAAGCGGCGGTCTCCGAGTAGATCGGGCGCAGCAGGTCGAGGTCGCGGATGATCGCGGCCGGGCGCAGGTCGAACACCTGGAGCACGGCGGCCTGGATCTTCTCGACCGGCAGCTTCTCGGTGCCGAAGCACTCGACGAACAGGCCGACCGGCTGGGCCTTGCCGATGGCGTAGGCGACCTGGACCTCGCAGCGGTCGGCGAGCCCGGCGGCCACGACGTTCTTGGCGACCCAGCGCATCGCGTAGGCGGCCGAGCGGTCGACCTTGGACGGGTCCTTGCCGGAGAAGGCGCCGCCACCGTGGCGGGCCATGCCGCCGTAGGTGTCGATGATGATCTTGCGGCCGGTGAGGCCGGCGTCGCCCATCGGGCCGCCGATCTCGAAGCGGCCGGTCGGGTTGACCAGCAGGCGGTAGCCCTCGATGTCGATGTCGAGGCCCGCGAGCACGGGGTCGACCACGTGCTCCTTGATGTCGGGCGTCAGCATCTCCTTGAGGTCGATCTCGGCGGCGTGCTGCGTGGAGACGACCACGGTGTCGAGACGGACCGGCTGGTCGCCGTCGTACTCGATGGTGACCTGGGTCTTGCCGTCGGGCCGCAGGTAGGGGACGGTGCCGGACTTGCGCACCTCGGACAGGCGCTGGGCCAGCCGGTGCGCGAGCGTGATCGGCAGCGGCATCAGCTCGGGCGTCTCGCGGCACGCGTAGCCGAACATCAGGCCCTGGTCGCCCGCGCCCTGGCGGTCGAGCTCGTCGATGTCGCCGTCGACCCGGTGCTCGTAGGCGTCGTCGACGCCCTGGGCGATGTCGGGCGACTGCGCCCCGATGGACACCGACACGCCACAGGAGGCGCCGTCGAAGCCCTTGTGGGAGGCGTCGTAGCCGATTTCCAGGATCTTCTCCCGGATGACGCCGGGAATGTCGACGTAGGTCTCGGTCGTGACCTCGCCTGCGACATGGACCTGGCCGGTAGTGATCATCGTCTCGACGGCGACCCGGCTCTTGGGGTCGTCCTTGAGCATGGTGTCGAGAATCGCGTCACTGATCTGGTCGGCGATCTTGTCCGGGTGGCCTTCGGTGACCGACTCGGAGGTGAACAGGCGACGTGACAACTCAGTGGCTCCTCATGCAGCGGCTGCTGACGGACGTGCGGGCTCCGGCGACTGTACACCCCGGCCAGTGCCTCGCCGAAGTCTAGCCCTACCCACGGGCATGTCGCGAAACGGGTCGTTCACAGGTCGGGCAGGGGGTCGGGGGGCAGCGTCTCCGGCGCGAAGATCTCCGCGTCGGCGGCGGCGACCACGGCGGCGTACTCCTCCTCGAACTCGAACGCCATCACGCCCAGCTCGATCACCGGCCCGGAAGCCTGCATGATCGGGCCGAGCCTGGTGTGGCGGGGGAAGGTCGCGTGGACGGAGACCGGGCGGTCGCTCCGGAGCATCCGGGTGGCGAGGACGGAGATGGCCGTGTCGGTGACCACGATCAGGAAGTTGCCCGTGCCCGGCGGGCCCAGGGACAGCGCGGGGAATACGTAGCGGATCTCCCCCTGATCGCCGAGCAGCGTTCTGCATCGATCTCTGACAGTGGAACTCACCGGCATTCCCCGCCCCCTTTTGCCCCCTTTGTCTTAAGTATCGGCAGGCGTTCGGGGATGCCGCAACAGCTTGGCGACCTGATCCCAGACGGCGTCGGCGACGTCGTCCTTGGGACCCCGGGGGATCTCCACCGGCTCGCCGCCCGCGACCAGCACGGTCGCCGCGTTGTCGGGCGTGCCGAAGGCCAGGTCGGGGCCGACCTGGTTGACGACGAGCAGGTCGCAGCCCTTGCGGGCGAGCTTGGCCTGCCCGTTGGCGAGCACGTCGTCGGTCTCGGCCGCGAACCCGACGATCACCTCGGGATGACGAGCGGCGATCACCTCGGACTCCGGCCCGACGGCCGCCACCGAATCCGACCCGGCCGCCGCCTCGGGGGACGACTCTGCGGCGCGGCGGCGTTCGCCTAGTTCCGCCAGGATGTCGGGATTTTTCACTAGATAGAGGGGCTCGGGGTCGCCCTCGGTCTTCTTGATCTTGGAGTCCTGCCGCGCGGCGGGCCGGAAGTCGGCCACCGCCGCCGCCATCACCACCACGTCCGCGGCGGCCGAGGCGGTCAGCACCGCCTCGCGCAGTTCGGCCGCCGACTCCACCCGCACCACGGCGGCCCCGGCCGGATCGGGCAGGGACACGTTGGCGGCCACCAGCGTCACCTGGGCCCCACGGGCGACGGCCGTGCGGGCCAGGGCGTACCCCTGCAGCCCGGAGGACCGGTTACCCAGGTAGCGGACCGGATCGATGGCTTCGCGCGTGCCGCCGGCCGAGACGACGACCCGCCGCCCGGCCAGGTCGCGCGGCCGGCCGGCCAGTACGCGCAGGCAGATCTGGAAGATCTCGGCGGGATCGGGCAGACGCCCGGGCCCGGTGTCGGCGCCGGTGAGGCGCCCGACCGCGGGATCGATCACCACGGAGCCCCGCTCGCGCAGCGTCGAGACGTTGGCCCGGGTGGCGGGGTGCTGCCACATCTCGGTGTGCATCGCGGGCGCGAACACCACCGGGCAGCGCGCGGTCAGCAGCGTGTTGGTGAGCAGGTCGCCGGCCAGGCCGTGAGCGGCCTTGGCGAGCACGTCGGCGGTCGCGGGCGCCACCACGACGAGGTCGGCCCGCTGGCCGATCCGTACGTGGGGCACCTCGTGAACGTCTTCCCACACATCGGTCGTCACCGGGTTGCCGGACAGCGCCGCCCAGGTGGGCTCGCCCACGAACCGCAGGGCGTCGCGGGTCGGAACGACCCGCACCTCATGCCCGGACTCGGTGAACAGGCGCAACAGCTCACACGCCTTGTACGCGGCGATGCCCCCGCTGACGCCCAGGACGACCCTCTTCATTTAGCGGGTCAGACCGCGCCTTCGATGGGCTCGGCGTTGAGCAGGCCCTCGGCCACCTCGCGCAGCGCGATGGACAGCGGCTTCTCCTGCGCGTGCGTCTCGACCAACGGCCCGACGTATTCGAGCAGGCCCTCGCCGAGCTGGGAGTAGTAGGCGTTGATCTGGCGGGCGCGCTTGGCACCCATGATCACCAGGGAATACTTGCTGTCGACGATGTCGAGCAGCGCGTCGATCGGCGGGTTGGTGATGCCCTCTGCGACCGGGGCAATTCCTGCCACGATTGTCAGACCTCTCGGTTGGTGGTTTTGATGACCCCCTGAGGGTCAGTCATCAAGGCTATCAGCCGGCGGCACACCTCTTTGACACTTGTGTTCACCAGCGTGAGGTCGAATTCCTTCTCGGCCGCCATCTCGACGTGGCCGGCCTCAAGGCGGCGGGCGATGACGTCCTCCGGCTCGGTGCCACGGCCGCGCAGCCGCTTCTCCAGCTCCTCCCAGGAGGGCGGGGCCAGGAACACCAGCAGGGCCTCCGGCATGCTCTGCCGCACCTGCCTGGCGCCTTCGAGGTCGATCTCGAGCAGTGTGGGCATGCCCGCGGCGAGCCGGTCGAGCACCGGGGCGCGCGGCGTGCCGTACCTGTTGCCCGCGAACTCCGCCCACTCGAGCAGCTCCCCCGACTCCACGAGCCGGTCGAACTCCTCGCTGTCGGCGAAGAAGTAGTGGAGCCCGTGCACCTCGCCGGGCCGGGGTTTCCTGGTTGTCACCGAGACCGACAGCCACACCTCGGGGTGTGCCCGCCGAATCTCGGCGACGACCGTTGACTTACCGACGCCCGACGGTCCGGACAGGACCGTCAGGCGCCGCTCGCTCGAGGGGAGGAAGTCGCCGACCCTCGCTCCAGATCCGACTGCCTCATGGGCCCAAACACTGCCGGACCTGGACCTGTCGGTCACTTCCTACCCCCCGTTGAACCTGCGCTTTCGTGTGGAACCGAGATTAGCTCTCGTTGCCACCGAACTCGCGCTCGAGGGATGCCCTCTGGTTCGCACCGAGACCCCGCACGCGGCGGGACTCGGCGATGGCAAGCCGCTCCATGAGCTGCTTGGCGCGGACTTTGCCCACGCCTGGGAGCGATTCCAACAAGGCCGACACTTTCATCTTGCCGATGACGTCGTCGGTCTGCCCATCCTTGAGCACCTGAGCCAGAGAAACCGCGCCATGCTTGAGCCGGTTCTTGACCTCGGCACGCTCTTTACGGGCCTTGGCAGCCTTTTGCAGGGCTGCGGCGCGCTGCTCAGGGGTCAGGGGAGGAAGAGCCACGCCGGGTCACCTCGAATTTCTGTCGATGTACTCGGACGGGAAGGGAAACTAGCTGGTCATCGCCCCCTAAGCAACGTCAATGGCGGTTTCTCTCCTCACAAAATCCACTTCATCACTCTCCGTGTATGTAAAACTACAGAGTGCTGATCAAATCGCCTCCACTTCCCGCTTCTTCCTTACACACAGGAAGCGCCGTGGGGGTACGATGATGATCACCCACCCGTCAGGGAGCGGTGTCCGAAACGTGCGCGGGTTTACGTCCGAAACCCCGCCCGAGGTGGGCATCCGTATGCCCTGCGGGGGTGTCCTCACGATCGTGTACGGTCGGCGTGGGACGCCGTTCTGGGGTCGGCGTCCCTCCGGGGAGGCCCTCACCGTGCGTACACGGCCACCCGCCGTACGTGTGCTCATGGGAGCGGTCCCACCACGGCCGGGTGACAACGGTTGTGCTCCCGGCACATTCGCCCGACCGACCGGCCCGCCGTACAGTGAGCCGAGCCGCGCCTGGCTGGTCGGGGCCGCCGTACGGTGGGCCTGAGTTACACCGGCCGAGCGGCCAGCCGCATGGTGGGCTGGACCAGGCTTCGCTGATCGACCGCTTGCGGTGGTGCGCCGGACAACGACGCGCCGCCCAGTCGGCCCCGCGTCGGCGTGAGCGCGCGTCACGACGGAAGCGCACGGCGCCCAGGGCTGAGCCGCACATGGGCGCGGTGGGCCCGATGCGGGCGCGATGGCGCGAGGGCCCCACGCGGGCGCGATCGACTGCGCACGCACAGGGCGCGGCGGGCTGCGGACGGGCGCGATGGGCCCACATATGCGCGGTGGGCCGCAGACGCACACGGACGCGGATCCTGCCTGGCCGTGGCACTGGCGGCGGCCGGTTCGCCGCTGCGCACCGATGCCACGCCACGATGGGCCGCCCCCGAAGGCCCATCAGGAACACGGAACGGCCCTAAGGGCCGCGAACCCCATCAGAAGGGGGTCGTGCGCCGCAAGGAGGATGCGATGGCGGCGGCTGTGGCGCCCGGGTCCGGGGAGGCGGTGATCGGGCGGCCGATGACCAGGAGGTCGGCGCCGTCCGCCAGCGCCTGCTCCGGCGTCGCCACCCGCGCCTGGTCCTGGCTGTCCGCCCCGGCGGGACGTACGCCGGGTGTGATGAGGGTGATCTCCGGCCCGACCTCCGAGCGCAGGTCGACGACCTCGTGCGGTGAGCACACCAGGGCCGTGGCGCCCGACTCGACCGACAGGACGGCCAGGCGGCGGACCGCGTCCGAGGCGGGGCCGGCGAGCCCGATGCGGCTCAGGTCGGCCTCCGACAGCGACGTCAGCACCGTGACCGCCGCGATCTGGGTGTCCGGGGCCGCCTCGACGGCCGCGCGGATCATCGCGGGGCCCCCGGCCGCGTGGACCGTGAGGATGGCCGGCCGCAGCCGGGCGACCGCCCTGGCCGCCGCCGCGACCGTGTTGGGGATGTCGTGCAGCTTGAGGTCCAGGAAGACCTGTACGCCGCTCGCCCCCCGGATCGAGGCGATCACGTCGGGGCCGTAGCGCAGATAGAGCTCCAGCCCGATCTTCACCGTGGTGACGTGCGGGGTCACCAGGGCGGCCCACCTGGCGGCGGTCTCCAGGTCGGGGGCGTCGAGGGCGACGGCGATGGGTGCGGGCGTCAAGGGGAGCTCTCCTCGGAGTCGACGAGCAGGTGCCGGGGGGCGCTCCCCGGCGGACGGTGGGCCAGGCCGACCGCGTCGGCCAGCCGCTGGAAGCCGCGTGCCCGCAGCAGGTCCTCAAGCTCTCGCTCGATGCGCAGGCACGCGTAGGGGTCGTGGAACAGCGCCGTCCCCACCCCGACCGCGCAGGCGCCCGCCAGGATGAGCTGGAAGGCATCCCTGCCGGTCGTCACGCCGCCGACGCCGATCAGCGGCACCCCGGGCAGGGCGGCGTGCACCTGCCACACGCACCGTACGGCAAGGGGCAGGATGGCCGGCCCCGACAGCCCGCCGGTCACGGCCGCGAGCGAGGGCCGCAGCGCCTCGGTGTCGATGGCCATGCCGAGCGGGTTGTTGATCATGGACAGCGCGTCGGCTCCGGCGTCCACGCAGGCGCGGGCGACCGCCACGATGTCGGCCACGTCGGGCGCCAGCTTGGCGACCACGGGGACGTCGTACCGCATGATGGAGCGCACCGACGCGATCACCTCGGCGGCGGCGCTGCCCTCGCGGGCGAAGACCCGGCCGCGGTCCTCGATGTTCGGGCAGGACAGGTTCACCTCCAGGGCGGTGACGCCGGGCGCGTCGGCCAGCCTGCGGGCCAGCGCCGAGTACTCGGCCACGGTGCCGCCGCCGATCGAGACGATGGTCCTGATGCCGCGCTGGGCCAGCCAGGGCAGCTCGCGTTCGAGGAAGGCGTCGATGCCGGGGCCCTGGAGGCCGACGGCGTTGAGCATGCCCGAGGGGGTCTCGGCCATCCGGGGGGTGGGGCGGCCGGCGCGCGGGGCCATGGTGATCGAGCTGGTGGTCAGGGCGCCCAGGCGGTGGAGGTCGAAGAACTGGGCCAGTTCGCGGCCCGAGGCGGCGCAGCCGGCGGCGGTGGTGATGGGGTTGGCGAGCTCCACATGCGCCAGAAAAGTCCGCATATCTACTGACACGTCAGCTCACCCGCCGCAGAGCAGCCGCAGACAACGCGGAGAAACAGCCACCGGATCGCGCGAGACGCGGGCGCGGCGCGGAAGCAAGACGCGGACGCGGCAGGGAAGCGGGACACGGGCAATCGGTGTCAGCCCGCATGGCGAGCACCGCCCTGACCCCCGGGCGCCCCCAGCGCGTCGAACGGGATCGTCCCCACATCCTCGAACCGCACCCGCTCCCCCCGGAACACCGGCCCCTCGGCGCAGGCCCGCACCATCCGGGTCACGCCGTCGTCGCCGATGACCGGCAGCACGCACGTCATGCAGACCCCGATCCCGCAGGCCATCGCCTCTTCCACCGCCACCTGCACCGGGATGTCGAACTCCATCGCCACCGCCGTGACCGCCCGCAGCGTCTCCATGGGCGCGCACGCGTAGACCACGTCCGCCCGCGTGTCGGCGATCACCGCGGGCAGCGCGTCGGTCACCCGGCCGCGCAGCCCGAGCGAGCCGTCCTCGGTGGTGAGCGTGGTGGTCTGGGCCATCCGCCTGGCCCGCATGGCGCCGAACACCCGGTCCGCGCTGGCGCCGCCCAGCACGAAGTCGACCCGGCAGCCGCGTTCGATGAGCTGGTCGGCCACCGGGAACAGCACCGCGGAGCCGTACTCGGAACCGACCAGCACGCAGTGGACCGGGTCGCGCGGCAGCGGGAAGGGCCGGCCGAGCGGCCCGACGAGGTCGATCGTGTCACGCGCCCGGCGCTCGGCCAGCCACGCGGTGCCCGGCCCGCGCACGGTGAAGACGAGCTCCACCGTGCCGCCGTAGTCGGGCTTGACGTCGTGGATGGAGAAGGCCCGCCGCGTCACCATGGACGTGTGGGCCCCGCCGACGGCGACGGACACGAAGTGGCCGGGCCGGTAGCGCTCGGCGATGCCGGGCGCCACCACGGTGAGGGCATGGTAGGCGTCGACCCGGCGCGTCGTCAGCACCGTGCCCGTCACCTGCACCGGAGTGCCGGCCAGTCCTCTTCACCTCCCGCGGGAGCCTGCCGTCGATCGAGCCTTACGCCCCTGCCGCCCGCAGCGCCCGCCCGTGCTCCTGGAGGGACCGTACGCCGACGTCGCCCCGCACGATGGCCTGGATGCCCGCGGCCGCGGCGGCGAGGCCGGCGACCGTGGTGATGCACGGGATGCCGCGCAGCACGGCGGCGGTACGGATGTCGTAGCCGTCGAGCCGCGGGCCCGACTGGCCCGGACTGCCGAACGGCGTGTTGACGATCAGGTCGATCTCGCCGTCGAGGATGTACTGGACACTTGTGGGCTCACCTCCGGCTCCGGGCCCCTCGCTCTGCTTTCGCACGATCTTGGCATGGACACCGTTGCGGCGCAGCACCTCAGCGGTCCCCTCGGTGGCCAGGATCTCGAACCCGAGGTCGGCGAGCGCCCGTACCGGGAAGATCATCGCACGCTTGTCCCGGTTGGCCACGGACACGAAGGCCCGGCCCTTGATGGGCAGTTCCCCGTAGGCCGCCGCCTGCGACTTGGCGAAGGCGACGCCGAAGGACTCGTCGATGCCCATGACCTCGCCCGTGGAGCGCATCTCGGGCCCGAGCACGATGTCGACGCCGCGGAAGCGGTTGAACGGCAGCACCGCCTCCTTCACCGCGATCGGCGCCTCCAGCGGCAGCGTGCCGCCGTCTCCCGTGGCGGGCAGCATGCCCTCCTCGCGCAGCGAGGCGATCGAGGCGCCCAGCATCACGCGGGCCGCCGCCTTGGCCAGCGGCACCGCCGTGGCCTTGGAGACGAACGGCACGGTACGGCTGGCGCGCGGGTTGGCCTCCAGGACGTACAGGACGCCGGCCGACATGGCGTACTGGACGTTCAGCAGCCCGCGGACCCCGACGCCGCGGGCGATGCCCTCGGTGGCGGCGCGGATGCGCTTGATGTCGTTGCTGCCGAGCGTGATCGGCGGCAGCGCGCACGCCGAGTCGCCGGAGTGGATCCCGGCCTCCTCGATGTGCTCCATGACGCCGCCCAGGTAGAGCTCCTCGCCGTCGAACAGGGCGTCCACGTCGATCTCGATGGCCTCGTCGAGGAACTTGTCGACCAGCACCGGATGGCCGCCCTCCTGGGCCGCCATGTAGGTGGTCAGCGTCGCGTCGTCGTAGACGATGGCCATGCCGGCCCCGCCGAGCACGTACGAGGGCCGGACGAGCACGGGGTAGCCGATCTCCTCGGCCACGCTCAGCGCCTCGGCGACGGTCGTCGCGGTGCCGTGCTTGGGCGCGGGCAGCTGCGCCTCGGCGAGCACCCGGCCGAACGCGCCGCGCTCCTCCGCCAGGTGGATCGACTCGGGCGAGGTGCCGACCACGGGCACGCCGGCGTCCTTGAGCGCCTGCGCCAGGCCGAGCGGCGTCTGCCCGCCGAGCTGCACGATCACGCCCGCGACCGGGCCCGTCTGCTGCTCGGCGTGGACGACCTCCAGCACGTCCTCCAGCGTGAGCGGCTCGAAGTAGAGCCGGTCGGAGGTGTCGTAGTCGGTCGAGACCGTCTCCGGGTTGCAGTTGACCATGACGGTCTCGAACCCGGCCCGCGACAGCTCGAAGGAGGCGTGCACGCAGGCGTAGTCGAACTCGATGCCCTGGCCGATGCGGTTCGGCCCGGAGCCGAGGATGATGACCTTCTCCCGCTCGCCGTACGGGACCTCGCTCTCCTCGTCGTAGGCCGAGTAGAGGTAGGGGGTCTTGGCGGCGAACTCGGCGGCGCAGGTGTCGACCGTGTTGTAGACCGGCCGCAGGCCGAGCGCGTGGCGCAGGTCACGTACGCGGGCCTCGTCGATGCCGCGGATCTCGCCGATCTGCGCGTCGCTGAAGCCGTGGCGCTTGGCCCGCTCCAGCACCTCGGCGGTCAGCTCGGTGGCCTCACCGAGGACCTGCGCCTCCTCGTCCAGCAGGAACAGCTGGTCGAGGAACCAGGGATCGATGTGGGTGGCCTCGAAGAGCTCCTCGGCGGTGGCGCCGGCCCGGATGGCCTGCTGCACGGTGCGCAGCCGGCCGTCGTGCGGGACGCGGGACTCCTCGATGAGCTCGGCCTTCGGCCGCTGGGGGCCGGCCCAGGTGAAGGAGGAGTCCTTCTTCTCCAGCGAGCGCAGCGCCTTCTGCAGCGCCTCGGGGAAGGAGCGGCCGATGGCCATGGCCTCGCCCACCGACTTCATGTGCGTGGTGAGGGTCTGGTCGGCGCCCCTGAACTTCTCGAAGGCGAACCGCGGCACCTTGACCACGATGTAGTCGAGCGTGGGCTCGAAGGAGGCCGGGGTCTCCTTGGTGATGTCGTTGGGGATCTCGTCGAGGGTGTAGCCGATGGCCAGCTTGGCGGCGATCTTGGCGATCGGGAAGCCGGTGGCCTTAGAGGCCAGGGCGCTCGATCGGGACACGCGCGGGTTCATCTCGATGACGATCATGCGGCCGGTCGCCGGGTTGACCGCGAACTGGATGTTGCAGCCGCCGGTGTCGACGCCGACCTCGCGGATGACCGCGATCGCGACGTCGCGCATGTTCTGGTATTCGCGGTCGGTCAGCGTCAGCGCGGGGGCGACGGTGACGCTGTCGCCGGTGTGGACGCCCATCGGGTCGATGTTCTCGATGGAGCAGACGATGACCACGTTGTCATGCTTGTCGCGCATGACCTCGAGCTCGTACTCCTTCCAGCCGAGGATCGACTCCTCCAGGAGCACCTCGGTGGTCGGCGAGGCGTCCAGCCCGGCGCCGGCGATGCGCCGCAGGTCGGACTCGTCGTAGGCGAACCCGGACCCGACGCCGCCCATCGTGAAGGAGGGCCGCACGACCAGCGGGTAGCCCAGCTCGGCGACGGCGGCCAGGCACTCGTCCATCGTGTGGCAGACGACCGAGTTGGCCGACTCCGCGTTCAGGCCGTGCTCGCGGGCGACCTTGGCGACGATCTCCTTGAACTTCTCGCGGTTCTCCCCCGCCTGGATCGCGTCGAAGTCGGCGCCGATCAGCTCGACGTCGTAGCGCTCCAGCGCGCCCGACTCGTGCAGGGCGACGGCGGTGTTGAGGGCGGTCTGGCCGCCCAGGGTCGGCAAGAGCGCGTCGGGGCGCTCCTTGGCGATGATCTTCTCGACGTACTCGGGGGTGATCGGCTCGACGTAGGTGGCGTCGGCGAACTCGGGGTCGGTCATGATCGTCGCCGGGTTGCTGTTGACGAGGATCACGCGGAACCCCTCGTCGCGCAGCACGCGGCAGGCCTGGGTGCCGGAGTAGTCGAACTCGCACGCCTGACCGATCACGATCGGCCCCGAGCCGATCACCAGGACGGACCTGATGTCATCACGCTTGGGCACGGTTCATGACCTCACAGAACTCGTCGAAAAGGTAGGCGGCGTCGTGGGGACCTGCGGCGGCCTCCGGGTGGTACTGCACGCTGAAGGCGCGCCCGTCGAGCAGGCGCAGCCCTTCCACGCAGCGGTCGTTGAGGTTGACGTGGCTGACCTCGGCCCGGCCGTAGGGGGTCTCGAACGGCTCGCCGAGCGGCGCCTCGACCGCGAAGCCGTGGTTGTGGGCGGAGATCTCTACCTTGCCGGTCCGTACGTCCTGGACCGGCTGGTTCACCCCCCGGTGGCCGTAACGCAGCTTGTACGTGGACAGGCCCAGGGCCCGGCCGAACAGCTGGTTGCCGAAGCAGATCCCGAAGAAGGGCACCTTCGCCTCCAGCACCCCGCGCAGCGCGGAGACGTCCGCGGTGGCCGGGTCGCCGGGACCGTTGGAGAAGAACACCCCGTCCGGCTTCACCGCCATGATCTGCTCGAAGGTGGCGGTGGCCGGCAGCACGTGCACCTCGCAGCCGCGCTCGGCCATCCGGTGCGGGGTCATGCCCTTGATGCCCAGGTCCACGGCCGCGACGGTGAACCGCTTCTGGCCGACGGCCGGCACGACGTACGGCTCGGCCGTGGCCACCTCGGCGGCCAGGCTCGCGCCCGCCATGGCCGGCACCCGCCGTACGCGCTTGACGAGCTCATCGACCGGCTCGGACGGATCGGTGAAGATCCCGGCGCGCATGGCGCCGCGCTCGCGCAGGTGGCGGGTGAGCGCGCGGGTGCCCGGCATGGCGATGCCGACGACGCCCTGTTCCTTGAGGTAATCGTCGAGCGAGCGGTTGGCCCGCCAGTTGGAGACCACGCGGGACGGCTCGCGTACGACGTAGCCGGCGACCCAGACGCGGCCCGACTCGGGGTCCTCGTCGTTGACGCCGGTGTTGCCGATGTGCGGGGCCGTCATCGCGACGATCTGCCGGTGGTAGGACGGGTCGGTGAGGGTCTCCTGGTAGCCGGTCATGCCGGTGTTGAAGACCATCTCGCCGAACGTCTCGCCCGCGGCGCCATACGGGGTTCCGTGGAAGACGCGACCGTCCTCCAGAACGAGCAGCGCAGAAGTCACACCAGCTTCCCTTCAAGTACTGTCGGCTTGCCGCGCAGGAAGGTCGCCACGACCCGGCCGGGGAGCGTCATGCCCTCGTACGGCGTGTTGCGGCTCTTCGACGCGAAGGCGGACGGATCCACCTCTGTACGGACGGACGGGTCGTACAACGTGAGGTTGGCCGGCACGCCCACCTCGATCGGTTGCCCGTGCCCCGATAGGCGGCCGATACGCGCGGGCACGATCGACATGCGCTCGGCGACGCCGGCCCAGTCGAGCAGCCCGGTGTCGACCATGGCCTCCTGCACCACGCTGAGCGCGGTCTCCAGGCCGACCATGCCCATGGCCGCGGCCGACCACTCGGTCTCCTTGTCCTCGACCGGGTGGGGCGCGTGGTCGGTGGCGACGATGTCGATCGTGCCGTCGGCCAGCGCGGCGCGCAGCGCCTCGACGTCGGCGCGCGTGCGCAGCGGCGGGTTGACCTTGTAGATGGGGTTGTAGGCGCCGACCGGCGAGTCCTCGACGAGGTCGTCGGTGAGCAGCAGGTGGTGCGGGGTGACCTCGGCGGTGATGTTCCAGCCCTTGGACTTGGCCCAGCGCAGGATCTCCACCGAGCCGGCCGTGGAGACGTGGCAGACGTGCAGCCGGGAGCCGACGTGCGCGGCCAGCAGGCAGTCGCGGGCGATGATCGCCTCCTCGGCGACCGCCGGCCAGCCGGTCAGGCCGAGCCGGCCGGACACGACGCCCTCGTTCATCTGGGCACCGCCGGTGAGCCTGGGCTCCTGGGCGTGCTGGGCGATCACGCCGTCGAAGGCCTTGACGTACTCCAGGGCGCGGCGCATCAGCACGGCGTCGTCGACGCACCTGCCGTCGTCGGAGAAGACGCGGACGCGGGCGGCGGAGTCGGCCATCGCGCCGAGCTCGGCCAGTTGCCTGCCCTCCAGGCCGACGGTGACCGCGCCGACCGGCTGGACGTCGCAGTGGGCGAACTCCCGGCCCAGCCGCCAGACCTGCTCGACCACGCCGGCGGTGTCGGCGACGGGCGAGGTGTTGGCCATGGCGTGCACGGCGGTGTAGCCGCCGCGGGCGGCCGACTGGGTGCCGGTCTGCACGGTCTCGGCGTCCTCGCGGCCGGGCTCGCGCAGGTGGGTGTGCAGGTCGACGAGGCCGGGCAGCACGATCGCGCCGCCGCCGTCGATCGCCGCCTCCCCCTCGATCCGCGGGGCGATCTCGGCGATCACCCCGTCCTCGATCCGGATGTCGACGGGCTCGCCGCCGACGATCCGTACGTTGCGAATGATCACGAAGTCTCTCCCCCGAGCAGCAGGTACAGGACGGCCATGCGGATGGTCACACCGTTGGCGACCTGCTCGACGATGGTCGAGCGCGGCGAGTCGGCCACCTCGGCGGCGATCTCCATGCCCCGGTTCATCGGCCCGGGGTGCATCACGATGGCCTCGTCGGGCATCTTGGCGAAGCGGTCGCGGTCGAGGCCGTAGCGGCGGGAGTATTCGCGCTCGCTCGGGAAGTAGGCGGCGTTCATCCGCTCCTTCTGCACCCGCAGCATCATCACCACGTCGGACTTGGGCAGCACCGCGTCGAGGTCGTAGGAGACCGCGCACGGCCAGGTGTCGATCGAGACCGGCAGCAGCGTGGGCGGCGCCACCAGCGTGACGTCGGCGCCGAGTGTGGCCAGGAGCAGCACGTTGGAGCGGGCGACCCTGCTGTGCAGGACGTCGCCGACGATCGTGACCTTGCGGCCGTCCAGGCCGCCCAGGCGGCGGCGCATGGAGAAGGCGTCGAGCAGCGCCTGCGTGGGGTGCTCGTGGGTGCCGTCGCCGGCGTTGACGACGCTGCCGTGCACCCAGTTGGCCAGGCGGTGCGGCGCACCGGAGGCGCCGTGGCGGATGACGACCGCGTCGGCGCCCATCGCCTCCAGCGTCAGCGCCGTGTCCTTCAGCGACTCGCCCTTGGAGACGCTGGAGCCCTTGGCGGAGAAGTTGATGACGTCGGCCGACAGTCGCTTGGCGGCCGCCTCGAAGGAGATGCGGGTGCGGGTGGAGTCCTCGAAGAACAGGTTGACCACCGTACGGCCGCGCAATGTCGGCAGCTTCTTGATGGAACGTTCCGAGACCCTCGCCAGCTCCTCGGCCGTGTCGAGGATGAGCAGGGCGTCGTCCTTGCCGAGGTCGCCCGCGGAGATGAGATGGCGGTTCACTTGGCCTCCTCCTTCATCAGCAGCACCGCGTCGCGCCCGTCGGTCTCCTGCAGGTAGACCTTCACCTTCTCGCTCTTGGCGGTCGGCAGGTTCTTGCCGACGTAGTCGGCGCGGATGGGCAGCTCGCGATGGCCGCGATCGACCAGCGTGGCCAGCTGTACGGCGGTCGGGCGGCCGAGGTCGTTGAGCGCGTCGAGCGCCGCGCGGACGGTGCGGCCGGAGTACAGGACGTCGTCCACCAGCACCACGATCCGGCCGTCGATGCCGTCGGGCGGCAGCTCGGTGTGACCGAGCGGCCGGGCGGGCCGGAGGCGGAGGTCGTCGCGGTACATCGTGATGTCGATCGAGCCGACGGGGATCTTGACGCCCTCGAAGCGCTCGATGCGGTCACCCAGCCGGCGGGCCAGAGTGACGCCGCGGGTCGGGATGCCGAGGAGGACGACGCCGTCGGCGCCCTTGGTTCGTTCGAGGATCTCGTGCGCGATACGGGTCAGCGCCCGGTGGATGTCCGGGCCCTCCAGAACAGCCCTCGACAAGGGTGTCAGGTCGGAGGTTGGGGATTCGGACACGGCAGAGCTCACCACCTTTCCCGCCTCACGGGACGGGTCTTAAAAGGGTGTTGGTCGTGACACACAGTACCAGGGGCTACCAGCCAGAACTCTTGCCACCTACTCCCCACGGCCGCCCACGGTTGGGTAATTTCCCCGCTCTTTCCGTGTCGGAACCGTCCACGCGGGGCACGTGACGGGACATCGCGGGCGGTGCCAGCGCGTTGACGTCCGCCTGCTTCGAGGGGATACAGGGACAATGACCTTCCATGTCGACTCCGAGGTGGGCAAGCTCTACCAGGTGCTGCTGCACAAGCCCGACCTGGCGCTCAAGCGGCTCACCCCGACCAACAAGGACGCGTTCCTCTTCGACGACGTGCTGTGGGTGCAGCGCGCGATGGAGGAGCACGAGGAGTTCCAGCAGGTGCTGCGGGATCGCGGCGTCAAGGTCCACATGCTGGCGGACCTGCTTCAGGAGACGGTCGAGATCCCCGAGGCGCGTAAGCACATCCTCGACGGGATCCTCGACGAGCGCTTCATGGGCCCCCTGGCCGTCGACGACATCCGCAACACCCTTGACTCCATGGACTCCAAGACCCTGCAGATGTACCTGACGGGGGGCATCACCAAACGCGAGATGGTCGAGGCGGGCTGTGACCCCAAGTCGATGTCCTACCACGCGGCCGGCGACGACGACTTCATCCTGCCGCCGCTGCCGAACCACCTGTTCACCCGCGACACCTCCTGCTGGGTGTACGACGGCGTCTCGATCAACGCGATGAAGAAGAAGGCGCGCATGCGCGAGACGGTGAACATGGAGGCCGTCTACGAGTTCCACCCGACCTTCGCCGACGGGTTCGGCCGGCCGCAGAAGGGCGGCTACAACGTGTGGCTGCCCGGCCAGTCGGTCGCCCCGGCCACGCTGGAGGGCGGCGACGTGCTGATCCTCGGGCGCGGCGTGGTGCTGATCGGGATGAGCGAGCGCACCCAGCCGCAGGCCATCGAGATGCTCGCGCAGCGGCTGTTCCAGGCCGGCTCCGCGCGGAAGATCATCGCGCTGAACATGCCGAAGGCCCGCGCGTTCATGCACCTCGACACCGTGATGACGATGGTGGACGTCGGCGTGTTCACCAAGTACGCGGGGCTGGGCATGCTGCCCTCGTACACGATCGAGCCGGGCGACACCGAAAAAGAGCTCAAGGTCACCGACCACCCGCCGGAGGACATGCACCGGGCCATGGCGCGGGCCCTGGACCTGGACGACATCAAGGTCCTCATCCCGACGCAGGACGTCTACGCCGCCGAACGGGAGCAGTGGGACGACGGCTGCAACGCGCTGGCCATCGAACCGGGCGTCGTCATCGCCTACGAGCGCAACACCACGACCAACAACTTCCTGCGCGGCCACGGCATCGAGGTCATCACCATCCGGGGCAGCGAGCTCGGCAGAGGACGCGGCGGGCCGCGCTGCATGAGCTGCCCACTCGAGCGGGACGGCTTCTGATCGATGAGGGTCATCGTCGCCCTGGGGGGCAACGCGGTGCTCCGGCGCAGCCAGCGGGCGGACGTGGAGCCGCAGATCGCCAACGTCGCCAACGCGGCCAAGACGCTGGCCAAGCTCGCGGAGAAGCACGAGCTGATCATCACCCACGGGAACGGGCCGCAGGTGGGCCTGCTGGCGCTGGAGAGCGCCAACGACCCCCGCCTGACCAAGCCCTACCCGTTCGACACGCTCGGCGCCGAGACGCAGGGCATGATCGGCTACTGGATGCTGCAGGCCCTGCAGAACGCGCTGCCCGGCCGGCAGGTCCTGGCCATGGTGACGCAAACGCTCGTGTCGGCGGTCGATCCGGCCTTCGACAACCCGACCAAGTTCGTCGGTCCCGTCTACGACCAGGACGAGGCCACGAAGCTGGCCAAGGAGTACGGCTGGACGGTCGCCGCCGACGGCCACGACTGGCGGCGCGTCGTCCCCTCCCCCACCCCGCAACGCGTGGTGGAGACGCGGCTGATCAGCAAGATGGTCCGCGAGGGGGTCGTGGTGATCTGCGCGGGCGGGGGCGGCATCCCGGTCATCCGCGACGAGCACGGCCGCCTGTCCGGTGTCGAGGCGGTCATCGACAAGGACTCCACGGCGTCGATGCTGGCCGAGGCGCTCGAATGCGACGCCTTCCTCATCCTGACCGACGTGCCGCGCGTACTGAAGGACTTCGGCACGCCGCACCAGAGCGAACTCGCGAACACCACCCCGCACGAACTACGCGCCCTCGACTTCCCGGCGGGCTCCATGGGGCCGAAAGTGGAAGCGGTCTGCCGTTTCGTGGAGACCACCGGCGACATGGCGGCCATCGGCGAGCTCGGGCAGGCGGAGCAGATCCTGGAAGGCACCGCCGGCACGATCGTCACGCCGAATGCCCGCTGGCCGCTGACCAGCACGCTCTAGGGCTCTAGGAGGTTTCGATGGCACTCGCCCAACGGCTCTTCCGCATCAAGCCCACCGACCAGATCGTGGCCGAGGGCGGCCACGGCGAGGGCGGTGAGCTGCGCCGAACGATGTCGCTGTGGCAGCTCACGCTGTTCAGCGTCGGCGCCACGCTCGGCACCGGCATCTTCGTCATCCTCGGCCAGGCCGTGCCGAAGGCGGGTCCCGCCGTCGTGCTGGCCTTCGTGCTGGCCGCGATCACGGCGCTGTTCTCCGCGCTGTCGTACGCGGAGCTGGCCGGCACGATCCCGGTGTCCGGCTCGTCCTACTCCTACGCGTACGCGACGCTGGGCGAGATCGTCGCCTGGATCTGCGGCTGGTGCCTCATGCTGGAGTACGCGGTGTCGGTCGCGGCGGTGTCGGTCGGCTGGGGCGAATACCTCAACTCCTTCCTGAAAAGCCTGTTCGGCTGGGAGCTGCCCGCGTCGATCACCCGCTCCCCCGGCCAGGACGGCGGCGTGATCAACGTCACCGCGATCCTCATCGTGCTGCTGGCCACCTGGCTGCTGCTGCGCGGGGCGTCGGAGAGCGCCACGGCCAACGCCGTGTTCGTGCTCATCAAGGTCGCCGTGCTGGTCTTCTTCTGCGTGGTGGCCTTCACCGCGTTCAGGGCCGGGCACTTCTCGCCGTTCGCGCCCATGGGCGTGGCGGGCGTCACGGCCGCCGCCTCGCAGGTGTTCTTCTCCTACATCGGCTTCGACGCGGCCTCCACCGCCGGCGAGGAGGCCAAGAACCCCAAGCGCGACCTGCCCCTGGCGATCATCCTGTCGCTGGCCATCGTCACGGTCGTCTACGTCCTGGTGGCCGTGGCCGCGATCGGCGCCATGCCGTGGACCGACTTCGACCCCGAACGCACCGAAGCCAGCCTCTCCTACATCGTCGACCTCGCCACCGGCGCCACCTGGCCGGGCCTGATCGTCTCCTTCGGCGCCGTGGTGGCCATCGCCAGCGTCGTCCTGACCGTCATCTACGGCCAGACCCGCATCCTGTTCGCCATGTCCCGCGACGGGCTCATCCCGCACATCTTCCAGAAGGTGAACCCGCGCCGCCAGGTCCCCGTCGCCAACACGCTCATCGTGGCGGCGTTCATCTCCGTACTGGCCGGGCTGGTGCCGCTGGGCCAGCTCGCCGAGGCCACGAGCATCGGGACGCTGTTCGCCTTCGCCATCGTCAACATCGGCGTGCTCGTGCTCCGCTACCGCAGCCCCGAGCTGCCACGCAGCTTCCGCACGCCGCTCTTCCCCGCCACGCCCATCCTCGGCACGATCTTCTGCGTCATCGTGATGGCCGGTCTGGCGGGCGTCACCTGGCAGGCGTTCGGCCTCTGGATGCTGGCGGGCCTGATCTGTTACTTCCTGTACGGCTATCGCCACTCGCGGTTGAACACCGAGGTGCCCCAATGAAGCTCGAAAGCGTACTGGCCGGATTCATCCCCGAGCCGAGAGGACGTGACGCGCTGGCGCTGGCCATGCTCCTGGCCGGGCAGGTCAAGGGGCAGCTGACGGTGGCGTACGTGCAGCCGCCCGTGTGGACCACCCCGGGGCCCGCGCGCGCCGACCTGACCGAGTGGCGCAAGTATCTGCAGGAACAGGCGGAGGCCACGCTCGGGCAGGCCCGGGCGCTCACCGGCGACAAGGCCGACTACGTCGTCCACACCAACAAAGGCAGCGGGCGCGGGCTGGTGGACCTGGCCCGCAAACGCGCGGCCGACGTCGTCGTGATCGGCTCCGCGCCGGGCGGCGGCAGGGGCCGCATCTCCGTCGGCAGCACCGCCGACCAGTTGCTGCACTCCTCGACGGTGCCGGTCATGCTGGTCCCGCGCGGCTACGCGGACGCGCCGGCCGCGGCCGTCGAGCGGATCACGGTCGCCTACCGCCGTAGCCCCTGCTCCGACGCCGCGGTGCACGAGGCCGCCAAGGCCGCGGTCATCCTCGACGTGCCGCTGCGGCTGGTCACCATGCTGATCCGCGGCGCCCGCCGCGCCAAGATCGAGGAGGACATGCTCACGCGCCTGCGGGACCAGGTGGCGGACGACCTCCAGGCGGCGGCCACCGGGCAGCGGCGGCACATCCGGGCGGAGTTCGAGATCCTGGAGGGCCGCGACGTGGCACAGGCCATGGGCCAGACGTCGTGGTCGCCGGGCGAACTGCTCATCTGCGCCTCCAGCAACGCGGGGCCGTTGCGGCGGGTGTTCCTCGGGGACACGTCGCTCAAAATCGTCCGTGCGGCCACGTGTCCAGTCATGATCCTAACCCGTCAATCCTGACCCCTGCGCCACACCACCGGCCCCACTGACCGTCCCCGCCGGCCCTCTGCGCGCTCTTGGATGGCCCTCGCCAGCCCTTCTCAGTGCCTCTCACCTCGGTCTCCACGCGATCACTGACATGGTTTAGAGGTGATTTCCACCATGCATGTCACCGGACAAACAGTGACGAAGTATTGTTACTCATGGGACAAGAGGGGCTATTAAGTCGTTCCATCCCGGATCGGATTCGGCATCTTTTTTCCAATCAGCTTGACCTTCGGCGTCCGCCCCTTTACCGTCACTGTGCGTAACCACACTGCGCGGCGTTATGGGGTAAACCCAGAGCCATGGCTACCGATGGTGCCTAACAAGGCACACACCCCCCGGTGGCCGGGGCATTCGCCGCAAGGGAGCACAATCTACTGAGAGCGCTACATACGAGAGCCGGGGGGCCACACGATGCCGTCTGAGTACGCAAAGTCGCTGGGTGCACGACTCCGCGCCATCCGCACCCAGCAGGGCCTGTCCCTGCACGGAGTCGAAGAGAAGTCGCGTGGCAGGTGGAAAGCCGTGGTCGTGGGCTCGTACGAGCGTGGCGACCGTGCTGTAACGGTTCAGAAACTTGCCGAGCTTGCCGACTTCTACGGGGTGCCCGTCTCCGAGCTGCTGCCCGGCGGTGCCGCGCCGAGCCCGCTCGGCCCGACACCGAAGCTTGTCATCGACCTGGAACGTCTTGCGACGCTGCCCAAGGAGAAGGCCGGGGCACTCGCCCGCTACGCGGCCACCATCCAGAGCCAGCGTGGCGACTACAACGGGAAGGTCCTGTCGATCCGCCAGGAGGACCTGCGCTCCCTGGCCGTGATCTACGACAAGTCGCCGAGCGAGCTGACGGAGGAGCTCATCAGCTGGGGCGTCCTCGACGCGGAGGCCCGCCGCGCCGTCGAGTCCTTCTGACCGCTCCTGTTTTTCGGGGCGCGCCATGTGACGGGCGCGTCCCGCTTTTCGTCTTAGTGTCTCGCGTACGGCGGCACGGTGAACCTCCGTACGGGAGCACGACGAACCTTCGTGCGGGAGCCTGAGGACGGGCTGTCCGGGCACGCACGGGAACCCGCCACCCGCCGGCCAGGCTGAGGACCCCGGTAGGGCGGTCCTTTCCGCACACCTCCAGGCCCGTGGTCCTGCCGCACCGGTCCCTCACGCGGATCCCGCCGCACACCTCCGGCACTCGTAGGCCCTACGCGACCCCATAGGCCCTTCGCGACGCACGCTGCCAAGCGCCGTGCCTGTCGAGACTATTCGCAACCCCCGAAGGCCCTTCGCGATCCCGTAGACCCCTTTCGCGAGTTCACCGCCGCGGGGCCAGCGACACGTCCCCGCACAAGCCCGCCGAACACCCCCTCCGCACACCCACGCCCATCCGGGCGCGTTCACAGCGCGGGCCCATCGGCACCCCCCACCGCCCGCGCCCGCACGCCCACGCCCATCCGGGCACATTCACAGCGCAGGCCCAGCGGCACCTCCGCCGCCCACACGCCGCACTCTCACCCTGCCCGCACGCCCACACACGCAGGCCCGGCCACGCAGGTCCAGCGGAGTCTGGCCGTCCAGGTACCCACCGCGTTCGCCCAGATGGGGCCCGGGAAACGGCGCGTTCGCCTAGCGATATCGAACGCCAGTTCGTATAATGGACCAATGCATCTCGACATGAAAGGCCTACCAGGGTTGTGGCGGCCGCCGATCGTCGAACATGCCGCGACGACGTTCTCGACCGCCGGCCGCGGCGGCGAGGCGCGTTATCTGCTGGCTTGGGGCGATACGGAAGGAGAGCGGTGGGGATTCCTGCTATGGCCCCCGCAGACGCTGAACACCGACGGCGGCACCGAGCACATGGGCCAGGCCCAGTGGGTGCGCTGGCAGGACATCCGGCCGGTGACCGGCGAGGACTACAGCACCGTCCCGCTGTGCGATCCAATGTGAACCACCTCCTGACGCGCCACTGAGAACGTGCGGGCAGACCGGACGGGGCTCGTACGCCGAGCAGGTCGGGCCCCGCAGAGCGAGCATGTTGAGGCGCGTGGAGCGGATCTGAGCACTCGGGACGAGCAGATCGCGCGGCGACGAAAGGCGGAACACCACTCGCCTTCGTCGCCGCGCGGTTGCGTCCGGCGCGTCCCCGCTGCAAGCCGCCGACATGGTCACACGTCCAGACGGTGCCGGTCGGCTCGGGGGCCGTGTGCCGGTCAGTTCGGGGGCCGTGTGCCGGTCAGCGCGAGGATCGTTCATGCCGTGGTGGGCACGGCGATGTTCTGCTCGTAAGCGGTGCCGCCGGGAAGGCGGAAGGCTTCATCGGGGCCGGGACTTCGCGTGTTTTCGGGGCGGGCCGTCTCGGCGGAGTCAGTCGTGAAAGGCTGTCAGCACCTGGCCTGGCTGTTGAGGAGAGCGACCAGAGGCAGCAGCGGAGTGGCGCTGGCCCAGGCCAGCAGCAGGGCGATCACCGTTGAGAGCTGGACGGCCTGACGTTCCCCTGCCGAGGGACCACATTGGCTTACCGTTCAATTCTGCGGAGATCCTCCTCGACCCCCTGTCCGCCCAAGTCCGTGGCGTTCGATCGCCTGCATGCGGCGTCTTCGGGCATGCTTCAGGCGTCGCGCTCCGCTTCCACCGGCTTGGCGGGGTCGTCCTTGGTCGGGATGGTCTGCTGGCCCTCGCCTGGGTCGGTGTGTTCGCTCGTGTTCGCGTTGTCCGGCTGCCCACTCGCCGCCGACGTCGGCGGCGCGAGCGGTGTGGTCAGCCGGCCAGGGGGACCTCGACCGGGAGTTGGGGTTGAGCGGGGACGCCCAGGATCTCCTGGACTACGGCGACGAAGGTGTCGGCCTCGGCCAGGAGCTCGTCCGCGTCGGCCGCGCTGACGCCACGGACCATGCCGGCCTCGGCGGCGGCGCGCTTGGCCGCGCTCACCGAGAAGTAGGCGGCCCATTCCGCGAGCTTGGGCTCCGCCTCCGGGAGCAGCTCCCAGGCGCTGCGCAGGCGGCGCCTGCGGCCTTCCATGGGGCGTGGGCGGGCGGCCAGGATCGCCGCCGCCGCTCGTAGGGCTGCCAGGTGCGCTGCCACGTATCGGGATGCCGGGGTGCGAGCGGCTGTCGCCTCCGCCAGGCAGGAATGTGAATCCGTCAGGTGCGCCCTAACTGCGGGCGACAGCCGGGGCCCCTGCGTATCGCTGAGCCTTGGTGCCATCTTGCGCGCCTCCTTGGAGTCATGGCGGCTCCCGGCGTCTCCGCCGGTGAAGCCAGGTTCGCAGACTCCACCGACAATTCCGCCGGGCTGGCCGGACGAGGAGCTTCCCCGCACCCCGTCCGGCCAGGACGCGCCCACTCGTCTCCGCCGACGACGAGGACACGCCCTTCGCCCTGGAGCCTGATCGCGGGTCTCGCTTGGGGGAAGCGAACGGCCCGCGACCAGGTCCTACGACGTGAGCCGCGAGCCTCACGTCACTAGGTCGAACATAATTTCGATCACGCTCGGTGTCAACCTGTTCTACGAACATAGATTCGATCAGCGTGGGAGAGGTGGACGACACACCCATTGACGTGCGGCGGGACGAGATTGGGGACCAAGGTTGAGGGACCAAGGTTGAGGGACGGGCAAAGGCGTGCAGAGGACATACGAGAGGCATGCGACGCGCAAGGGCCGGTCCGCGACCAACTGGCCGACGCCTCAGCAGGTCCGCGAAACTGACGCATCCGCGCCGGGTATCCGCAACCGAGGCCCGATAGCCGGGTATCCGCAACCGAGGCCCGATAGCCAGGTGTCCGCAACCGAGGCCCGATAGCCAGGTGTCCGCAACCGAGGCCCGATAGCCAGGTGTCCGCAACCGAGGCCCGATAGATGGTCGGCCGATAGGCGGTCGGCCCAGTAGAGGGTCAGCCCGATGGACGCGCGTCCCAGAAGACGGTCGCGGCGACGGCGGGGAAGGTTCGGGCTGGGCGAGCCGTAAGACGGCCGGCCAGACCGGTACGACAGAAGGCACCCGCCGTCGACGCGAAGGACCCAGCAAATCGAAATCAGACCACCGAGATGGCGCCTGACGGGCACAGCGTCACGGCGCGGCGGACGGCTTCTTCCAGTTCGGCCGGTGGGGTGGAGTCAAGGACCACCACGGTCCCCTCCTCCTCGCTCTGGTCGAATATCGCCGGCACCGTCAGCGCGCACATGCCCGCACCGATGCACACCGTCGTGTCTGCCTTGATCTCCATCATTGACCTACCAGGTGACAGGGAGGCGGTGCACACCATAGATGCTCATGTCCGAGCGCATCGGCACCTCCTCCGGTGATATGGCCAAGCGTAGGCCGGGGAAGCGCCGCAGGAGCGCCGGGTAGGCGATGCGCATCTCGGCCCGGGCCAGTTGCTGGCCGAGGCACTGGTGGATGCCGTGGCCGAACGTGAGGTGGCCCGTGGCGGGCCGGGTCAGGTCGAGGGCGTCGCCGTCCGGGAAGCGGGAGGAGTCGCGGTTGGCCACCGGGAGGTGGATCGTGACCGAGTCGCCGGCCTTGATGAGCCGGCCCTCGATCTCGACGTCCTCCAGCGCGCTCCTGACCGGACCGAGGTGGATGATCGTGAGGTAGCGCAGGAGCTCTTCGACACCGTTCTCGACCGCGGACGGGTCATCGCGCATGAGGGCGAGCTGGGCGGGGTTGGTGAGCAGCGCGTACGTGCCGAGGCCGAGCATGTTCGCGGTCGTCTCGTGGCCGGCCACCAGCAGCAGGAACGCGACGCCCGTGAGCTCCTCGTCGTTCAGTTCGCCGTTCTCGATGAGCCCGCTGAGCAGGTCGTCCTCCGGCTGCGCGCGCTTGCGCTGGATCAGCCCGTACAGGTACGCGGAGATGCGCGTCACCGCGGCCACGGCGTCCTCGGCCTTGATCTCCAGGTTGACGAGCACCTTGGTGTCTTCCTGGAACTGCGCCCGGTCCTCGTACGGCACCCCCAGCAGCTCGCAGATCACCAGCGACGGGATCGGCAGCGCGAACTCCTGCACCAGGTCCACCGGCTTGGCCGCGGCCTCCATGGCGTCCAGGCAGGCGTCGGTGATCTCGGCGATCCTCGGCTCCAGCTCCTTCATCCTGCGCACGGTGAACTGGCCGGTGAGGAGCTTGCGGTAGCGGGTGTGCTCGGGGGCGTCCATGCGCAGGAAGAACCCGGGCGGCACCCGGAAACCCTGTTCCTTCGCGAGCTGCAGCCGGGCCGGGATCGGCGGGTGGATGAGCTCGGGGCGGTTGCTGAAGCGCGCGTCGGCGAGCACGGCGCGGGCGGCGGAGTAGCCGGTCACGATCCAGCCGAGGTGCCCGTCGGCGTAGGTCATGCGGTGGATCGGCGTTTGTTCTCGCAGCTCGGCGATTTCGTCAGGTGGATCGAAGGGGCGCTGGCGGGTGGTGGTGAGGGTCAGATCCGACATGGTGCGACTCCTTTCGCTTGGTCAACTCCACCAGAAAACCTCATTCGCTGCAAAACTTCAATGGATGAAAATCCCTAAGTTTGGCGGTACAGTTCCCGGCATGGTGGGACTACGAGAGCGCAAGAAGCAGCGCACACGCCGGGCGCTGATCGAGGCCGCGCTCCGGCTGTTCGACGAGAAAGGCTTCGAGGAGACCACGCTGGCCGAGATCGCGGCCGAGGCCGAGGTGTCGACGCGGACGTTCTTCAGCTACTTCGCCAGTAAGGAGGACGTGCTGTTCTTCGACAGCGCGACGCGCGTGTCGCTGGCCGTGGAGATGATCTCGTCCAGAACGCCCGGCGAGCACGTGGCCGACCTGCTGCTGCGGCTCATACGGACGAGCCTGCGGTGGGCGAGCGACGACGACTTCCGAGTGATGGACGCGCCCCTGCGGATGCGGCTCATCATGACCGTCCCCTCCTTGCAGGCACGGGCGCTGCATCTGCTGTTCGACAGCCAGCTCCAGCTGACGCGAGCGCTGGAGGACGCCTTTCCCGACGAGCTCGACCACGTGGACGCGGCGGCGGCCGTGGGCGCGCTGATCGGCGCCACCAAGCTCGCGGTCATCTCCACCATCAACCGGGGCGGGTCGATGGAGCAGGCGGAGGAGTCGGCCATGCGCGCCGCCCAGATCGCCCTGCGCGGCCTTTCATCAATCGGATAAGCCCCCGTCGCCAATTGGATAAGTCGGATACCACCAGGGCCGACTAAACCGAGCGCAGGCGGATCAGTGCGCTGGCGTAGTCGCCCGGAGGCAGGTCCGGTCGCAGGCCCGCCGACATCAGCAAGGCTCCGTGATGCAGCTGCCCGGTGTCCTCGTCCAGGTAGCGGCCCAGCGGGTCGAGCCCGGCCAGGCGGAGCGGCACGAGCGGCGTCCCGTGCGCGACGGGCCCCCGCCAGGCGAGTACGACCGTCCGGTCGCCGTAGGTGTACTGCACGCCGTACTCGAGCCTGTCCTGCCGCCCGAGCTGGACGACGGGCCTGATGTCCTTGTAGACGGCGACCAGCGCGGCGGCCTCGGCCAGCTCGGCCGGGCTCCACTTCAGCAGGTCGCCGCCGAGGCCGAGCGCGCCGGCCATGGCGACGTGGAAGCGGAAGCTGAGCGGGGTGAGGCGGCGGGTGAGCGGGTTCGGGCTGTCGGTGACCCAGGCGGCCATCACGCGGGCCGGGTAGATCTGGCTGAAGCCGTGCTGGATGGCGATGCGGTCGTGGGCGTCGGTGTTGTCGGAGGTCCACACCTGGTCGGTGCGGGCCAGGATGCCCAGGTCGGTACGGCCGCCGCCACCCGCGCACGCCTCGATGCGCAGGTGCGGATGGTCGGCGCGCAGGCGATCCATGATCGAGTAGACGGCTCGCACGTGGTCGATCCAGAGCCGGTCCTGGTCGGCGACGCCGGGCCAGCCCGCCTCGGTGAAGGCCCGGTTGAAGTCCCATTTCAGGAAGTCCACGCCGTGTTCGCCGACCAGCCGGTGCAGCCACTTGTGCGCCCAGTCCGCGACGTCGGGCCGGGCGAAGTTGAGGACGAGCTGATTGCGCAGCAACGTACGCGGGCGGCCGGGCATGTGCAGCACCCAGTCGGGGTGGGCGCGGTAGAGGTCGCTGTCGGGATTGACCATCTCGGGCTCGACCCAGAGGCCGAACCGCATGCCCAGCCCGTGTACCTCGTCGATCAGCGGAGCCAGCCCGGAGGGGAAGCGGTCCGGGTTCGGCCACCAGTCGCCGAGCCCGGCGCTGTCGCCGGTGCGCCCGCCGAACCAGGCATCGTCCATGACGAACAGCTCCACCCCGGCGCGGGCGGCGAGCGCGGCCAGCTCCTTCTGGTTCGACTCGGCCACCTCGAACCCGACGGCCTCCCAGGCGTTGTAGACCACCGGGCGCAGCTCGTCCGGCTCGGGCAGCACGTACCCGGTGACGTGCTCGTGCCAGCGGCGGCTGGCCCCGCCGAACCCGTCGGGCGCGTACACGCCGGCGAACACCGGCGTCACCCACTCCTCCCCCGGCTCCAGCCGCCAGGTGAGGCCCTCGTGGCCGAACCCGCCCGTCCACCCCGCGCTCCCCGAGGGGTCGCGGGTGACCGTGATGCGCCAGCTGCCGCTCCAGGCCAGCGCGCAGCTCCACACCTCGCCGTGGCGCTCGCCCGCGTCGCCGCCGTCGACGGTGAGCCACGGGTTGGCGTGGTGGCTGCTCAGCCCCCGCCTGCTGGTCAGCGTCGTCTCGCCCACGGTGAGGTCGGTACGGCGCAGCCCGTGCTCGGCGCTCCACCCGCCGACGGCGTGGCTGAGCCGGTACCCGGAAAGCCGCGGAACGCTCCACGCGGCCGAGTCGCACCGCAGGATCGTCACGGGCACCTCGGAGCGCAGCGCGGTCCACCGTTCCACGACGTCGCCGCGCACCCGGTAGTGCAGGTCCACCTCGAACGGCTGGACGGCGTCCCGGAAGTGGACCGTCAGGTGTCCCCCGTCGATCGTGTGGCCGAGATGGCGCCAGTCGACGCCCCGGGCCCCGTCGGGGAAGGCGATCTGCAGCGACGGAGTGCCGAAGCGCGCGCCCGCCTCGGTGCCGAGCTCCTCGGCCGGTCCTGCGCCGTCGAAACTGCTCGCGGCGGGTGCCGCCGGGCGGGGCAGCGACGCCGCCTGCTCCTGGGTCAGAAGGGGTCCCCAGTGCAGGTGGACGGGGGTATCGTCGGCGTCGAGCCCGAGGACGTAGCTGGCGGTTGAGGTGGGCAGCAGATACGTACGGCTGGCCGCGTCGAAGGTCACCGAAGGCATGTCCCGGAGCCTAGATCGATGGGCCCTTCGAATCAATTCTTAACGAAGTTAATTAGTGTTACGATGCCCATCATGCCTGCACCGCTCACCACTCCCGCGGCGGCCACCGTGTTCACCATGGTCCTGACGCAGGGGCCGGTCTCCCGGGTGGAGATCGCCAGGCGGACGGGGCTGTCGTCCGCCGCCGTCACCAAGGCGGCACGCCCGTTCATCGAGGCGGGCTATCTGGAAGAGCTGGAGGCCACGGACCGGCCGGGGCCCGGCGCGGGCCGGCCGGCCAGCCCGCTGGCCATCAAGCCGGACCGGGAGTTCTTCACCGGTGTGAAGATCACCGACGACGAGCTCATCGGCGTCGTCACCGACCTGCGCGCCCAGGTGCTCGTCGGCGCGCACCGCCCCCTGACGGCGTCCTCGCCCGAGGACGTGGTGGCGACGCTGGCCGACCTCGTGTCCGAGCTGCTCGCCGCCGACCCGGCCTACCGGCAGCGCTGCCACGCCCTGGGCCTGGCCGTGTCGGGCGATGTGGACAAGGCGCATGGCATGGTGCGCTACTCCCCCTTCCTCAACTGGCGGCAGGTGCCGCTGGCCCGGCTGGCCGCCGAGGCGACGGGGCTGCGGGTCACCGTCGAGAACGACGTCAAGTCCCTCACCGTGGCCGAGCAGTGGTTCGGCGAGGGCATCGGCGCGTCGTCGTTCGCGGTGGTCACGGTGGGGGTGGGCATCGGCTGCGGGCTGGTGGTGAACGACCGGATCGTGGCCGGCTCGCACGGCGTCGCCGGGGAGATCGGGCACGTCCCGGTCGGCGGCGAGGAGCCCGCGTGCCACTGCGGAGGGCGCGGCTGCGTCGAGGCGATCGCCGGGACCGCGCCCATCGTGGCCGCGATCCGCGCGGCCACCGGCGACACGTCGCTGACCATCGACGCGGCCATCGACGCCGCCCACGCGGGCGACGTGGCGGCGCGCGAGGTGTTCGCCAGGGCGGGGCACGCGATCGGGCTCGCCATGGCGGCCATGGCGAACCTCATCGGGCCCGAGCGCATCATCGTGACCGGCGACGTACAGGGGCTGGCGGCCTACGACCTGTTCGAGGAGCAGATCAGCCGGTCGTTCGCGAGCCAGGCATTCGGGGCGGCGGCCGACTGCCAGATCTTCCTGCGCCCCCGGCCCTTCGAGCAGTGGGCGCGCGGCGCGGCCTCGGTCGCCATCCAGACCTTCTTCACTCTCCAGGAGCGACAGTGACTCAGGAGTGGCAGTGACCGCGACGACCGGGATCTGGCAGCCGCACGACCGCGCTCCGGGCGAGACCCGCGAGGTACGCCTCCACGCGGGCGCGACGGAGCTGACGGCGACGGCGGCGGCCGAGCTGACGTGGACCGTCACCGAGGACGCCGAGGGCGTTCACGAGGTGCGGATCACCCCGGACCGGCCCGCGGCCGTCCGCGTGGCGTGGCGGGCGCCGTGCCTGGCAGCCACGGCCTTCTGGGCGCCCGACGGCGGCGAGCACAGAGGGCTGCCGCCGTTCTGGCGCAAGCCCCGGGTGGCCGCCCTGGAGAAGAACGCCCCTGTGGGCTGCCTGGTGGGTGCCGGTGACGTGTCGCTGTGCACGTACGCCGTCGGCGAGGTGGTCCGGCCGGTGCACATCCGTACGGGGGTGGTGGAGGAGACCGGCGACTTCGGCTTCTGGGCCGAGCACGACGCCGAGCCCGGCGCCGGCCTGGTGCTGCGACTCGACCTCACCGGACGGCCCTTCGCCCGCACGCTCGCGGACGTGGCCGAGTGGTGGCGGGGCAACGTCCACGAGAACGAGTGGGCGCGGGGCGACGCCCGCGAGCCTGCGGACGCGGCCGAGGGGTGGCGCGGCCCGGCGGGAGAGGTGCCCGACGTGGCACGGATGCCCGCCTACTCGACCTGGTACGCCATGCAGCAGCACGTCGACGCCGTGAGCGTGGAGCGGCAGGCGGGCCCGGCGGCCGAGCTGGGCTGCCGGGCGATCATCGTGGACGACGGCTGGCACAGCGACGACCGCGGGCGCGGTTACGGGCACGTCGGCGAGTGGGAGCCCTCCGCCACGTCTTTTCCCGATATTTCAGGACACGTGGCGGCGGTCAAGCAGGCGGGGCTCGCCTACCTGCTCTGGTACGCCCTGCCGTTCGTCGGCCGCCACACCGCGCTCTGGGACCGCGTACAGCCCTACTCGCTGGCCTACAAGGAGCACATGAACGCGGTCATCGTCGACCCGCGTTACCCCTACATCCGCGAACTCCTCGCCGGCCACCTGACCCGCGCGGTCCAGGAGTGGGGCATGGACGGCCTGAAGATCGACTTCATCGACCAGTTCGCCGTGGAGGACCCGCCCGAGCCTGGGCCCGAGGCCGACTGCGCGACGGTCAACGAGGGCGTGCGCAGACTCCTGGCCATGCTCCCCCGCGACTGCCTGGTGGAGCTGCGCCAGCCGTACGTGAGCCCGGGGCTGTGGCCGTACGCGACGATGGTCCGCGCCTCGGACTGCCCGCTCAGCCCCGCGCACAACCGCCAGCGCACGGTGGACCTGCGCCTGATCGCCGGGCCCCTGGCCGTGCACGCCGACATGCTGATGTGGCACCCGGACGAGACCCCGGAGCGGGTCGCGGCGCAGCTGGTCAACGTGCTGTTCGCGGTCCCGCAGATCTCGGTGGACCTCACCACGCAGACGCCCGGGCAGCTGGAGGTGCTGCGGTTCTGGCTGGGCTTCGTCAAGGAGCACGCCGATGTGCTGCAGCGCGGCGCGTTCGAACCGGCCCGTCCCGATCTGGTCTACCCGCAGGTCACGGCCCGCGCAGCGGACACGATGATCACCGCCCGCTACGCGCCGCTGCCGGTAACGGTCCCGGCAGCGGGCACGTTCTGGCTGGCCAACGCCGACGACTCGGCCGACGTGCTGCTCCAGGTCGGCCACTCCGGTACGGCCCGCGCCAGGGTCCAGACCTGCCGGGGCCGTACGGTGGACGACACGACGCTGGAGCTGTCCCCCGGCATGCACGCGATCACCGTGCCCACCGGCGGGCTGCTCCGGCTGGACCTGGGTTCAGAAGCCGCCTTGTAGGCGCTGGACCCGAGCCCAGAAGCCGCACCGTGCTGTGCCCGTTGGAGACGAAGGAGTGTCGCGATTTGTAGGCGTAGCAACTGCTGAAGAGCACTTGCTGGGATTGACGCGCTCCTCGCGCTGAAGAGGCGAGGATTCCTGTGCTGCTTACGCAGCAGTCCATGCCGCGTTAGCAGCACGAGCTGTGGAACAGGATGCTTGACGCTTCACCGACCCGCCTACCGGCAAGTCTCCACGTCCTGTCACCGCCCGGCGGCCTCGTCGTACCGATGAATCCAGAAAGTGATCTCACGGCCAGCTTGGTTATCGCTTGTACGTTCGATCACGAGAACCTTACCGTACGTGATCGAGACATCGCAAGCAGTTCCGGTGCCGCGAGGGCCAGCGCGCCGCCCGCCACGAGTAAACCGCGTCTGCTGAGGTCGTGTGCCATGTGGCCTGACTCCGTCCTTAGGGGGTGCTACGGCCCACGCCCCAGCAGGGCGTGGGCCGTACGGGCTCAGCTGATGACGATCTTGTCCAGCTCGGGACCCCTGGCCGTCAGGCTGAAGAACCGGATCGTGTTGACCCCGGCCACCAGGTCCACCGGCACGGTCGTGGTCGTCACGGTGTCCTTGGTCCCGGTCATCGGCACCTGGATGGAGTCGGCCCCGTTGACGCTGACCGCGAACGTCTGCGCGCCGTCCACCAGCGCGTGCACGGTCATCCGCCGGGTGCCGGTGGTCTCCGACAGCACGCCCTTGACCACGGCGTAGTCGTAGACGTTGCCGCCGATGAGGATCACCTTCCGGCCGCCCGAGCAGACCGCGCAGTAGGCGGGCTCGGCCGCGCCCTCCCACACGTTGCCCACTCGCTCGGCCTCGTAGGCGCCCGGACTCCGGTCCGGCGCCGGGAGCTTGACCGGCGGCGTCGCCGGGCCGAGCTGCCACGCCTTGAGGTCCTTGACCAGCAGGTACGTCTCCTGCAGCCCGGCGCTCTTGATGCTGCGGTAGATGCCCCACTTGGGCCGGTTGTACTGCTCCTGGGTCCACCACAGGTCGATGTGCTCGATCTTCTGGTCGGCGATCGTCCGACGGCCGTCCGACAGGGTCCAGCGCATGTAACCGTCGTCGCTCGACTTGAACTCCAGCGTGGTGGTGACCCACTTGTTCTGGATGGGTTCCAGGTCGGCGGTGGCGAAGTCGTGCGAGGTGTTGTCCGGGAGCGTCCAGTAGCGGGCCGCGATCTTCTGCACGCCCCCGATGACCGGCAGCGAGATCTGCGCGATGGGGGTGCCGACGTCGGAGTTCTTGAGCTGCCAGATGTGGGTGAAGGAGGTGGTCGCGTCGAGCGTGTCCGGGATGTACATGCGGTAGCTGATCCGCCAGGTCTCGTCCTTGCGGATCTCCAGCGGGGCGCCCTTGCCGTCGCGCATGCCGCGTACCTCGTTGCGCATGCGGTCGGAGCCGTCGCGGTCCTCCAGGTGGGCGGTGAAGCGCCAGGCGTCCTTGTCGGTGGAGACGTGCGGCAAGCCCTCGGGATGGGAGCCGCGCCGGTCGTCCTCCAGCGCCTCGAACGCCTGGACACCGTCCTTCTTGACGCTCGGATCCCAGCGCAGTTCCCAGCGCGGCGGCCAGGCCGCCTGGGTCTGCGACGGCCCCTCCGACGGGGTGGGGGTGCGCGCCGCCACCGCGGGGGTGGCGGTCGCGATCAGGGCGAGCGTGGCGAGCGCACCCGCGAGGCGGATGCCGTACTTCTTCACGGGTTGGCTACCTCGTCGGTGTCGGCCGCGCCGGCGGTCTGCTGTTCGGCGCGCAGGTTTCTGACCAGCAGGTACGTGTTCTGCAGGCCGGAGCTGTTGATGCTGCGGTAGATGCCCCACTTGGGGCGGAGGTAGTCGGTGTCGGCGCGCCAGAGGTCGGTGTTGTCCAGGCGCTTGTCGACCAGCGTCGTCGAGCCGTCCTTGAGCGTCCAGCGCAGGTAGCCGTTGTCGGCGGCCTTGAACTCGAAGGTGGTGTCGAGCCACTTGCCCTGGATCGGGTTCAGGTTGGTGTTGCCGACCTCGTGCGTCTGCTCGTCCTCGTCCCAGTAGCGGACGTTGATCTTCGGGGTGCCGCCCGAGATGGGCAGCGACATCGTGTAGAGGGGCGCGCCGGAGCCGGGCACCTTCATCTGCGCGATGTGGGTGAAGGAGGTGGTCGCGTCGAGCGAGGTCGGGATGTACAGCTGGTAGGAGATGCGCCAGACCTGGTTCTTGAGGATCTTGATATACGAGCTGCTGCTCGTCCGCATGCCCTTGACCTCGTTGCGCTGCCGGTCGTCGCCGTCGCGGTCCTGGGTGTGCATGTCGAAGCGGTAGGCGTCGCCGGAGACGTAGATGTGGGTGACGCCGGAGTGGGAGTCGGAGCGGTCGTCCTCGATGCCCTCGAATGCCTGGGCGACTGTCTGACTGGCGGGGTTCGGGTTCCAGCGCTGCGTCCAGACGGCCGCGGCGGTGGAGGTCGAGGCGGAGGCGGGTATCGCCGATAACGAGACGAGGGTGACGGCGGCGAGGGTGCCGCTCAGGCGCTTGATCATGAGGTCTCTCTCCTCAGATGGAGGGTGAACCCGCCGTTGGGGGATACGGCGAGGTCGAGCTTGCCCCCGGCCGACACCGTCGCCGTCTCGGCGAGGATGCCGTCGTCGGGGGCGTCCCGGTAGATCTCGGCCGTCCACTCCCCTTCGTCCAGGAAGTCGAGCGGCACGGTGAGCGTGCGGGCCTCGCCCGACACGCCCGCGCCGACGTACCATTCGCCGCCGCTCCTCCTGGCCAGCAGGATGTGGTCGGCGGGGTCGCCGGACAGCAGCCGCGTGTCGTCCCATGCGGTGGGGACGCCGGACAGCAGCCGCAGCGCCTCGGGCCTGGCCTCGTAGGCCTCGATGCCGTCGGCGAAGTGCTGGACGCCCGATTCGAAGATCACGGACAGCGCGAGCTCGAATCCGGCGGAGATGGTGCGGACCGCGGTGAAGGTGCACGGGGTGAAGTCCATCGGGCCCTGCACGTTGCGGGTGAACGCGAGCGACAGGTAGTGCGCGGGCGGGTAGAGCGGCAGCTTGCCGGGCTTCGGCTTGATCCACTCGGCGCCCTTGACCGCCTCGGCGGTCATGAACTGCGGCCAGGTGCGCTCGGTGCCGCGCGGGATCGTGCCGCCGTGGAAGACGACCATGAGCTTCAGCCGGGCGGTGGCGGCCAGGATGGAGTCGAACCAGCGCATCCGGTCCTGGCCGTCGGACTCGGTGAAGTCGATCTTGACACCGACGGCGCCCCACTCCTTCCAGAGCGCGAGCTTCTCGCGGTGTTCCAGCTCGGTGTCGACGTGCTGCCAGTGCGACCAGAGCCAGACGCCGACGTTCCTGGCCGCGGCGTAGGCGATCAGCTCGGGCATCCACTGCTTGTTCCATCCGGCGTCGGCCAGCACGTACGGCCAGCCGTGCGCGGCGGCGAAGTCGACCCAGCGCTTCTGCTCGTCCAGGTCACGGGTGGAGGGGCCGTCGGACCACCACGACCAGGCCGCCGCGCCGGGCCGGATCCACGAGGTGTCGTCCACCGCCGAGGGCGCGGCCAGGCTGGTCACCAGGTCGCTGGCGACGATGGTGGCCAGCTCGCCGATGATCATCGTGCGCCACGGGGTGACGAGCGGGCTGGCCGCCGTCACGTACGGGTCGGGCAGGTCGAGGCGGAAGGCGTGGCCGTCGAAGCGCAGCCGGGTGCCCGCGTAGCCGCTGTCCAGGTTCGACTCGGTGACCAGCAGCCAGGTGTCGCCGATCTGGAAGAGCGACGGGTAGCCGTACAGGATGGGCTCGGCGTCGGCGACCTGGCCATGCCGGTGGATCTCCTCGTAGTCGCAGCGCCCGTTCTCGTACGGCAGGAGCACCGCACGGGCCTCCCCCGGCACCACATACTCCGAAATTTCATCAGTTATGGTCACCGGTCCGGTCCACGGCACCACGTACCGATACGCCACGCCGTGGCCGCCTATCCGCACCTCCAGGTAGAGCCGGTGCGCGCCCTTGGTGAACGACAGCGTCCACTCCTTGGCCGCGTACTGGTGCTCTCGCCGCTTGCCGGTGACCGTCTCATAGGACTCCGTCACCTGCCGGGACGACATCCCGTCGAAGACCAGGCCGGTGCTCAGGTCCTCGTGCGCGGCCCGCAGGCCCAGCCTGGACGGCCGCACCACCACCCGGCCGTCGCGCCGCACCTCCAGGGTCGGCTCGCCATCGGCCGAGAGCTCGATCGCGACTTCCAGGTCTTCGTCACTGAGCGTCCATTGCGACACAGGGCCTCCAAGCAGAGATAGGAGGAGTGAGCCGAACTCATCGGCAACCCACTCGGGCCCGCCGGCTCGGGCATGGCAGCCGACGCCAACCCCACTGAGCTCCTCACAACGTGCCTGAGCCTAGGTTGCAAGCGCTTGCAATTCAATTCTTGACGAAGTTAATTACCAGGTCTACGGTACGGGCCATGCCTCGCGCATCGGACGATGACGGATCCACACATCGGATCTCTCCCGCTCGGCTGGCCGAATTCCAGCGCCGGACGTGGCGATGGCAGTGATCGAGCTCTTTCTCTGAAAGGCCCACCCCATGGAGATGAACCGTCGGCAGATGCTGGCCCTGGCAGTGGCGGCCGCGGCCATGCCCGCGCTGTCGGCCTGCGGCGACAGCCGTCAGTCGAAGCAGGCCGCAGCCCCGGTCAAGTCGGGCGCGCAAGTGATCGACCCGAACCGGCCGGCCAGCGATGACTGGCCGTTCGAGGAGGCCGAGCAGCTCAACAACTCGCTGACCTGGCCGAAGACGGACGTTCCCGACCCGGCGTCCAAGGTCGTGATCACGCTGGGGTTCACCACGGACGCCGTCACCGAGGTACGCAACGCGCAGTTCGACTTCTTCTTCAAAAAGCGCCACCCGAACATCGAGATCAAGCGCGAGTCGGCGCCGTTCGACCAGTTCCTCACCAAGTACATGGCGCAGGCCGCTGGCGGCTCACTGCCTGACGTGCTCTACAACCACTACTCCTGGACGCAGAACCTCATCGCCAACAAGATCCTGCAGCCGCTGGACGACTACATCGCCAAGACGCCCGAGTTCGACATGAACGACATCCCGCAGCGCGGGCTCGGCTACTTCAAGCGGGACGGCGCGCTGTACGGGCTGCCCACCGACATGGCGCCCAAGCTGCTCTTCTACAACAAGGACCTGTTCGACAAGGCCGGGCTGGACTACCCGGACGAGAGCTGGACGTGGGACAAGCTCTTCGAGACGGCCAAGAAGATGACCAGCGGGTCGGGGGCGGAGAAGATCTACGGCGTCTCGCCGATGCCCAAACCCGCGCCGGACCTGAGCTCCGTCTACCTGATGCCGTACGGCGGGCGGTTCCTGGACGCGGCCGAGTCCAAGGTGCTCATCACCGATCCGAAGGCCAGGGACGTCATGGCCCGCTGGATGGACCTGCTGCTCAAGGACAAGGCGGTGCCCAGCCTGGCCGAGCTGCAACTGCTGGAGAAGGTCGATCCGTTCAAGTCCGGGCACGCGGCCCTGTTCCTCAACGGCGCGTGGGTCATGCTGGAACTGTCCAAGCAGAAGGCGTTCAAGTGGGGCGCCACGCAGGTGCCCAAGGGGCCGGAGGGCCGCACCACTCCGGCCGTGGGCAGCGCGCTGGTGATGGCGGCCTCGTCGCAGAACAAGGACGCCGCCTGGATCTACATGCACGAGTTCCTGTCCGCCTCCGGCTACAAGTTCCGCCGGATCGCCGCGCCGGCCCGCCAGTCCGCGTGGGAGGACACCGCCAAGGCGCTCGACATCCCGGCGGAGCAGGCGGACCTGGTCAAGAAGATCATGGCCGACTACGCCTCGGACGACGGCGTGCTGCGGCTGCCGGCCAACAAGAAGGTCGTGGACACCGCCATACCGATCTGGGAGCGGGCGCAGCTCGGCAAGATCGGCGTGGACGACGCGCTGAAGGAGATCGCCGACAAGGTCACACCGGTCCTGGCTGAGAACAAAGTCGCATGACCGCGGTGAGCGCCCGCGGCACTCTGGCCCGCAGGGAGGCGCGGCGCTTCTACCTGTTCACCTCGCCGTGGACGATCGGCTTCGTGCTCTTCAGCGTGGGCCCGATCCTGGCCGCGATAGTGCTCAGCTTCATGAAGTGGAACCTGCTCCAGTCGCCGACATGGGTGGGCCTGGCCAACTACGAGCGCATGTTCAACGACCCCGAGTTCTGGGAGTCGATCGGGAACACCGTGGAGTACGGCGTGGGCGCGGTGACGCTCGGCGTGACGTTCACGTTCCTGCTGGCGTTGCTGCTCAACCAGCCGCTGCGCTTCCAGGGCCTGTTCCGTACCGTGATGTACCTGCCCTCGGTGGTGTCGGGCCTGGCCACCGCGCTGCTGTGGCTGAACATCCTGCACCCCGACTACGGGCTGATCAACAAGGTGCTGGCCTCGATCGGCATCGAGGGGCCCGGGTGGCTGGCCTCGCAGGAGTGGGCCATCCCCGGGCTCGTGCTGATGAGCGTGTGGGGCGCGGGCAACACGATCGTCATCTACCTGGCCGGTCTGCAGGGCATCCCGAAGACGCTCTACGAGGCGGCCGAGATCGACGGCGCCGGGTGGTGGCGGCGCTTCTGGAGCGTGACGGTGCCGATGATGTCGCCGGTCATCTTCTTCAACGTGGTGACCGGGTTCATCGCCGCCCTGCAGAGCTACGTGCTCATCCTCGTCATGACCGAGGGCGGCCCCGGCAACGCCACGATGGTGCTGGGCCTCTACATCTACCGGCACGCCTTCGTCTATTTCGACATGGGCTACGCGGCCACGCTGTCGTGGGCGATGTTCGTGCTGGTCATCGCCGTGACCGCGATCCAGTTCAGCCTGGCCAGGCGCTGGGTGCACTACGAATTCAAGTGAGGTACGCCGATGCTCGTCGAGACCGCGGCGCATGATCGGGCGCCCGCGCGCACCAGGCCGGGGCCGCCCCTGTCCGTGGAGCAGGCCGAACGGATCAGGCGGATCCGGCGCACCGGCGCCTACGTCCTGCTCATCGTCAGCTCGGCGGTGTTCCTGCTGCCGTTCCTGTGGATGTTGACGACCTCGCTGAAGTCCGACGCGGACAACCTGGCCTTCCCGCCGCAGTGGCTACCTGACTCCTTCCACTTCGAGAATTACGTCAAGGGCTGGTCGGGCTCGCTGCCGTTCACGAAGTTCCTGATGAACACCATCGTGATCACCGCGCTGTCCATGGCCGGCAACCTCCTCTCCTGCGTGCTGCCCGCCTACGCCTTCGCCAGGATGCGGGCGCCGGCGGCCGGCATCATGTTCGGCGCGCTGATGGCGACCATGATGATCCCCCGCGAGATCACCCTGGTGCCGAAGTTCATCATGTTCTCCAAGCTCGGCTGGGTGGACACCTATCTGCCGCTGATCGTGCCGGAGTTCTTCGGCGTGGCGCTCTACATCTTCCTGCTGCGGCAGTTCTTCACCACGATCCCGCAGGAGCTCATCGACGCCGCCCGCATCGACGGCGCCTCGGAACTGCGCATCCTGTGGAGCGTCATGCTGCCGCTGGCCAGGCCGGCGATCGCGGCGATCTGCCTGTTCTCCTTCGTCGGGAACTGGAACCAGTATCTGGAGAACTCCATCTACCTCCGGTCGGTGGATAAGATCACCCTCGCACAAGGGCTGGGCATGTTCAGCGGCCAGTACGTTACTCAGTACAACCAGATGATGGCCGTCTCGATCATCTCCATGATGCCCATCCTTATCGTCTTTTTCCTGGCCCAGAAAACGTTCATCCGGGGCGTGACGCTGACCGGAATCGCAGGAAGGTGAGCTGTTTGAACTACGAACGCCAGCCGTACAGGAGATGTGGCCGCAGCGGTCTGCGACTGCCCGCGGTCTCGCTTGGCCTGTGGCACAACTTCGGCGGCGGCAAGCCGCTGGACAGCCAGCGGGCGATCCTGCACAAGGCGCTCGACCTTGGCATCACCCATTTCGACATCGCCGACAGATACGGTCCACCGCTCGGGGCCGCCGAGTCGACGTTCGGCACGATCTTCCGTCAGGACCTGCGCGGTCACCGCGACGAGATCGTGGTCACCACCAAGGGCAGCAACCCCATGTGGGACGGCCCTTACGGCAAGGGCAACTCGCGCAAGCACCTGCTGGCCACGCTGGACCGCTCGCTGGACCGGCTCGGCCTGGACTTCGTGGACATCTTCTACCTGCACCGCGACGACGAGGAGACGCCGCTGGAAGAGCAGGTGAGCACGCTCGACCACATGGTGCGCACCGGCCGTGTCCTCTACGCCGGGGTCTCCAACTTCTCCCCCGAGCGTACGGCGGCGGCCGCCCGGCTGATGCGCGAGCTCGGCACCCCGCTGGTGGTGCACCAGCCGGTGTACTCGATGGTCAGGCGGGGCATCGAGGAGTCGCTGCTGGGCGTGCTGGAGCAGGAGGGCATGGGCTGCGTCGTCTACTCGCCGCTGGCGCAGGGCCTGCTGACCGACCGCTATCTGAACGGCATCCCCGCGGACTCGCGGGCGGCCGAGGGCCGCTTCCTCACGGCCGACCGGGTCACGCCGGAGATGCTGGCCTTCGTCCGCGCCCTGGGCGAGCTCGCCTCGGCCCGCGGGCAGTCGGTGGCCCAGCTGGCGCTGGCCTGGGCCCTGCGGGACCCGCGTATCACGTCGGTCCTGGTGGGCGCGTCGAGCCCCGAGCAACTGGAGGCGAACGTCGCGGCCGTCGACCGGCTCGACTTCACCGGCGACGAACTGTCCCAGATCGACCGGGCCGCCAAGGAAGCGGGTGTCGATGCGTAGCAAGCTTCATCTGGCGCCGACGTGATAGCCCTCCCCAGGGTGGGCCTGGGCGGCGGACCCCTCGGGAACTACCTCCATCCCATCTCCGACGCCCAGGCCCAGGCCGTCATCGACACGGCCTGGGCGGACGGGGTCCGTTACTTCGACACGGCCCCGTTCTACGGCTTCGGCTTGGCCGAGCAGCGCCTGGGCGAGGCGCTGCGCGGCCGCCCCCGGTCGGAGTACCTCCTGTCGACCAAGGTCGGCCGCCTGGTCCGGCCCGGCGCCAACGGGTCGCCCGGGGCGGGCATCTTCGCGGTGCCCGACGATCGGCACGTCGTGTGGGACTTCACCCGCGACGGCGTCCTGCGCAGCGTCTCGGACTCCCTGGAGCGCCTCGGCCTGGACCGGATCGACATCCTGCTCATCCACGACCCCGACCACCACTGGCCGCAGGCCCTGGACGAGGCCTACCCCGCCCTGGCCGACCTGCGCGCCCAGGGTGTGGTGCGGGCGATCGGCGTTGGCATGAACCAGTCGCGGATGCTCGTCGACTTCGTCAAGCGCGCCGACCCGGACCTCCTGCTCGCCGCCAACCAGTGCACGCTGCTGCGCCGGTCGGCGTTCGAGGAGCTGTTGCCCCTGTGCCAGGAGCGCGCCATCCCCGTCGTCGCGGCCAGCCTGTTGCACCGCGGCGAGCTGGCCGGGCCATCGGCCGACGCCTCCGAGGAGGTGCGGCGGGTCGCGGCAGCCTGCCGGGAGCACGAGGTCCCGATCACGGCCGCGGCCCTGCAGTTCCCGTTCCGGCATCCCGCGGTGCACTCGATCCTGGTCGGTGCCCACGAACCAGAGCAGGTCACCGCCAACCTGGCCGCCCTGCGCCACCCCGTACCCGACGCCCTGTGGCAGGACCTGGGACCTAGCTGATCGGCTCCTTGTAGACGAGCAGGTAGCGCCAGAACAGCAGGCGACGGATCGAGGCTCCGGGCAGCAGCGCCGCCGCCTCGGCGGTGATCTCCGGCAGCGTCATCATGGCCTTGGCGACCACCGTCTCGGTGGGAGCCTCCGCCTCCTGCGGCCGGGCCGCCGAAAGAAGGCGCGCGGCCGCGTTCACCGGCACCGCGCACAGGCTGACCGCGTAGTCCGCGGGCACGCTCTCCCGATAGCAGCCCAGGATCGCGAGCACCCCGCCGGGAGCGAGCGATCCGCGTAACCGGCTGACCGTCTCGAAGGGCACATGGTGGATGCTGGCCAGGCACGAGACGAAGTCGTACTTGCCTCGCGGCAACTCGGCCACCGCGATGTCGGCGTGCTCGTACCGTACGGGACCCGGGATCGAGCGGGCCGCCTCGACGGCCTCGGCGGAGGAGTCGATCGCGTCGACCACCAGCCCCCGCGCGGCCAGCCGCCGCGCGAACAGCCCGGTCCCGCAGCCCACGTCCAGGGCGGTCCCGGCGCCCTCGGGGATCTGCTTGAGCAGAAGCGGATGATAGTGGTCATTGTGACTGAACGACATGACACGCAAAGCTACCGCTGCGGAAGCAGCTTGATCGTGCTTTCGGCGTGCCGTTCCACCTGGGCGCGGCTGTACAGGAGCGGGAAGTAGTCGCCCGTCCGCCAGCGCTCCGCCAGATCCCGGTAATGCGGGCTGCGCGGATCGCCGGACTGGCCGGGGGCGTTGACCGCGCGGGAGTCGTCCCATTTGCCGACGTCGAGCACCATCTTGAACGACGCTCCGGACGACTGCTGGTAGGTGGCGGCGTTGTAGGAGGAGGCGTCCACCGTGTACGCCGAACCGCCCCGGGGAAAGGGACCCACGTTCGCGCCGACGGGGCTGGTGAACTCCGTGTACTGCAGCGCGCCCCACTTCCACAGCCGCGGGTCGGCACCGAGCCGCCCGGCGACCTCACGGTAGGCGGCGGCCAGCGTCGTGGCCAGCAGGTCGTCCCGCACGGTCTTACCGTCGGTCCCGAACCAGCGTTCCGGGTTCTCCAGCGCGTCGATCAGCACGCGGACGTCGAGGACGGGGATGGCGTCCGCCACCGCCGGCGGCAGCACGGCGCGGCGGAAGGCGGGCACCAGGTGACGCGAGAGCCACGGCTCGAACAGGGCCGCCTCGGGCGAGTCCGCGTCCGTCGCCCCGCCCCAGGGCCGGAGCAGCGCCAGCGCCCGCTGAGTGTCCGGATCCGCGCTCGTCAGGCCGGCGAGCACGCGCACGATCCGCTGGGCGGGCTTGGACACCTTGTCGGCCTGCAGACGGATCGAGTCCTCGACCGAACTCCGTGGCCTCGCCGCGAGCACCTCGTCGATCCGCTGCTTGCGGTAGGGAGGATCCCACTCGAACCCCACCTGGATCGGGTGGTTCGCGGGCAGGTCGAACTCGTTCGCCGAAGAGATCAGCCCTCGCGGCGGATTGTAGGAGCGAGGCAGCCGGGCCCCGTCGTAGAAGCCCTTCCATTCGTAGCGGCCGTCGCCCGGCACGGGCAGCAGGCCGTCATAGCCGTTGCGCCGGGGGGTGAGACCGCCGGGCACCCAGCCGATGTTGCCGGAGGTGTCGGCGTACACCTGGTTCTCGGGCGGACCGCCCCACGTGCTCATGGCCGCGGCGAACTGCTTGAAGTCGCGGGCGCCCATGTACGTCAGGCTGCCGAAGTAAGGGGACGTGCCGGGCTCCAGCCAGGTGGTGCGCAGGGCGTACGCGAGGTTGCGCGGCTTGTCGATCTTGAGCACGGGACCGTGCCTGGTGAAGGGCAACTCCACGTCGACCGGCGAGCCGCCCGCGACCGGCACCTTCTCGGTGATCGTCGTGAAGCGCTCCCAGCCGTCGCCGTACCGGTACCTGCCCGGGTCGGCGGGATCGAGCTGGTAGACGTAGAGATCTTCCTGGTCGGTGCCGAAGATGGTCAGGCCGAAGGCGACCGTGCCGTTGTGGCCGATCGAGATCCCCGGAAGCGCGGGTTCACCGGCCCCGATGACGTCGATCCCGGGCGCCGACAGATGGGCCATGTAGCGCAGGGAGGGCGCCGTCAGCGACCGGTGCGGGTCGCTGGCCAGGATGGGACGGCCCGTCGCGGAGCGGCCCGGCGAGACCGCCCAGCTGTTGCTGCCTTCACTGGCCGCAGGGTCGGCAGGGGCCAGGCGTAGCGCGCCGTTCTGGAAGACCACGCCCCGCGTGGCCAGATCGTAGGTCCGCAGCACGTCCACGGGCACGGAGCAGGGATCGAGCCCTTTGGGCAGAGTCGTGGTGTGTTCGGGTTCCAGCTGCCACAGGGCTCCGGCGGCCTCGATTCCGCCCGCGCAGGCGATGAGCGAGCGGAGCACCTCGCTGAAGACGTTCTTGGAGATGCCGTGGCTTCTGATCCGCACCACGTCCTCCGGCCGCCAGAGCGCGGGCGTGTATCCCAGCTGCCGGAACTCGGGCGGCATGCGGTCCGGATTCCGTTCGAGCCACCGTACGTAGGCGTTGACACCCTCGGTGAAGCGGGTCGCCGCCTGCTTGGCTCCGGGGCCGTAGCTCGCCCATTCCCGGTCCATGTTCCCGCGATACAGGAACATCCTCGTCGCCTTGTCCTGCTCCACGTACGCGGAGCCGAACACCGCGGAGAGCTCTCCCAAACCGCGGCGGCGCCAGAGGTCGATCTGGAACAGCCGGTCCCTGGCGGCGTTGAACCCCTGGGCGAGGAAGAGGTCGTCGGTGTTTCGGGCGTAGATGTGCGGCACACCCCACTCGTCCACCACCAGCTCGACCGGCTGCCTGAGCCCCGGGACGACCTGCTCCGTGGCCTGCCGTGACTGCGCCACGACGGGCGGCGCCGTCAGGCTCAGCACAAGGACGGCGGCCAGCACCGCTCCGGCACGCAGGCGTCTCCGCATGGCACAGCACCTCTCGGTGGGGTCCGGGACTCCATGACAGGACGCCTGCGGTGATTTCGGCCAGGGAAGTCGGGATATTTAGGGGGCACAGCGGCGGAAAAAGCCCTCCGCCCCTCATCTGTAGGGGTTGAGTAGGGGTTCTAGGCGCATGTCTTCTGCTCGACGTCACACAGCTTGACTTCGGGGAAACGAGGTGACCGTTCGTCGAACAGCGGCTGCGGCTTCGCGCGCAGGTGAAGGTCGAAGAACGCCGCCACGTACGTGCGGGTGATCGCCATGGAACGGGCAGGGGGCAGGCCGGTGTTGCGGTAGATGCCGATCTGTTCGCCCAGCACGGCGATGTCGGTGAACGAGACGTGCTCCGCCCCCGCCACCACGAGCCAGCGCTTCCATCCCGTCAGGTTCTGCCAGAGGCCGTCCCACGAGACGTCCTTTCCGCCCGGGCTGTGTTTCGCCTGCGTGCCCAGGAAGAGGAACGGCCGCGACAACCCGCCCTTCGGAACCGGGACGAACGCGGTGCCGTCGATGTCGATCCCGGCGCGTACCCTCGGGTCCTTGAGCATGGCGCCCACGGCACTCGCGCCGCCCGCCGAGTGACCGGCCATCGCGATTCTGGACGGGTCGATCAGCGCGGCGCTCTTCCATTTGGGGTGTGCGCGTGTCAGTGCGTCCAGCACGAAGGAGACGTCAGCCGCTCTAGTCGCGCCAACCTTGTCCCAGAATGTCTGGTCCTTCTCCTTGACCTCGCAGGCCACGCAGGTGGTGATCCGGCCGCCGGGGAAACTCGTCGCGGTCTCGTACGTGTGGCCGATGGAGACCACCGCGTACCCGCTGCTCGCCAGGTCCTCGGCCAGTGCGGTGAGCGAGCTCCGTGGCTCGGTGAAGCCGGTGGAGAGCACCACCAGCGGCAGCCCGCGCCGACGACCCGCGGGTTCGGCGTCGGTGGTCGCGTTCGTCCGTGTCTTGCTGAGCAGGTCGAGCGGCAGATCGGTTATCTCCCCGTCTTTCATGAGAAGTTCGGATTCCTTGGGCGTCATGTACGGGGCCGGCTTCCGGCCGCGGGACTTCGCCGGGTACCACAGGGAGACCATGAGCTCCCTCGCCTTCACGCTGGGCACCCACGGGTCGGCGCGGGAGGTGTCCTTGAGGTACAAGGACGTGGTGCCGACCGGCTGGGACCCGGTCGGCTTGGGGAGGTACGGCGTGCCGCTCCGGACAGACGCCAGACCAGCGGAGGCGGGCCTGGCGGGGTTCGGCGACGTCGTGCGCGCGGGGCCGTCGGATCGGACCGGCCCGGCCACGGAAGCGCAGGAGGTGACGGCCGCGAAGGCGAGCAGCGCCGCGATGGCGATGACGCCTCGGCGCGGCGCCGGATTCATCACGTGACCCATGAACTGTTGTCCTTCCGGATGGGAGCGGCAGCCGCGATGGAGTCTCCACGGGCGGCCGATGGCAGCAAGCAAGCTATGCGCGCGGGAGATCCGCCCGCGTCGTCTGTCATGCCGATATCGGCCACTACTTGGGGATGACTCCCAGCCGTGTCATCCCTGCGATGTACTCCTGGAGGATGTCGGGCCCGGTCACCGAGGCTGACGCGGACGTACCTCGCAGTCGGGACAATGCATCAGTGACAGTGAGCGAACGACGTGGATGGTGGCAGCTCGGGCTGGATGTGCTGCGTCCTGAGCAGAAACCCGCCCGGCCCTCGCGCCGGTCACTCCTCGCCGACCTGCTGCTCGCGATCCTCCTGACCGTTGTCGCGGTGGCCGCGACGGCCAGCACGACCGACGGTGATCTCCACCGCGTCGACGTGCGGCAACACTCCCTGATGGAGCCCTTGCGACTGCGGCCCGCTCCTCCGCCACGAAGCGGCGATGTCCGGCCCGACACTCTGGTACGGCCCGCCGATGACCGGTCGGGCCCGCTTCCCCTCCTGGTGGTTCTGACGGCGTTGCCGCTGGCGATACGGCGGCTGTATCCGCTGACCACCTTCGGGGTGGTGCTGGTCGCGGCATTGGCCACGGCCGACGACGCGACCTGGATCACCGTGCTGACGTTCGCCATCGCCGCCTATGGCGCCGTGGCCCACAGTCGTTACCGGGTGCCGGCGATGGGCGGCATCGTCCTCGCGACCGTCCTGGCCGGCGCGGCCTTCAAGGACTCCGTACCGCCGTTGCCGAGCTGGCTGGGCCCGTTCGTGGTACTGCTCAGCGCCGGAGTCGCCGCGAGTTTCGGCCGGTTCTGGAGGCGGCGGATCGACGCACTGCGGCAGGCTCAGGAGGAGGACACGCGCCGGGCCGTCGAGGTGGAGCGCTCCCGGATCGCCGGCGAACTCCACGACGTCGTCACCCACAATGTGAACGTGATGGTCATCCAGGCCGGAGCGGCGCGCAAGGTCATGGACACCGCCCCGGATCGGTCGAAGCAGGCCATGCTGGCGGTCGAAGCCGGCGGCCGGGCCGCCATGGCCGAACTCCGCCACGTCATGGGCCTGCTCGCCGGTCCGGAAAACGCGCGGGCGGTGAGCGGCGGCGACGGGCTCGAACCACAACCGGGACTCGACCAGCTGGACTCCTTGATCAAACGGGTCCGCGAAGCCGGGATACCGGTCAGCGTCGAGGTCTCTCCACCGCCCGGCCCGCTGCCGCCGGGGGTGGAGCTGGCCGCGTACCGCGTCGTACAGGAGGCCTTGACCAACACCATCAAGCACGCGGCCGGCGCCGCGGCGTCCGTCACGATCGGCCACAACGGCGACTGGCTGGAGATCGAGGTCACCGACACCGGCGGCAGGCAGGCGACACGCGCCACGGACGGCCAGGGCAGGGGCCTGATCGGGCTACGCGAACGGCTCGCGCTCTACGACGGCGCCCTGGAGGCCGGACCAAGGAGTGGCGGCGGCTACCAGATCAAGGCGAGGCTTCCATGGACGTGACCAAGCCTCTGCGCGTGGTCATCGCCGACGACCAGGCACTGGTACGCAGCGGATTCGGAATGATTCTCGCCGCCGACGGCATCGAGGTGGCGGCCGAGGCGGCCAACGGCGCCGAAGCCGTCGCCGCGGTCCGGCGCACCCGACCCGACGTCGTGCTGATGGACATCCGGATGCCGGAGATGGACGGCCTCGAAGCCACCCGGCAGATCATGGCAGGCGCCGCGGACGAGACCCGCGTCCTCATCCTGACGACCTACGACCTCGATCACTATGTCTACGCGGCGCTCACCATGGGGGCCAGCGCGTTCCTGCTCAAGGACGTCACACCCGAGCACCTGGTGGCCGCGGTGCGCCTGGTCCGCGCGGGTGACGCCCTGCTCGCCCCGTCGATCACCCGCCGCCTGGTCGAACGCTTCGCCCGCCGTGACGAGGCCAGGGCGGCCGTTCACCGCGACCTGTCGGAGCTGACGCCCCGGGAACTGGAGGTGCTGCGCCTGCTCGCCACCGGGCTGAGCAACGCCGAACTCGCCGACCGGCTGAGCCTCAGCCCGACGACGGTGAAGACCCACGTGGCGCGCATCCTGTCCAAGCTCGGCCTCAGGGACCGGGTCCAGGCGGTCGTGCTCGCGTACGAGACGGGGCTGATCACCCCCGGCTCCCCCGCCGACGGGCCGCCAGGGAGCGCGCGGGGGCCGTCGTAAGCGCCGGACCCGGTCCTCTCACGCCGAGACCGTCCTACAACGATCATCCGCAGGGCCCGGGATGCCGAAAGGTCCGCGAACTTCGGGCGAGAACTTCCCGAAGCTCACGGACCTGTCACCGGCGAGGCTAGCGGCGCACGTGCACCGGCACGCCCTTGCCCAGCAGTCCGGGCAGCTCGACGGCCACGTTCATCGGCATCCGCACGCACCCGTGCGACGCCGGGTAGAGCGGCACCGACAGCGCGCCGTGGAAGGCGATGCCGCCGTTGAAGAAGATCGGGTTGTACAGCTGCCCCAGGTACGACCTGTGCCAGCCCTTGGCCCGCCACGTCGTCTTGAAGTCACCCGTGGGCGTCCTGGCCGAGCCGCAGAAGCGCTGGCTCTTGCCCTGCCACTTCGCCGTCTCGCAGTACGGGACGCCGCTGCCGGAGGAGATGTGAGTGATCAGCTTCACCTGGCCGTCGACGTACAGGACCATGATCTGCTTGGTCAGGTTGACCTCGGCGCGGGTCGGCTTGCCGTTCTTGACCAGGACCTTGGGGGTCCTGGGGTTCTCCAGCGCGGTCCACGTGCGCTTGGCGATCGTACTGGTGGGCCGGATGCCGTTCACCTTCTGGAAGGCCCACACGGCGGTCATCGTGGACCCGCCGTAGCTGCCGTCGGCCCGGCCCGGCCGGTAGCCGAGCTCTTTGAGGCGCGTCTGCAGCCAGGTGACCGCTTTGCCCTTGGCGCCCAGCTTGAGGGTCTTCTTGGGCGCGGCGACGGTCGTGGTGGGCCCGGCCTCGGAGGCCGCCAGAGTCGGCGGCACCGCTGTGGGTGTCGCCGCTGTGGGTGTCGTTGTGATGGAAACGATCGCGGGCGCGGCCGCCGACCGCGCATGGGTGACGGTCGTACCGCACCCCGTCAGGACTAGGGCGCCAGCCGTCAAGAGAGCAGCCACGCCGGGCAGCCGTCGGTCCCCCACCCGTACCACCTCTCAAACCATGAACATTCTGATCAAAGGACCATGTCAGGTTAATGCAATGGTCAACCTGTTTAGAGTGTGCCCATGCCTGAGAAGTTGCCTGCCAACGCCGTTCTGGTGGAATCCGCCCTCCGCGCGCTAGGCGCTGAGGGAGAAATCATCGTATTGCCGGAAAAAGCGCCCACTGCGGCCACCGCCGCCGCGCAGGTCGGCTGTGAGGTCGGCGCCATCGCCAACAGCCTCATCTTCGACGCGGACGGTGCGCCGCTCCTCGTGATGACCAGCGGCGCACACCGCGTCGACGTCGAGCTGATCGCCCGCACGGCGGGGGTCGAGAAGGTACGGCGGGCGACACCGGAGTTCGTCAGGGCGGCGACGGGCCAGCCGATCGGCGGCGTCGCGCCCGTCGGGCATCCGGCCCCGGTGCGGACCCTGGTGGACAACTGGCTGAGCAAGCACGAGGTCGTGTGGGCCGCCGGCGGGCATCCGCTCACGGTCTTTCCCACCACATTCGATGAGCTGGTGCGGATCACCGGTGGTACCCCCGTCGACGTCGAGTAGTGTGCGACGCGTGATCGAGTTTCGTGGGGCGGGACAAGCGGAGTTCACCGAGCACCTGGACACGGTGATCGGCATCTACGCCGCCGCCATGCGCCCGCCCGCGGACCAGATCACCGGCCGCAAGGCCATCATGCGGAATCACGGGACATACCCATATTTCCAGTGCTATTTCGCTGAATTGCGTGGGGAGTCGGACTCGAAGATCGTCGGCTTCGCCTACGGCTTCCGGGGCGCGCCGGGCCAGTGGTGGCACGACGTCGTGTTCCGCGCGCTGGAGAACCAGGCGGGCAGGGAGGTCGCCGACGCCTGGCTGGGCAACGCGTTCGAACTGGCCGAGATCCACATGCACCCCGACTACCAGGGCAAGGGCATCGGCCGCGCCATGATCTCCACTCTGTGCGCGGGCCGCCGCGAGCGTTCGGCGGTCCTGTCCACCCACGACCGCCCCACCACGGCTCGCCACCTGTACGCCAGCATGGGCTTCACCGACCTGCTGAGCCCGTTCCTCTTCCCGGGCGGCTACGAGCAGTACGCGATCGTGGGCAGACCTCTCCCCTTGTGACCACGACGGCTTTTGACCACAACGGCTTTTGACCCCAGCGCGGCCCTGACCCGGTTCGTTCCAGGTTCGTACCAGCGCGGCTCCGCCCTGTTCGCCACGCCACCGACATAATAAAGACGATCAACCTGGCGCCCCCATCCGCGTCAATCCCGGGCACCTCCCCCTGCACCGACGCCCACGTCACACCACCCGGACGTCCGGCAGGAGGAACCTATGCGTCTCGTCACACGAATCGGAGTGGCCGCCACTCTCCTGGTGAGCCAGGGCACCCCACCCGAGCCGACCCCCACCCCCACCCCCACACCCACGTCGACCGCGAGCAGCAGCAAGAAGAGCTCCAAGACCGCCATCCCCCCGGAGCTGAAGAACGTCCCGTCGCTCCGCGTCCTCCCCTGGGATCCCCGCCAGGCCAGCCACGTCCGGATCTTCGTGCACTGCCCGCCGAAGGCGAATCACGCGCTCATCGGCTCCACCGCGTTCGCCCTGAAGGGTTCGAGGCGCCTCTATCGGGAGGTGGGGCTGGGACTCTCCGACCGTGGCCTGGCGCACCGCGCCGTGTCCATCTCCTACTCCGCCCTGCCTGGGTTCCATGGCGCGCACCTGAAGTGCGTGAAGGTCAAGATGAGCCAGAAGACCCGCATCAGGCGCATCCGAGTGCTCGGCCGGGATGCCACGCCTCTCTACGTGCGTAGGTTCAGCATCTGGCAGTTCTTCGACTAGGCCGGAGAACGAACCGGCGTGTCGTTGGCCGTCTCGTGACTTGTGGTTTGCCACCCGTCACTCTGGGCAATCTTCACTACGTAGGGCAACCGGCCATCCGCCCGATCCCCCTGCGGGCGGAGCACCGGCACGGACCGCGACAGTCGTGTGACGAACCACCCGGGAACCATTGTGGTCACACCAAAGGACCTGGATGGCCAAGGGACGAGTCGTGACGGCGGCAAGCCGGGGAACCTCGTAAGCGTATCCCTGGACAGACCTCAGCCCCGGTCGGCGGTTGGCGGCCCACCGGGCCGGCCGTACAAAAGACCGCTTGTCACCCGCACGAACGGCCAGATCAAGAAAAACCCCGGGATGCGCCGGGTTACGCGGTCAGTGCCTCGACCGGAGCGAGCCGCTCGAACACCTCTCGCGTCGCGCTGGAGCGGTTGAAGGTGATGAAGTGGATGCCTGGGGCGCCCTCATCGAGCAGCCGCTGGCAGAGCTCCACCCCGTGGTCGATGCCCAGCCGCCGCACGGCCGCCGGGTCGTCGGCCACCGCCTCGAAGCGGGCCGCCAGGTCCGCCGGGAACGGCGCCCCCGACAGCTGCTCCGACCTGGCGATCGTGCTCATCTGCGTGACCGGCATGATGCACGGGATGATCGGCGTGTCACACCCCTGCTCCGCCACGCGGTCGCGCAGCCGCAGGTAGTCGTCGGCCTGGAAGAACATCTGGGTGATCGCGTAGTCGGCGCCGGCCCGGCACTTCTGTACGAAGAAGTCGGTGTCGGACTCGATCGACGGCGAACGCGGGTGTTTGTACGGGAACGCCGCCACGCCCACGCAGAAGTCGCCCACCTGCCGGATCAGCCGCACGAGCTCCTCGGCGTACAGGACGCCTTCCGGGTGCTGGACCCACTCGCCCGTCGGGTCACCGGGAGGGTCACCACGCACGGCGAGGATGTTGCGCACCCCCGCGTCCGCGAAGCGGCCGATCAGGTGGCGCAGCTCGCGCATCGAGTGGTTGACCGCGGTGAAATGCGCCACAGGGGTGAGCGTGGTGTCGTGGGCCAGCCGTTCGACGATGTCGACGGTGCGGTCACGGCTGGAGCCGCCCGCGCCGTAGGTCACGGACACGAACGTCGGCCGCAGCGACTCGAGCTCTCTGATCGCCCGCCACAGCTGCCGTTCCCCCTCGTCCGTCTTCGGCGGGAAGAATTCGAAGGAGAACGACCGGCCACCGGACGCGAGAAGCTCACGGACGGTGGGAACACGATCGGGCAGGATGGAGGGTCGACCAAGCGCCATGTGACCCAGGCTACCGCCACAAGCCCCGTCCCTGGAGATCCGGCCTGGTGGCCAAGTCGTCCCTGGAGATCCGGCTCGGCCTCCCGGCCACTAGTCTCAGATGCATGACCACTGACGCCGCGAGCCTGGACGCCCTGCGTGCCAAGGTGGACGCCGCGCTGCGGACGTTCGTCCGACGGCAGTTGCCCGTCCCCGGCGACACCGAGCTCGAGCCGCTCCGCTCGGCCGCCGAAGACCTGCTGTCCGGCGGCAAGCGGCTGCGCCCGGCCTTCTGCTACTGGGGATGGCGGGGCGCGGGCGGCACCGACGTGCCCGGGATCTTCACCGCCGCCGCCTCGCTGGAGCTGCTCCAGGCCAGCGCGCTGGTGCACGACGACGTGATGGACAAGAGCGACCTGCGCAGGGGCATGCCGTCCGCGCACCGCCGCTTCGAGGCCATCCACGAGAAGTCGGGCTGGCACGGCTCGGCGGAACAGTTCGGCGAGGGCGCGGCGATCCTGCTGGGCAACCTGCTGCTGATCTGGTCCGGCGAGATGTGGCGCAGCAGCGGCCTGCCGCCCGAGTCCCTGTCGGCGGCCCAGCCGGTGCACGACCACATGCGCACCGAGCTGATGTGTGGCCAATATCTCGACCTGCTGGAGCAGGCGCACGGCGAGAACACCTTCGAGTCCGCCCTGCGTGTCGCTCTCTACAAGAGCGGCAAATACTCCGTCGAACAACCGCTCCGCCTCGGCCTGGTGCTCGCCGCCGGCCGCCTGGAGCCGTGGATGGACGAGCTCTGCATGGAGTACGGTCGGCGGGTCGGCATCGCCTTCCAGCTGCGCGACGACATCCTGGGCGTGTTCGGCGACCCGGCGCAGACCGGCAAACCGGCGGGCGACGACCTGCGCGAGGGCAAGCGGACAATGCTCGTCGCCCGGACGCTGGCCGCGGCCGCACCCGGCGACGCCGAGACCGTGCGCGCCCTGCTCGGCGACCCCGGACTCGACGAGGACGGGGTGGCCGTGCTGCGGGGCATCATCGAGGGCACCGGGGCGCTGCGCCAGTGCGAGGACATGATCGGCGACTACCTCGGCGAGGCGCTGACGTTCCTCGGCAAGGCGCCCATCACACCGGAGGCCCGCGCGGCCCTGTCCGACCTGGCCGTGGCCGCCACCTCACGCACGACCTGAGTCACCACACTGCCCCTCAGGCACGCCTGAGAGGCCGCGCGTACGCACCGCCGCCTCACGCATGAGCTGAGTGCGGCGGGCGCCAGGCGGCGCCCGCGCGCGTCTGTCAGCCGGCCAGGCGCTTGGCGAACTCCGCTGCCGCGGCGCCCGGATCGTCGGCCTCCGTGATGGCGCGTACCACCACAACCCGTTCGACCCCGTACGACCGGACCTGGTCGAGATTGCCCAGGTCGATGCCGCCGATGCCGAACCACGGCCGCCCGGTGCCGAGCGAGGCCGCGTGCCGGAGCAGCGATGGCCCCGGCGCATGGCGGCCCGGCTTGGTCGGCGTCGGCCAGACGGGACCGCAGCAGAAGTAGTCGACGCCCTCCTCCACAGCCGCGGCGGACGCCTCGGCGATGGAGTGGGTGGACCGTCCGATGAAGACGTCGTCGCCGAGTATCTCTCGCGCGACCTTCACCGGAAGATCGTCCTGCCCCAGGTGGAGCACGTCGGGCCGGGCGGCGTAGGCGATGTCGGCCCGGTCGTTGACCGCCAGCAGCCGGCCGTGCCGGTCGCAGGCGTCGCGGAAGACCTCAAGGAGCGCGAGCTCTTCGCGCGCCTCCAGGCCCTTCTCCCGCAACTGGACGATGTCCACGCCCGCGGCCAGCACCGCGTCGAGGAATTCGGCCAGGTCACCGCGTTCGCGACGGCCGTCCGTGCAGAGGTAGAGACGGGCGTCAGAAAGCGAGAGCTTGGGCACGCCGCTTGACCTCGGTATGGCGACCGGCCCTGATGGCGTCGACGGGCGAGCCGGGCAGGGAGTCGTCGGGAGTGAAGAGCCAGCGCAGCGACTCGATGTCGTCGTAACCGGAGTCGCGCAGCACGGAGAGTGTGCCGGGCAGACCCTTCATCACGTCCTTTCCGTCAAGGAACACCGCGGGCACTTGTGGCCCACCACCACCCCGGCGCACACCGAGCAGTTTCCGATCCTTGAGGAGTTGCTTGGCCCGCCCTATCGAAAGGTCTAGGCGCGCGGCCACTTCGGGGAGAGTGAGCCACTCGGCGACGAGTTGGTCGGTCTCCCGGTCGATCTGCGCAACAGAAAGCGTCACGAAACCACAACTACCACATGGCGTGCTTGCTCAAACAACACAGTCCCGTAGGGAGAGGTCGGGATCTACCAGGCGTTCGGCGTCTACGCGGTGTCCGGCTTCGATGATTCTGCGGCCCTGGACGAGGTCTCGGGGCCGGTCCACGGCGAGCACCGCGGCCAGGGTGTCGTCCGAGGTGAGCCAGCAGGCCGACCATTTTCCGCCGAGTTCGCCTCGGTAGAGGAGACGATCTCCGGCCGGGTGGTGGCCCGCGTACTGGACCATGTGGCCGAACTGCTCGGACCAGAAATAGGGCACCGGGTCGTAGGCGGCCTCGACACCCAGCAGCGTGGCGGCGGCCACCTCGGGCGAGTTGAGCGCGGCGTCCCAGTGCTCGACCCTCAGCCTGGTCTCGAACCGGCGCGACCACCAGGCGGCGCAGTCGCCCACGGCCACGACGTTCGGCAGGGAGGTGCGCAGGTGTTCGTCGGCGACGACGCCGTTGTCCAGGTCGACGCCGGAGCCCGCGAGCCAGCCGACGGTCGGGCGCACTCCGACGCCGGTGACGACCACGTGCGCCTCGATGAGGCTTCCGTCCGCGAGTGTGACGCCGCCGTCGTCCACGGAGCCGACCAGGGTGTTCAGCCGCAGGTCGATGCCCTCGTACCAGCCCTGGGTGCGGGCGCCGATCTCAGGGCCGACCGCCTGGGCGAGCGGGGCGGGGCCCGCCTCGATCACGGTCACCTCGCAGCCGGCTCGGCGGGCGGCGGTGGCCACCTCGGCGCCGATCCAACCGGCGCCGATGATCACCACGTGGGCGCCCTTGACGAGCCGGGCGCGCAGCTCAAGCGCGTCGTCGAGGGTGCGCAGCACATGCTGACGGCCGTCGCCGGGCAGCGTGATCGGCTCGGCGCCGGTGGCGATCACCAGGCCGTCGTAGCCGAGCTCGCCCTCGGTGGTCTCCACGACGCCGGGACGCAGCGCCTTGGCCGAGACGCCCGGCCAGAAGTCCACCTCCAGCACGGCGAGGTCGGCGTCGACGAAGCTGGAGTCGCTGCTGCCGGACAGGACCGCCTTCGACAAGGGTGGCCGGTCGTACGGCCGGTGCCGCTCTTGCCCGATCAGCGTGATCCTGCCGTCGAACCCTTTCGCGCGCAGCGCCTCGACACTCCGTACACCGGCCAGACCGGCGCCTGCCACCACCACATGATTCACGTTCAAGACCATAACGGGGCCCGTGCCGGGACGTCGCGCCGAGGCCGTAGGGTGGAGACGTAAGACGCGCGGGAGTCCGGCCGTTACCGGGCTGAGAGGAAGGCTGCACCGGGCCTTCGACCGCAAGACACCTGATCCGGATCATGCCGGCGAAGGGAGCGGACGTGGACATCGTCGTAGGCGGCGGGATCATCGGGCTGTCCATCGCCTGGCGCCTGTCCCGCTCGGGGCGGCCGGTCACCGTGGTCGATCCGGCTCCGGCCACTGGGGCCTCGCACGCGGCGGCGGGCATGCTGGCGCCGGTGAGCGAGGTCACCTACACGGAGGAGCCGCTGCTCCGACTGGGCCTCGCCGCACTGCGCCGCTGGCCGTCCTTCGCCTCCGAACTCGCCACCGACGCCGGCCTCGACGCCGGTACGAAACCCGCCGCCAACCGCCTTGACGAGGCCGGGGCGTCTGAAGCGGTCGTGAGCGGGCTCAGTGAGGCCGCGCGGGCCGGGCTGGACTTCCGGGTCGACGGGACGCTGGCCGTGGCGTTCGGGGCCGACGATCTGGCGGCGCTCGGTGAGCTGGCCGCGTTCATGGAGAAGCTGGGGCTACCGGTCGAGCGGCTGACCGGGCGCGAGTGCCGTCGGCTGGAGCCCATGCTGGCGCCGTCCGTACGCGGTGGGCTGCTGGCCCGTGGAGACGCCTGGGTGGACCCGCGCCGGGTCACCGCCGCGCTCCTGGCCGCACTCGACCGCCTGGGCGTCCCCCTCGTCCGGGCTCGCGTCAGCGAACTGCTCCAGGACGGCGACGTCCAGGACGATGACAAGGTGGTGGGCGTACGCCTCGCACCCCCGGACCAGAGCCGCCCGCAGGCGGACATTCCCGATGAGATCCGGGGCGAGCGGGTCGTGCTGGCGGCCGGGGCGTGGAGTGCCGGGCTGGTCGATGTCCCGGTACGGCCGGTCAAGGGGCAGATCATGCGGCTGCGTTCCCCCCAGCCCCTGCTCGGCAGGTGCGTACGCGGGACGGTCCACGGGAAATCCGTGTACCTGGTGCCGAGGGGTGACGGTGAGCTGGTGGTCGGGGCGACCCAGGAGGAGCTGGGGTTCGACACGAGGGTGACGGCGGGCGGACTGTACGAGCTGCTGCGGGACGCCCACGAGCTGGTGCCGGGCGTCACCGAGCTGGAGATCGTCGACGTGGTGGCGGGGCTGCGGCCGGGCACACCGGACAACGTCCCGCTCATCGGGCCCAGCGGGACGCCAGGGCTGGTGCTGGCCACTGGGCATCATCGGGGCGGGGTGCTGCTGGCTCCGCTCACGGCGGCCATTCTGCTGGGCGAGGAGAGCGAGCTCGCGGAGCTGTGCTCGCCGCTGAGGTATCGGGATATTTCATGAATGTGACCATCAATGGGGCCCCGCACGAGGTGCCCGACGGCACCACCGTGGCGCAGGCCGTACTCACGCTCACCACGGCCACGACCGGCGTGGCCGTGGCCGTGAACGACGAGGTGGTGACGCGGAGCGCCTGGGAGACGACGGCGCTCGGCGACAGCGACCGGATGGAAGTGCTGACGGCGGTGCAAGGTGGATGATCTCCTCATAGCCGGAGAGAAGTTCTCCTCCCGGCTCATCATGGGCACCGGTGGCGCCCCGTCGCTGGAGGTGCTCGACCAGGCGCTGGTCGCGTCCGGCACCGAGCTGACGACCGTCGCCATGCGGCGGCTCGACCCCAGTGCGCCCGGCTCGGTGCTCGACGTGCTGCGCGAACGCGGCATCAAGGTCCTGCCCAACACCGCCGGTTGTTTCACCGCGGGCGACGCCGTGCTGACCGCCCGGCTGGCCAGGGAGGCGCTCGGCACGAACTGGGTCAAGCTCGAGGTCATAGCCGACGAGCGGACGCTGCTGCCGGACCCGATCGAGACGTTCGACGCGGCCGAACGGCTGGTGGCCGACGGGTTCGTGGTGCTGCCGTACATCGGGGACGACCCGGCGCTGGCGCGTCGCCTGGAGCTGGCCGGATGTGCCGCGGTGATGCCGCTCGGCGCGCCGATCGGCTCGGGCCTCGGCATCCGCAACCCGCACAACATCGAGCTCATCGTGGAGGCGGCCTCGGTGCCGGTCATCCTCGACGCGGGCATCGGTACGGCCAGCGACGCCGCCCTGGCGATGGAGCTGGGCTGCGACGCCGTACTCCTGGCCACGGCCGTCACCAGGGCGCAGCGGCCGGAGCTGATGGCGACGGCCATGAGAGCGGCCGTCCAGGCGGGCCGGCTCGCCCACCAGGCGGGCCGCATCCCCCGCCGCCGCTACGCGGAGGCATCCTCCCCGACGGGCCCATAGCCACGCGAAAACCCCGGACGGGTCCGTAGCCACGCGGAGACCCCCGACGGGTCCGTAGCCACGCGGGGGCCCCGGACAGACCCGTAGTCACCGACACCACGCGGAACCGGCGAAACAGGATATGTCCGGTTATGTTCCAGATAGGCGCGTTCCAACGAGCACGGCTCGGCATCGGTTTCGGATGGTCAGGCCTTGCCAGTGGCAAAACGCCCGTAAACTCAGCGGGGTGGACACGACGACAGCGGACCCTCTCGTCGGACGGCTGCTCGATGGGCGTTATCGCATCGAGTCCCGGATCGCGCGGGGCGGTATGGCGACCGTCTACCTGGCGCTCGACGTCCGGCTTGACCGCACGGTCGCGCTGAAGGTCATGCATCGCTCGCTCGCCGAGGACCCGGCGTTCGTGCGGCGGTTCATCGGCGAGGCCAAGTCTGTGGCCAGCCTCTCGCACCCCAACGTGGTGCACGTCTTCGACCAGGGCACCGACGGTGACGTGGTCTATCTGTCGATGGAGTACGTCCCCGGCAAGACGCTCCGCGACACCCTGCGCGACCGGGGCAGGCTGCCCGCCCGCGAGGCGCTGGAGATCATGATACCGGTGCTCGCGGCCTTGGGCGCGGCCCATCAGGCCGGCATGGTGCACCGCGACGTCAAGCCCGAGAACGTCCTGCTCACCGACGACGGCCGGGTCAAGGTGGTGGACTTCGGCCTGGCCCGAGCGATCGAGGCGACCAACCAGACCCGCACCGGCGTGATGATCGGCACGATCGGCTACATGTCGCCCGAGCAGGTCATGACCGGCGGCGCCGACGTGCGCAGCGACGTCTACGCGGCGGGCATCATGCTGTTCGAGCTGGTGACCGGCGAGCAGCCCTACGACGGCGAGACGCCGATGTCGGTGGCCTACCGCCACGTCCATGACACCGTGCCGCCGCCGTCCTCCGTGGTGCCGGAGGTGCCACCGCTGATCGACACGCTGGTGACGCACGCCACGGCCCGCTCCCCCGACGACCGTCCCGCCGACGCGACCGCGATGCTGGTGGCGGCCGTCGACGCGCACCGCATGCTGCCCCGTACGACGACGCCGCCCACGCACGCGGGGGCGTCCGGCGTGCGCTCCATGCCCCACTCGATGCCGAGCGCCGGCCCCGCCACCGCGCCGCACGCGATGACGCAGGTGGTGCCGAACCACACGATGATCCAGCCGCGCGAGGAGCTGCCCGCGCGGCGCGCCGGTTTCAAGCCCAACTGGTTCCTGGTCGCGCTCGCCGCGGTCATGGTGGTGGCGGTGGCGCTGACGGGCTGGTACTTCTCGCAGACCACGTATGTGCCGGTGCCCGACCTGGTCGGCAGTGACCTGGCGGTTGCCCAGAAGGCCGCCTCCGCCCAGGGCTTCCAGGTGAAGACGGCGCCCGGCCAGCATGACGAGAAGGTGGCCGAGGGCCTCGTACTGAGGACCGACCCGGGACGCAACGTCGAGGTCGAACGGGGCGCGGCCCTCACGCTGGTGCCCTCGCTGGGCCCGAAGCGGGTGCTGGTGCCCAACGTCGAGGGCATGACCGAGCCCGAGGCCCGCACCGCGATCGGCAAGGCCGGGCTCGACGTCAACCGCGTCAGCCGGCAGGCCAACCAGGAGATCGACCGCGGCAAGGTGATCCGCACCTCGCCCGACGTGGGCGAGAAGGTCAAGGAGAACTCGAAGGTCAACCTCTACGTCAGCGCGGGGCTCGTGATGCCCGACGTCAGCGGCATGCCCAAGGACGAGGCGGCCAGCTACCTCGGCACCCAGGGCTTCCAGGTGCAGGTCAACGAGGTCGACGACCGGGCCGAGCCGTGCACGGTGATCGCGCAGGCGCCCAAGGCCAAGGCCGAGGTCAACAAGGGCGCGCAGGCCATGATCACGGTGGCCCGGTGCCAGACCGACTTCTGGGACTGGTTCGGCGGTGACAACGAGGACAACGAGGCGCGTGACGACCAGGAGTTCCAGCTCGTCCCGTCGGTGGTGGGCAAGAACGTCAACGACGCCAGGAACGAGTTACAGGGGCTCGGCTTCAAGGTGCAGATCCGCAAGCTCACGAAGGATGGAGTCGTACGGTTCCAGCGCCCGGCGGGCAACAGCGAGCGGCCGCCCGGCGCGGTGGTCGTCCTCTGGCAGTAACCCGGCAATCGTCCTCTGGCAGTGACCCGACGGCCGGGCGGCGGCCAGGCGAGGGCCGTCAGGCGAGGTTGCCGTGCAGCCGGACCCTTGCCAGCCCCCCGTCGGGATAGATGTCGACGCGCACCCGCGTGACCGGCCCGGCGTGCTCCAGACGGAACCGGTGCGGGGTGTCGGGCTGCAGCCGCGTCCTGGCCAGCAGCTCGACCTCACGGTCACCGTCGTAGCCGGTCAGTGACACCCAGCCGGGCGCGTTGAACAGCAGGTTCGTGGTGTCGATCTCGGCCAGCCGGATGACGCCGCGCGCGGCGAGCCGGATGACCAGCCATTCGTTCCCGGCCTCGCGCCGCCGCGCGGTCTCCCAGCCCTCCGCCTGGTGGCGGGCCAGGCCGGGGGCCAGGACGTTGTCGGGCGCCGAGTAGAACTCGTTGGAGCAGGCGATGACCCGCCCCCCGTTCGCCAGGGCGGCCAGGTCGAGGCTGAGCCCGTCGTAGAGGGACAGGTCCGGCCGTACCTCGCCGTGCACGCGCAGCCGGGCGATCCCGCCGTCGGGATACATGTTCAGCCGGACGTGCGTGTAACGGGAGTCGTCGGTCACCTCGAAAGCGTGCTCGGCGTCCCCCTTGAGGTCGCTCCTCGGCACGATCTCCACCCAGTCAGCTTCGGCGAGCTCGGCGGGCGACGGGTAGCCGTCCACGGCTACGGCCTCGACCGAGGCGTGGGGCGGGTAGTTGCCCTTGAACCAGGCCGTGTCGATCACCACGCCGCGGACGACCCCCGGCAGGCCGAGCCGGACGATCGCCCAGTCGTGGCCGGGCTCGCGCCGGCGCCGGGTCTCCCAGCCGTCGTAGACCTGGCCCTTGCTGCCGAACGTCTCCGCCTGGAAGCCGGGGCGTCCCGGCCGGATCAGGCTCTCCTTCTCGGCGAAGGACTCGTCGCTGGCGGCGACCACCGAGCCGCCGAGGCTGCGCAGGGCGAGGTCGGGCAGGTCGGTGAAGCCGGGCATCTACTGCTCTCCCAACAGGAAGGCTCCGTGCGGAACGCCGTCGGTGGGCCGACCGCGGAGCCAGGTGGTAAGGACGGCGCCCTTGAGGAGGTGGCCGTGGTAGGGCGTCACCGGGTTCTTGTGGTGGAGCCGGGCCGCGTCGACCGGGTTGACGGCCGTGGCATCGAAAGCCACCAGATCAGCATCGTTGCCCACCGTTATCGCGCCTTTCCCAGAAATATGGGCCATAGCGGCTGGTTGGGTGGACATCCAGCGCACCACGTCGGCCAGCCCGTGACCGCGGCGCGACGCCTCGGTCCACACGGCCGGCAGGCCGAGCTGGAGCGAGGCGATGCCGCCCCAGGCCGCCGCGAACGAGGGCACCTTGAGGTCGGCCGGTGCGGGCGAGTGGTCGGAGACGACGCAGCTCAGCACGCCGCTCGCCAGCCCGTCCCAGAGCCGGTCGCGGTTGGCGGCGGAGCGGATCGGCGGGCAGCACTTGTAGGCGGTCTCGCCCTCGGGCACCTGTTCGGCGGCCAGGGTCAGGTAGTGGGGACAGGTCTCGGCGGTGACGCGTACCCCCTCGGCCTGGGCGGCGGCCAGCGGCTCCAGGCAGTCGGCGCTGGAGACGTGCAGGATATGCGCCCGGGCGCCGGTCTCCCTGGCCAGCCGGATCACCTGCTCGACCGCGCTGCGCTCGGCCGCGCCCGGCCGGGAGTCCACGAACTCGCGGTACGTCGGGCCCGCCGGCTCGGCCAGCAACGCCGGGTCCTCGGCGTGTACGACCATGAGGCCGTCGAACCCGGCGAGCTCCGTGAGCGCCTGGCGTACCTCCGAAGGGCTGAGCGGCGGGAACTCCTCCACGCCCGACGGCGACAGGAAGCACTTGAAACCGTGGACCCCGCGGTCGTGCAGGGGGCGCAGGTCCTTGACGTTGCCGGGGATCGCGCCGCCCCAGAAGCCGACGTCCACGTGACACTGCCCGTCGGCGGCGCGCAGCTTGGCGTCGAGCGCGTCCACGGTGACGGTGGGCGGGAGCGAGTTGAGCGGCATGTCCACGATCGTGGTGACCCCGCCGGCGGCGGCCGCCCTGGTGGCCGAGGCGAACCCCTCCCAGTGCGTACGGCCCGGCTCGTTGACGTGCACGTGGGTGTCGACCAGGCCGGGCAGCAGCGCGAGGTCACGCAGGTCGATGTCCTCGGCCGCCTCGATGGCCTCACCGTACGAGCCGACCGCGGCGATCCGGCCGTCACGGACGGCCACCGAGGCGGCCCGCTCACCGTCGGGCGTGACGGTCCTGCGCGATCGAACCACGAGGTCATAGCCGCTCATATCAACTCCGGTCAGAGGCGGTCGGCGGCGAGCTTGGCGGCCAGGCGTTCGAGGAGCGCGGCGGCGTCGGCCATGCAGCGGGCCGGGTCGGGCTCCAGGTCGGTGAGGGCGTAGGCGGCCTCGATGCCGGCCGCCCGGAGCTCGGCGTCGGACAGGGTACGGCGACCGCACACGGCGACCACCGGCACGCCCGCCCGGGCGGCCGCCTGGGCGACGCCGACAGGGGCCTTGCCGCGCAGCGACTGCTCATCCAGCGAGCCCTCGCCGGTGATCACCAGACGGGCTCCCTTGACGTGCTCACCGAACCCGAGCAGGTCGAGCAGGTAGTCGATGCCCGGCTGAACCTCGGCGTGCAGGAACGCCAGCGCCGCGAACCCCACGCCACCCGCGGCCCCCGCGCCCGGAGCCCCGGCGACGCCCATCGGGCGGGGCATGTCGTCGTGCTCGACGGCGCCCGCGAGACCGTGTGTACGAGTGGCGACGGCGGCGAGGCGGCCGAGCGCCCGGTCCAGGACCGGCACGTCCTCCAGGGTCGCGCCCTTCTGCGGACCGTAGACCGCCGCGGCGCCGTGCGGACCGAGGAGCGGGTTGTCGACGTCGCTGGCCACCACTACCTCAATGCCCGACATATCCGTGAAACCGGAGATGTCGATGCGGTCGAGCCTGCCCAGGGCGGCTCCGCCGTACTCGAGCTCGTCGCCCTGAGCGTCGAGGAAGCGGGCGCCGAGCGCCTGCGCCATGCCCGCGCCCCCGTCGGTGCAGGCGCTGCCGCCCAGGCCCAGCACGACGCGCTTGGCGCCCTGGCGGATCGCGTCGGCGATGAGCTCGCCGGTGCCGTAGCTCGTGGCGGTGAGCGGCTCGAGCCCGCCGGGAAGGCGGCGCAGGCCGGACGCCTCGGCGAGCTCGACGACGGCGGTGTCTCCGCGCCGCGCGTACGAAGCCTGGACGGGCTCGCCCGTGGGCCCGGTGACCTGGCGGGAGACGCGCGTGAAGCCACAGGCCACGACCGCGTCCACGGTGCCGTCTCCCCCGTCGGCCACCGGCAGCTCTATCGCCGGAACGCCCAGCCCCGCCGACACATGGGCCGCCACCTCGGCGGCGGTCAGCGACCCCTTGAACTTGTCGGGGGCAACGAGCACATGCTCAACCACTACGAACTCCCACACGGTGACGAACGGCGAACGGCCCCGCCTCCGGGGAGACGCGACGATTCATCATCACATCCCGGCGGATGACGCCTCGAACTGGCGTCCGGTGCGTGATTCTCGACAGACGGGCATGGTCACCGGTGGATCTCCTTGGCGGCGGTGATGCCATGCTTCTCGGCCAGCCTGATCAGGCGGCGGTGGGCCTCAACCCCCGCGCGGCCGACGGCGTCATGGGCGACTGTCCTGAGCTCGTCGTCCTCGACGACCGTCTCGCCGCCGACCAGCAGCCGGGCCAGCGGCGGCTGGCGGGTGGCGAAGACCAGGCGGCAGACCGGGTCGGTCACCGCCGAGGCGAACGGCCCGTCCACCCGCCACAGCGCGATGTCCGCGAGCTTGCCCGCCTCCAGCGTGCCCAGTTCGCCCTCACGGCCGAGGTTGCGGGCTCCGCCGAGCGTGGCGAGTTCGAGGGCCTGCCGGGCGGTCAGTGCGCCCGAACCGTACACGGCTCGCTGGAACAGCAGTGCCTGCCGCATCTCGCCGGACAGCGTGGTCAGCTCCGAGGAGGCGCTGCCGTCCACGCCGAGGCCGACGTTCGCGCCGCGGCGGAGCATCTCCGAGACCCTGGCGATCCCGGCGCCGAGCCGGCCGTTCGAGGAGGGGCAGTGCGCGGAGCCGGTGCCGGTGGCGGCGAGCTTGCCGATGTCGGAGTCGCTGAGGTGCACCGCGTGCGCGAACCAGACGTCGGGGCCGAGCCAGCCGAGCTTGTCCATGTACTCGACGGGCCGCATGCCGAACTGCGCGCGGCAGTGCTCCTCCTCGTCCAGCGTCTCGGCCAGGTGGGTGTGCAGGCGGACTCCCCGGTCGCGGGCGAGGGCGGCGGCCTCGGTCATCAGCTCACCGCTCACCGAGAACGGCGAGCAGGGCGCCACCGCGATCCGCAGCTTCGAGGAGAACGACGGGTCGTGGTAGACGTCGACGGCCTCGGCGGTGGCGGCGAGGATCTCGTCGAGCCGCTCGACGACGACGTCCGGGGGCAGGCCGCCCTGCGACTCGCCCCTGTCCATGGAGCCGCGTGCCGGGTGGAAGCGGATGCCCAGCTCGCGCGCCGCCTCGATCTCGGCGGCGAGCAGGTCGCCGCGGCCCTTGGGGAAGACGTAGTGGTGGTCGCTGGAGGTGGTGCAGCCGGACAGGGCCAGGTGGCCGAGCCCCGCCCCGGCCGCGCCCCTGACGACCTCGGCGTCCATGGCGGCCCACACGGGGTAGAGGGTCACCAGCCACTCGAACAGGGTCGCGTCCTGGGCCAGGCCCTGCGAGGCCCACTGGTAGAGGTGGTGGTGGGTGTTGACCAGGCCGGGCGTGGCCAGGCAGCCGGTGCCGTCGATCCGGGTGGCCGGCGGGGTGGCGGGCGCATCGGCCATGGGGCCGAGGCCGGTGATCAGATCACCCTCGATACGGATATATCCGGACTCGACCTCCGGCCCGGCAACAGGCGCGATGTAGACGTTGTCGATCTGCACAGAGCCGGGCTGCGTCGGAGAGGTCACCTGGTCACCGCCTTTCGCTCCGCCGCCAGCCGTACCGCGTCCAGGATCTTCTCGTAGCCGGTGCAGCGGCACAGGTTCCCCGCGAGGGCCTCGCGGATCTCCGCGTCGGACGGCCGGTCGACGCGCTCGAGCAGGTCGTGCGTCTGCACGATCAGACCGGGCGTGCAGAAGCCGCACTGTACGGCGCCGCTCTCGACGAACGCCTCCTGCACGGGATCGAGGCGGTCGCCGTCGGCCAGGCCCTCGACGGTACGCACCTGGCGGCCCTCGGCCTGCCCGGCGGCGACCAGGCAGGCGCAGACCGGCGTACCGTCGAGGTAGACCGTGCACGATCCGCATTCGCCCTGCTCGCAGGCGTTCTTGGAGCCGGGCAGGCCGACCCGTTCGCGCAGCACGTACAGGAGGCTCTCGCCCTCCCACACGTCGTCGGCGCACTCCTCGCGGCCGTTGACAGTGAAGGTGACGCGCATCAGGCGGCCCTCCTTCCTCGGTAGTCGTTCCAGGCCCAGGTCAGCGTGCGGCGGGCCATCACGCCGATGGCGTGCCTGCGGTAGTCGGCGGTGCCGCGCACGTCGTCGATCGGCGAGGCGGCCTGAGCGCACAGCTCGCCGAACCGCTTCAGCACGGCGGGGTCGAGCCGGGCGTTCCAGTCGAGCTCGCGGCGCAGGAACTCCTCGGCCTCCAGCGCCCTGCGCGGCGTGGGCGCGGCCGATCCGAGGCCGGTGCCGACCCGCCTCTCCCCGGGATGCAGCGCGACCGCGAACGAGCACACCGCGATGACCATGGCGTTGCGGGTGCCGACCTTGGAGAAGTATTGGGGGCCGGTGGCGGGTTCGAGGTGGACGGCCCTGATCAGCTCGTCCGGCCGCAGCGCGGACCGCTTGACGCCAAGGTAGAACTCGTGCGCGGGGATCATCCTGACGCCGCCGTCGCGCGACTCCACCTCGATCACCGCCCCGGCGGCCAGCAGCGGCGGGTGGCTGTCCCCGGCGGGCGAGGCCGCGCCGAGGTTCCCGCCGACCGAGCCGCGGTTGCGGATCTGCGGCGAGCCGACCGTCCGCGACGCCTGCGCCAGTCCCGGCAGCGGGCCGCCGAGCTCCTCGATGATCGTGGTGTACGGCACGGCGGCCCCCACCCGGTAGCGGCCGTCCTCCAGGGACCAGGTACGCAACTCGGGCACGCGGGTCAGGTCCAGCAGCGCCTCCGGCCGTCGCGCGTCGAAGTTGATCTCGACCATCACGTCGGTGCCACCCTGGATGGGCACGGCCCCGGGCCGGTCCGCCTTGGCGGCCAGCGCCTCGTCCCATGTCGTGGGGCGCAGGAATTCCATCGTTCTACTCCCAGGCGAATGCGGCGTCAGGGGCGTCCTCGCGCAGTACGCCGCCCTCGATCAGGCCATAGGGGCGGTCGGCCGCGAAGTAGACCTCGTTGTCGTTGTCCAGGCCGAACGGCGAGAGATCCACCAGGAAGTGGTGCTTGTTCGGCATCGCGAACCTGATCTCGCAGACCTCGCCTCGGGTGTCCAGTACCCGTTTTCCCATCGCGTACAGCGTCTGCTGCAGCGACAGGCTGTGCGTGTCGGCGAACGTCTCAAGCAGGCAGCGCCGGACCTCCTCGTACGACTTGCCGTACGCGGACCCTTCTGAAGCGTGGCGCCACCGGGCGGCGACGGCGGTGGCGAGGACGCGGTCGGTGGTCGGCGGCAGCGTGGTGTACTCGTCCTGGATGTAGCCGTGGAACTCCGAGCCCGTCGAGTTGAGCACGACCAGGTCCTTCAGGCCGGAGACCACGGTGGTGCGGCCGTCCCGGTCATGGTGGACGACACAGGTGCGCACCTCGCCGCCCTTGCGCGCGAACGAGTGCGGCCGGTCGCCGCCGATCCGCTCCCAGGCATACTCCTCGATCTCCACCCTGGCGTGGTCGATCGACGGCTGCGACGCGACGTAGTGCCTGGCCAGCAGCAGCGCGAAGTCCTCGATCTGGTCGACGCCGTGCTTCTTGGCGAAGGCGTAGACGGTGTTCTTCTGCGAGTCGGTCGGCAGCACGGTGGCGTTGTCGCCGGTCAGGTGGACTGCCGTCATGTCGCCGGAGAGTGAGGAGCTGACGCTCAGGTCCTTGAGGTGGTGGACGTCGCCCTCCCGGACGACACGGACGAGCCTGGTCTCCGCCTTGCCGTAGCGGTTGGGCCCCAGGATGACGTCGGGCACGTTCTAGCTCCCTCGGTAGGTGGAGTAGGCGAACGGGCTGAGCAGCAGCGGCACGTGATAGTGCGCGGCCGGGTCCGTCACGGTGAAGGTGATGACGACCTCGGGGTAGAACGTGTCGGCCAGGTAGGCGCCGGTGTCGAAGACCACCCGGTGGACGCCGGCGCCGGGGTTCCAGCCCTTGATCCGGCCGTCGGCGTCGGTGCGGCCGTCGGCCACGACCTGGCCCTCGTACTCCAGCCGTACGGCCACTCCCGCCGCGGGGCGGCCGGTGACGGCGTTCAGGACGTGCGTGGAGAAGCTCATCAGGACCCCTCCAGCAGCTTGACCAGCCGCAGCCTGGTGATCTTGGCCAGCTCGTCGCGAACGGTGGCGCGTTCGGTCTCCTCGTCGTGGAGCAGGCGTTCGCGCAGCCTGGCCAGCATCTCCGCGCCCGTCAGGCCGGTGGCGCAGATCAGGTAGACGTGGCCGAAACGGTCCTCGTAGGCCCGGTTGCCCTCGGCCAGCTCGGCGCGCGTGTCGTCCTCCACGCCCGACTGCTCCTGCCTGGACCAGGCGCTCTCGGCGCGCTCCCCGATCCTGGGGTGGGCGCTGAGCGCTTCGAGTACGTCGGGCCAGGCCAGGTCGCGTACGGCCGCGTCCGCGGCGGCGGCGAGGCGGTCCGGGTCACTGTAGGGGCGCCGGGTCGCGACGGACCTGGCGAAGGCGCGGGAGGCGCAGCAGGCGAGCAGCTCCGCCTCGATGTCCTCCCGGGCGTTGAACCCGGCCAGACCGGTGAGCGTGTTGGGCATAGCAGCAGTACACACACCCGCCTGGTGCCCGGTCCATCCGCAAGAACTCTCAAGTGGCCCAGCGGTTGGCTAGGACTTTTCGTGTCATGCTCCAAGCTCGCCGCATATCCCGTCCGGCCGGCCCGCTCCGCCGCCCGCCTAAACTGTTAGGCATCATGACCCCAACCTCTCTCATCGGCGGGCACGTCTCCGTCGCGGGCGGCCTGGCGACGGGCGGTCTCGCGTACATGGCCGAGATCGGCGCCGAGATGATCCAGGTGTTCGTCACCAACCCGCGCGCCTGGGCGCTCACGCCGGGCAAGCCCGAAGAGGACGCCGCGCTGGCCGCCTCGGGTGTCGATACCTTCGTGCATGTGCCCTACCTGGCCAACTTCGGCTCCCCCAACCCCGAGACGGTGGCCGGCACCATCGCGCTCGTCCGCTACACGCTGCGCCGCGGCGCCGAGGTCGGCGCCAAGGGAGTCGTGGTGCACACGGGCTCGGCGGTGACGCAGCCGCGCGACGACGCGATGCGCCAGCTGCGCGAGCACCTGTTGCCGCTGCTCGACGAGATCCCCGAGGGCGGCCCCGACCTGCTGCTGGAGCCGATGGCGGGCCAGGGGGCGATGCTCTGCGCCACGATGCAGGATCTGGAGCCCTACCTGGCGGCGCTCGACTGGCACCCGCGGGCCGGCATCTGCCTCGACACCTGCCACGCGTTCTCGGCCGGGCACGACCTGGTCGCGGCGAGCGGGGTCAAGGAGACGTTCGACGCGCTGCACGCGATCGCGCCGGGGCGGCTGAAGCTGATCCACGCCAACGACTCCAAGGACGTGTGCGGCTCGAAGAAGGACCGCCACGAGAACATCGGCGCGGGGCACATCGGCGCCCAGCCGTTCGCCGACCTGATGCGGCACCCAGCCGTGGCGGGCGTACCGATCTGCATCGAGACGCCGGGGAAGGCCGACAAGCACCGCGAGGACATCGCCACCCTCAAGAAGCTCCGCGACGAGCCGTAGCTCTGCGCCAGGCCCAGCTGAGCGTTGGTGCACGTGAGTCGGCCCTGTTGGGCCTTGGCGCACGTGTCGGGACGCCCGCTCTCGCGATCCGGCCACCCCCGTAAGCCGGATCGCGGTCCTTTCCGCGGCCACAGCGGGCGTCCCACACGTGCTCGGCAGGCGGGCCCTGCCCCCCGGTAGAGGGCCCGACAGCCGTGGTGACCTGCGCGGTCACCGGAGGATCCGACGCATCAGACTAATCAGCGAGCCTTTCGGCTCGTCCCCCCCGATGCGCCGGGTGGCTTCCGATGCGCAAACACTACGGTCGCGATCTTGCGGGCGAACCCCCGTTTACGGACAGCTCGTCGAACGGTCTGTAGTCATCGCCATACGGAGCGTGCTGGTACGACGAACGGCGGTTCCGGCACGACGAACGGTCACTTCCGCGGCCCCGCGATCCCGGACACGACGGCCGTCCGGACGCCACAGAGCCACGCGACCCGGTGTGACCAGGGAACTCGCCACCATCACGGAGAAATCGCCCGGCGCGGCGAACCGCGCGGGCGGCCGTTCACACTCCCCGCGTTCACGCCCACCCCACCCGGGAAACGGGCGGCACAACGGGTCGGTGACGGGCTAGGAAATGGCGCCGCGATGCTGGCGTACCAGCTGCTCGCGCACCTGGCGGCTGTGCCGCCTGCTCACCTGGAGCGTCTGGGTGCCGACGGTCAGCATCACCCTGCCGCCCTCGAACCTGAGCTCGCTCACGTGCCTGGCGGAGACGAGGGTGCTGCGGTGCACCCGGATGAACCCCGCGTCGGCCCAGCGCCGCTCCAGCGCCGCCAGGGACATGCGGACGAGGTAGCTGCCGTCGACCGTGTGCAGGCGTACGTAGTCGCCCTTCGCCTCGGCGTACCAGACCGCCTGCTGCGGGACGAACCTGGTGATCCCGCTCAGCTCAACCGGGATCACGTCGTCGAGGGCCGGCTCGGCGGGCGGCGCCACGGCCACCTCCAGCCTGCGCACCGCCTCGGCCAGCCGCTCGGCCCGGACCGGTTTCAGCAGGTAGTCGACGGCCTCCAGCTCGAACGCCCGCACCGCGCAATCCTCGTGCGCCGTGACGAACACCAGCCTGGGCGGGCTGGGGAATCCGCCGACGAGCTTGGCCAGGTCGAGCCCGTCGATGCCGGGCATCCGGATGTCGAGGAACACCCCGTCGAGCCGCTCGCCGGTCCCGATCATCTGGACCATCTCCTGCAGGGCCGCGACGCCGTCGCTCGCGGTCGTGACCCGTTCCACTCTGGCGTCCTTGCGCAGCAAGTAGGCCAGTTCTTCCAAAGCGGGCACCTCATCGTCGACGGCCAGCACACGCAGCATGACCACCACGCTGCCTTAATAACGCTGAGGTCACAACCCACTTGCGCACGCAGCGCGAATAATTGACTACAGAGAGCTGAGGCGCGACTTGGGCACGCGGAGCCGCACGGTGGTGCCCGAGCCCAGCGCCGTCTCCACCACCAGCCCGTAGCCGTCGCCGTAGATCTGGCGCATCCGCACGTCCACGTTGGCCAGGCCGATGCCGTTGCCCTCGCGCCTCGGGTCGTCGTCGAGCACCCGCCTGACGTGCTCCGGATCCATGCCGGTGCCGTCGTCCTCGACAGTGATGTGCGCCTCCGGCCCGGCGTCGCGAGCCACCACGCGGACCTGCCCGACACCGCCGCGGCTGCCCATGCCGTGCTTGATCGCGTTCTCCACCAGCGGTTGCAGGCACAGGAACGGCACCGGCACCGGCAGCACCTCCGGCGCCACCTGCACGCTGAAGCGCAGCCGGTCGCCGAAACGCGCCCGCTCCAGCAGCAGGTAGCGGTCGACGCAGGTCAGCTCGTCGGCCAGGGTGGTGAAGTCATGCGCCCGGCGCAGCGCGTAACGGGCGAAGTCGGCGAAGTCCAGCAGCAGCTCCCGGGCCCGCGCCGGATCGGTGCGGACGAACGAGGCGATCGTGGTCAGCGCGTTGTAGATGAAGTGCGGCGAGATCTGCGCCCGCAGGGCGCGCATCTCCGCCTCCAGCGCGCGCCGCCGCGAGGTGTCGAGCTCGGCCAGCTCCAGCTGGCCCGACACCCACCGGCCGACCTCGGTGACAGTGCGCACCAGCGCCGCGCTCACCTCCTGGTCGAAGGCCGCCAGCGTGCCGACGAGCTTGCCGTCGACGAGCAGCGGCACCACGACCGCGCCGTACGGCTCCCCGGCGAACACCTGCGGCCGCCCGGACGCCAGCGCGGTGCGCGCGTAGGTGAGCACCTCGTCGGTGCACGGGCCGTCCCAGGCCAGCGCCGCCTCGGTCGAAGTGATCGCGACGGCGTAGGTGCCGAGCAGGGCGTGCAGATGGCGTACCGCCTTGCGAGCCGAGTCGCGGTTCAGCCCGGCGCGCAGCGAGGGTGCCGCCAGGGCCGCGATGTGCAGCGCCGTGTAGGTCGCCTCGTCCCTCCAGTCACCCGCGGGAGGCCCGGACGGCTCGCGCGGCTCCCGGCGTCCCCGCGGCACCAGGGCGACGACGTAGCCGAGGACGAAGGTCAGGCAGGACAGCACCACGCACGCGGTGGTCGACATGCGGGCAACCGTAGCCAACAACGGACCGTGTTCGGGCGGAAACCCTACGGAGGGCCCTCCCCGGGTTCTTCCTGGTAGGAGTAGCGTTGCTCGCGCCAGGGATCGGCCACGTTGTGGTAGCCGCGTTCCTCCCAGAAGCCTCGGCGATCTTCGAGGAGATACTCGATGGCCCGCACCCATTTGACGCTTTTCCAGGCGTACAGATGGGGCACGACGGCGCGTACGGGGAAGCCCCGGTCGGCGCTGATCGGCTTGTCGTCCAGCTCCATGGCGAACAGCGTGTCCGAGGCGATGAAGTCGGACATCCGGAGATTGGCGCTGTAGCCGTACTCGGCCCAGATCATCACGTGCCGCACGCCCGGGTCGGGCGGGGCCGCCGCGACGATCGTCGCCGGGCTGACGCCCCGCCACTCGTTGCCCATGATCGAGAACTTGGTGACGCAGTGGAAATCCGCGATGACGCCGGTGCGGGGCAGGCTCTCGAACTCCGGCCAGGTGAAGCGGTGTTCCTCGCCCGAGGCGGTGGCTCCGAAGACACGGAAGTCCCAGCTCTCGGGCCGGAACTGCGGCACCCTGCCGTAGTGGATCACCGGCCGGCCGCGCGGGACGTACTGGCCCGGAGGCAGCCGCGATTCCTCCACGTACACTCCCCTCGCCGGTTTCCGTGGTCTTGGGCCATCCTGCCATCGGCCTGTGTCTGCCTTGCGCGCGGGTGCGGTGCGCTACGATGGCGACTATGCGTAAAGCGTTCGTGTTTTGGTATGGCGACGGACCCGTGTCCGTTCGCCACCTGACGCTGCGCTAGCAGACAGGCGAACGAAAGGCCCCGGGTCCACATGGACCCGGGGCCTTTCGGCGTTTCCAGGGCTTTTTCCGCGCTTGATCAAAGGAGCAGCAGATGGTGATCGTGATGGGCCAGGAGGCAACCGGGGATGACATCGCGTCGATCGTCGCGGTCGTCCAGGCGGCCGGGGTAGAGGCGTTCGTGAGCAGGGGTGTACGGCGCACGATCGTCGGGCTGGTGGGCGATGTGACCCAGCTCGACGAGGCGAGCCTGCGGGGCATGCCGGGGGTGCGCGAGGTGATGCGGGTGAGCACTCCGTACAAGCTGGTGAGCAGGGAGAACCATCCCGAACGCTCCACGGTCCACGTGGGCGGCGTGCCGATCGGCCCCGGCACCGTGACGCTGATCGCGGGGCCGTGCGCGGTGGAGACGCCCCAGCAGACGCTGGAGGCGGCCAGGATGGCCATGGCGGCGGGCGCGACCCTGCTGCGCGGCGGCGCCTTCAAGCCCCGCACCTCGCCGTACGCCTTCCAGGGGCTGGGCGAGCAGGGCCTGCGCATCCTCGCTGACGTGCGCGAGGAGACGGGGTTGCCGATCGTCACCGAGGTGGTCGACGCGCAGGACGTCGCCCTGGTCGCCTCGTACGCGGACATGCTGCAGGTCGGCACCCGCAACGCGCAGAACTTCGCGCTGCTGCAGGCGGTCGGCGCCGCGGGCCGGCCGGTCATGCTCAAGCGCGGCATGAGCTCGACGATCGAGGAGTGGCTGATGGCCGCCGAGTACATCGCGCGGCGCGGCAACCTCGACATCGTGCTGTGTGAGCGCGGTATCCGGACGTTCGAGACCGCCACGCGCAACACCCTCGACGTCTCGGCGGTGCCGGTGGCGCAGCGGCTGTCGCACCTGCCGGTGATCGTCGACCCGTCGCACTCGGGCGGCCAGCGTGGCCTGGTGCTGCCGCTGACGCGGGCGGCGATCGCCGTGGGCGCCGACGGCGTCATCATCGACGTGCACCCGCATCCCGAGCAGGCGATCGTCGACGGTCCGCAGGCGCTGGTCGACACCGATCTGGGCGAGCTGGCCCAGGTCATGCGGGACTTCCCGCCGCTGCTCGGCAAGAGCGCCGCCGCCGCGCTGACGGTCTGATCCGCCTGGGATGAGTACGGCCGGCACCACGCGCCCGGTCGGCCGTACTCATGAGTAACTTGAGTACGTAACCCCATGTGCCGACATGTCGCCCAGTCTGATGATGGTCGACATGACGAAGCCCATCCAACCCACCCAGACCACCGCCTACTACGTCCAGGCCATCCTGTCGTTCGGGGTCTCCGTGTCGTCCGTGGTGCTCGCCCTGGTCTACCTCCCGGCCTCCGGGTGGATCAGGGCCTTCCTCGCCCTGGGCGTCCTGTACGTCATCACCTCGACCATCACCCTCAGCAAGGTCGTACGCGACCGTCAGGAGCTGTCGGGGGTCAGCACCCGCGTCGACCAAGCCCGCCTGGACAAGCTGCTCGCCGAGCACGACCCGTTCAGGGTGGACGCGTCCTGACCGTGCTTATTTGCCGCACTCCGTGCGGCGGGCTCGGTCGCCCAATGCCGCCGCCTTCCCCCGTCGCTCTGGTCGCTACGCTCCGTGCTTATTTGCCTCACTCCGTGAGGCGGCTCGGTCGCCAAACGCCGCCGCCTTCCCCCGTCGCTCTGGTCGCTACGCTCCCGGCGCTCCTCCTCCAGACGACGGCACTCCCTCGCGGGCTCCTCCTCCAGACGACGGCACTCCCTCGCGGGCTCCTCCTCCAGACGACGGCACTCCCTCGCCGGCTCAGAGCTTGTATTCCTGGATCGAGTCGGCGAGCTGGACGGCCAGCTCTTCGGCGTCCAGCCGCTTCTCGATCTGCTTGAGGTCCTCGATCTTCGCGCGCGTCTCGGCCCGCTTGGGGGCCAGCAGCGTGCAGCAGTCCTCGTCGGGCAGCTCGGAGATCTCCAGCGTGCCGATGCGCCGGGCCTCGGCCATGATCTCCGTCTTGTCCCAGCCCACCAGCGGGCGCAGGATCGGCAGCTCGACCGCGTGGTCCTGGGCCGTGATGTTGGTCAGCGTCTGGGAGGAGACCTGGCCCAGGGCATCACCGGTGATCAGGGCGGCGGCGCGGATGCGGTGCGCGACCTCCTCGGCCGTCTTGAGCATGAGCCGGCGCTGGGCGATCACCGCGAGCCGGTCCTGGCCGGACGTGCGGATCGACTGCTGGGCCTTGCCGAACGGCACCACCCACAGCCGCGACCGGCCCTGGAACCGGTCGAGCTTCCTGACCAGCGCGTACGCCTTGTAGATCGACTCGGACGTGGTGAACGGGATGCCCGAGAAGTGCAGGAAGTCGACGTGCAGGCCGCGGCGCATCATCCGGTAGGCGGCCACCGGCGAGTCGATGCCGCCCGACATGAGCACCAGCGCCCGGCCGCTGCTGCCGACCGGCAGGCCGCCCTGGCCGGGGATGCCGCCGGTGAAGACGAACACCTCGTCCTTGTCGACCTCGATGGAGATCGTCAGCTCCGGGTTCTTCAGGTTGACGGGCAGGCCGTACTCGTCGTTGATGGCGCCGCCGACCAGCCGGTCGAGCTCGTTGGAGCGCAGCGGGAAGCGCTTGTCGCGGCGGCGCGAGCGCACCGCGAACGTCGCTCCGCGCTTGACCTCCTCGCGCTCGGACACCAGCTCCAGGCTCGCCTTGAGCACGGCGTCGGGGTCCTTGGCGACCCGCCAGGCCGAGTGGATCCAGACCAGGCCGGGCACGTCGGCGACGCGCTTGGCCACGGTCTCCGACTGTTCGGCCGTGGCACCGTCGGGCAGGAAGATCGCGATGACGCCGTGCCGCTTGCGCACGTCGAGCTTGAGGCCGAGCTCCTTGACGGCTTCGCGGATGTTGTCGACCAGGCGGCGTTCGAAAATGTCGCGGTTCTTACCTTTGAGGACGATCTCGCCCAGCTTGAGCAGAACGCACGGCTCGCCCAGGGCGGACATCGACATGGCAGAACCTCCGGGAGTGATGGGGACGCGCCGAGGCCAACGCCTCGACCCACCGAGTTTAGTCCGCGTCGAGCCCCTGCTCGATCGCATATCGCACCAGTTCTACCCGGTTGTGGAGCTGGAGCTTCTGGAGCGTGTTCTGGACGTGGTTCTGGACGGTCCGGTGCGAGAGCACGAGCCGGTCGGCGATCTGCCGGTAGGACAGGCCCTTGGCGACCAGCCGCAGCACCTCGGTCTCTCGCTCGGTCAGCCGAGGTCCCTCGGCCGGCGCGGACTGGGCGGCGAGCCGCCGGTACTCCCCCAGTACGAGCCCGGCCAGGCCGGGCGTGAACACCGCGTCGCCGTCCGCGGTCCGCCGTACGGCGTCGAGGAACTCCTCCCGGCTCGCCGACTTCACCAGATATCCGGAAGCGCCCGCCTTGACCGCGTCCAGCACGTCGTCCTGCTCGGCACTGGCCGACAACACCAGCACCCTCGGCGGCACCGCCATCCCGGCCAGCCCTTCGGCCACCTCGGCCCCCGACATGTCGGGCAGCCGCAGATCGAGCACCACCACCTCGGGCAGCACCGCCCCGGCCACGCGTAGCGCCTGACGCCCCTCACCCACGGCGGCGACCACCTCGTAGCCCGCCTCGGCCAGATCCCTGGCAACCCCGTCGCGCCACATCGGATGGTCATCCACCACCATCACCCGCACCATGGCCGCCACTCTAGGGTCGCGACGACGACCCGTCTCCTTCCGCTCCCCGACGTCCCTCCCTGAGGACCCACCGTCCTCTCCCGCTCCCCCCGGGGGGGTATCCCCCAAAAGGATCCCAGCCACCACGAACCGTCACAGGGGCCCGAGGCAGTCGCGTGACGAACCACCCAGGGTCCTAGGCGGGGACCGTCAGCTCGATCTCTGTGCCCTCCCCCGGAACGCTGGTGATCGAGACCTTCCCGCCAAGCCCCTCGATGCGCCCGCGGATGGACTGGGAGACACCCAGGCGACCGGCCGCCGCGGCCTCCTCTAAACGGCCGACCGGAATCCCCGGTCCCTCGTCGCGGACGCTGACCGTAACCGTGCCGTCCCCCGACTCGGCGAACACCCACGCCCGCGCCGTGGCCCCACAGTGCGCCCGGACGTTGTCCAGGGCCGCCCCGACGGCCGCCGCCGTCTGCTCCGCCACCGGCCCCGGCAACGCCAGTGCCCTCGCCGGGGTCGAGACCGTCACGTACGCCGAGCCGTACCGCATGAGCAGCGCCCGCAGATCCGCCACCCCAGCGGGCCGGGAGGCGGGCCGGATGAACAGCGAGCGCAGGGCCGATTCCTGCTCCCCGGCGAGCCGGCCCAGCTCCGCCGCCTCGCCGCCCAGCTCCTGGCCGCGGCGCCGGACCAGCGCCAGGACCTGCAGGACCGAGTCGTGCACGTCCCGCGCCAGCCGATCGCGTTCGCGCTGCGCCGCCTCCATCTCGACGGCCCGTTGCATCCGCTCCTCCGCCCGCTTGGCCAGCCGCGCCACGTGCCCGACCACCACGCCCGTCATGAACAGCAGCACCGCGCCGTTGATCAGGACGGGCGCGTCGGGCCCGTGGATCCGCAGCCACAGGTCCGCCGCCGCCACGACGGCCGCGGCCACCGTGCCGAGCCGCCGGCCGCCGTGCACCGCCCAGGCCAGCACCGGGCCCGCGATCCAGGTGGCCGGGACCGGCATGGTGCCCTCACCGGGCTGCTGGAGGGCGCCCTGTACGTACGGCGAAGCCATCAGGCAGGCCACGGCCACCAGCAGGTCGAGCACGAGCAGCGGCCACCGGCGCAGCGCCTCGACGGAGTACGCGAAGATCGCCGCGGCCGTCCACAGCCCCATGACGCCGATCACCAGCCACCCCGTGAGCGGCTCCGCGTAGCCGCGGTGCTGCGCCATCAACACCGCCGCGTAGAGCAGCGAGGCGACCCGGAAGACCGCTATCGCGCGCCAGAACGGCCTCTCGATCCCCATGAGCCCTTCTCACGTTCCGACATTACAGGTTGACAGATAGTCGAGATATCTATGTGAATCGGACAGGCCAGCTGGCACAATCCGGTGACCCCTAATGCAAGGAAACTGACTTAATGTCCGCTGTTAACCATTTCACCCACGGCCCGCTCACGCCGCTCCTCGCGTACGTGATGTCGTGCATCGGGTCGATGCTCGGACTGCGGCTGACCGCCCAGGCGCACGCCTCGCGAGGCGCCTCGCGGATTCGGTGGCTCATCGGGGCGGCCATCTCCATCGGCGGCACCGGCATCTGGGTCATGCACTTCATCGGCATGATGGGCTTCGAGGTCGAGGGCACCCAGATCAAGTACGACGTGCCGTTGACCGTCGCCTCCGCCGTGGTGGCCATCGTGGTCGTCGGCACCGGCCTGTTCCTGGTCTCCTACGGCGGCGGCCGGCTGCTCGCCCTGCTCGGCGGCGGCCTGCTGACCGGCCTCGGTGTGGCCAGCATGCACTACCTCGGTATGTACGCGATGAACATGTCGGCGCACGTCTCCTATGACCGAAAAGTGGTGGCCGCCTCCGTCGCGATCGCCGTGATCGCCGCGACCGTGGCCCTGTGGTTCACGATGCGGGTCAAGCGCCCTGTCTGGATCGCCGGCGCGGCGCTGGTCATGGGCGTGGCCGTCTCGGGCATGCACTACACCGGCATGTACGCGATGCTCGTCACGGTCGACGCCGAGCCCAGCGTCGTGCCGGGCGCCGACGCCCTCGACTTCCTCGTGCCGCTCATGACCGTGATCAGCCTGATCACGCTGACCATGCTGCTCATGGTCATCCTGTCGCCGTCGGAGGAGGAACTGCACGAGGACGCCGAGCTGGTCGCCCGGCTGGAGCTGCGCCGGCGTGCCAGCCAGCAGCCGCAGCCCTACCCCGCGCCCATTCCCCTTCACCCGCGGCCCGTCCAACAGCAACCCGCCCAGCGGCAACCCGTCCAACAGCAACACAGCCGGCAGCAGCCCGCCCAGCAACGGCCCGTTCAGCCGCAACCCACTCGGCCGCAACCCGTCTTCGGCGCCCCCGTCCCCGAGCCGCAACCGATCTTGGGTGCGCCTACATCCCCGCACCAGCAAGGGTTCCCGGAAAATTCGCCACGTTCCAAACCTCGCCGAAGGTAGTTGCAAAATCACCTGAGCCCTGCTCATACTCCCTTATTCACCTCTGAGGGACGTGTGTGCGTATGTCGCCGATTGACCACTTCTCCTATGGGCCCCTGACCCTCCTTGTCGCCTACGGCATGTCCAGCATCGGGTCCATGCTCGGCCTGCTGCTGACCTCGCGGGCCCGGCTGGTCAGCGCCAGGGAGGCCCGATATTGGCTGGCGGGCGCGGCGGTGGCCATCGGCGGCACCGGCATCTGGACGATGCACTTCATCGCCATGCTGGGCTTCTCGGTGCGGGGCACGGTGATCCGCTACGACATGCCGCTCACCGCGGCCTCGGCGCTGCTCGCGGTGGTGGTGGTCGGCGCCGGGCTGTTCGTGGTCTGGCGCGGCGGCGAGCGCGCCTCGTACCTGCTCGGCGGCGGCGTCCTGACGGGAATCGGCGTGGCCGGCATGCACTACCTGGGCATGTACGCGATGAACATGGCGGGGGACGTCACCTACGACCCGCTGTTCGTGGCGCTGTCGGTGGTCATCGCGATCGTCGCGGCCACCGTCGCGCTCTGGTTCACCCTGCGGGTCCGCGGCGCGCTCAAGATCGGCGGCGCGGCGCTGGTCATGGGCGTCGCGGTGACCGGCATGCACTACACGGGGATGTACGGGATGTCGGTGCACGCTCACAGCCCGGCGGGGCCGGTGACCGGCGCGAAGGCCATCGACTTCCTGCTGCCGCTGATCGTGGGGCTCAGCGTGATCACCATGGGGCTGCTGCTCACCGTCATGCTCTCGCCCTCGGAGAAGGAACTGCACCGGGAGGCGGAGTTCCGTGCCCGGCTGGAGGGACGCACCCCGCCGCAGCCACAGGGCGGTGCCCAGGTGGCACAAAACGGGGGCGCGCCGGATGTGGATCTCTTCGGCACGCCCCGCTCTTGAGCTATGTCATAGGTACGGCTTGCGGCGCGTGGTGGGCCGCCGACTCGCCGCGGCGCAAGCCGTACCCTGAGGGGGTTGTAGCGGTAACCCCGCTGATACAGAAGCTACGGCCGCCCGCTTGCAACCCGCTTTCAATCAGCCGAAGAACACCTCGGCCTCCGCGTAGCGCGACACCGGCACCGTCTTGAGCTCGGCCGTCGCCTCGTCGAGCCCGACGCGGACGATGTCGGTGCCGCGCAGCGCCACCATCTTGCCGTAGTCGCCCTCGTGCGCCGCGTCGATCGCCTGCAGCCCGAACCTGGTGGCCAGGACCCGGTCGTAGGCCGTCGGGGTGCCGCCGCGCTGGATGTGGCCGAGCACGGTGGTGCGGGCCTCCTTGCCGGTGCGCTTCTCGATCTCCTTGGCCAGCACCTCGCCGATGCCGCCGAGCCGTACGTGGCCGAACGCGTCGAGCTCGCCGGCCTGCAGCGCGATCTGGCCCTCGATCGGGTGCGCGCCCTCGGCGACCACGAGGATCGGCGAGTAGCGGGTGCGGAAGCGCGACTCGACGTACTCGCAGACGCGGTCGATGTCGAACGGCCGCTCGGGGATCAGGATGACGTTGGCGCCCCCCGCCATGCCCGCGTGCAGCGCGATCCAGCCCGCGTGCCGGCCCATGACCTCGCAGATGAGCGCCCGGTGGTGGGACTCGGCGGTGGTGTGCAGGCGGTCGATGGCCTCCGTCGCGATGTTGACGGCGGTGTCGAAGCCGAAGGTGTAGTCGGTGCCCGACAGGTCGTTGTCGATCGTCTTGGGCACGCCGACGACCTTGACGTCGCGCTCGAACAGCTGCCTGGCGACGCCGAGGGTGTCCTCGCCGCCGATGGCGATCAGCGCGTCGACGCCGGTGGCCGCCAGGTTCTCCTTGATGCGGTCGACGCCTCCCTCGATCTTGATGGGGTTGGTACGCGAGGAGCCGAGAATCGTGCCACCCCGCGGAAGGATGCCCCGTACGGCCTGGATGTCCAACGGCATCGTGTCGCCTTCGAGCGGGCCGCGCCAGCCGTCACGGAACCCGACGAACTCGTGACCGTAGACGCTCACCCCCTTCCGCACGACCGCCCTGATCACCGCGTTGAGTCCGGGACAGTCGCCGCCCCCGGTGAGCACTCCGATTCGCATGACGGGTTCCTCCTATGGGTTTCTTGCCGTTAGTGAAAACATCAGCTCTTCTCAGTCTTCGTCTGAGATTGTCGATATGTGAAGCTCTCGGAGTGGGCGCGGCGGAACGGCGTGCATTACCAGACCGCCTGGCAGTGGGCGCGAGACGGGAAGATGCCCGTCCCGGTGGTCAAGACCGCCACCGGTAGGTACATGGTCCTCGATCGGACCGCCGAGGTCACGGGCCGGACGGTGGCGTACTGCAGGGTGTCCGGCACCGACCAGCTGGCCGAGCTCGATCGGCAGGCGGCCCGCGTGGTCCGTGCGGCCACCGCGATGGGCCTGACCGTCACCGAGGTCGTCGGCGAGGTCGGCTCGGGCATGGACGGCGACCGGCCGAAGCTGGCCCGCCTGCTGCGCGACGCGTCCGTGGGCGTGATCGTGGTCGAGCGCCGCGACCGGCTCGCCCGGTTCGGGCTGGAGCAGCTGTCGGCCGCGCTGGAGGCCACCGGCCGCCGGATCGTGGTCACCGACGAAACGGAGGCCGGCGAGTCGGGCGCCGTCCCCGGCGCCCGGGTCGACGACGAGCTGTTGCGTGACATGGCGGAGGTCCTCACCTCGCTCTGCGCCCGGTTGTACGGCCGGCGCTCGGCCGCCCGCAGGGCCAGGGCCGCGCTCCGGGCCGCCTTCGAGGCAGCGTGAGGCGGCGCATGTCCCCGGCGAGCGAGGCGCATGCCGATGGAGCCGGCACGAGGATCACTAAGATTCTCCGAACGGTTTCACGATGACGGTAATTCTGCCCGTCCACGCGGCCAGTGGTCTAGACCAAACGCGAGCGTAGTGACCGGAACCCCTTTCAGGGAGGCGACTTCGTGGGGATCCTGCATCGTCAACCATGGGTTGACGGCCCTACATCGTCAACCTATGGTTGACTCATGGATCAGACCGTACGTCTCGACGACCTCATCAACGCGATCAAGAGCCGTCACCCCGACGGCGATCTCCTCGGCCAGCTCTCCGACGCCGTGACGTTGGGCGAGCACCTGGGCGAGGTGGCCGACCACCTCATCGGCCACTTCGTCGACCGGGCCCGGCACTCAGGCGCCTCCTGGACCGAGATCGGCCGCAGTATGGGTGTGACCAAGCAGGCCGCCCAGAAGCGGTTCGTCCCCAAGGAGGGAGGGCTGGCCGAAGAGCTCCGCGCCTACGCCCGCTACACCGACCGGGCGCGCTCGGTCATCGTGCGGTCCGAGCAGGCGGCCATCAGGGCGGGCAGCGAGTACATCGAGCCGGAGCACCTCGTGCTCGGGCTGCTGAGCGAGCCGGAAGCGCTGGCGGCCAAGGCCATGGTGACGCTCGGCGCGCCGCTGGAGCGGGTCGAGGAGGTCATGACGGCCATGCTCGCCCCGCCGAGCGAGAACGCGCCCGACAAGCCGCCCTACGCCCCGCAGAGCAAGAAGGCCCTGGAGCTGACGCTGCGCGAGGCCCTGCGGCTCGGCCACAACTTCATCGGCACCGAGCACATCCTGCTCGGTGTGCTGTCGCTCGGCGAGGGGACGGCCGTGGCCGCGCTCGACGGGCTCGGCGTGACCAAGGAGGGTGCCGAGCCCGAGATCCAGCGGATGCTGGCCGAGATTCTGCTCAGGCGCCAGGGGAAGGCTTAGGGCGCCCCGCCGGGCCCTGGGCGAACCTGGTCAGGATGTTGCGCGTCGCGCGGCGGGTGAAGGGGGCGGCGGCCTTGGTGACCCCGTGGCCGCACCGCCTTCCCCGCATCCCGCACACCCAGCGCATCGTCCCTGAGGCGAACACCCCGGCCCCTCCCGGTGCGGTGTAGTAGGTGCTGTCGGAGGAGGTCGCCCGGCCGCCGCAGTCGACCGGCGAATGGGCCAGCACCTTGATGTTCTCGGGCGAGCCGTCGGACACCTTGTCGGTCTCGACGCCGGCCAGGCCGGGGAAGCGCCTGCCCCGGGTGCCCTCGAAGATCCAGTGGCCGGGTCTGCGCAGCACGTAGGCGGCCTCGGCGGGGAAGCAGTCGTACTCCTGCCCGACCAGCGCGCTCTCCGGCGCGGACGCGCGCCAGAGCGGGCACTGGCTCTCCTTGTCGCACGCGATCATCCGGCCGTACAGCCCGATGCGCCAGTAGACGGCGTTGGCGCCGAGGAAGGCCAGGTTCGTGCCGGCGTCGCGGGCCTGGGTGACGGCGGCGCGCATGCCGGGCGACCAGTACTCGTCATGCCCCAGGGACACCACGGCCCTGGCTCCGTCGAGGACACCGGGCCGCAGGTCCAGGCTGGTCAGGTAGGCCAGCGGCACGCCGCTCCGCTCGGCCAGCTCGATCGCGGACAGCTCGAAGTCGAGGAAGAGCCGCGCGCCCGAGGTGTCGTAGGGCCGGTCGAAGGTCACCTTGCGCGAGCGGTCGTCGAACCCGCCCGGACCCTGGTAGAGGCTGCGGCCGCCCCACAGGTTGTACGCCTGCCAGGTGGTCACCGCGTTGACCAGCACCACCCGCCCCTGTGTCGAGGCCGAGCGTACGGTGATCGGGACGTAGCGCTGGCCGCCGCTGGAGGCGTCCAGGCGTACCAGGTAGGCGCCCTCCCGCCAGCCGGTCGTGTCGACGGTGAGCGAGGGCTTCCAGTGGGCGGCCGTGACCATGCCCTCCACCGTCTGGGGCGGCGCCTGACGTACCCCGGGAAGCGGGCCTGAGTGCCAGACCTCCGCCGGATGGGCACCCACGCGGAAGGCGTGCGCGGTGAAGCGCGGCGCGGTCGTGGAGACGCGCATCCGGAACCGCTCGCCGGGCAGCACGCTGACGCGGTCGGCGTATCCCTCGATCTCGTGCTCCGCCCCGCGCTCGGTGATGCGCCAGCGCACCGTCCGGGCGGCCGGCACCTCAGCGGGGGCGGGCGCGGCGGCTTCGGGCGCCGGAGCGGGCGGGTGGGCCGGGGCGGCGGGGGTGGTGCTGCCGCACGCGGACGCCAGCAGGATCAGGACGATCAAGGACTTGCGCACAGCGCACCATGGTCACGACCGCCCGCCCACCGGGCCGGCGACTTGGGGAAGTCCTTACGCCCGCAGCACGCAAGCGGGCCCAGGACGCGTAAGGACCTTTACATCGGTGGCACCCAGGAGGCTCTTTACGCCGGCAGCACGCAAGAAGGGCTGTCGACCTCCAGCACCTCACCCGTCGGCTCGGGTACGCCGTCCTTCAGCGCGAACTCGGTGACCACTCCCGAGTGCTGGTTGGCAACGTACAGGCGGTCGCCGGCGATGGCGAAGTGCCGGGGCCATTCGCCACCCGACGGCACCTCGGCCACCAGTGTCAGGTCCTCGGCCCGCAGTACGGTGATCGTGTTGGGGCCGCGGTTGGCCACGTACAGGAAGTCGCCGTCCAGGTCGAGGTGGGAGGGCTGGTTGACGCCCTCGGCGCGCGAGGCGAGGGTGCCCGCCGTCTTCTCGCCGTCGATGAGGGTGACGATGCCGTCGAGCTCGCCCACGACGTACAGGCGCGAGCCGGCGAAGACCATGTGGCGCGGCCCGGTGCCCGGGGTCAGGCGCAGCGGCTCCAGCGCCTCGCCCTCAGGGGTGTAGCGGCGGATCTGGTCGGTGCCCAGGTCGGAGACGTACAGCAGGCCGTCGTGGAAGACCGTCTGGTGGGCGTGCGGGCCCTGCTGGCGCTCGGGGTGCGGCCCGGAGCCCTCATGGCGCAGCACGATCGGGCGGCCCTCGAACGCGCCGCGGGAGTCGAGGTGATGCAGGCTGACCGTGCCGTCGCCGTAGTTGGCGACGGCGAGCAGATCGCCCTCCGAATCGACCGCCACGTGGCAGGGGCTGTCACCCATGCTGGGCCGCTCGTCCAGCGGGGCGAGCGCGGCCGCTTCCGTGCTGAACGCGCTCAGCCAGCCCTGGGCCAGCTCGCCCACCGCGTACAGCACTGGCAGCTTCGGATGCGCGGCCAGGAACGAGGACGAGGTGAGGCGGGTCAGCTCTCCGCCGGGGGTGACGATGCCGGGCCCATATCCGCCTATATACAGGTGCTTCACAGAAGGCATCCTCTCATGCTTGACTAAAGCAATGAGTTCGTTGACAAAGGCAAGGGTCGCCGAGATCAGGGCCTTCAACCGCTTCTATACGAAGGTCATCGGCGTCCTTCAGGCCGGAATGCTCGACTCTCCCTATTCGCTGGCCGAGTGCAGAGTGCTGTTCGAGCTCGGGCACGCGAGCCGGCTGGAGACGGGCGAGCTGCGCGCCCTCATCGGTCTCGACGCGGGCTACCTGAGCAGGATCCTGACCCGCTTCGAGGGCGACGGGCTGATCTCGAAGGAGCGCGCGGCCACCGACGCCCGCAAGCAGGTCGTCCGGCTCACCGCGGCGGGCGTCGAGTCGTACGGGCTGCTGGACACGCGGTCGGCCGAGGAGGCCGAGCGGCTGCTGGCCACGCTGCCCGAGCCGGGGCAGGAACGCCTGGTCGCGAGCATGGCCACGATCAGGACGCTGCTGGAGGGCACCGGCGAGCGCGAGCCGTACGTGATCCGGCCCCTGCGCACGGGCGACCTGAGCTGGGTCGTCTACCGGCACGGCGTCCTTTACAGCCGGGAGTACGGCTGGGGCATGGACTTCGAGCGGCTGGTGGCCAGGATCATCGGCGCCTACGACCCGTCGCGCGACATGGGGTGGATCGCCGAGGTCGGCGGGCAGCCCGCCGGGTGCGTGTTCTGCGTACGGGAGGACGACACCACCGCGCGGCTCCGGCTCCTGCTGGTCGAGCCGTCGGCCCGCGGGCTGGGGCTGGGCGGACGGCTCGTGAGCGAGTGCCTGCGCCACGCCAAGGCCGAGGGCTACAAGCGGATCACGCTGATGACCCGCGACTGCCTGGACAGCGCGCGGCGCATCTACCAGGGGGCCGGGTTCGAGCTGGAGTCGGAGCACACGGAGTCAGAGAACGGGATCGAGGTCACCGAGCAGGAGTGGAGCCGCGACCTCTAGGCCACCGGTCGCTCAGAGCCTTTCGGTGAGCGTGCGAGCCGCCTCCGTGACCAGCTTGCCGTACTCGGGCCGGAGGGCATTTCCCCGCGATCCGGCGGAGCCGACGTGCGCGACCGGGCTAGGCGCGGAAGGGGCCGGCCACCTCGAAGGTGCGGCCGTCGTCGCGGCCCCGTCTGGCCGAGAAGTAGAGCCGCCCGCCGTCGGGCGCGAACGCCAGCCCCGTGAGCTCGGCCCCGCTGAGGCCACCGAGCTTGAGGAACGGCGTGACCGCCCGGTCGGGGGTGATGACGTCGATCTCCGTCGACTGCCTGGCGACGTAGAGGTCGCCCGAGGGGGCGGCGGTGATCGCGCGTACGCCGTCGCAGATCCGGTCGAGCGTGGAGGTCTCGGCGTCGTAGGCCCACAGGCCGCTGTCGCCCTCGGTGGTGAAGTAGCAGACCCCGCCGGCGTAGTGGCAGCCCTCGCCGCCGTCGAAGTGGCGGGCGTCGTCCATCTGGTGGCGCGTGGCCTTGAGCAGGGCGGCGGGCGACGGCACGGGCTTCCAGTCACCGGCGAGGCAGAGCACCTCCAGGGTGCCCTCAGTGAGATCGCCCCAATCGCCGGGCCTGAACCGGTAGAAGCACCCGTCGGGCTCCCCCTCCGTCAGGTAGACGACCTGCCGGTCGGGGTCGCAGGCGGCGGCCTCGTGCTTGAACCGGCCCATGGCCAGGCGGGGGCGCCCGGCCCGCATGCCGTACGGATCGCACTCGAACACCTGGCCGCGGTCACCGAGCTCGCAGGAGAGCCAGCTGTGCCACGGCGTCGCGCCGCCCGCGCGGTTGCGGTCGGTGCCGGACAGGATGCGGTAGGCGTCGGCGATCGAACCGTCGGCGCGGAACCGGAGCGCGGACGCGCCGCCGAGCAGCGGCAGCTCGGAGTTGGACACGTAGATCCAGCCGGTGCCGTCAGGGAAGCACGCACCGCCGTCGGGTGCCGCGTGCCACGTCAGCCCGGCCACCTTCTGGCCCGAGCGGGCCACGACCCGGCCGCTGAACCCCCCGGGCAGCGCCACATCGTCGCCGCCTGGCGGCTCCAGCGGGCCGTAAGGGCTCATCCCGCCCTGCCAGAGCGGGCCCGTGCGGAGGAGAGTCTTGCTGGACATCGTGAGGCCTCCCTCTAGGTGCCACGCTAGTCGACCCCGCCGACATGAATGACAGGGAGGCCCGAGATCAAACTCTGCGCGAAATCTCTGGCCGTCAGGTGAGCGCGACGATGCGCCGGCCGCCCGGGAGCGCGGGCAGTGGCGGTGTCAGCGCTGGGCCTGGAACATCCAGTGCTGCTTGTCGATGTCCTGAGCCACCGCGATGAGCAGGTCCTGGCTGACCGGGTCGGGCTCGTCGGTCGCGGCGACACGCTCACGCATTCGCTTGCCGACGGCCTCCAGGATGTCGGTCATCGTCGCCACGACCTTGCCGTCCTCGATCCAGCCGTTCTCCGGTTGCGAGAGCTTGGTGGACTTGGCGATGGTGGCCGCGCGGCCGTCCGGGTTGATGCTCAGGGCGACGGCGCGTTCGGCGATGGTGTCCGCGTGCTCACGGGCCAGGGCGGTGACCTCGTCGAGTTGGAGGTGGATCTGCCGGAAGTGCGGGCCGGTCAGGTTCCAGTGCATCTGCTTGGCGAGCAGCGAAAGATCGAGGAGATCGACCAGAGCTCCTTGAAGGGCCGTCGCGACCGTCTTCTTCGCCTCGCCCGAGAGCGGACCGGTGATCGTAGCCATGATGTGTTCCTCCCCGTGGTTCGACATCAGGGTCTCTTTGCGACCCACCCCCTTTGCCCGCTTTCCCTCGGTTGACACTGCAATAGTGACAGTGTAATTGTGAAGGTATGAGCGAGACCTGGACCATCCGTGAGCTGGCGGAGCGCGCCGCCGACGCGTTGCGCGCGCACGCCCAGCCGCACGCGCAGCCGCTCAACGGCCGGGTCCGCGACGTGCCCGGCGAACGGTTGATCAGGTGGTACACCACGATCGGCCTCGTCGACCCGCCACTGACCAGGCGCGGCCGGATCGCCCAGTACGGCCGGCGGCATCTGCTGCAGCTCGTGGCCATCAAGCGGCTGCAGGCGGCCGGGCGCTCGATCGCGGAGATCCAGACCGCCCTGACCGGCGCCACGGACACGACCTTGGAGCGGACGGCCCACCCCGGATGGTCGCCCCTGGACGAGGATGTCGCGGCGACGGCGGCCGTTCTGGACGCCACGACGCCCGCGCCCCAGGGTGAGGCGGCTCACGATGCCGCAGACCTTCCGGAGGGCGAGACGCCTGAGCCGCCGGCCCTCCCCGACGGCTCGGCGGCTCGGTCCGGGAGCCCGCGCGGACGGTTCTGGGCCGCGCACCCCGCCGATGCGACCGGTCCCGCCCTTCCGCATCCCCCGCCCATCGGCGTTCCGCGACCGGCCGATCCTCCCCCGTCCGACGGTGCGGGCCGGCCCGGGCCCCTCCCCCGGCCGACGAGGCACGGGGCGCTGGTGCGCGGGATCAGGCTGGCCGACGGAGTGACGCTCGTGCTCGACGGTGCCGGCCGTACCCCGGCTGAAGACGACATCCAGGCGGTACTCACCGCGGCGGCACCGCTGCTGGCGCTGCTCGAAGAGAGGAAGCTAGCATGAAGATCACTTCGCTCGAGCCCACCCGGTGCCTGCCGGTGCCGGACGCCGGGTTCGGCGCGCTGCGGACCGCGCGCGGGAACCTGCCTCTGGAGAGCGTCGACGTGTCCGCCGACATCTCCGGCCTGATGGCCGAGGTCGAGGTGACGCAGGGCTTCCGCAACCCGTACGACGTCACGCTGGAGGCCACCTACGTCTTCCCGCTGCCCGACAGGGCGGCGGTGACGGGGTTCAGGATGGAGGCCGACGATCGGGTGATCGACGGCGTGCTCAAGGAGCGCGGCCAGGCCAGGGCCGACTACGACCGGGCGCTGCGCGAGGGGAAGCGGGCCGCGATCGCCGAGGAGGACCGGCCCGACGTGTTCACGATCACGGTGGGCAACCTGCTGCCGGGCGAGCGGGTGACGGTCCGGCTCACGCTGAGCCAGCCGCTGCCGTACGAGGACGGCGCGGCCACGTTCCGCTTCCCGCTGGTCGTCGCCCCCCGCTACATTCCGGGCACGCCGCTCGACGGCCCCGGCGCCGGCGACGGCACCGCGCCCGACACCGACGCGGTGCCCGACGCCTCGCGCATCACGCCGCCGGTGCTCCTGCCCGGCTTCCCCGACCCGGTACGCCTGTCGCTGACGGCGACGATCGACCCCGCCGGGCTGGACCTGCGGGAGCTGTCCTCCAGCCTGCACGTGGTCGAGGAGGAGGGTCATACCGTACGGCTGCGGCCGGGCGAGCGGCTGGACCGCGACTTCATCCTGCGGCTGTCGTTCGAGGCCTCGACCGCGCTGCAGCTCGACGGCCGGGGCGCGTTCTCGCTGACCGTGCTACCCCCTGCGCTGGAGTCGCCGCGCACGCCACGTGACCTCGTACTGCTGCTGGACAGGTCGGGCAGTATGGGCGGCTGGAAGATGGTCGCCGCGCGCCGGGCCGCGGCGCGGATCGTCGACACGCTGACGGAGCAGGACCGCTTCGCGGTGCTGACGTTCGACTCGGTGGTGGAGGAGGCGTTCGAGGGGCTCGTGACGGCCTCGGACCGCAACCGCTACCGCGCGGTCGAACATCTCGCGCGCGTGGAGGCCCGCGGCGGCACCGAACTGCTGGAGCCGCTGCGCCGGGCGATTTCCCTGCTCCGCGACCAGGACGGGCGCGAACGCGTCCTGGTGCTGGTCACCGACGGACAGGTGGGCCACGAGGACCAGATCCTGGAGCAGACCGGCGGCGCGCTGTCGGCCATGCGGGTGCACACCGTCGGCATCGACCGGGCGGTGAACGCCGGGTTCCTGGGCCGGCTGGCCGGTCTGGGCGCGGGCCGCTGCGAGCTGGTCGAGTCGGAGGACCGCCTGGACGCCGCCATGGAGCAGATCCACCGCCGCATCGGCGCGCCCCTCGTGACCGACCTGTCCCTCAAGGGCCTCGACGTGGAGCCCGGCACGGTCACCCACCTGGGCTCCATCTTCCCGGGCGTCCCGCTGCGCGTGCACGGCCGCTACCGGGACGGCTCGTCGGTGACCGTACGCGGGCTGGCGTCGGGCGCCCCGTGGGAGCAGCAGGTGACGGGCACCGTGGTGGACAACCCGGCGATCCGCGCCGTCTGGGCCCGCGCGCACCTGCGCGAGCTGGAGGACCGGTACGCCATGGGCGAGCACGAGCTGGAGGCGGAGATCGTCCGGGTCTCGCTGGAGAACGGCGTCCTGTGCCGCTTCACCGCCTACGTGGCGATCGACACCAGAAAGGTGGCGGAAGGGGAGCCGGAGCACCGCGTCATCCAGCCGGTGGAGCCGCCGAGCGGCTGGGATATGCCGCAGAACCCGCCGATGATGCCCTTCATGGCCCAGGCCGCGGTGATGGCCGCGCCATCCCGCCCCATGTCGATCCCCGACCCGGGCTTCGCCCCCGGCCAGAGTCACGGCCTCATGGGCACCCAGGAGACCGGCGACCCAGACGCGACCCGCCGCACCAGGGGGCCCGGCGGGGCCGCGCCCCGCAGCCCTGGTGGAGGCTCAGCCGGTGGTTTCGGCGGTAGCTCGGCCGGTGGGCGGATGAGCCCGTCGCCGCGGTTCGCGCCGCCCGCCGCTCCCCGGCCGGGCGGGCCCGGCCTGGAGTCCGTCAGGACGCAGCTGGTCGTCGAGCTCGACCGGCTCCGGGCGCTGCTCGGCGCTCCCGACCCGCTCTACCTGGCGGATCTGGGCTCCCGGCTGTCGGCGCTGGCCGCCTTCCTGGGCGGGCATCCGGAGCTGGCCGCCCTGGGCCGCGAGCTGCAGACGGCGGAGCAACCGGGCATCGACGCCGAAGCGCTGCGGGCGCACGCCATCGAGGTGCTCACCGTTCTCACGAGCGGATCACCCTCGGCCCCGACCGGATCGTCCGCGCCGGGTACGCCCCGCCGCCCGTTCTGGAAGCGCACCTGACGGCAGCGCCCGCGTGACCTGTGGGTATGGGGTGATCTGCTAAAGAATCGGCGTCCACTCCTTGAGCAGCACCACCTCATACCCGTTCACCGCCGTATACGGATCGCTCCGGAGGATGTCCCGCACCTCCCCCTCATCGGCCGCCTCGTACACATGCAACGCCCCACTGTCGTCCGCCCACGGCCCCGCCGTCACCAGCCGCCCCTGGTCATGGAGCCCGCGCAGATGGTCCCGATGTGCCGGCCGGACGGCCAGCCGCCGGGGATCGCCGTCGAACGCCAGCTGCACCACAAATCTCGCCATACCCGCACGCTAGGCCCGCGAGCTGGACGGTCGCCGCAACACCGGGCACGGCCGTGGTGTATCACCTGATACATGACGCACACGCTGGCCGCCCTCCCGATGTTCCGTGAGCTGGGCAAAGAAGGGCTGCGCAGGCTGGAGTCCGTCGCGCGGCAGCGGCGCTACCCGGCGGGGCAGGTGCTCTGCACCGAGGGCGACCCGGCCGACCAGCTGATCGTGCTGCTCGACGGCCGGGTCAAGGCCGGGCGGGTGAGCGTCGACGGCCGCGAGGTGGTGCTGTCGGTGGACGCCGCACCCGTGGCGTTCGACAAGACGACCCTCCTGGTGGAGGGCACGCACCGGGCCACGCTGACGGCCCTCACGCCGGTGGAGGTGGCCTACCTGCCAAGCGTGGCGGTGCTCGAGGTGATCGCCACCGAGCCGTCGGTGGCGGCCCGGCTCATGCGTACACTCGCCCAGACCGTACGCGACCTCGATGAGCGGCTCACGGACGCGGTCGTGCTAGACGTCTCCGCGCGGGTGGCCAAGTGGCTGGTACGACGCGGCGAAGGCGGCCGGGTCCAGCTGCACGCCGGACAGGCGGGCCTGGGGGCCGAGATCGGCGCGACCAGGGTGAGCGTCAACCGGGCCCTGCGGTCCTTCGAGCGCCGCGAGCTCGTCGAGATCGGCGACGGCGAGGTGACGGTAAAGGACGCCGAAGCGCTCGCCCGCATCGCGAAGACCACTCCAACCGGCGGCGGAACGAACTCCGGCCAGGTCCACCCGAAATACGAATAGGCGTCTATCGAAGTCCGGCGGCCTGTTCTATCGTCACCGTACATGGCGACCTCTCGCGCACCGCTGCGCTTCGCCGAGGCGATCTCCGCCACCGTTTCCGCGGCCCGGGAATCGGGTTTCTTCTTCGATTTCGACGGCACTGTCGCGCCCATCATGAATGATCCCGACGCGGTGCTCCCCGTCCCCGGGGCGGTGGAGCGGCTGGGCGCGCTGGCGGAGCTGTTCGCCCGCGTCGCCGTCGTCTCCGCGCGCCCCGCCGCGTTCCTGCGCGACCGCTTCTCCGGCGCCCCCGGCGTGCGGCTCTTCGGTCTGTACGGCCTGCAGACGGTGGTCGACGGCGAGATCAGGAACGCCGGTGAGGCGGAGCCATGGGCGCCGGTCATCCGCCGCCTGGTCGCCGAGGCCGCCCGCGATCTGCCGGGCAAGGTGCTGGTGGAGGACAAGGCGCTGATGGTCGCGCTGCACTACAGAGCGGATCCGGCGCTGCGTGGCGCGGTGGAGAGATGGTCGTCGGCGAAGGCCGCCGAGCTGGGCCTGGCCGAGCAGCTGGGCCGCATGGTGGTCGAGCTCAAGCCGCCGGTGCACGGCGACAAGGGCACCGTCGTCGAAGCGGAGAGCGCCGCCCTGGCCAGGGCCTGGTACTTCGGCGACGACCTGTCCGACGCCCGCGCCTTCGAGGCCCTGCGTACGCGCGAGGAAGGCGACCCGGAGTTCGTCGGGGTCAAAGTGGCGGTGGCGAACAGCGAAACCGGCGACGAACTGGCCCGCCAGGCGGATTTCACCGTGGCCGGCCCGGCCGACGTGCCGGCCATGCTGGACGAGATAATCCGTGCTTTCCATGACAACCGGCAAACGCAATAGCCCCGGCCGGAAATTCACCCGCCTTATTAGAGCGGTTCACCCGAGCCGGAAAGTGCTGTCGAGTACGCGGGGCACCATACTCTGGACGGGTGAGCACCCTTGTCCTGGACGGTGGCCTGGCCACCCGCCTCGAAATGCTCGGCGCCGACCTGAGCGACGAGCTGTGGTCGGCGCGGCTGCTGGTGGAGGATCCGGCGCTGATCCGGCGCGTGCACGCCGACTACTTCGCCGCCGGCGCCGACGTGGCCACGACCGCGAGCTACCAAGCGTCGATCCCGGGGTTCGTCCGGCGCGGACTCGACGAGGCGCAGGCCGAGCGGCTGATCAGGCTCTCGGTCGAGCTGGCCGGCCAGGCTCGTGACGAGGCCGGGGGCGGGCTGGTGGCCGCCTCGATCGGCCCCTACGGCGCTTACCTGGCCAACGGCGCCGAATACACCGGCGACTACGACCTCGACGAGCTGGGCCTGCTCTCGTGGCACCGGCCACGCTGGGAGATCCTCGCCTCGAGCGGGCCCGACCTGCTCGCCTGCGAGACCATCCCGTCCTACCCGGAGGCGCGGGCGCTGGCCAGGCTGCTCGCCGAGACGCCGTCGGTCAAGGCGTGGGTGAGCTTCTCCTGCCGCGACGCCACGCACCTCAACGACGGCACCCCGATCGCCGAGGCCGCCGCGTTGTTCGCCGGCAGCTCGCAGGTGGTGGCCGTCGGCGTCAACTGCACCGCGCCGCGGCACATCCCCGGCCTCATCGCCACGCTGGCCGGCGGCCTGCCGGTAGTCGTCTACCCGAACTCCGGCGAATACTGGGACGCCGAGCAGGGCCGGTGGCGCGGCACCGCCGAGCCCGTGGAGTACGGCCAGGCGGCCGAGGAGTGGCAACGGGCCGGCGCCTCGCTCATCGGCGGCTGCTGCCGTACCACTCCCGAGCACATCAAGCAGATCCGCGCCCACCTGTCCTGAGCCACGTCAAGCTCAGGCTGCGACGTTCTCCGGGGTGCGGCGGCGGGAGGACAGCACGCGGTCGAGGGCGAGCGCGCCACCTCCGCTGAAGCCGACGGCCAGCGCGCCCGCCGCCAGCGACAGGACGAACTCGAAGCCGCCCTTGTCCACCGCGAACCCGTTGGCCCCATGGACGAACAGGATCGCGCCCGCCATGTCCAGCGCCAGCAACGTCCCCACGACGGGCAGCGCCACACCGAGGATCAGCGCCAGGCCGCCCACGACCTCCAGCACCGCCACCGCCGGAGCGGCGGCCGCGGCCAGCGGGATCCCGGCCGACTCGAAGAACTTGGTGGTCCCGGCGATCCCCATCATGGCGAACTTCTGGTAGCCGTGCACCAGGAAGATCACGCCGACGGCCACTCGGGCGACCAGGATGGCTACGGAACGTGACTGGTCAAGCATGCGCTCTCCAAAAGGCAGTAGTTCAGATTTGAACCAGCACTCTACCCGGAAGTTCAAATCTGAACAACAAGTACACTGGACGCCGTGACGGACACCGCGTGGCTCGACGAGACGGAGATGGCGGCTTGGCGCGCCTTCCTGTCGACCTCCCACCTGCTGGAGCGACGCATCGAAGAGCAGCTCAAGGCCGCGGCCGGGCTGACCCACCCGCAGTACGAGGTGCTGGCGCGCCTGGCCGACGCCCCCGGCCGTCAGATGCGCATGACGGAGCTGGCCAGGGGCGTCGTGGTGTCGAAGTCCGCGCTGACCTACCAGATCGGGCAGCTGGAGAAGGCGGGCCTGGTCGAGCGGACCACCTGCCCGTCAGACGAGCGCGGCGTGCTGGCGGTGCTGACCGAGGCGGGCGTCCGCTGCCTGGAGCGGGTCGCCCCCGGCCACGTGGAGGTCGTCCGGGCCTACCTCATCGACCGGATGACCCGCGGCGAGCTGGAGACGATGACCACCGCGATGCGCAAGACCGAGCAGGCACTACGGCAGTAGTGAACGGTGGTGGTCAGCCCTTGGCGGCCCGGGCCGCGCGCTCCATCTCGACCTTGGCGCTGGCGGCGTACTTGTCGACGTACTCCTGCTCCGACAGCTCCATGAGCGCGTACATGATCTCGTCGGTCACCGCGCGCAGCACCAGCCGGTCCTCCTCCATCCCGTAATAGCGGGAGAAGTCGAGCGGCTTGCCGAATCGCACCCCGGGCCGGATCCCGAGCTTGGGCAGCGGGTGGCCGGGGGGCATCATCTCGAAGGTGTGGACCATGGCCCACGGGATCACCGGCACCCGCGACATGAGGGCCAGGCGGGCGACGCCCGTCTTGCCCTTGTACAGGCGGCCGTCGGGTGAGCGGGTGCCCTCCGGGTAGATGCCCAGGACGTGGCCCTCGCGCAGCACCCGCATGCCGGTGCGCAGCGCGGCCTCGCTGGCCTTGCCGCCCGACCGGTCGATCGGCACGGTGCCGACGCCGCTGAAGAACAGCCGGGTGAAGAAGCCCTTGACGCCACGCCCGGTGAAGTAGTCGGACTTGCCGAGCGAGATGACCTTGCGGCGCAGATGCAGTGGCCCGAAGAAGTGGTCGGCGAACGACAGGTGGTTTCCGGCCAGAATGACCGGCCCCTGCCTGGGCACGTTCTCCACACCCTCCGCCCATGGGCGGAAGGCGACGCGGAGGATAGGCCCCAAGATGGCCTTGACCACCCAGTAGAACACCCGGCCACCTCTTCCCCACAGCGCGATCTGTAAGCAAAGTCATCTTCGCATCTCAGAACCGATGCTCCTACCTCACCTCTCGCACAATCCACCTCGATCGTGCGACGATCGGGCAATTCCGGGATGAAATCCCACCGAGGAGCTGTTATGCCGCTCATGCCAGGCGCGGAGCCCTATCACCACGAAGCAGGCCAGGTCGGCGTACTGCTGTGCCATGGCTTCACCGGCACCCCGCAGTCGCTACGGCCTTGGGGCGAGTATCTCGCCGGGCAGGGGGTGAGCGTCTCCCTCCCCCGCCAGCCCGGACATGGCACCACCTGGCAGGAGATGAACCGCACCCGCTGGGACGACTGGTACGCCGAGGTGGAGAAGGCGTTCGAGGACCTCCAGGGCCGCTGCGCCAACGTGTTCGTGGCGGGGCTGTCCCTGGGCGGCTGCCTGGCGCTGCGGCTGGCCGAGGTGCACGGGGACGCGATCAGCGGCGTCATCGTGGTCAACCCGTCGATCGTACGCGATGTGCCGCTGCTGATGCTGGCCCCGGTGCTCAAGTGGTTCCTGCCGTCGGTGCCGGGGGTTGCCAACGATGTCAAGAAGCCGGGCGTGACCGAGCTGGCCTACGCGCGCACGCCGGTGAAGGCGGCCGCCTCGCTGCCCGGCCTGTGGTCGCTGGTCCAGGCCGACCTGGCGAAGGTGACGCAGCCGCTGCTGGTCTTCCACAGCACCGAGGACCATGTGGTGAAACCGAGGAGCGTGGAGATCATTCGCCAGAAAGTACCGCAGGCCACGATCGAGGAGCTTACCGATAGCTACCATGTTGCGACGCTGGACAACGATGCCGACAAGATCTTTGCCGGGAGCCTCGACTTCATCCGGACACATGCCTCGGTACCCTTGCAGAGGGACTGATCGCACCCAGGGGGAAGTCGCGATCGCTGCGGAGAGGCCGATCTAGGTGACGCCCCAGAGTGACGAGGACGAGGTCTGGCGCCAGATCGTCGCGTCCTTCAACGACACAGCCGAGCGCGACTCGGCCGACCAGCCATGGCCGGACAGCGAGAACGTACCGGTCGAGCCCGTCGCCCGGGTGGTCAAACCCGCGGTCGACGAGGACGCCGACGTGGAGGCGGAGCAGGGCGAGGAGGACCTCGACGAGGATGAGGACGGCGAGGAGCGCTTCGTGCCGCCGCCCCCGCCGCCGCTGCCCAAGCTCGACCTGCCGACCAAGCTGGCCTGGGTGGCGCTGTTCGGCGGCCCCGCCTACCTGCTGATCGCCGCGATGGCCAACTGGCAGATGGAGGGCTGGGCGCTCTTCACCGCCGTGGCCGCGTTCATCGGCGGTTTCGTGGCGCTGGTGGTGCGGATGGGCGACGGCCCGCCCAACGACGGCTGGGACGACGGCGCCGTGCTCTGAGACCGGCTGGGACTCCTTCAGCGACCGGCTAGGAGTCCTTCAGCGAAGGCTCTCTGGGCCCGAACAGCTCCACCACGTCCGTGTAGCGCTCGCGGGCGTCCACGGCGTGACCGACCGCCCAGACGTCGCCCTTGCCCGCGAGGTAGGTGACCGCCTGCAACCGCACGCTGTCCTTGCCCTTCGCGGCGCCGCCCCGGATGATCTCGCAGTCGCTCTTCTCGCAGCGCATCATGAACGGCTCGGCGGCCCGCGACGGGTCGAAGCCGGAGATCCAGAACCGGCCCTTGCCGTCGCCGGTGACCCCGTAGAGCCGCGACTCGGTCTCGGGCAGCCGCTCGCGCTTCCAGCGCTTGCCGTTCCACGACAGGACGAGCGGGTCGACCTCGCCGTCACTGCCGTAGACCCCGCCCACGGCCAGCGCCCGCTTGGGGCCGTCGACCTGGATGTCGCGCAGGTAGCCGCCGGGAATGTCGGGCACGCGCATGGGCTTCCAGGTGGCGCCCGACAGGTGCATGATCAGCGGTGCCCGGCCGGTGTCGCCGACGGCGAACCCGTTGGACACGCCATAGAGCGCGCCCGGCTCCAGGACCTTTCCGTCGTCGTCCCTGGGGGACTCCTGGGTGGTCCACTCGCCGCCCTGGCCGGTGAGGATGAGCCAGGAGTTGTCGCGGCTGCCGACGGCCACGACGCGTCCCGGACGGGCGTCGATGCCGCCGAGCCAGTCGCCCCCGCGCATCCCCTGCGCCCTGACCCGGTCGAAGCCGCCGGTGTCTCCGTGGGCGAGGTAGGGCAGGCCGTCGTGGCCGTCGCCCACGGCCCACACGTCGGACGGTGAGGTGGCGGCCACGCCGCGCAGGTTGCCGGCCCCGGTGGCGTCGCGCAGGGTCACCTCGGACCAGTTGGAGCCGTTCCAGTGGCGGACCGTGCCGCGGTTCTTCCAGACGTCCCAGATCTCCTGCTGGCCGACGGCCCAGACATCGCCTGACGAGAGCGCGGTAACGTCGGAAAGCGAGCCGTCGGCGTCCAGGCGGACGCTCGTCGACTGCTGCCACGCCTCAATGGTGGCGGGGTGGGGATCGGCATGCGCGGCGGGCGTGACCTGCGACAAGGCCACGGACGTCGCCAAGATCAGGGTGAGCGCACGCCGCTGATAGCGACGGGTCATGAGCAAATGCTACGGGTTCGCGGACCTCCCCGCCCCGTTAGGGCCTGACTAGCAGTTCGGCGAGTACCGGCAGGTGGTCGGTCGCGGCCGCCAGATCGGCCTCGGCGGCGTCCACGCCACCGCAGGAGAGCACCGTCAGCTCGCGCCCGGCGAACACCGCGTCGATGCGCTCGCGCGGCTGCCGGGCGGGGAAGGTCAGCCCCTCGCCCCGGGGCGCGGCCGGCCGGCAGTCGGTGAGCCGACCGGCCAGATAGCGCCAGGTGGGCTCGGTCTCCTGCTCGTTGAGGTCGCCGCCGAGCATGATGGCGGCGCCGTACGCGGCCGCCGTACGCTCCATCAGCGTCATGGCCTCGTACGCGTGCCGCAGCCGGGCCGCGCCGTGGAGATCGAGATGGATCGAGCCGACGGCCAGCGGCACCCCCTCGACGCGCAGGACCGCGACGGCCAGCCCGCGGATCTCCAGGCCGACGAACACCTTCAGCCGGTGGTGCTCGGCCGCCAGCACCTCGATCCCGGGGCGGGCGAGCACCGCGACGCCGCCGAGCCTGCCCCCGGCCACCACCCGCAGGCCGCACGCCTCGGCCAGCTCGCGCCGCCGGCGGCGCCAGTTGAGGAAGCGCGGGACCTCCTGGAGGCACAGGATGTCGGTCCGCATCGACTCGATCACCCGGACCAGCGCGGGCACGCTGTCACGCAGCCCGCGAACGTTGTACGTGGCCACGCGCGCCATCGCGAGCGAACCCGGTCAGCGCATCCTGGCGAGGTCGGCCGCGCCGACGACTCCGGCGGCGGCGCCCAGCTCGGCCAGCCGGATCTCGGCCAGCGGCCGGTGCCCCTTGCCGGTGAGCTGGCGGGCGAAGGTCTCGCGGGCCCGGTCGAGGAAGAGATCGGCCGCGCGGGAGACGCCGCCGCCCACGATGAAGCAGCCCGGGTCGAGGATCGCGGCCAGGTCGGCCATGCCCTGGCCGAGCCAGTCGGCGAGGCTGGCGAAGGCGGCGAGGGAGGCCTCGTCACCCAGCTTGGCCGCCTCGGTGACCTCCTCGCCCTCGATCTTGCCACCGGCCAGGCCGAGCAGGATCTGGGCCCGCTCCGGCTGGGCGGTGGAGATCTGCCTGGCCTCGATGACCAGGGCGTTGCCGCTGGCGTACTGCTCCCAGCAGCCGAGCTGGCCGCACCCGCACAGCCGGCCCTCGGGCACCACCTGCATGTGGCCGAGCTCGGCCCCCATGCCCCAGTGGCCCCTGAACAGCTTGCCGTCGAAGACCAGGCCGCCGCCGATGCCGGTGCCGACCGTGATGCAGACGACGTGGGACTGACCGCGCCCCGCGCCGAACTTGGTCTCGCCCCAGGCCATGGCGTTGGCGTCGTTCTCGATGACGACCGGCAGCCCGATCAGTCCGCTGATCTTCTTCTGCAGGGGCTCCTCGCGCCAGGCCAGGTTGGGCGCGAACCGCACGACCGACCGGGTCTCGTCGACGAACCCGGCCGCGCCGACGCCGACGGCCTCGATCTCCCTGCCTTGGGCGAGCTCGCGCACGACCTCGGCCACCGTGGCGGCGACCTGCTCGGGCTGGTCGGCCGGGGTGGGCTTGAGCGTGTGGGCGATGATCTCGCCGTCGTCGTTGACCACGCCCGCGGCGACCTTGGTGCCGCCGATGTCCACACCGATCGTGAGCATGCCCCTGTATCTCCTCTATCCCAAACCTGGACTAACCCAGATCAATATGTTCAACGTTGTCGCGACCGCGCTCGCCGCTCTGATCGTCGCGTGGCCTGCGAGGGGCCGGCCTGCTCAGCGCGTCGATCGTCTGGCGGAACGCGGCGAACAGCTCGCCGCCGGCCGCCACCAGGTGCCCGGCCACGTCGTTGCCGGACTCCCGCTGTGCCGCGATGGCCCGGCAGACCGGGCAGGCGCGGCAGATGTACTCATCGTGGGGCTCGGACACCGCCTCGCTCCACACGTCCTTGTCCCTCTGCCCGCCGCCGCCCCCGGTGAACGAGTTGAGCACGGTCCTGCCGACCTGGCGGGTGGCCCGCCCCTGGATGGTGTCGAAGAGCTTGCGCGCCTCGTCCGTGACGGTGCCGATCGGGTCTCTGTTGCTCTCAGTCATCTGGCCCTCCTGCTGTGAACCGTACCCGGAGCAGGCCGTCGCGGAGCGCCGCGCCGCTGATCCGTCTGCGGGCCAGCGCCGCCGGCAGTGCCAGGATCCTCCGGTAGGGGCCGGCGGTGATGATCAGCTCGTCGCCCTTGCGGGCCAGGTCCACCTCGGCCCGGTCGGCGCCCGGCAGGGCCAGGGTCAACTCGTCGGCGGACAGCCGCAGCGGCGGCTCCACCTGCGGGGCGGCGAACGGGTCCACCGCGCCGTAGATCGCCCCGCCCACCTGGGCCAGCGCGTCCTTGCCGACCGGCTCGGCCGGAAGGTAGGGCACGACGTGGATGGGCAGCGGCGCGAACGACTCCTCGGCCTCGGCCAGGAGCTTGGACTGGGCCGCCACCCACTGGGCGCGCCACTCGTCGGCGCCCTCGGCGGGGAAGACCCGGTTGGCGATCACCGCGTCGACGCGGTAGCCGTACAGGTTAAGCGAGGTGAGAGTGCGTCTGGCCTCGGCGAGCACCACGGCCTCCGGCGTGAACACCAAGCGCACGGAGGCGCTGTCGCCGGTGAGCAGCTCGCGCACCTCCAGCAGGCCCCGGTGGAAGCGCTCCCCCGCGCTCATGACCTCTTCGCCGGGCGCGCTGATGCGGGCGACGCCGCGCACGAACGGCGAGACGATCTTCATGATCTTGCGGCCGACCGGCATCAGCCTGGTCATGTGCCAGTCGAGCGCCTCGGGCAGGGCCAGCAGGCGCAGGGTCTCGGCGGTGGGGGCGCAGTCGACGACGATGACGTCCCATCGCCCTTCGCGGGCGTGCTCGCGCAGCTCCAGGAGGGCGATGATCTCCTCGGCGCCGGGCAGGATGGTGATCTCCTCGGAGGTGATCTCGTCCAGGCCCAGCTCGGTGAGCAGCCCTCTGGCGTAGTCCTGCAGCTCGCCCCAGTGGCGCTCCAGCGTCTTCTGGGTGTCGACCTGGTGCAGGTGCAGCCCCGGAGCGACCTCGCCCGGCTCGACGCCGAGCGCGTCGGCCAGCGAGTGGGCGGTGTCGGTGGAGACGATCAGCGTCTTCAGGCCGCGCTTGGCGGCGAGCGTGGCGGTCGAAGCGGCGGCGGTGGTCTTGCCCACACCGCCCTTGCCGGTGAAGAGCAGAACTCGCGGGCTCACCTCAGTGCCCTTCGACGCGCTTCTTGAGGCCCTTGAGCGCGGTGTCCACGATGACCTTCTCCGCCTTGCGCTTGATCATGCCGATCATGGGGACCTTGAGGTCGGCCGAGAGCTCGTACGTCACCTCGGTGCCAGTGCCCGTCTCGGTCAGCTGGTAACTCCCCGCGAGCTCGGCGAGCATCTTGCCCGGCTCGACGACCTGCCAGCGGACGCTCTCGTCGTCCTGCCAGGTGTAGCCGAGGGTGTAGGCGTCGCTGATCACTCCGGCGTCCAGGACGAACCGCACCGTCTCCGGCCTGCCGTCGGCACCGGTGCTGAGGATCTCCGCCTCCTTCACCTGACCCGCCCATTCGGGATAGGCCGCGAAGTCGGCGATGACGGCCATCACGGCGGCCCGGTCGGCGCCGACGATGATGCTCGAAGTGGTGCGATCAGCCATGCGACCACCGTACCGGTCGGGTCACCATTCGAGGATGAACGGAACCCCCTTTCCCCGGAAATGACCCACGTTCACGCACTCGGTGCGCCCGATACGGGTGCGCCGGTGAAGTGGCTGGTGCACGTGCCCGAACAGGGCGTAGCGCGGCTGCGTCCGCCTGATCGCCGCCAGCGTCGCCTCGCTGCCCCGCTCGAAGCGCCTGGCCACCACGTCGTACAGCAGCTCGGGCACCGCGGGCGGGATGTGACAGCACAGCACGTCGACCTCGCCGACCGCCTCGACCTTGGCGGCGAACTCCTCGTCACTGATCTCGTACGGCGTGCGGTAGGTGGTCTTGAGCCCGCCGCCGACGAAGCCGAACCGCCAGCCGCCGATCTCCACGCTCTGGCCGTCGAGCACCTGGTGGCCGTCCTGGAGGTAGTCGGACCACAGGCGCGGGATGTCGACGTTGCCGTAGGTGAGGTAGGCAGGCGCGGGCATGGCCGCGAAGAGCTCTTCGTACTGGGCGCGTACGTTGCGCTCGACGTGCTCGCGCGGGTCGCCGTCGAGGGTGGACCACAGTCGCGCCGACATGGCTCTGGCCTCGTCGAAGCGCTTGGCCGTGCGCAGCGCGATGAACTCCGCGGCCCGCTCGGCGCCGAACAGGTCGGGGAAGATGCCCTGCGCGTGGTCGTCGTAGTCGATGAAGAGGATCAGGTCCCCCAGGCAGATCAGCGCGTCGGCGCCCGCGCCCGCGCGGGCGAGCGCGTCGGCCCTGCCGTGCACGTCGCTGATGACATGGACCCTCATGCGGGAAATCCTATGAGAGCGGCTGCTAGCGTGAGAATGACCCCTACCCGTGGGTAATTCAACGCGATAGCGTCCAGGCGGTCCCCCCGAACAGGAGTTGATTCCGTGCGCGAGTACAGCGTCCCGGTGCTGGTCGACGTACCTGCCTCCGCGAGCCTGCCCGACACGGTCTTCAGGCGGGCCGAACAGGAGCCCGGCGCGGTCGTCATGCGGCGCAAGCAGGACGGCGGCTGGCCCGCCGTCACCGCCTCCGAGTTCCGCGACCAGGTGGTCGAGCTGGCCAAGGCGCTGATCGCGGCGGGCATCGAGCACGGTGACCGGGTCGCGCTCATGTCGCGTACCCGCTACGAGTGGACGCTGATCGACTACGCGATCTGGTCGATCGGCGCGGTCACCGTGCCGATCTACGAGACGTCGGCGGTCGAGCAGGTCAAGTGGATCCTGTCCGACAGCGCGGCCAAGGCGGTGTTCGTCGAGCTCGACGGGCACGAGGAGACCGTGCGCGAGGCCGCGCCGGACCTGAAGCCGATCTGGCGCGTCGACGAGACCCTTGACGGCTCCGAGGTGACGGACGCCGTCTTCGAGGAGCGGCGCGCCGGGGTCGGCTCGGCCGACCTGGCCACGGTCGTCTACACCTCCGGCACCACCGGCCGGCCCAAGGGCTGCCGGATCACGCACGACAACCTGCTGTTCACCGCCCGCAACGTGGTGGCGGGCCCTCTGGAGGCGCTCTTCGTCGGCAAGTCGCCGGCGGCGCTGCTGTTTCTGCCGCTCGCGCACATCTTCGCCCGCATGATCCAGGTCGCCATCATCGAGGCGGGCGCGATCCTGGCCCACACCCCGAACATGAAGAACGTGGCCCCGGACCTGGCCGAGTTCCAGCCGACGTTCCTGCTCGGCGTGCCCCGCGTGTTCGAGAAGGTCTACAACGGCGCCGAGCAGCGGGCCATCGCCGGCGGCAAGGGCGCGATCTTCGCCCGCGCCGCCGACACCGCCGTCGCGTGGAGCAAGGCCGAGAGCTCCGGCGGCGCGGGCCTGGGCCTGCGCCTGCGGCACGCCCTGTTCGACCGGCTGGTGTACGGCAAGCTGCGCACGGCCACGGGCGGCCGGTTGACGGCGGCGGTGTGCGGCGGCTCGGCCCTCGGCGACCGGCTCGGCCACTTCTTCAGGGGCGTCGGCATCGAGGTGTTCGAGGGCTACGGCCTGACCGAGACCTCGGCCCCCTGCTCGGTCAACATGCCGGGCGCCAACAAGATCGGCACGGTCGGCAAGCCGCTGCCCGGCGTGTCGATCCGCATCGCCGACGACGGCGAGATCCTGGCCAAGGGCCGCCACGTCTTCCACGGCTACTGGCACAACGACCAGGCGACGGCCGAGGCGATCGACGCCGACGGCTGGTACCACACGGGCGACGTGGGCGAGCTCGACGCCGACGGCTACCTGCGCATCACGGGACGCAAGAAGGAGATCCTGGTGACGGCGGCGGGCAAGAACGTCGCCCCCGGCCCGCTGGAGGACGCGCTCCGAGCGCACCCGCTGATCTCCCAGGCCATGATCGTCGGCGACGGGCGGCCCTTCGTGGCGACGCTGATCACCCTGGACCCGGAGGCGCTGGACCACTGGAAGTCGGTCAACGGCCTGCCGACGGCTACGCTGAGTGAGCTTTGCACGGATCCGCGGGTGCTGGCGGAGGTCCAGAAGGCCGTCGACACGGCCAATCTGACGGTGTCGAAGCCGGAGCAGATCAAGAAGTTCGTCATCCTGGATGTGGACATCACCGAGGACAGCGGGCACCTGACGCCGACTCTGAAGATCAAGCGCAGCGTGGTGATGCGGGACTTCGCCAAGGATGTGGACGCACTGTACAAATGACTACGCTGGGTATAGAAATCACTACTCGTTGTCCCAGGTTCTCTGGACGCTCTTGACGCCACCCCGCTAGCCTGAGACAGCAATCGGGACCGGAGATCTGATACATCCCCGGTCCCTACCTTCAAAGGTAGGGGAGATAACGGTGAGCATCAAGGAAGCGGGGATGCAGTTCATCGGCAGCATCGAGAACGAATTCGTCCGGATAGGGGCCGACCAGATGGAGATGGGCCAGCAGCTCACCGAACGCATCAACGGCGTCGCGGACCGGGTCAAGACACTGGACGGCAAGGTCACCGTTCTGGACGGCAAGGTCGCCGTCCTGGACGCCAAGGTCACCGCTCTGGACACCAAGGTCACCTCCATGCAGGCGTCAATAGACGAGCTCCAGGCCGGACAGGCGTCGATGCAGCAGACCCAGACGGAGATGATGCACATCCTCATCGCCATCCAGCGCAAGCTCGACGTCAACTAACCAGCCACGCGAACGGCCCCCGGCACCACGCCGGGGGCCGTTCGCGTGTCAGCCCTTCGTCGCTCCCCCCGTGAGCCCCTTGACGAACTGCTTCTGCAGCAACAGGTAGAACACCAGGATCGGCAGCGTGGCCAGGAACATGAGCGCGAACATCCCGCCGAAGTCCGCCGCGTACTGCCCGAGCGACTTGTAGATGCCCGTCATGATCGTCGTACCCTCGCGCGGCCCATAGATGATCAGCGGATTGAGGAAGTCGTTCCAGATCCACACCCCGAGGAAGATCAGCACGCTGGCCGTCGCCGGGCGCAGCAACGGGAAGACGATCTTCCAGAACGTCTGCCACCGCGTGGCCCCGTCGATGGCCGCGGCCTCCTCCAGCTCCCGCGGCACGCCCTTCATGAAGCCGGAGAAGACGAAGACCCCGAACGGCACGTAGTAGCCGACGTTGAAGAGCACGAGGCCCTGCAGCGTCGACATCAGCCCGAGCGCCTTGAGCACCTGTGTGATCGGGATCAGGATCACCTGCGGCGGGATCATCAGCCCGCACAGCAGCAGGACCATGATCACTCGGGACCACCAGGTGTTCTGCCTGGCCAGGTAGTGGCCGAGCATGGCCGACAGCACCGTCAGGATGATGATCGACAGTGAGGTGACCAGGACACTGGTCCGCAGCGACGACCAGAAGAGGCTGTCCGGGCTGGTCAGCACCCGGATCAGGTTGTCGAAGGTGGGCGGGATCGGCAGTGACATGGCGCCACTGGCGACCTGCCGGCTCTCCTTGAAGACGTTGATCAGCGCGATGTACAGAGGGATGAAGAACACCCCGCCGACGACCAGCGCGACCAGCGGGCGCAGCCACGGCACGGTGGATCGCATCAGAGCTGCACCTCCCTGCGCCCCAGCACGCGTAGCGTGATCACCGACAGCAGCGCGATGACGATCAGCATGACGACGGCCTCCGCCGAGGCGTAGCCGGTGCGGTTCTCCACGAACCCCTCCTGCAGGATGACGAGCGCCACGCTCGCGGTCGTCCCCGTGCCGGGACCGCCGTTGGTGATCACCTTCACGTGGTCGAAGATCTTGAACGCGGAGATCAGCAGGACGACCGTGTTGATGGTGAGCGCGGGCGCCAGCAGCGGCCAGGTGACGCTCCAGAACCTGCGCACCGGACCCGCGCCGTCGATCGCCGCCGCCTCGGCCAGCTCCTGGGGTACGCCCTGCAGCCCGGCGAGATAGACGACCACGCAGAATCCGAGCATCTGCCAGCAGACGATCGACGACAGCGAATAGAGCGCGATGTCCGGGTCGGACAGCCAGCCCGGCGGCTCACTGACGCCCAGCGCCCTGAGCGCCTGGTTGATCGGCCCGTCGTCGGCGAGGATGCGTGTCCAGATGACGCTGATGACCACGGAGCTGATCACCATCGGGGTGAAGAAGACGCTGCGCAGCGCGTTGTACAGCCAGCCGCGGCGGTCGAGGAGCACCGCGATGGCGACGCCCAGGACGTTCGGCACGATGACGACGATCAGCGTGAGGATCGTGGTCACCCGCAGCGACTGCAGGAACGTCTCGTCCTGCAGGAGCAACTGGTAGTTGCGCAGTCCGACGAAGTGCGTCTTGGGCCGCAGCAATGCCTGGTCGGTCAGGCTGTAGCCGAAGCTGAGCGTGATCGGCAGCACGACGAGGCAGAGGTAGATGAGCGTGCCGGGCGCGGCGAAGGACAGGAAATGCCACAGCCCGGCCCCTTTGCCGCCCGGCCGTCGCCGGCGTACTCGGGCCTGCGCGTGGCCGGGCTTGTGATGGTGGATGGTGGTGCCAGCGGCCATCAGGCCAGACCCCTCCTGGTCGGAATCGGATCCCGGTCAGATCGAGGGGCGGGCGCTCGGCGGCCCGCCCCGCCGGATCAGCCGGATTTCTCCCACTCGGTGTCGAGGAAGGCCAGTGCCTGGTCGACCGTCTTCTTGCCGCTGACCAGGTCCTGCGCCGTGGACCAGAACTTGCCCTGCATGCCCGGCAGCATCGCCGTGTCTCCGGCCTCCCAGCTGAACGCGGGGACGGTCGCCTTCTCGTTCAGCGCCTTCTGCCACAGGTCGTAGACGGCCTTGAACACCGGGCCCGTGTCCGACGGCGGCGTGTAGCCCTTGATCGCCGGGAAGAGCGCGTCGGCCTTGACCGAGGCGTCCAGGTTCTCCTTGGTGAGCTGGAAGGCCAGCGCGAACTTCTTGGCCGCGGCCATGTTCTTGGCCGTCGCGCTGACGGACAGCCCGCCGCCGGTGAAGGTCGGCATGTGCAGGGCGCCGTCGTCGCCGGGCCAGGCGAAGACCCCGATGTCGTCCTTCATGGGCGAGGCGTCGGCCGCGGCGGCGAACCAGCTGCCCATCGGATACATCGCGCCCTTGCCGCCGAGGAAGGCCTCCTGCGTCTTGGGGTAGTCCTGCCCGATCTGCCGCTTGTCGAGGTAGCCCTTGGCGGCCAGGTCGGTGAACTTCTGCGCGGCGGCCTTCATGGCCGGGTCGGTGGCGAACTTCACCTCACCGTTGCGCCGCTTGGTCATCCAGTCGGGCGTCTTGGCGTACAGGTCCGTGGCCAGGATGGCGGTCCACGGCTGGGAGGTGACGAACACGCCGCCCGACACGAACGGGGTGATGCCCTCGGCCTTCAGCTTCTCGGCGTCGGCCAGCAGGTCGGCGTAGGTCTTCGGCGGCTCGGCGATGCCGGCCTTCTGGAACAGCTTCTTGCTGTAGTAGACGTTCGGGATCGTCTGCGTGTTGGTCGGCAACTGGAGGATCTTCCCGTTGACCGCGCCGCAGGTCGGGCAGAGGAAGTCCTTGAGCTCCTCCGGCGTCCACGTGGCCAGGCTGGGCTCCAGGGCGATCAGGTCCTGCATGCCGATCTGTACGTCAGGCAGCTGCCCAGAAGCGGCCAGTTGCTTGGCGTAGTCGTTGCGCTCGGACTCCGAAGGCGCGGCGACCAGCTCCACCTCCAGGTCAGGGTTGGCCTTGGTCACCAGATCGACCTGAGCCTTCCAGTACGACTCCGGCAAGTTCGGCGAGGGGAACACCAGGAAGGAGACCTTCTGTTTGCCGCCAGAAGCGGGCGCCGAAGACTGGTCCCCACTGGGCGAATTGCTTGAGCAGGCACTAAGCGCGAGCGCGACGGCGAGTGTCATCGCCCCAGCCGCGAACAGCTTGTTCACTGTGCCACCCTTCTCACTCATCCGATCATTCGATGGGAGCACGAAATGATGCGCGTGAATAGGTAGGATCATTACTAGGGGTAACAGCTAAGCACTGCCAACATAAGGGTTGATCCCACAGAAAGGTAGGATCACTCCGGCTCGGCGCATGCCATGTGATCGGATTGGTATGCGGAGACCGCCAATGCCCGACCCGGTCAAGATCAAACGATGACCAGCTCGCCCGCCTGCTCGGACAGCGCGGTCCTGGCCGTCTCGGGCAGCCCGCCGTCGGAGATCACCACGTCGGCCTCGCTGAGCCGGGCGATCGTGCTGATGCCCACGGTCCCCCACTTGGTGTGATCGGCCAGCACGACCAGGCTGCTCGCGGCCTCGACCAGGGCGCGGTCGGTCTCGGCCTCCATCATGTTCGGCGTGGTGAACCCGGCCCGCGTGGTCATCCCGTGCACGCCCAGGAACAGCACGTCCACGTTGAGCAGCCGGATCGCGGCCACCGCCACCGGGCCGACAAGGGCGTCCGAGGGGGTACGCACGCCGCCCGTCAGCACCACCGTCTGGTCCGGCCGCCCTCCGTGCTGGAAGACGTCGGCGATCCGCACCGAGTTGGTCACCACGGTCAGGCCGGGCGTGTTCACCAACTGGTGGGCGAGCGTCCAGGTCGTGGTCCCGGCCGAGAGCGCCACGGCGGTGCCCGGGGACACCATCTCGGCGGCGCGGCGGGCGATGACCAGCTTCTCGTCCTCCTGCTGGACCGACTTGGCGGCGAAGCCGGGCTCGTCGGTCGAGCCGGCGCCGATGACGGTCGCACCGCCGTGCACCTTGGCCAGCAGCCCCCGCTCGGCCAGCAGTTCGAGGTCGCGGCGGATCGTGATGTCCGAGACGCCGAACTCGCGCACCAGGTCGACCACCTTGACGGCGCCGTTCAGCCGTACGAGCTCCAGAATCGTCTGCTGTCGCTGGACGGCGAGCATCGCATCACCCAGTTCCCAACAGTTTCCCGACATTTCCAGACATGCCATTCGGACGCATCATGACACGCCACCTGCGGATTTCAAGGCCCGTGCTCGGTTGTGGTGGTTCGTGACGGCGTTCGACGTTAAGGAAATGACATCAAATCGTGCGTTGACAGCTGGTTGAGTGTGCTCTTCTCTGAAGGAAATCGAGCGAATTCGGGGGAATGTGAGGGTCCTGGCAAGGAGGAACCACCATGGTCCAACGTCTGCCGATCTCCCGTCGCAACCTGCTGCTCGGCGCGGCCGCCACCTTCGGCGTCCCGGCCGTCCTGGCCGGCTGCGGCTCCAGCCAGCCCGCCGCGCCCCCGGGTGGTAAGTCGTCCGGAAACCTGGGCACGGTCACGTTCGGCTCCAACGCTTCGGACGAAATCCCCAAGAAGTCCCTCGAAACCGTGTTAAAGGGCTTCACCCAGGCCCAGGTGAAGATCAATACCGTGGACCACAACACGTTCCAGGAGAACATCAACCGCTACCTCAAAGGCACGCCTGACGATGTCTTCACCTGGTTCGCCGGATATCGCATGCAGTTCTTCGCCGAGCAGGGACTCGCGACGGACATTTCGGACGTGTGGCAGGAAATCGGGAGCGACTACACACCCGCCTTCAAGGCCGCCTCGACGGGCACCGACGGCAAGCAGTACTTCGTGCCGTTCACGTACTATCCGTGGGCCGTCTTCTATCGCAAGAGCGTGTGGCAGGAGAAGGGCTACGAGCCGCCCAAGACGCTGGACGAGTTCACCGCGCTGGCCAAGAAGATGAAGGCCGACGGGCTGATCCCGATCGGGTTCGCCGACAAGGACGGCTGGCCCGCGATGGGCACGTTCGACATCATCAACATGCGGACGAACGGCTACGACTTCCACATCTCGCTCATGGGCGGCAAGGAGTCGTGGACCGACCCCAGGGTCAAGCAGGTCTTCGACACCTGGCGCGGACTGATGGAGTATCACCAGCCCGCCGCGCTGGGCCGTACCTGGCAGGAGGCCGGGCAGGCGCTGCAGCAGAAGAAGACCGGCATGTACCTGCTCGGCATGTTCGTCGCCCAGCAGTTCCCGGAGAACGAGCGCGACGACATCGACTTCTTCACCTTCCCCGAGATCAATCCGACCTACGGCACCGACTCCATCGACGCGCCGATCGACGGCTACATGATCTCGGGCAAGGCCAAGAACGTCGACGGAGCCAAGGCCGTGCTCAAGCACCTGGCCCAAGGCAGCTCGCAGAACATCGCCACCAAGCTGGACCCGGGCACCCTGGCAGCCAGCTCCAAGGCCGACACCAGCGGTTACAGCACGCTGCAGAAGCGCGGCGCCGAACTGGTGTCCAAGGCGACGCACCTGGCCCAGTTCCTCGACCGTGACACCCGGCCCGACTTCGCCTCGACCGTGATGATCCCGTCGCTGCAGTCGTTCGTCGGCAAGCCGAACGAGATCGACTCCTTGCTGGCGAGCATCGAGAAGCAGAAGACCAACATCTTCCGCTGATGACCACCAAGACCCGTCGCTACTCCGCCCGCGACGTGACCATCCTGGTCATCGGGCTGGGGGTGGCCATCATCGTCAACGTGGGCCTCATCTGGGGGCCCACGCTGGCCTCCATCGGGCTGTCGGGCACCGACTGGAACGGCATCAAGCCGATGGAGTGGGTGGGCGGCCGGAACTACACCGACCTGGTCAACGACTATCCGCCGTTCTGGTCGGCCATCCGCAACAACGTGCTCTGGCTGGGCTTCCTCGGCCTGGTCGCCACGCCGTTCGGATTGTTCTGCGCGGTGCTGCTGGACCGGCGGCTGCGGCTGTCGCGCGTGTACCAGAGCGCGCTGTACACGCCGGTCGTGCTGTCGCTGGCCGTCGTGGGGTTCATCGCGCAGCTCGTCTACTCCTCCGACTACGGCGTGCTGAACGCGGTGACCGGGCTGACCGTGGACTGGCTGGGCGACCGGTCGATCAACATCTGGGTGGTCATGGTGGCGGCCGGCTGGCGGCACGTCGGGTACGTGATGATCATCTACCTGGCCGGGCTGAAAGCTGTCGATCCCGCGCTCAAGGAGGCGGCCGCGATCGACGGGGCCAACGAGGCGCAGGCGTTCTTCCGGGTGGTGTTCCCGACGCTGCGCCCGGTCAACGTGATCGTGCTGGTGATCACGGTCATCGAGGCACTGCGCGCCTTCGACATCGTCTACGCCATCAACAAGGGCAGGAACGGGCTGGAGCTGCTGTCGGTGCTGGTCACCGAGAACATCGTGGGCGAGGCGAGCCGCATCGGGTTCGGCTCGGCCATCGCGGTGATCCTGCTGGTGATCACGCTCGGGTTCATCGTCACCTACCTGTCGCAGCTGTTCAGGGAGGAACGATGACGCTCACCGCGCCCACCACCACGCCCCCGGTCCAGGACCACCGGGAGCCGGTACGCCGCCGGGCGCGTCCGCTGCGGATCCTGCTGCACGTCTTCCTCGGCCTGGTGGCGCTGGGCTGGGTCCTGCCGCTCGCGCTGGCGCTCTACGCCTCGCTGCGCCCGTACGACGAGACCGCGCGGCTGGGGTACTTCTCACTGCCCGAGCACCTGACGCTGGACTACTACGGGCAGGCGTGGAGCCAGGCCGACCTGCCCCGCTACTACCTCAACACGCTGATCATCGTGATCCCCGGCGTGCTGATCACGCTGTTCATGGCGTCGTTCACCGCGTTCGCGATCGCGCGGCTGCGCATTCCGGGGCGCAAAGCGCTGCTGATCACGTTCACGGCGGGCAACCTGCTGCCACCGCAGGTGCTCATCACCCCGCTCTACACCCTCTACACGCTCGTGCCGCTGCCCACGTGGCTGTCGGACTCGCAGTCGCTGTACGACTCCTACCTCGGGCTGATCCTGGTGCACGTGGCGTTCCAGTTCGGCTTCTGCGTGTTCGTCATGTCGAACTTCATGCGCACGATCCCGGAGGAGATCACCGAGGCGGCGCTGGTCGACGGAGCGAGCGTGTGGCGCCGTTACTGGCAGCTCACGCTGCCGCTGTGCCGCCCGGTGCTGGCGGCGCTGGCCACGCTGGAGTTCACCTTCATGTACAACGACTTCCTGTGGGCGCTGGTGCTGATGTCGTCGGGCGACAAACTGCCCGTCACCTCGGCCCTGAACAACCTGCGTGGCCAGTTCTTCACCGACTACAACCTGCTGGCGGCCGGCTCGATGCTGGTCGCGCTGCCGACGCTGATCGTCTTCCAGATGCTGCACAAGCAGTTCGTCGCCGGACTCACCCTGGGGGCCACCAAGGGCTAGAGAAGCGCGTGGAAGCGGGCGGCGACCAGGTCCCAGGTCCACTCGCCGGCGATCCAGTCACGGCCCCGGGCACCCATCTTCCGGGCCCGCTCGGGGTCGCCGAGCAGCTCGATCAGGGCCGCGGCGACCTCCGCCACGTCGGTGCCGTCGACGACGAGGCCGGTCTCGCCGTGCCGTACCGCGTCCGGGGCGCCGCCGGACGCGCCCGCGACGACCGGCAGGCCGGTCGCCGACGCCTCCAGGAACACGATCCCCAGCCCCTCGACGTCGACGCCGCCCAGCCGGGTACGGCACGGCATCGCGAACACATCGGCGGCGGCGTAGTAGCCGGCCAGGCTCCCCGCCGGGACCGTGCCGGTGAAGCGGACGGACTCCTGCCCCCGCGCCAGCTTCTCCAGCCTCTTGCGGTACGGCCCGCCGCCCACGAACAGCAGCACCGACTCCGGCACCGCCCGCAGCACCCGGGGCCAGGCCCTGATGAGCTGGTCCTGGCCCTTGCGCGGCACCAGCCTCGACACGCAGATCACCACCGGCCGTCCGGCCAGCCCGAGCTCGGCCTTGGCCGCGTCCGGGTGGAACTGGCCGGTGTCCACGCCCGGCGCCAGCCGTACCAGCTTGGCCGGCGAGATCGCCGCGGCCAGCCGGGCGCGCGTGTACTCGCCGAGGTAGGTCACCACGTCGGCGTGCGCGCCGATCCTGCGCAGCGCCCCGCGGAACAGCGGCGCGCTCGCCCACGACGCCTCGTGGCCGTGGGTGAGCATCACCACGCGCCGCGCGCCGGCCGCCCGTAACCCCGGCGCGAGCAGGCCCAGCGGGGCCGCCGAGCCGAACACCACGGTGTCCGCCCGCTGCTCGGCCAGCAGCCGGGTCGCCCGGCGGGCGACCGCCGGGGTCGGCAGCATGAGCGAGGTGGGGTGCCGGACGATCCGGTACGGCTGGCGGCGGTCGAACTCCGCGCACCCCTCCCAGGCCGGAGCGTAGACAGCCACACCTGGGGTGCGCAGGGCCAGCCCGTGCACGAACGACTGGATGCCGCCCGGCCGGGGCGGGAAGTCGTTCGTGACGATGAGCACGCCGGTCACGGCTGTTGCTGGCCGTTCAGCGCGGCCCACTCTCGGGCCATGGCGATGCGTTGGGGGCCGGTGGGGTGTGATGCGTAGAGGACGTACTCCACCGGATCCGGCGACAAGTCGGAAATATTGGTGATTGCCAGGCGTTTCTGCATGGAGATGAAGGTGGCCGGGTCCTTCGTGAGGTTCAGGGCGTGGAGGTCGGCGCGGGCCTCGATGTGGCGGCTGACCACGTTCTGGGCCGGTCCTGAGATGACCGTTGCCAGGCTCATCAAGCCCATGATCACTCCCACCGCCCGTGGATCGGCCGCCGAGGCGATGCCCGTGCGCCGCCGCAGCATGCCCAGCAGCAGGAACAGCAGGATCGCGCCGAACGCGGCGCCCAGCCCGCCCACCAGCGTGCCGACCAGCACGTCCCCGTACTTGGCGTGGCCCAGCTCGTGCGCCACGACCAGCTCGACCTCGGACTGCGGGGCCCGCAGCAGCGTGTCGTACACGACGATCCGGCGCGTGGCGCCGAAGCCCGAGACGTAGGCGTTGAGCGCGTTCGTCCGGCGGGAGGCGTCGGCGATCAGCACGTCCTCGACCGGGACATGGGCGCGCTCGGCCAGCATCATCAGGTTCGCCCTGAGCGCGCCCCCCGGCATCGGGCGGAAGTCGTTGAACAGCGGCTCGAACACGACCGGATAGACGAACGAGGCCACCAAGGTGAACGCGAACGCGCCCGCGGCGGCCGGGATCCACCAGCGCCGCAGCCACCTGGCCAGCGCCACCACGACCAGCACCATGATGGACTGCAGCACCACGCTCACGGCCAGGCTCTTGAGCCGGTCGCCGGTCCAGCCGGCCCAGTCCTGCGTGGACAGGCCGTAGTCGCGCAACTGCACCTCGTACCAGATGCCCAGGGGCCACCTGATCGCCTCGACGATCGCGGTCAGCACCACCACCCCGAGCACAACCCGCACCCACCACGGCCCGCGCAACTTACCCAGCACCTTGGCCCCAAATGGCGTGAGCACGAGCAGCCCCGCGAACAGCACTGTCAGCCCGAGCGACAGGTATCCGGGCAGGCTCGTGGCCGCGTCGAAGGCGGCGGCCCTGGCGACCTCGGCGGCACTGAAGTCGCGCGCCGGGTCCGGCGTCACCGTGGGGGCGCCCGAGGGCATCACCCGCCAGGGCGTCGTGAACGCCACCACGGCCAGGATCACCGCACCGAGCACGACCAGCGCCCAACCGGCACCGGCCCGGCCGAACCCGACGTCCCCACCGTCCGCGACCCAGCCGCTGGACACGGCGCGGTCACTTGGCGCGGCACGGTCGTCTGCCGCGGCATGGCCGTCCGGCGCGGCATGGCCGTCCGGCGCGGCATGGCCGTCCGGCGCGGCGCCCTCGCCTGAGGTGGCGGACTCGCTTGATGCGTCGTCGTCAGGCGGCATGTCGTCGGTGCCCTGCAGATCGTCCATCCGCGTTCCCCTTACGCAAGCTGGTCCCGCACGTAGTCGCGCCACCGTGCCGTCAGCGTCCCTGCCGAGAGCCCGAGCCTGGTGAGCCCCCGGTCGATGCCACCCGTCTGGGCATCACGGTAGAGCCTCACCAGAGTTCCCTCACCGAACCGCGCGGCGATGAAGCGACACGCCAGCCACGCCTCCTGGTAGGCCCGTGCCAGGCGTGCGGGCTCCCGGCTGGATGGTGCGAATGCCGCAGGCCCTGGCAATTCGCCCGGCAAGTGCCCGGCCCGCACCTCGGCGGCCAACTCGGCGGCGGCCACCCGGACCGGCAACCCCGCGTCCCGGTAGCCCACGTAGTCGGCGAACCCCTCATAGAGCCACACCGGCAACCGCTTCGTCCCGGCCGCGACGTGGGTGAGCTCGTGAGTGAGCACGACGTCCCGCCCGGTGGGGGTCAGCCGGGCGAAGTTCTCGGGCACCACGACCACTCTCCCGCCATCGGCCACCGCCGCCAGCCCGTCGACACTCCCCACCCCGGCCACCCGAGCAGCCTCGGCCGCCGAACCGGGCACGAGCACCACGGCTTGAACGGGGCGTCCGAGCACGGCGGAGACCCGCGACCCGGCGGCATCGGCCCGGCGCGCCAGATCACGAAGCGACTCGGGTGCCGCGCGCTGACCGACGACGACCGAACGCACACCTCGTACGACCTCGGAGCCGTCCTCCCAGAGCCTCCGCGCCTCCGCCGGAAGCTCGCGATCACCGGCCGCCGGGTTGTGGCCGGTCGCGGACTGATCGGGGCTGCCGAAGGGAAGATCGCGATCCGTCGCGGGCCGATCGGGCCCACCGGACGGCCGGCCGCGATCCGTCGCAGACTGATCGGGCCCACCGGTCGACAGGTCGCGAACCGCTGCCGAGGGGCCGTCCGTCCCCGGAGACCGGTGCGGGGCGGCGCTGGCCGAGGCGAGGGCCAGGAGCAGCACCCCCACCCCCAAGACTCGGCGGCTCACCTGCACGGACACGTTCCCCGATCGTAGTCGCCCCGCGCTGCGGACCGGCCGTCGCGCAGAGACCCGGGACGTCGTCGTCGAGAGACCCCGCTCCTCGTCGCGGAGAGACCCGGCTCCTCGTCGCGGAAAGCGCCGGCCCGTCGTCGCGGAAAGGCCCGGAACGCGCGAAGGTCCCGTCCCAGCTGGGACGGGACCTTCGTGACGGTCTTGCAGGCCAGATCAGGCCGGACTTACAGGCCGGGACGCACCGCGCCCACGAACGACGCCTTGCGCCATTTGTTGAGCTTCTCGACGCGCACCGTCGAACCCGTCCTCGGCGAATGGACCATCTTGCCGTTGCCGACATACATGCCCACATGGCCGAGCCCATAGAAGAACATCAGGTCACCTGGCTTCAGATTCTTCCAGGAGACCTTCTTCTTGATGCGGGCGAACTGGCTGTTCGTCACGCGCGGGATCTTGACGCCGGCCTTCTTCCAGGCGTACTGGACGAGACCGGAGCAGTCGAAGGAACCAGGTCCTGTGGCCCCGTAACTGTACGGGTCACCGATCTGGTCCTTGGCCACGGCGACGGCCGTACGGGCCTTCACCTTTTGCCGAGCGACCGCTGTCTGTTGCGCGACCTTCTTCACGGACCTGACGGCTTTCGCCGCTGTATTGGTCCCGGAAACTTCGGCCGCATCTCGCGTTGTCGCCGCCTGCGCTGTCGGGGCAGGGAGGACCAAACCTCCGGCCGTCACGGTCATCGTGAGCGCTGCGCCACTCAGGGCAATGCGGGACAGACGGGGGTTACTGGGGGAGGTAGACAGGATTTCTCCTTGGAGCTTCCACGAACGCCTACCGGGTTAGCTGACGGATTCGGGCCTGGAAGTCGCCCTACGGCGCAATACGCGCCGATTCACCCCTGATCCCTGGGGCGGGATCGCTGGGTCCCCGGCTCCGTGCCTCCTGGCTGCACGGACTCGGCAGGCCACCGCCACGTAATGACAATGTGGAAAGGCGGTGACCTAACGGATTTCTTATCTGTCCACATCGGGGACCCGATGGAGAGTCGCGACGCCATGGCTTGTTCGCCGCGACGCCAGAAGCTACGCCCTTGAGTAACGAGCTGGCAAAGCCGTCATGGGGTTGTCAGGATCACTCAGAGGTGTCAGTAAAGTCCCCAACCGCAGCTGGAGCGCCGGGTTATGTTATTCAAATGTGACCCTTCTCACACTTGACGACACAGTGATCTGTCAGGTCCCATTTGTCACTCTTGTCACACTGGTCCCGCCGACAACGCGCAAGGCAGTGAATGGTGCCGGCCAATGCGCGGAAGTGGGCAACGCGAGGATCGCCGACGGGCCGAGACCAATGATCGTCCTCACCCGCCGAAGGCGTTCGAGCAGCGTTCAGCCGACCCGGCGCCAGCGGCATCGGCCTGCGCGCCGAGGTCGGGTGACCAGCAAATCGGGGCCAGTTGAACGGCCGGTCGGGTTCCGCTGAACAAGCGACCGGAGCCCGCTGAACAGCCGGTCGAAGCCCGCTGGCCACCGGGCCGAGTTCGTTGACCACCAAGCCGGGGAGCCCCGCGTGGACCGCCAAGCGTCCATCGGCGGACCATCCGGTCCATGGCCACCTGAAGCCACGGACCGGGTCAAGAGGACGCACGTCACGGCGCCCAGCGCGCCCCACCGGAGGAGCGTGTCCCTGGACAGAGCCCAGCCACGGACGGCGCATGGGGCTCACCGTGCTTGCCGTACAGAAAATCAGCGCTTTCCCCCCAGAACAACCTACGGGCGGATAGCTCCGACCAGGGTGCCGCCGTAGGAGGAGAGGGTGACCACCTTGACCACGTCGCCGGTTTGGGGGGCGTGCACGATCTGCCCGTTGCCCGCATAAATGCTGACGTGCCCAAGACCCGAGCTGAAGATCAGGTCGCCCGGCTGCAGGTCCTTCAGATCCACCTTGCGGGCCGACCCCCAGGCCCACTGCTGCCACGTGGTCCGGGGCAGAGACACGCCCCCAGCGCGCCACGACGCCTGCGTGAGGCCCGAGCAGTCCCAGCCGCGCGGTCCCGTGCCGCCGAACACGTACGGCTTGCCCACCTGCGCGTAGGCGAACCTGAGCACCGCGGCCGCGTTGCCGGAGGCCGAGCCGGTGTACTTGATGCCGGTGCTGTTGGGGTCACCGGTCTTGTAGGCGCCGAGCTTGTCCAGCAGCTTCTTCTGCTTCGCGATCAGCTTGCGGACCTCCGAGCGCTCATTCTCGACCCCGTCGCGCTCCTTGTCGGCCGCCCGCAGGGCCGCCTCGGCCTTGTCGCGTTCGTCCTTGAGCCCGCGGTTCTCGCGATCGAAGGCCGCCAGCCGCGCCACCTTCTCCTCCGAGAGCTGCCCCGCGAGCGCCATGCTGCCCAGCAGGCCCGTGGGATCCGGCTGGCCGATCATCGTGGGCCAGGAGGTGGAGTCGGGGCCGCGCGTGTAGGTGTCGACGGCCATGTCGATGACCTGGGCGCGCAGCGTGGCGACCGTCTCAAGCTTGCGCTTGTAGCTGGCGTTCAGCTTTCCGTACTCGCCTTGGGCCGCCTTGTACTTCTCGGTCGCCGTGTTGTAGCGGTCGACGACCTTGTCGGCCTGGTCGTTCAGCTTCTTGAGCTTGGCTTTCGCCTGTTTGATCGTGGGCTTCGGCGCGGCCAGTGCCTCGCTTGTGGGGAAAAGCAGCAGCCCGATCGCGAGTCCCGCGGCCAGTGGCGCCCGGCCAAACCTCACAGTGTCGCCTCCAGGGGAATATATCTGGGGCGAAATGGTACAGAAGTGGCGGGTGTGCTTTCACCCTAACAACCGATTCGTAATCTACGCGCGGCCCAGCCTGCGCAGCAGCAGAGCCGACGGAACCGGTCTGGCTCCCATGCGCCGGACGGACTCGGCCACCTCGCGGTCGGAGGAGACCACCGCCATGGCCCGGCCGGGCGGCTCGGCGCGGACGAGCTGGCGGATCAGGTCGTCGGCGATCTCGCCGGGCGCGCTGAAGAGCACCCGCACGCCGCGCGGCGCCACCACCTGGACGGGTGCGTTGAGCTCGGCGCCGTCGAAGACCACGGTCACCTCGACCCTGGTCTGCGCGACCAGCCCGCCGAGGCCGGTCATCAGCCGGTTGCGCTGGTCGGCCAGGGTCAGCGTGCCGTAGCCGGTCTTGGTCACGTTGTAGCCGTCGATGATCAGGTGCACCTGCGGCAGCGCGAGCAGCTGGTCGAGCAGCTGCGGGTCGTCGTCGGCCAGCGCGCGGGCGGGCACGCCCCTGACACCGGGGCGCTCGCCCGTGAGCGCGGCCACCGAGTCGGCGGGCCTGCTGATCATGGTGGGCAGGGCCAGCTCCCTGCGCAGCCCGGCGGAGGCGTCCTGGAGCGCGTCGAGCAGCACCCTGACGCGGGCGTCCTCGATGCTCCTGCCCTCACGCGCGGCCCGGCGCGAGGCTTCGAGCTGCTTCTCCACATCGGCCAGCCGCTCGCGGAGCCGGCGCAGCTCGGACTCGCCCGCGCTGCCCGCGGCCGTGGCGGCGGACTTGGCGTCGTCGGCCGCGTGCTCCATCTCCTCGGCGCGGCGCACGGCCGCCTTGCTCCGCTCGCGGGCCTCGTGGAGCTTGCGGCGCAGGTCGGAGTTCTCGGCGCGGGCCGCCCTGAGCTGCTCGCGAAGCCGGTCGGACTCGTCCTTGGCGGCGCTCTTCTGGGCGGCGAGCTGCTCGCGCAGCCGGGTCACCACCTCTTCGCGCTCGGTCCCCTCGGCCGCGACCGCCGACTGCTCGAGATCGACCCGGGCGGCCTCGACCATCTCCGCCCAGCCGACGGGTCGCGTCAGATAGGCCGCGGCGGCCACCAGCACGGGGTCGGCGGCGGGTGGCACGTTGCCCTCGATCAGCGAGGCGACGAGCTCGGGCCATCCGGCGGCCACCGACTCGGCGACCACCTCGCGGAACTCTTTGTCGTTCTCCAGCTGGGCGGCGATGGGCGCGCTGCCCAGTTTGGCGCGCTTGCGCGGGTCGAACTTGGCGATGCCGCGCAGCGGCGGCGGAATCGTGGCAGCGGGCATGGACCCGAGGACCTGCGCCGCCAGATCGACGACGTTGAGTCTCACCTGCTCGGGAAGCGGGCGAGACAGACCTTCACCCGCTGAACTCATCCCACGGTCCCTTCGTGACATGCCCTTTCAGACAAGGGTACGGCTGTCGTGTACCTGTCCGTAACGGCAGGTCGGATATGGACAAGCGCTTGTTAGGGGTATACGACTGGGCCGGGAACCGCGTTCACCCGGTGTTCATCCAGGAGGCCCACCGTGACGGACGAGATGCGCACCTCCACCCGTGACCTGGAGGAACTGCACGATCGGCTGGGAATCTGGCTCAGCGGGCGAGTTGACCGGCCGGTGACGGTGTCCGAGCTGTCGAGGCCGATGGAGAACGGCATGTCCAGCGAAACGCTCTTCTTCACCGCGTCCTGGCCCGGAGAGCGCGTCCGGTGCGTGGCCAGGATGGCGCCCGCCCAGGAAGCGGTGCCCGTCTTCCCTTCCTACGATCTGCGGGCCCAGTTCGAGATCATGCGCTCGGCCAGGGAGAAAGCTGGAATTCCAGCACCCAGGGCCCTCTGGTTCGAGCCAGACCCCGACCCACTGGGCACTCCCTTTTTCATCATGGAACGGGAGGATGGCGACGTACCGCCCGACGTCCTGCCGTACACATTCGAAGGCTGGATGCTCGACGCGGCGCCGGACGATCGGCGCCGGCTGCAGGACGCGACAGTGGCGATCGTGGCCGCGCTGCACGACGCCCCGTTCACCGAGCGGGACCTGGCCGTACTCCCGGAGGGCGGGCTGCGCCGCCACGTGGACGGGCAGCGCGCCTATTACGAGTGGGCGCACGGCGGGACGCGGATCCCGCTGCTGGAGCGGGGCTTCGACTGGCTGGAGGCGCACTGGCCGCGCGACCCCGGGCCCGACGTGCTCTGCTGGGGCGACGCCCGCATCGGGAACGTGATGTATCGCGACTTCATGCCGGTGGCGGTGTTCGACTGGGAGATGGCCGCGGTGGGGCCGCGCGAGCTCGATCTGGCATGGATGATCTTCCTGCACCGTTTCTTCCAGGACATTACCGAGGCCATCGGCATGCCCGGAATTCCCGACTTCATGCGACGCGACGACGTTTGCGGGAAATATCGAGAGCTGACGGGTTATCAGGTGCGGGACATGGAGTTCTACGAGATGTACGCGGCGCTGCGGCACGGGGCCATCATGGCCAGGGTGTGGCAGCGCCGGATCCACTTCGGCGAGCAGCCCATGCCGGACGACCCCGACGACCTGGTGCTGCACCGGGCCACGATCGAGCGGATGCTCAAAGGCTGGCGTCGTACACCGTGAGCGCGATCTGCACCCGGTTGTTGAGGTTCAGCTTGGTGAGGATCCGCGAGACGTGCGCCTTGACCGTGGCCACGCTCATGTAGAGCTCGCGGCCGATGGCGGCGTTCGACTTCCCCTGGCCGACGGCCAGCGCCACGTCGCGCTCGCGCTCACTGAGCTTGGCCAGCAGGTCGCGGGCCCTGTCCGTACGCCGGCCCGTGCCGCCGCCGTCCTCGGAGACGTGCGTGATGAGCTGGCGGGTCACGGCGGGCGACAGGATCGGCTCGCCGGCCGCCACCTTCCGGATCGCCTCGACCAGCTCGCGCGGCGGGATGTCCTTCAGCAGGAACCCCGCCGCCCCCGCGCGCAGCGCCCGCACCACCTGGGCGTCGGCATGGAAGGTGGTCAGCACCACCACCTCGGGCGGCGACTCGGCGGCGCGCAGGGCCTCCGTCGCGGTGAGCCCGTCAACGTCGGGCATCCGGATGTCCATCAGCACCACGTCGGGCCGGTGCGCGGCGATCAGCGGCGGCACCTCCGAGCCGTCGCCCGCCTCGGCCACGATCTCGATGTCGCCCGTCCCGCCGAGGATCATCGACAGTCCGGCTCGCACCAGGGCGTCGTCGTCGACGATCAGCACGCGGATCGGCGCGGTCATGCGTCCTCCTGGGAAGTCTCCACCGGCCAAGGTAACCAGGCGCGCACCAGGAAGTCGCCTTCGCGGGTCGCGCCGTGTTCGAGTCGCCCGCCCGCGAGCTGGGCCCGCTCGGTCAGGCCGATGAGCCCGGCGCCGGCTCCGGGGATGCGCGTGCTCTGGCGTGCCCGAAGCGGGTTGCGGACCTCGGCCGTCAGGCCCGCCCCCGGACCGCCGGCGACGGTGACCGTCACGGGAGCGCCGCTCGCGTGCTTGCGCGCATTCGTGAGCGCCTCCTGGACGATGCGGTAGACGTTGCGGCCCAGCCCCTCCGGCGCGTCACCGGCGTCGAGCGCGAGGTCCACCTCCATGCCCGCCTCATGGCACTCCTCGATCAGCGGGGGCAGGTCGGCCAGCGTGGGCTGCGGGCGGTCGGGGACGGGGTTACCGGACGCGGGCGCCGAGTGGCGCAGCACGCCGATCACCTCGCGCAGGTCCTGCAGCGCGTGGTGGGCGCTGTTCCTGATCGCCCCGGCGGCCCTGGCGATCTCCTCGGCGGGCGCGTCCGGCCGGAACTCCAGCGCGCCCGCGTGCAGGCTGAGCATGGAGATGCGGTGCGCGAGCACGTCGTGCATCTCCCTGGCGATCCGCTCGCGTTCGAGCCGCTTGGCCTCCTCCGCCGCGCTGTCGGCGCGCTGCCTGAGCGACCAGACGAGCTGCCGCCTGGCCCGGACCACGATGCCCCAGGCGAACACGGTCAGCACGATGGTCGCCCCGAAGACGTTCTGCCCCAGCAGGCCCAGCTCCTTGTCGGGCCTGAGCATGGAGAACGGAATCAGCGTCAGGATGCCGAGCAGCACGATCGGCCCGGAGATCTTGAACGGCCGGTGCACCGCCACCGTGAACAGGGCGACGACCGCGGGCCCGCCCACCAGCGACAGATAGATCGACAGCACCGTGGTCACCAGCGCCAGCCCGACCGGCCACCTGCGGCGCAACCACACCGCCGCGCAGGCCAGCGCGCCGACCACCTGCTCGATCGCCACCACGGGCGTCGGCTGCCCCTCCAGGTCCGGCATGCTCAGCAGAGCCAGCCCGCAGGCGGCCAGGAACATCAGGACGTCGACGATCCAATCGCGGGTCGAGCGCCGCACCGGACGCCGCTCGACGCCGTCCCCCAGCAGGACCGAGGGCAGCAGCCACCGGTATTCCGTCACGTTCCACGAGGTTAGAGCCTGCCCGGGCCCAAGGACAGCGACCAAAGTCGATGGTCGCCGAGACCTACGGCCGACGCGGCGGGCATCGCGGGCGCGGAACGCTGGATGGCATGAAGGTGATATTGGACCTGTTGGGCTGGTTGCTGGTGGCGCAGGGCGTCGGCGGCGTGGTCAACACCCTGCTGGGCTGGTGGCGGTGGGCCCACGACCTGCTGCTGGTCAACATCCTGCCGTTCCTCCACGGCCGCGAGATCTTCGCCGCCATCGTGATCGGCGTGCTCGGGCTGGTGCTGCTCTCGGCCTCGGCGTCGATGCGCAAGACGGAGAACCGGACGTGAGCACCGCCGCGCGACCAGGCGAGCCGGACGTGAGCACGACGACGCTGCGTCCGCCGCGCAACCAGGCCGACAGGCGGGCGATCTCCTGGTGGACGGTCCAGGCGATGATCCTGGCCGTGCCGGTGGCCGCCGCCGCGGTCGCGGCCTACTGGCTGTTCACCGACCGGTCCGGCTGGCTGGGGATCGTGACGGCCGTCTTCGCGGCGGGCTGCCTGCTGCTGGCGGTGGCCGCGCCACGCGCGTACTACCGGGTGGAGCGCTGGGAGGTCACCGGCGAGGCCGTCTACACGCGCAAGGGCTGGCTGACCCACACCTGGCGGGTCGCGCCGATGTCGCGCATCCAGACCGTCGACACCGCGCGGGGGCCGGTGCAGCGATTGTTCGGGCTGGCGGACGTCACGGTGACCACGGGCTCGGCGGCGGGCGCGATCAAGATCGAGGCGCTGGACCACGAGCTGGCGGCCGAGCTGGCACGGCGGCTCACGGCGATCACCCAGGCGACGCCGGGAGACGCGACGTGAGCTGGCGGAAACTGTCCTCACGGAGCCTGGGCGCGTCGGCGGTGCTGTCGCTGGCGATCGTGGTGCCCGCGGTGACCGTCCTGGTGCGCGCGCTGATCGGGCTCGACTGGTCACTGGGCGCCACGGTCGCGGCGGGCGCGGGCGCGGCGGCGCTGATCGTGGCCGGGGTCCTGGTGTACGACGGGGCGCGGCTCCGCTCGACCCGGTGGCGGCTCACCACGGAGCGCCTGGAACTGCGCTCGGGCATCGCCGTACGGCAGCACCGCTCCATCCCGCGCGACCGCGTGCGCAGTGTCGACCTCACGGCGGATCCGGTACGGCGGGTGTTCGGGCTGACCGTCGTCAAGGTCGGCACCGGAGAGCACCCGGGCGAGGGGACCGAGCTCACCCTTGACCCGCTGTCCAGGTGGGAGGCCGAGGAGCTGCGCCGTACCCTGCTGCGGACCGGCGAGGTCCCGCTCGGGGACGACCGCGCGGTGGCGGAGCTGCGGTGGGCCTGGATCAGGTACGCGCCGCTGTCGGTGTGGTCGTTCGCGGGCGGCGCGCTGGTGCTGGGAGCCCTGTACAAGCTGCTCGACGCGTTCGGCGTGAACCTGTTCACCACCGGGACGGCGACGGGCGCCTGGGACTGGGTCACGGGGCAGCCGTGGCTGGCGGTGCCGCTGCTCGTGGCGGCCAACGTGGTGGTCGGGGTGGCGGGCGCGCTGCTGCTGTTCGCCGAGTCGTGGGGGCGCTACCGGCTGGAGCGCGAGCCGGGGCGGCTGCGGCTGCGGCGCGGGCTGTTGACCAGCCGGTCGCTGACGCTGGAGGAGCGGCGACTGCGCGGCGTGGAGATCAGCGAACCGCTGCTGCTGCGGCTGGGCGGCGGAGCGCGGGTCAAGGCCGTCGCCACCGGGCTGCGCAAGGCGGCCGAGAACGAGACGGAAGACGTGGCCGCGCTCACCCCGCCACTCCCCCGCGCACTGGCCGAACAGATCGCCGAACGCGTCGCGGGCCCGTGGCGGGCCGGGCTGGTGGCGCATCCTGCGGCGGCCAGACGCAGGCGCCTCGTCCGCGCGGTCGTCACCGTCGTGGTGCTGGCCGCGTTGGCCGCTGTACCGTCACTTCTCTGGGCGTGGCAGGGCGGCTGGATCTGGCCCGTGGCCGTGCTGGTCATCGGGCTCCCGACCGGCCTGTGGCTGGCCGCCGACGCCTACCGGGGGCTCGGCCACGCGCTCGGCCCGCACCACCTGATCACCAGGAAGGGCTCGGCCGCACGGCGTACGGTCGCGCTCGACCGGAGCGGCATCGTCGGCTGGACGGTCGAGCAGTCGTTCTTCCAGCGCCGCGCCGGTCTGCTCACGCTCTCGGCGACGACGGCTGCGGGAGACGGGCACTACGACGTCGTCGACGTCGGCACGGGCGAGGGGCTCGACCTGGCGGCACGCGCCGTACCCGGCCTGCTGGAGCCCTTCCTCGCCGGCAAAAGCAGCGAGCCGCGGATCTCCCCCGGCTTGCCCATGCCCCTGTATTGGACAAGCTAGATCACGCGGCTCATTTGCTTTGCGGGGCCCACGCTATTTGCCGCACTTGCAACGCACTTGCAGAGCTGTAACCGTCGCCGTCAAGCTCCGGCCGGGTGGACGATCCGCGACGGGACGCGGCGGGAGGATTCGCGGCGGCTCGAAGGGCGGGCTCACCTGCCGAGCCCGCGCCACGCGACCCGCCTGCGGGCGGCCGCGTGCCTCTGCGGGGAGCTGAGCGGCCCCCAGAGGTCCGGCGCGACGCCGGTCATGCCTGTGACCGTGAGCGAGCTCGCGATGCGCGACAGTGGCCGCTGGACGGCCTGAAGCACCCTGCCAGGCCGACGGCGGTCAGCTGCCGATCGGCTTCTTGGCCAGTTCGGCCAGGTACGCCTTGGCCAGGGACAGCGCCCCGTCGCGCGCTTCCTTGTCGGGCATCAGCTTGACCTTGGGCGAGTTGACGGGCTCGTCCTTGGGCCGCTCGGCACCCGAGTAGTCCACCACGATCACCGTCGCCCCCTGCCGCAGCAGCACCGTGCCCGTGGAGGCGAACGTCTCGCCGTGCATGATCCGCACGTACTGGCTGAAGGCCGCCTCTCCCAGGCCCTTGACCTCGGACAGCCCGCTCCACGAGATGCCGCCGATGGTGGAGCCCGCGTTGGTGCCGCGGCTGCCGCGCTGCCCCGTGTAGTAGGCGCGCGCGGCCGGCGCGTCCTCGACGCCGGCGCGGTTGGTGAAGCGGTGCGTGGTGATCAGCGCGCTGCGGATCCGCTTGACGTCGGCGCCCACGGGGATGTCCAGGTTCAGCCACCGGCACTCGGTCTGCGCGTCGTTGCCCACCTCGGTGCCACGGGCGCGCGGCGTGGGAGTGGGGACCAGCCGGCTGACCGGGTCTTTCATGGCCTGGCAGGCGGCCGGGAAGATGGCGAGGTTGGTGGGCGAGGGCGTCCCCTCGGGCTTGGGCGTGCTGGTGACGGCGGCCTTGTCCGGCTGGGCCAGCACGTTGGGGTGCTGCGCCTTCCAGGCCGCCACGCCCTTGGCGATGTGCCCGAGTACGGTGCTGGCCTCGCGGATCCCGTTGGCCTCGGTGACCGACTGGGTGGTCGCGTTGCTGAGGATCTGCGCGTCCTTGCGCTGCTGGTCGGCTTGGTACTTGACCCTGATCGTCATGTCGTCGACGCGGGCGTGGGCCTCGCCGAAGGAGTACCACAGCAGCTTGCCGGAACGGCGCCAGGTGTATTGGGCGAACGCGGCGTCACCGATGCCGGGCACGTCCTTGACCGGGGAGACGTACTCCTTCTCCCCCTTCTTCGGCGTGGGCTTGGCCGTCTCGGCGTACTTGCCGCCGCCGTAGTCGATGTCGTAGGAGTTCTGGGCCATGGTCCGGCCGGTCTTGGCTCCGTCGCCGCGGTGCTGCTCGACACGGACGTCGATCTCCCGGCTGCGCCAGTATTCGCCGAACGAGATGCGGCGGTTGACCCAGTTGCAGGTGAAGCTGAGCGTGTAGTCGGAGTCGTTGGAGCCCTTGGCCACCGTCGCCTGGGGCACGAGGCGTTCGGTCTCGCTCTCGGGCAGCATCGAGCACACGTCGAACGCCGGCGCCGCCGCCGAGACGGGCGACTTGACCGGCTTGGCGCCGGTCGAGGGTGTAGAGCGGGCGACCTTTCCGTACACGATGTACGCGCCCGCGCCGCCCCCGATCAGCACGACCACGGCGACGGCCACCACGGGCAGGATCCACGACCGCCTGCGCGGCGGAGGCGGGGGCGGGGGCGGCCCCCAGGGCGATCCGGGCGGTCCGGGTGGTCCGGGTGGCATGGTCGGCTGCTCGAACTGCCTGCCCTGGATCGGATAGGGGTTGGTCGGCGGCTCGAACGCGCTACCGGGATTCACGAGGGACTCCTGAGGTTGCCCTGACTTGCGGGGAAACATGCTAGTCACACCACTTGCAAGATGCTTGCGAAGGGCTTCAGTTGCGCAGCGCCGCGGAGACCACGCGGGCGGACTCGATCGCCGTCTTCCTGTCGGCCGGAGAGCTCGGCGGAACGTCCTCGCGGCGCAGGATGACCTCGCCCACGAGGTTACTCGTACGGAAGAGCAGCGTGCTGTCCGATCGGCCGGACTTGGTGCTGTTCATGTAGAGCTCGTAGGCGTCCTGGACGAACGCCGCCTCGCCCACGCCCGGCACATCGGCCAGGGGGCCGACGGTCTTGCGGAAGACCGTGCCCTTCGCCGCCGCGCGGCTACCGCGCTCGCTGTCGAACCGCAGCCGGGCCACGGCGGGGCCGCTGTAGTCGCCGTCGGGCTGCTCGGCCCTGGTCCGCACGGTGATCGAGCGGACGACCCGGGAGCCGTCGCGCACCTGCCACACGCACTCGCCCGCCCTGGTGCGCTGCCGCTGCACCGGCATCTTCCCGGGGCCGTTCAGCAACTGCCCGGCCTGTGCGTCACCGATCAGCCCGCACGGGTCGGGCGCCGCCGCGTAGCTGCCCGTCTCCTTCGGCCCGTTCAGTACGCTCACGCCGTACCAGCCGCCCACCCCCACCACGGCGACGGCGGCCAGCACGGCGGGCACGAGCCACCATCGGCGCCGACGAGCACCGGAAGCGGACACGAAGCGAGCGCCGGAAGCGGGCACGCCGCTCAACCGCTCGCCGATCTGCTCGGCCGAGGGCCGGGTCGCGGGGTCCTTGGCCAGCATGGCCATCAGCAGCCCGCCGAGCTCACGCCCCGCCCTGGCCGGGAACGGCGGGTCGTGCAGCAGCACCGCGGCGGCCACCGCGGCCGGCAGGGCGCGCTCGAACGGCGGCCGGCCCTCAACCGCGGTGTAGAGGCTCGCGCCGAGCGACCACAGGTCGGAGGCGGGGCCGGCGGCATGCTCGTTCAGCCGCTCGGGGGCCATGTAGCCGGGCGAGCCCGCGGTGCCCCGCCGATCGCCCCGGCCGCCCATCGGGGTCGCGATGCCGAAGTCGGTGAGCATGGCCGAGCCGTCGGCGTCGAGCATGATGTTGCCCGGCTTGACGTCCTGATGCAGGATGCCGTGCGCGTGCGCCACCCGCAGCGCCGACAGCACCTGTGCCCCGATGCGGGCCACGGCCTGCGGCGGCAGCGGGCCGCGCGCCACGATGACCTTGTCCAGCGAGCGCCCGGCGACCAGGTCCATGACGATCCACGGCTGGTCACCGTCGAGCACCACGTCGTGGACGAGCACGATGGCGGGATCGCGCAGCCGCCCCGCGGACCTGGCCTCATGGATCGCCCGATCGGCGAACTCGGCCCGCTGGCGCGGCGTCAGCCCGGCCGGCACCCGCACCTGCTTGACCGCGACCTGCCGGTCGAGCGTCTGGTCGAGCGCCCGCCACACGGTGCCCGCGCCGCCTTCGCCGAGCCGCTCCACCAGGCGGTAACGGCCGGCCAGGAGGTAGAAGTCAGCCTGCACTGCGCAACGCCCGCTCGCTGGCCCGCGCGGCCTTCAGCGCCGACTGCCTGATGTCCTCGTCGGTGGGCTTGGTGGCGAGCGTGGTGTACTCGACGCTCACCACCAGGTTGGCCAGCCGGTAGTAGACGTGGGCGGAGTGCACCCGCCCCGACGGCCCGGTGAGCTCGAAGGCGAAGCCCTCCTCCCCGAGGCCGGTGAGGGCGTGGACCGGAGTGCGCTTGGCCTTGAGTGAGTTCTTCACCCCGATCTCCGGCCAGGTCCAGTCGACCTGGTCGTACTTGGCCCAGTAGCGCTGCTGGTTGCCCAGCAGCGTGTGTGCCGTCACCGGAGTCATCGACCAGGGGTCGGCGGTGTCGGAGTCCTTCTGGAGCTGCAGCCCCACGCCGCTGCCCTGGACCGGCCAGCCGCACTTGGGGCCGACCTCGTCGGAGCCGGGCTGTGGCTTGGGCGGCTGCCGGGTGTTCAGCAGTTCGCCGATCTCGGCCTGGGCGAGGAGCGAGCACACGTTCATGGGGACGCTGAAGGCTTCCGGCACCTTGTCCTGATTTTTCGCCACAAAGTAGGTGACGCCGACGGCGATCAGCAGCACCGCCACGGCGGCGGCGATCCAGACGATCGCCTTACCGCGGCGCTTCACCCGGCCGGGCGCGGTGAGATCGTGCTGCGTCGCGAGCCGGACCGTCCGCCCGGCCGCGACCTCCCCGAGCGCGTGAACGGCGGCCCGCGCGTCAAGGCGGGCGGCGGGATGGCGTGCCATCATGGCGGCGAGGACCGGCCCGATCGGGCCGGGCACGACCGGCGGCGGCAGCGTCAGCGTCGCCCTGATCCGCTCGGCCGGCGAGCCGCCGTAGGCCGGCCCGCCCGCGGCGGCCGTGAAAAGCGTGGCGCCGAGCGACCAGATGTCGCTGGCCGAGCCGCCCGGCTCACCCTCCAGCCGCTCGGGCGCGATGAAGCCGGGCGAGCCGATCATCAGCCCCTGCTCCGTCAGCGTCGCCTGCCCCTCCTGCCGGGCGATGCCGAAGTCGGTGAGCACAACCCGGCCGCCGTCGGTGAGGAAGACATTGCCCGGTTTGACGTCGCGATGCTGCAACCCCTGCGCGTGCGCGGTGGACAGCGCGTCCAGGACGCGTGCCCCGATGTCGGCTACCTGCTCCTGCGGCATCGCCCCGCGCTCCCGGACCGCTTCCGCGAGAGTACGGCCCCGCAGCAGCTCCATGACCAGCCACGGCCGCTCGTGCTCGACGATGACGTCGTGCAGCGCCACGATGCCCGGATGCCGCAGCCGCGCGGTCGCCTGGGCCTCGCGTACGGCCCGGGTCACGAGGTCGCCGCGCTCCTTGGCGGACAGGCCCTCGGGCAGCGTGACCTCCTTGACCGCCACCTCGCGGTCAAGCATCTCGTCCCTGGCCAGCCACACCCTGCCCATGCCGCCGCTACCGAGCGGCCGCAGCAGTGAGTAGCGGCTGGCGAGTCTTCCCCCGGACATAAACGGAAGGGTAACTAAGGATCAAGCCAGACAGTTATTCGTTCGAAACTGATAACTGTCGGTCTACCTCTCTATGGTCTTGGTTCGTGGATCCGGTTCAAGGCACTCTCGACGAGCTCGGCACTCCGCTGAGCGACGTCACGTTCGTCGTGTTCGACCTCGAGACGACCGGGGGTTCCCCGGCCGATCACATGATCACCGAGATCGGCGCGGTCAAGGTGCGGGCGGGCGAGGTGCTCGGGGAGTTCTCCACGCTGGTCGATCCCGGCGGGCCGATCCCGCCGTTCATCTCCGTGCTGACCGGCATCACCGACGCCATGGTGGTGGCCGCACCGCGCATCGAGTCGGTGCTGCCGGCCTTCCTCGAGTTCATCCGCGGCACGACCCTGGTCGCCCACAACGCGAGCTTCGACACCCGTTTCGTCAAGGCGGCCTGCGCGGCCCACGGCTATCCCCCACCGGCCAATCCGGTCGTCGACACCGTCGACCTGGCCCGCCGGGTGCTGACTCGTGACGAGACGCCCAACGCCAAGCTCGCCACGCTGGCCAGGTTCTTCCGCAGCCCGACCGACCCCTGCCACCGCGCTCTGGAGGACGCCAAGGCCACCGTCCACGTGCTTCACGGGCTGATCGAGCGGGCCGGCTCCTTCCAGGTCCACACGCTCGAAGAGCTCAAGTCCTTCGTCCGCGCCCCCACTCCCGAACAGCAGCGCAAGCGCCACCTGGCCGAGTCGGTGCCCCACTCCCCCGGCGTCTACCTCTTCGAGGACGAACGCGGCGAGGTCCTCTACATCGGCAAGAGCACCAACCTGCGCAACCGCGTCCGCTCCTACTTCACCGCCAGCGAGACCCGCCCGCGCATCCGCGAGATGATCGGCATCGCCGAACGGGTCCGCCACATCGTCTGCACCACCGCCCTCGAAGCCGAAGTACGCGAGCTGCGCCTGATCGGCGGCGCCAAACCCCGCTACAACCGCAGGTCGCGCTTCCCGGAGAAGGTCGTCTGGCTCAAGCTGACCGACGAGCCGTTCCCCCGGCTGTCGATCGTGCGCGAGCTCAAGGACGACGGCGCCGCCTACCTCGGCCCCTTCTCCAGCAGCCGCTCGGCCGACGACGCCCGCATCGCCCTGCACGAGGCGGTGCCGCTGCGCCAGTGCACCCAGCCGATCAGCCTGCGCACCCACCGAGCGGCCTGCGTCCTCTACGAGATGGGCCGCTGCGGGGCGCCGTGCGAGGGCAGGGAGAGCCAGACCGACTACGCGCTGCACGCCCAGGCCGCCCGCCGGGCCATGACCCTCGACGCCTCGTCCGTCTTCTCCGCGGTGTCGGCCCGCATGGAGCGCCTCTCGGTCGAGCAGCGCTACGAGGAGGCCTCCGTCGACCGTGACCGCCTCGCGGCCTTCGTCCGCGCTGCGGCCCGCATGCAGCGCCTCACGGCCATCACCCGCATCCCCCAGCTGGTCGCCGCCAGCCCGGCCTTCGACGGCGGCTGGGACATCCACGTCATCCGCTACGGCCGGCTCAGCGCGGCCGGCGTCATGCCACGCGGCGCCCACCCCGTCCCCTACGTCGAGTCCCTCGTGGCCATGGCCGAGAGCGTCATCCCCGGCCCCGGGCCCGTCCACGCGGCCAGCGCCGAGGAGACCGAGTGCATTCTGCGGTGGCTGGAGTCACCGGGGATCCGCCTGGTGGAAGTCGACGGCGAGTGGAGCCTGCCCGCCCACGGCGCCGCCCGCCACAAGGCCCGCATCGACCTCGCCTACCGCGGCCTCGATCAGGGCCGCTAGAGTTGGCCCATGGTCACGGCTATCGTCCACATCAACGCCGAGGTAGACCGGATCCCGGAGGTCGCTCAGACGATCGCCGAGATCGAGGGGGTCAGCGAGGTCTACTCCATCACCGGCGAATACGACCTGCTGGCGATGGTCCGGGTGGCCGCCTACGAGCAGATCGCCGAGGTGATCCCGGGGCGCCTCAACAAGGTGGCCGGCGTGCTCCACACCGAGACCCACATCGCCTTCCGCACCTACTCCAAGCACGATCTCGACGCGGCGTTCTCGATCGGCTTCGGCGAAAGCGACTAGCTCCACGTAGGGATTAGCCGCGTTACGACCGGCACGGGCTGAGCGCCGCCCATAGCGCGGGAAATCAGGCTTTTTTACGGCCGGCATGGTGAGCCCCCATGCGCGTGCGGGGCTGGGCCCTGTCCAGGGATACGGTCCTGAGGTGTGCGGGGTTGGGCGCCGTGACGAGACGGTGAGACCGTGGCTTCTGACGACCCCTCACCGCACCGGCCCTGACGGCAAACGAACGGGCCCGGACGGATGATCCGTCCGGGCCCGAACCGAAGAGAAACTACCGTGTCACGGAGTGGTCGTCGCCGGCTCCGATCGCCGCGTGCTCCTCCTCATGCTCATGCCCATGCCCATGCCCGTCGTCGAGAGGGATCTTCTCCCCTCCGTACGCCTTGGACATCAGGGCGCGCAGCTTGCCGATCGGGCCGCGCATCCCCTTCGGCGGGATCCCCGCGCTGTCGGGGGCGGCCGGCAGCATCAGCACCGGCTCCTTGCCCTGGACGTGCGCGGCGATGTCGTCGTCCGCCGGCGTGTGCAGCTCGATGTACTCGCCGTGCGGCAACCGCTTGATCACACCGGACTCGACGCCGTGCGAGACGACACCCGCGTCGTAGCGCTGCAGGCCGAGGCAGATGCGATAGGTGATCAGGTACGCCAGCGCGGGCAGTACGAAGATCAGCACCCGCCCCACGTACGTGGTCACGTTCAGGCTGATGTGGAAGTTGGCCGAGATCTCGTCGTTGGCGCCGAGCAGCCAGAGCACACCGTAGAACACGATGGCCGTCATGCCGATCGACGTGCGGTGCGGGTTGTTGCGCGGGCGGTCGGCGATGTGGTGCTCGCGATTGTCGCCCGTGACCCAGCGTTCCAGGAACGGATAGAGCGCCAGGCCCGTCATGATGATGCCCATGGGCACCAGCGCCGGGATGATGACACTGAGCGGCAGTGTCCCCGCATGGGACGCGCCGAACAGGTTGATCTCCCACGGCACCATGATGCGCAGCGCGCCTTCGAGGAAGCCCATGTAGAAGTCGGGCTGCGAACCGGCCGAAATGTCGGCGGGCGTGTAGGGCCCGAACAGCCAGATCGGGTTGATCTGGGCGAACGTCGCCAACCCCGCCACCACCGCGAACGTGAACAGGAAGTACGCGCCCGCCTTGGCCATGAAGGCCGGGTAGAAGGGCGCTCCCACCACGTTGTGGTTGTTACGGTTCTTGCCGGGCATCTGGGTGTGCTTCTGCGTCCACATGAGCACCATGTGGGCGGAGACGAGCGCCAGGATGATGCCCGGGATGAGCAGGATGTGCAGTGAGTAGAACCGGGAGATGACATCCTCACCCGGATATTCCCCGCCGAACAGGAAGAACGTGACGTACGTGCCGACCAGCGGCAGCGAGATCGCCACACCCTCGGTGATCCGCAGACCGGCGCCCGACAGCAGGTCGTCAGGCAGGGAGTAGCCGGTCAGGCCCTCGGCGAGCGCCAGCGTCAGCAGCCCGACGCCGATCAGCCAGTTGAGCTCGCGCGGCTTGCGGTAGGCGCCGGTGAAGAACACCCGCAGCGCGTGCACCATCATGCCGGCCACGAACATCAGGGCCGCCCAGTGGTGCATCTGCCGCATGAGCAGACCACCCCGGACGTCGAAGCTGAGCTCCAGCGACGACGCGTAGGCCTGGGACATCTCGACGCCCTTGAGCGGGGCGTACGACCCGTCGTAGGCGATCTCCGCCATGCTCGGCTTGAACCAGAACGTCAGGAACGTACCGGTCAGCAGCAGGATGACGAAGGAGTAGAGCGCGATCTCGCCCAGCAGGAACGACCAGTGGTCGGGGAAGACCTTGCGAAAGTTGCGCTTGAGGAAGTTGCCCGCGCCGAGGCGCTCGTCGAGGAAGTTCGACGGGCCGGCGATGGCCTTGGGTACGGTGGTCAGCTCGCTCATGCCTGGCCTCCCTTGGACCTGGCCTCGGCTTCGGCGTCGCCGCGCTCCCAGTAGCTGGGACCGGGCGGCACGTTGAAGTCCCCCTTGGCGACGAGGAAACCCTCACCGTCGACCGTGATCGGCAGCTGCGGCAGCGGCCGGGCGGCCGGGCCGAAGATGACCTTCGCTCCGTCGGCGGCGTCGAAGGTCGACTGGTGGCAGGGGCAGAGGATGTGGTGGGTGGTCTGCTCGTAGAGGGCCGCGGGGCAGCCCACGTGCGTGCAGATCTTGGAGTAGGCGACGATGCCGTCGTGCGTCCAGTTCTGGTTGGTCCCGGACTTGATCTCTTCGGGCCGGAACTTGATCAGGATCAGCGTCGCCTTGGCCAGGGCGTTCAGGTCGTGCTGGTAGCCATCGGGCACCACCGACAGGATGCCGCCCGGCGAGTTGAAGTCGGCCGCGCGGATCGGCTGGCCGGTGCCCTCGACGACGAGCCTGCGCGGCTTGCCGTCCTTGGTCTTCTCACCCCAGACCGTGTGCCGCAGCAGCTTGTTGAAGGAGGCGCCGGGCATCTTGGAGTTGTCGAGGTCGCGCAGCAGCACCACCGGGAGCAGGCCCAGCGGCGCGGCCGCGAGCAGCAGCGTGCGGCGCAGCAGCTTCCGCTTGACGAACCCGCTCTCGTTGGCGCCCTGTACGAAGGTCTCGGCGACGACATCCCGGGTCTCCTCGGCGGAGACCATGGGGTGGCGCTCCTGGACCAGGGAGTATTTCGGCATGATCATGCGGACCCAGATCACGATGCCGACGGCCAACCCCAGCAGCGCGATCGTCAGCGTGCTGCCGAGCGCCAGGTTGGACACGCCGGTGCTCTCCGGGCTGCCGACCTGGAAGTAGACGTACGAGATGATGAACGCGATGGCCGCGACGAACGTGACCGTGAAGCAGAGCGCCACGATCTTCTCGGCCTTGCGCGCCTTCTGCTCGTCCTGCAGCGTGACGCCCGGGATCTCTACCTCGACGTCCTCGCGTTCGGGGGCGCCGAGCATCGAGGTGCCCGGTGCGGGGGTGCCGATGACGCGCCGTGGGACGCGTTCGTCCGGCTGCTCGATCTCGTGCTCGTTGTCTGTCATGACTTCTGTCGCTTCTTCGCGGTGATCCAGATGGCGGCGAGGGCGAGGGCGCTGAGGCCCGCTATCCAAGCTACGAGACCTTCGGTGACCGGGCCAATACGCCCGAGGCCAAAACCTCCCGGGTCCTGCTGCTCGCGAACACTGGTGATGTAGGCGATCATGCTGCGCTTCTCTTCAGGCGTGATCGTCGAGTCGTTGAAGACCGGCATCGCCTGCGGCCCGGTGATCATGGCCTCGTAGATCTGCGTGGGAGACGCCTGGTTCAGGTTGGGGGCGTATTTACCCTGCGTCAGCGCGCCGCCCGCGCCGGCCCAGTTGTGGCACTGGATGCAGTTTGCGCGGAACAGCTCACCGCCCTTGCCCGCGTCGCCGAGCTTGGCGTCGACCTGCTCCTTGCCGGGCACCTGCGGACCGCCGCCGAGCGACTGCACGTAGGCGCCGAGCTTGCGGATCGAGTCCGGGTTGACCCAGCTGTGCTCCGGCTTGCGCGGCGCCTGGGCGCCGGAGTCGGCCGCGGGCATGCGGCCGGTGCTCACCTGGAAGTCGACGGCCGCGGCCCCGACGCCGATGAGCGTGGGAGCCTTCCCGCTGATGCCCTGCGCGTTGAGCCCGTGGCAGCTGGAGCAGTGCAGCTCGAACAGGGCCTTGCCCTCGGCCACGTCGTCGACCCTGCCTGACGCGAGGGCCGCGTCAGCAGGCTTACCCACCTGTACAAAGGCGGTGTATGCCATCCCGACCAGCGCCAACGCGAAAATCAGGACGGCGTATCTCGCGAGGGGATGCCGCCGCCAAGCGGTGATCCTAGTCACAGAGATCCCGTTCCTTAACGAATAATGTAGATGGTCGCGAAAAGACCGATCCAGACGACGTCGACGAAGTGCCAGTAGTAGGACACGACGATGGCGCTGGTGGCCTGCTCATGCGTGAAGCGCTTCGCGGCGTACGTCCGTCCCAGCATGAAGAGGAACGCGATCAGGCCACCCGTGACGTGCAGGCCGTGGAAGCCCGTCGTCAGGTAGAACACCGAGGTGAAGGCGTTCGCGGAAAGGGTCGCGCCCTCCTTCGCCAGCTCGCCGTACTCGTACAGCTGACCGGCGACGAAGACCGCGCCCATCAGGAAGCTCACGAGATACCAGAAGCGGAGCTTGCCGACCTGCCCCTTCTCCGCGGCCCATACGCCCAGCTGGCACGTCACACTCGACAGGACCAGGATGATCGTGTTGACCGTCGCGAACGGGATGTTCAGGTGAGCGCCTTCGGCTTCCACGCCCTTCTGCAGGAGCGCGGGGCCCCACTCGAGGCCGTTGCCCTCGCTCACCGACCGGATGGTGAAGTACATCGCGAACAGCGCCGCGAAGAACATGAGCTCAGAGGACAGCCAGACGATCGTACCGACGCTGACCAGATTGGGTCTGCGGTACGGCTGTGCTGTCGTCGTCGAAGTTATTGCGGATGCTGTCGCCACGGGCAGCATTATTGCGGCTTCTGTGGGCGGTCCCGCGCACGACCCCCCCGTAAGCAGGAACAAACATGCCCGTAACCTCAAAAAATGAGGACAAAACGCCCGCCAGAGACGGCGGCCTGGGATTGCGGGCCGGGGCACCGGTACGATCCCAGGTGACCATACAGCTACGACCGATAGTGAGCGCGACCGTGAGCACCGACGACACGATGAGGGTCCTCGTCTACAGCGACGACGCCGCCACCCGTGAAGAGGTTCGGCTGGCGATCGGCCGGCGACCCGCCGCCGATGTCCCCCTCGTGGAGATCGTGGAGTGCGCCACCGAGCCCAAGGTTCACCAGTGGCTGGGCTCCGGCGAGATCGACGTGGCCATCCTCGACGGCGAGACCCAGCCCGCCGGCGGCATGGGCGTCTCGCGCCAGGCCAAGGACGAGGTCTACGACTGCCCGCCCGTCTGCCTGATCATCGCCCGGCGCGACGACCGCTGGCTGGCCGACTGGTCCAAGGCCGACGCCGTGGTCCCGCAGCCGCTGGAGCCCATGGTCCTGGCCGACACCGTCGCCGACCTGATGCGCCGCCGCGCCTCGACCCGACTCAACGCAAAGTAGGTGCCTGCCGTGGATGCCCGGACGACCTGGCCCGCCCTGCTCTCGGCTCTCCTGTCGGGTGAGCATCTGACCGCCGATGAGACCTCCTGGGCGATGCGGGAGATCATGTCCGGCTCCGCGACGTCGGCCCAGATCGCCGGGTTCGCGGTCGCGCTGCGGGCCAAGGGCGAGACGGTGGCCGAGGTGGTGGGCCTGGCCCGCACCATGCTGGAGCTGGCCACCCCGCTCGACGTCGAGGGCCCGGTCGTCGACGTCGTCGGCACCGGCGGCGACCGCGCTCACACGGTCAACGTCTCGACAATGGCCGCCATCGTGGCCGCCGGCGCGGGCGCCCGCGTGGTCAAGCACGGCAACCGCGCCGCCTCCTCCTCGTGCGGCGCCGCCGACGTGCTGGAGCACCTGGGCATCCGCCTTGACCTGACGCCCGAGCAGACGGCCCTCGTCGCCCGCGAGGCGGGCATCGCCTTCTGCTTCGCCCCGGTCTACCACCCCGCGCTGCGCTTCGCCGGGCCGCCGCGCAAGGAGATCGGCGTCCCGACCGTCTTCAACTTCCTCGGCCCGCTCACCAACCCGGCCCGCCCCGCGGCCCAGGCCATCGGCGTCTTCGACAAGAACATGCTGCCGGTCCTCGCGGGCGTCTTCGCCGAGCGCGGCGTCTCCGCCCTGGTCTTCCGCGGCGACGACGGCCTCGACGAGCTCACGATCGCCACGACCTCCACGGTCTGGATCGTCAAGGAGGGCGTCGCCACCCAGACCGTCTTCGACCCCTCCGTCCTCGGCATCCCCCGGGCCGACGCGGGCGCCCTCAAGGGCGGCGACGTCGACTTCAACGCCCAGGCGGTCCACGACCTCCTGCGGGGCAAGACGGGCCCGGTGCGTGACGCCGTGCTGCTCAACGCGGCGGCGGCCCTGGTGGCGCTGGACGGCCCCGGCGACGACCTCGACGCGGCGATGATCGACGGCTACGCGCGCGCCGTCCAGGCCGTCGACTCCGGCCGCGCCGCCGCCACGCTGGACCGCTGGATAGAGACCAGCCGCTCCCTCCGCCCGGCCTGACCCCTTCCAGACCGGTACCGACCGCCGAACCCTCAAGAGGGCCGCAACGAGGGCTACAGGGACGTACAGAGGGTCTCAGCGGGAGAGCCCTCCACGAGTGGAGCTCTCAGCGAAAGAGCCTTCAGAGCGATAAAGCTCTCAGCGGTGGAGGAGCGTTCAGCGGTAAAGGAGCGTTCGGCGGTTATGGAGCGTTCAGCGGTAAAGGAGCGTTCAGCGGTTAAGGAGCATGGTGGGGGCGGCCTTCAGCGAGCTCCACTTGAGCCACTCCCGCCAGCTCTCCTGCCAGTGCCCCCACCCGTTGGTCGGCTCCAGCACCCGGGGCGAGCCCGTGATGATGATCGGGTCCCCGATCAGCGTGTTCTTGATGAACCAGGCCGCGTTCTCCGGGCTGACGTTCACGCACCCGTGGCTCACGTTCGCGTAGCCCTGCGAGCCGACCGACCACGGCGCGCTGTGGACGTACTCGCCGCTGTTGGAGATGCGCACGGTGTTGTAGACGGTCATCTGGTAGTAGCCCGCCGAGCCGGGCCCGATGCCGGGCGAGGTCATGACGGTCACCGGCTCCCTGGACATGGCCAGATGGATGCCGGAGGTCGTGTAGTACTTCCAGTCCCCGCCCTGGCCGGCGCTCATCGGCATGGTACGGATCGTCTTGCCGTCGCGGCGGACCGTCAGCACGTGGACGTCGGTGCTGCCCTTGGTGATCTGCGAACGGCCGATCTTGAAGTCGAAGGCGAAGTCGCGCTTGCCGTACACGCCTTCGGCCCCGCGCACCCCGGCCAGGTGGGCCTCCATGCGGACGTTGGTGTGGGCCGGCCAGTAGTGCAGCGGCCGGAAGTCCACGTGCCGGTCGTCGAACCAGTGCCAGGCGCCCTCGACCGGCTTCGAGCTGTGGATGACGAGATTGCGCTCGACCGCCACCCGGTCGGTGATCGGCTGGTCGAAGGTGATCATGACCGGCATGCCGACGCCGACCGTCAGGCCGGTGTCGTAGCGGTTCGGCGTCACCGTCTCGATGTCGAAGGTCTTGGTCGCCTTGACCGTCGAGAACGTGCTGGTGCTCTCGATCGGCTTGCCGTCGGCGCCGGCGGCGAGCGTGGTGATCGTGTACGTGGTGCCCGGCCTGGCGGTACGGGTGCTGCGCCAGGCGGTGCCGTCGGCGCTGAGCACGCCCGGCAGTTCGCCCGCCTTGCCGCCGCCCTGGATCCGGACGCTCTTGAGGGTGCCGGACTGCGCGGTGACCACCACGGTCTGGTCCGTCGGGACATTTCCGGCTTTGTTGAGTGGATTCACGACCACGGTGGCCGCCACAGGCGGCTTCGCGACTCCGTCACCGACCGCGGCGGTCTGACCGGCCGCGGCCCCGGCGGCCGGACCCCCGGTGGCGGCACCGGTCGCCCCGGCGCTTCCGGAAGGGTCGGTCTGGGTCCCAGAACACGATGTCAGCAGGGCCAGGGCCAGCAGCCCGGCGGATCCATGAGCCAAGCGCCCCACGTGCACTCCCCCGTCCGAGATCGATCCATTCCCCTCACTTGTTACCCTGAGTGATTGATTCGTCACATCCGCGCACCGGTAAAGAACAACAAAAAGCGGGCGTCCTCTCCCAGAAGAGGACACCCGCCGAAAGTCTCGCGGTCAGTGCGAGAAGTTACCCCGGTAGTACTGGAACACGAATCCGATCATGGCCATGATGATCAGGAACACGCCGATCAGGAACATCCAGAACCCGATCACGAACCCGGCGAACGCGAACGCCGCCGCCAGGCAGAGGAACAGCGGCCACCAGCTGCTCGGGCTGAAGAACCCGATCTCACCGGCGCCGTCGCTGATCTCGGCCTGCTTGTTGTCCTCGGGCTGGTCGCCGATGCGCCGCGCCGTGAACATCAGGTAGTAGCCGATCATGAACGCGAAGCCGACCGAGATGGCCATGGCCGTGGTGCCGACCGGCTCCCCGTGGCCGGTGTCCGCCTTGGTCCAGAACCAGTAAGCGACGTCCACGCCGGCGAAGAACAGGCCGCACAGCAGGAACAGCCAACCCTGTACCTTCATCAGGCCTCGACCTCCTGGGGCGTCTTGGCGGACACGTGCGGGTAGTGCAGGTCGAACGCGGGACGCTCGGACCGGATCCGCGGCAGCATGGTGAAGTTGTGCCGCGGCGGCGGGCAGGAGGTCGCCCATTCGAGCGAGTTGCCGTAGCCCCACGGGTCGTCGACCGTGACCTTCGGCGCGCTGCGCGCGGTCTTCCAGACGTTGTAGAAGAACGGCAGCACCGACAGGCCGAGCACGAAGGCGCCGACCGACGAGATGAGGTTCAGGTCGGTGAAGCCGTCGGCGGGGCTGTAGTCGGCGTAGCGGCGCGGGAAGCCGACGACGCCGAGCCAGTGCTGGATCAGGAACGTCGCGTGGAAGCCGATGAACAGCAGCCAGAACTGCAGCTTGCCGAGCTTGTCGTCGAGCATCTTGCCGGTGAACTTGGGCCACCAGAAGTAGAAGCCGGCGAACATCGCGAACACCACCGTGCCGAACACCACGTAGTGGAAGTGGGCCACGACGAAGTAGGTGTCACTGATCTGGAAGTCGAGCGGCGGCGAGGCCAGGATGACGCCGGTCAGGCCGCCCAGCAGGAAGGTGATCAGGAAGCCGATCGAGAACAGCATCGGCGACTCGAACGTGAGATGCCCACGCCACATCGTGCCGATCCAGTTGAAGAACTTCACGCCAGTCGGCACCGCGATGAGGAACGTCATGAACGAGAAGAACGGCAGCAACACCTGCCCGGTCGGGAACATGTGGTGCGCCCAGACCGTGATCGACAGACCGGCGATCGAGATCGTCGCGGCCACGAGGCTGATGTAACCGAAGATCGGCTTGCGGCTGAACACCGGGAAGATCTCACTCACGATGCCGAAGAACGGCAGCGCGATGATGTAGACCTCCGGATGGCCGAAGAACCAGAACAGGTGCTGCCACAGCAGCGCCCCTCCGTTCTCCGGGGTGAAGATGTGGGTGCCGAGCTTGCGGTCGGCCTCCAGGGCCAGCAGCGCGGCGGCCAGCACCGGGAAGGCCATCAGCACGAGCATGCTGGTCAGCAGGATGTTCCAGGTGAAGATCGGCATGCGGAACATCGTCATGCCCGGCGCGCGCATGCAGATGATCGTGGTGATGAAGTTGACCGAGCCGAGGATCGTACCCAGGCCCGACAGCGCCAGACCCATGATCCACAGGTCACCGCCCATGCCCGGCGAGCTGATCGCGGTCGACAGCGGCGTGTAGGCGAACCACCCGAAGGAGGCGGCGCCGTTGGGCGTGAAGAAGCCCGACACCGCGATGATGCTGCCGAACAGGTAGAGCCAGTAGCTCACCATGTTCAGCCGGGGGAAGGCCACGTCCGGCGCGCCGATCTGCAGCGGCATCAGCTCGTTGGCGAACCCGGCGAACAGCGGCGTCGCGAACATCAGCAGCATGATCGTGCCGTGCATGGTGAACAGCTGGTTGAACTGCTCATTGCTGGTGAACTGCAGCCCCGGCTGCGCCAGCTCGGCCCGCATGATCAGCGCCATGACGCCGCCGATCAGGAAGAAGGCGAACGACGTGATCAGATAGAGGTGACCGATGATCTTGTGGTCGGTGCTGGACAGCCACTTCACGACCACCGCGCCCTTGCTGGCACGCCTCGGGGTCGTCGAGATTGGCTCTTGGATGGCGGTCACTGAGCGCTCCCAGCCTGAGTCGCGATGTACTGGTCGTACTCAGCCTGCTTGACGAGCTTCACCGAGAAGAGCATGCGGCTGTGGTCGACGCCGCACAGCTCGGCGCAGCGACCCGCGTAGACGCCGGGCTTGTCCAGCGTCTTGATCTCGAAGAAGCGGCCCTTGTTGTCCTTGGGCAGCCCCGGGATGACGTCACGCTTGAACAGGAACGCCGGCACCCAGAAGGAGTGGATGACGTCGGGCGACTCCAGCTCGAACTCCACCGTCTTGCCCACGGGCAGCACGAGCTGCGGGCCCGACTTGTAGTCGCTCACGGGCTGGCCCACGACCGGCTTCAACGTCTTGCCGTTGAGCGTCGTGGTGAACCGCCAGCTCCACTGGAACGCCTCCACCTTGACCTTGACGTCAGGGTGGCCGGACAGGACCTGCAGATCCCGGCTGTCGCGCGCGGTGAAGAAGAAGAACACCGACACCATCACCAGCGGGATCAAGGTGTAGAGCATCTCGATCGGCAGGTTGTAACGGACCTGCGGCGGAAGCTCGGCCTTGGCCTTGCGCTTCACATGGAACACACACGCCCAGATGATCAGGACGATGACCACGGCGCCCGTGGCGAGTGCGGCGACCCAGGCCCCGTTCCAAAGATTCTGGACGATGTCGCCCTGGCTGGTGATGTGCGTAGGAAGCAGACCCTCACGCCAATTGGCCTCGGGAATGTCATTAGCACATGCCGTAGCGGAGGCCAGCAGCAACGCCAAAGCGGCGGCTCGCGGCACTCTGCGCCGGGCCAACGAACGCCGTGTCGAACGGCGAGTCGGACTCACGGATCGCCTACCCCACAGATGAAGCCCAGGAGTCCTCCTGGGCGCTCGTAATGTCTAAAAGCACAGCTGATTGCAGACACATTAGCGTGCAAGAGCCCCGCCCTCCCGCGCGCCCCCTCGAAGGCGTACGGCAAGTGGGACGATGGGTCTCGTGGCGTACTTTGACGCGGCCTCGACCGAGCCGCTCCACCCCCAGGCCCGCGAGGCGCTCCTGGCGGCGATCGATGTCGGCTGGGCCGACCCCGCGAGGTTGTACGGCCAGGCCCGCCGTGCGCACCTACTGCTGGAGCAGGCCCGTACGGAAGTGGCCGAGGCGCTCGGCGCGCGCCCGGACGAGGTGTCGTTCACCTCTTCGGGCACACAGGCCGTGCATCTCGGCGTGCTCGGCACCCTACACGGCAGGCGGAGGGCGGGGCGGCATCTGGTGACGAGCGCGGTCGAGCACTCCAGCGTGCTGCACGCCGCCAGCCTGCACGAACGCGGCGGCGGTACGGTGGAGATCGTGGGGGTGGATCTGCGCGGACGCGTCGACCCGGCCGCCTTCAAGGCCGCCGTCGCCAGGCCCGACACGGGCCTGGCCTGCCTGCAGACGGCCAACCACGAGGTCGGCACGCTCCAGCCGGTGGCGGAGGTGGCCGCGGCCTGCCGGGAGCACGGCGTCCCGCTGCTGGTCGACGCCGCGCAGACGGCCGGTCGGCTGCCGATTCCGGAGGGCTGGTCGGTGCTGACGGCCAGCGCCCACAAGTGGGGCGGTCCCGCCGGAGTGGGCGTGCTGGTGGTGCGCAAGGGCACGCGGTTCAGGTCGTTCCTGCCGGAGGACGAGCGCGAGCGGCGCCGGGTCCCTGGGTTCGAGAACGTACCGGGCATCGTCGCCGCCGCGGCCGCGCTGCGCGCGATGACCGCCGAGGCGGCGCGCGAACGTTCCCGGCTCTCCGCGCTCGTCGACAAGATCAGGCGGACCGTGCCGGAGATCGTGCCCGACGTGGAGGTGATCGGCGATCCGATCGAGCGGGCGCCGCACATCGTGACCTTCTCCTGCCTCTACGTCGACGGGGAGGTCCTGCTCACCGAGCTGGACAAGGCCGGATTCGCAGTATCGTCCGGGAGTTCGTGCACCGCTAGTACGCTTCGTCCATCGCACGTTCTGGAAGCCATGGGCGTGCTCACGCATGGGAATGTCCGGGTGTCACTGCCCAGGGGCGCTTCCGCGGCCGAGGTCGACAGGTTCCTCGCCGTGCTGCCCGATGTGGTGCACCGAATCCGGCAGGACGCAGGAGTCGCATGACCGAGGTTATTCAGCCGGCGTTGACGATCGACGCGCTCGGGAAGAAGTGCCCGATCCCGATCATCATGCTCGCCGAGCAGATCAACTACGTCCCGCTCAACGCCGTGATAGCCGTCCTGGCCGACGATCCGGCCGCGTTCACGGACGTCCCCGCGTGGTGCCGCCTGAAGTCCCACCGCCACGTGGGCTCCTACGAACTGCCGCAGGGCGGCTGGTCCATCCACGTACGCCGCAATTACTGATATTTCGTACGTACGGCGCAGAACATCCCAAAGTGGGTAGGAAGTCCCTCGGGTCAGACCATCGACTTCCGGGGGGAAGACATGACGGATGGACATTCACATCGGACCGCGCGCGACCTGATGAGCCAGGGCGCGGAGTGCATCCCCGCCCACGAGACGCTCGACCGGGCCGCGCAGATGATGCGTGACAGCCACGTCGGGGCACTGCCGGTCTGCGTGGACGATCGCGTGACCGGGATCATCACCGACCGCGACATCGTTATCAAGTGCGTGGCCGAGGGCCGTGCCCCGTCGGCCATGCGGGCGGGCGACCTGGTGGTCGGGCTGGTCTCGGTGCCGGTCGACGCCACGGTCGAAGAGGCCCTCCAGCTCATGGAGGAGAATCAGATCAAGCGACTGCCGGTGATGGCGGACACGCGGATCGTCGGCATGATCACCGAGGCCGACCTGGCCAGGCACCTGCCCGACGACCAGTTGGTCGAGTTCGTGCACCGGGTGTACATGGGCGCCTGACCGCCTGCCGCGTCGCGGGGCGCACAGGCCCCGCCGTGGTCGCGTACATATGTGGCGCGTCTTCGCGGGAAAACACACCACCCCGCCGCATTGACCGTGCGGCGGGGCGCTCCACGAGCGGTGGGTCAGGCGTGGTGGCAGCGGACGAGGTCCGCGATCTCCTCGGCGGCCCCGGCTCCGTAGGCGGCGCCGAAGCGCTCCAGGAAGGCCTTCTGCCCGAGCTCGTACTCCTGGCCGCCGACCCGCTCCAGCACGTGCGTGGCGGTCAGGTTGCCGAGCTGGCCGCAGCGCTCCAGCGGCAGGCCCCAGGCCAGACCCGACAGGAAGCCCGCGCGGAAGGCGTCGCCGACGCCGGTCGGATCGGCCTTGCCCTGCTCCGGCGCGGGAGCGACCTGGATGGACGGCTCACCCGCGCGGTCGATGACGGCGCCCTTGGGGCCGAGCGTGGTGACGCGGACGCCCACCCGGTCAAGGATCTCGGCGTCGGACCAGCCGGTCTTCTGCTCGATGAGCCCCTTCTCGTAGTCGTTGGAGAACAGGTAGGCGGCGCCGTCGACGAGGTCACGGATCTGCTGGTCGCCCATGCGCGCGAGCTGCTGCGAGGGGTCGGCGGCGAACGGGATGCCACGCTGGCGGCACTCGTCGGTGTGGCGCAGCATGGCGTCGGGGTCGTTGGGGCTGATGAGCACCAGGTCGAGCCCGCCCACGCGGTCGGAGACGGGCCGCAGCTCGATGAGCCGCGCCTCGGCCATCGCCCCGGTGTAGAACGAGGCGATCTGGTTGTGATGCTCGTCCGTGGTGCACAGGAAGCGGGCCGTGTGATGGTTCTCGGAGACGTGCACGGAATCGCAGTCCACGCCGTGGCGCTCCAGCCAGGAGCGGTAGTCGGCGAAGTCCGAGCCGACCGCGCCCACGAGAATCGGGGTGAGCCCCAGGCAGCCCATGCCGAAGGCGATGTTCGCCGCGCACCCGCCGCGACGTATCTGCAGGTCGTCCACCAAGAAGGAGAGCGACACCCGATCTAGCTGCTCGGCGATGAGCTGCTCACCGAAGCTTCCTGGGAAGGTCATCAGGTGGTCGGTCGCGATGGAGCCGGTGACGGCGATGCGCACGGGATTCTTCTTCCTCGTTGTCGGCAAGCCAATGAACCAAACGAGGATACGCGAGTAAGGATACGCGAAGGTCCCGCGTCGCACGGATGCGAGCGGGACCTTGAGCGCATCGACTAGTTGAACGAGTCGCCACAGGCACAGGAGCCGGTGGCGTTGGGGTTGTCGATGGTGAAGCCCTGCTTCTCGATCGTGTCGACGAAGTCGATGGAGGCGCCCAGCAGGTAAGGGGCGCTCATCCTGTCGGTGACCACGCTCACGCCGCCGAAGTCGGTAACGACATCGCCGTCCATCGAGCGGTCGTCGAAGAAGAGCTGGTAGCGCAGACCGGAGCAGCCACCCGGCTGCACGGCCACGCGCAGCTGCAGGCCCTCTTCGCCCTGCTGCTCAAGCAGGGCCTTGACCTTGGCGGCGGCCGCGTCAGTCAGGATCAGGCCCTGCGTCGTGGTCTCGCTGCTCTCAACCGTCATCTGCTGACTCCCTAACCCGGCTGTCTGTTTACGACGTCCTACTTAGACGCTACCAACACATCCCCTGTGCTACACATTCCCAGCCCTCCGGACCCCCGGAATAAACGCTACGGGCTATATGTCATGATGAGTATCGTCAGTTCGACGATAAGGGGGTATGGCCATGGCCACCCAGACTGGGCTGCCGCTCTTCGTACTCGGCCGGGACGCCGATCCGCACAGCGAGAAGGGGGTCGACTGTCCTGGTGAGCTGCCACCGGCCTCCGATCCGGACCTGGTGGAGCGTGCGCGTAAGGCCAAGGAGGCGCTCGGTGACCGGCTGTTCGTGCTGGGCCACCACTATCAGCGTGACGAGGTCATCCAGTTCGCCGACGTCACCGGCGACTCCTTCAAACTCGCGCAGCAGGCCGCGGCCAGGCCGGAGGCGGAGTTCATCGTCTTCTGCGGCGTGCACTTCATGGCCGAGTCCGCCGACATCCTGACCGGCCAGGAGCAGAAGGTCATCCTGCCCGACCTGGCGGCGGGCTGCTCGATGGCGGACATGGCCACCTTCGACCAGGTCGAGGAGTGCTGGGAGTCGCTGGAGGACGCCGGTCTCGCCGATCAGGTGATTCCCGTCACGTACATGAACTCCAGCGCCGACATCAAGGCCTTCTGCGGCCGCAACGGCGGCGCGGTCTGCACCTCCTCCAACGCCAAGCGGGCCCTCGACTGGGCCTTCGAGCAGGGGCAGAAGGTGCTTTTCCTGCCGGACCAGCATCTGGGGCGCAACACCGCGGTGCTGGAGATGGGCATGTCGCTGGACGACTGCGTCGTCTGGAACCCCCACCGCCCGAACGGCGGCCTCACCCGCGAGCAGCTCGACCGCGCCAAGATGATCCTGTGGAAGGGCCACTGCTCGGTGCACGGCCGTTTCACGGCCGAGTCGGTCGATGACGTACGGCGGCGCATCCCGGGCGTCAACGTGCTCGTGCACCCGGAGTGCAAGCACGAGGTGGTGCTCAAGGCCGACCACGTCGGCTCGACCGAGCACATCATCAAGACGCTGGAGGCGGCTCCGGCGGGTTCGAGCTGGGCGATCGGCACCGAGCTGAACCTGGTCAAGCGGCTCGCCACGCAGTTCCCCGACAAGAACGTCTCGTTCCTGGACAAGACGGTCTGCTACTGCTCGACGATGAACCGGATCGACCTGCCGCACCTGGTGTGGGCGCTGGAGTCACTGGCGCTCGGGGAGGTCGTCAACCAGATCACGGTCGACCCCGACACCACCCACTGGGCCAAGGTCGCCCTGGACCGCATGCTGGCCCTCCCCTAACGCCGGGGCTCCCCTGCCACGACGGACCGCCCTTATCCGCTCCCCCGCAGGGGGTATCCCGCCCAAGAGCCCCAGCCACAACGGACCGTTCCTCAGGCACTCCCCCGCAGGGGTTCCCCCAGGGGCCCCTGCCGCAACGGACCACCCTCATCCACTCCCCCGCAGGGGGTAATCCCCCCGGAGGGACCCCAGCCACAACGGACCGTCACAGGGATCGAGACAGTCGCGTGACGAACCCCACTAGTCGCCGAAGGCGTACACGACCCGGACGCCGATCGACAAGGTCTGGCGTCCGGGGCTGATCGACGCCTTCTCCTCCGCCGCCAGCGCGGCGAACGCCATCGGCTGCGGCCCGCCCACCGACTCCTCGGTCACCGACACGACCCCGCCCAGCGAACGCCCGGCCAGTTCGGCGTACTGGGCGGCCTTGGCGGCGGCGTCGCGGAACGCCCGTGTCCTCGCCTCCGCCAGGGCCCCGCTGGGGTCGGACAGCTCGAACGAGACGCCGTTCAGCCGCGCCTCCTCCCCCACCGCCGCCACGGTGTCGATCACCCGGTCGGCCCGCGACAGGTCGCGGACCAGCGCCTCGACGCCTTGCGCGGCTCTGTAGGCGGCCACCTTGGGATAGACCTCGTACTCGGGGCCGAGGGACAACTCGCTGGTACGCAGGTCCTCCGGGGCGATGCCGGCCCCCGTCAGCGCCTCCGTGAGCCGGACGGCGGCGGCCCTGACGGCGGCGAAGGCTTCGGCGGCCGAGGTCCTGCGCACCTCCACGCCCGCGTTCAGGCGCATGACATCCGGCGCGGCCGAGACCGCACCTTCACCGGCGACGGCGATCTGCTCGTGCTCCGTTTCCACGCGCACCCCCTTGGGTCCGTAGGATCGGCGGGTTCGTCAGGGCGTACCGCGACTGAAGCGCATGCCCATCTTGTCGAACTCGGCCCGCTTGGCCGCGGTGGCCAGCACTCTGATGACCTGCCCCTTCAGATCGATCACAACCGCCTCATATCCGGCGCCCTTAGCCCGCCACACGGCCAGGTGCTGGTCATCCCACCAGCCGATGAGCCGGTTGGTGACGAACGGGATGGTCACGGGCGTGCCGCCGCCGCCCGTCGTGGGCCTGGCGCAGACCGCGCCGCCCGCCGCGGTGCAGTGGGACAGGAACAGCCCGCCCGACGGGGAGACGTCGTCGCCCTCCACCCAGACGGGTGAGCCCGCGCTGGACAGCGTACGCAGCGCGTTGCCGTCCAGGTCGTAGAACTTCATCCGGCCGCCCACCCACGTACCGACGGCCTGTCCGCCGGCGTCCCAGAAGAAGCGCCACTCGCCCGCGCCCTTCTCCTTGACCTGGTAGACCTTGCCCGTGCCCCGCGCGACGTCGATGACGCCGTAGCCGTACTCGACGCTTTTCCCGCCTGTGTCCTTGAAGAGCGTGACCAGGCCGAGCTTGCCGTCCGGCGACCAGCGCGGCGTCGTCGGGAACACCGGCCTGGTGCTGAGTTTCACCGTGCGCTTGGCGCCGGTCCGGTGGTCGATGATCGACACGAGGGAGTAGCCGTCGCCGCTGTAGTCGACGTCGGTGGCGAGCGCGCGGGCGCCGTCGGCGTCCAGGGCGTACTCGAAGTAGTGGTTGTCGAGGGTGAAGTCGTCGGAGGCGGCCCGCCGGATGTAGACGCCCTTGCCGCCGTTCAGGCTGTAGGAGGCCAGCTTGATCGGGTCGGAGCCGTTCTCCCGGATCTCGACGGAGGTGCCGGGGAGCGCGATGGTCCGGGTGCTCTGGTCCGGGCTCGGCGTCGGGGTCGGGGTCGGGATGTACGAGGCGTCCGTGCTGTTCGTGTCGTCCGGTGTCGGCGAGGATGTGCCGATCGGGCCCGGCAGGGACGCGAGCCGTACCGCGACGATGCCGCCGACCGTGGCCAGCGCCAGCGTGCACGCGACCGCCGTGGCGACGATCCACCCGATGCCCCGCCGACCGCCCGTCCGTGCGGGCGGCTGGGTCAGCGGGAGCTGCTGTTGGTATAACGGCCGCGCGTACGGGGGCGGCGGAGGCTGCTGGTACGGCATGTGCGCCGACGGCACCGGCCCCGAGCCGCCCGGCGCCCGAGGCGTGGAGCCCATCACCGGGATGGGACCCGAGGTCACCGGCGGGACCGGGCCCGAGGCGGCCACGGCGGTCCCTTGGTGCAGGAGACTCGGCGAGGCGCCGCCGGGCTGGTGTTGGAGGCCGGGCGACGCGCCGCCGGGCCCGTGACCGAGCAGCCGCATCAGCGCCTCACCCGCCGTCGGCCGCCGCCCGGGATCCTTGGCCAGGCAGTCCGTCACCAGCGAGCGCAGCGCCGGATCCTGAATCGGCGTGACGTCGGCGTCGGTATGGATGATCCGGTTCACCACCGCCGGCAGGCTGTCCTGCCCGAACGGCGGCTGCCCGGAAGCGGCGAACAACAGCGTGCACGCCCACGCGAACATGTCCGCCTGAGGCCCGGGAGCCGCCTCCGTGAGCTGCTCGGGCGCCATGAACGACGGTGTGCCGATGGCGCTGGCCGTCAGCGACGAGGTCAGGTCGAGCGCCCTGGCGATGCCGAAGTCGATCACCCGGGGGCCGTCGGAGGCCAGCACGACGTTCGACGGCTTGAAGTCGCGGTGCACGATGCCCGCCTGGTGGATGGCGACGAGCGCGGTCACCGTACCGATCGCCAGGCGGTGCAGGGACGTCCCCGAGCGCGGACCGTCCGTACGCACCACGTCATCGAGCGTCGGCCCGTCGATGTACTCGCTGACGATGTACGGCAGACCGCCGAACAACCCCGTCTCGATGACCTGAGCGGTGCAGAAGGGGGCGACCCGCCGGGCCATCGCCACCTCGCGGACGAACCGTTCCGACGCCTCATGGTCCCCGGCCAGGTCCGCGCGGAGCAGCTTCACCGCGACCCGCGCGCCGTTGGCGGCGGTCGCGAGATAGACGGTCCCCTGCCCGCCCTCGCCCAGCCGCCCCGACAGGGTGTACGCCCCGACCGACGCGGGATCCCCTGGCCTGAGGGCCACGAGGTCCGGCATTACAACCCCCATATATGGCGTCTTTTCCGCCATTCTGGTGGGTTCTGCGGCTCCGCGTCAGCCCATCGACCCACACACCAGCCAGAACACGCCGGTCGCGTCGGTCCGCGGTCCGCCACCGAGACCGGGCGCGCCGTCGCGTCACGGCCCCGGACGGCGTCACGGCCCCGGACGGCGTCGCGTCACAGGCCGCGGACGGCGTCGATGATCGCGCCAGAGGCGGCGAGGTGGATGCGGCGGGTCGAGGCGGTCAGGCGGACGTGGTCGGCGTTCAGGTCGCCCGCCAGCCGCTCCTGACGTCGTGCCCTCCAACCCGCGCTGATCACGGTCACCGGGCTGATCACCGTTACCGGTACGTCCGGGAAGGCGTGCCGCGCCCGGACGAGGCGCAGGTCGGCCGCCATGTCCCGCCGGGCGAGGAACTCCCCCACCGCCGCGGCGAGCACCCGGCCGGTACGGTACCCGCGCCCCCGGTCCGGCAGCCCGCTGACCAGCCGATGGACGACCGGCCCCGCCAGGAGGGCGAGCGCGGCGGCCCCCCAGGCACCGCCCAGCGCGGGCAGCCATCGGCCGACGGACCGGCCGAGCGACGAGGCGCGCCGGTCACGGTCGGCGCGGCTCGGGTCGACGAGCACCAGCCGGGACACGCACATCGGATGCAGCCTGACGAAGGCCTCCGCGTGCCAGGCGGCCACCGAGTGGGCCACCACGGTGACCTGTTCGGGATGGGCGGGGGCCAGGGCGGCCAGGCGGGCCGCTTCCCCGTACAGAGTGGGTGGAGCCGGCGAGGCGGGACTGCGGCCGAGACCGGGCCGGTCGAAGCGGATCACCCGGTGGCTCCGCGCGAGTTCGGCGGCCACCCCGTCCCAGTGGGACGACACACCGCCCAGCCCCGCGCTGATGAGCACGACCGGCCCCGCGCCCTGAACGACCACATGCGGCCCCTGACCAAGCGACAGCGGAGGGTCGTCGGCCTCCAGCAGCCGCAGCGCGACGTACACCAGCCAGATCGCCACAAGCGTCGCCTGCCCGCGCTGCGCCAGCCCGGCCGGATACCCGCCCGCGATGGCCGCCAGCGTCAGTGCGGTGACGCCCAGGGCCGCGCCGGTGATCAGCCAGGCGAGGCAGGTGTCCCAGTAGCGGCTCAGCAGGGCCATCGCGGCCAGCACGGCGGCCGTGGCCAGCACACCGGTCACGGCGTGGACGTGGTGCGAGAGCGACAGCGGGCCGAGCTCGCAGACGGGATCGCCCAGCGCGGCGCAGTCGAGCGGGAACAGCCCACCGGCGAGTACGAGAACGCCGAAGGCCGCCAGCCCGAGCCAGGCGAACCGCTCCCGCCGCACCCGAGGCGTCAGCGCCACCCCGAGCACGATCGCCAGGCCCGCCAGCACGTCGGCGGTCCTGAACAGGCGCGTCGCGGGCTGGTCGCGCGCCGCCAGCTCGCCGACCAGGCCGTCGCTCCGATCGACCAGCGGACTGGTGAACTGGCCGGGCATCCAGGCGCTGTACAGCACGGCCGCCACCACGAAGGCAGTGGCCGCGAGCACCAGCAGTCGTCGCTCCACGTGATCATTAGATCACCCGGTGCGATCAGAGGCCGGGGGCGCCCCAGACCGGGAACCAGCGGCCGAGGTCCTGTTCCAGCGGTAGCTCGCCCTCCAGCGCGCCTCTGGCCTGGAGTTCGAGCGCGTTGTCGCGGTGCTGGCCGGACAGCGGCGCGAAGGGGTAGAACGTGCCGCGCTTGTACAGGTAGACGACCGCCAGCCGGCGGCCGTTGGGATCGGTGAACGACACCAGCGAGCAGAGCAGCGAGGGACCGAATCCGGCGCCCTCCAGCGAGGCGTTGACCGCGTGCAGCTCGGTGACCAGGTCGCTGACGTCGTCGGGCGATCGGCGCACCAGGAGCCAGGTGTAGCCGTAACCGTCGGAGGATTTGTCGACGCGGTCGCCGAGCAGCGCCTGCACATCGCTTTCGAGAGTGGCGAACGCGCCGCCCTCCGCCGCGCGGAAGGACACCGAGCCGAGACCGGTGGGAACGAGACCGGTGGCGGCCTGCAGCGTCACCGCCGCGGACGGCAGCGCGAACAGTGCGTCGAGGTTGGGTGGTGCGGGCTTCGACCGGCCTAGCAGGGTGTCGAGCCAGCCCATACGGTCAGCCCCTTCCGAGTTGGGCGGAGATCCTGGCCAGCTGCTCCAGGCGGCGCTCCAGCGGTGGGTGAGTGGAGAACAGGGTGGCGATGGAGGCGCCCTTGGCCAGCGCCGGGGCGAAGTAGAAGGCGTTGAACGGCGCCGCCTCACGCAGGTCCTGGCTCGGGATCCTGGCCATGTCGCCGGTGACCTTGGTCAGCGCGCTGGCCAGGGCCGACGGCCGCTGGGTGAGCAGCGCGCCCGCCCGGTCCGCGGCCAGTTCGCGGTAGCGCGACAGGGCTCGGGTGAGCAGGAAGCTGATCGCGTACACGACGATCGAGACCAGCATGATGATCAGCCCGATCGGCACGCCGCCGTTGTTGTCACGGCTGCGCCCCAGCCCGGTGTACAGGGCGAACCTGGTCATCAGACCGGCCACGATGCCGAGGAACGAGGCGATCGTCATGACCGCGACGTCACGGTGGGCGACGTGCGACAGCTCGTGCGCCAGCACGCCCTCCAACTCCTGGGGCTCCAGGCGGCGCAGGATGCCGGTCGTCACGCAGAGGACGGAGTTGTTCTGGTTGCGGCCGGTGGCGAAGGCGTTGGGGACGTCGGAATCCGCTATCGCCACCCGCGGCTTGGGCATGTCGGCCATCGCGCAGAGGCGATCGACCATGCCATGGAGCTCGGGAGCCTCTTGCGGCGAGACCTCCCGGCCGTGCATTGCGAACAGCGCGATGCGATCGGACAGGAAGTACTGCGCGAGCAGCAGGCCCCCGGCGAGCACCAGCACGACCAGTCCTTGAACGCCCACAGCGATGAGGACACCCATGAAGGCCACGTAGAGCAGCCCCAACAGGAACATCGTCACGACCATGCGGGTGGTCAGACCGCGGTCGGGCGCGAACCGCGTGTTCATGGCTAACCCGGGATGAGACCCTGGTCGCCCAGCATCTCCCGGACCTCCTCGATCGAGGCGTCCGCGGGGGGAAGGATCAGCTCTGACGGCTCAAGGCTGTCGTCGGGAAGCGACTTGCCGACGTGGCGAACCTTGTCGAGCAGGGCGTGCAACTTGACCCGGAAGCTCGCCTCGTCGTCGGACTCGATGGCCGACTCGAGCTCGCTGTCGAGCTGGTTGAGCACGGAGATGTCGTCGGCCGAGATCTCGACCTGCCCCTCGCCCATGATTCTGACGATCATGCGCCCTCCCCAGGCTGGCGCAGCTGCTGCGTGTTCTGAGGCTGAGCCTGCTGGGGCGCGCCCTGCTGGCCGCCCTGGCCCGGCTCGATGGCGCTCTTGGGCGCCGGACCCTGGCCGAGCTCGGCCTTCATCCTGGCCAGCTCCAGCTCCACGTCCATGCCGCCGCCCATACGGTCGAGCTCGGCCTGGATGTCGTCGCCGCGGGTGCCGCTGTAGTCATCGAGCGCGCCGCTGGCGAGCAGCTCGTCGATGGCGCCGGCGCGGGCCTGCATCTGCGCGGTCTTGTCCTCGGCGCGCTGGATCGCGAGACCGACGTCGCCCATCTCCTCGGAGATGCCGGAGAAAGCCTCGTTGATGCGCGTCTGCGCCTCGGCCGCGGTGTAGGTGGCCTTGATCGTCTCCTTCTTCGTACGGAAGGAGTCGACCTTCGCCTGCAACCGCTGGGAAGCCGTGGTCAGCTTCTCCTCCTCGGCCTGCAGGTTCTCATGCTGGATCTTCAGGTCGGCCATCTGCCCCTGCAGATTGGACCGGCGCTGGAGGGCCTCACGAGCCAGGTCCTCACGCCCGACGGACAGCGCCTTACGGCCCTGCTCCTCATAGCGCCTGGCCTGCTGTTCGAGGCCGTTGACCTGCAATTCCACCCGCTTGCGCGAGGTGGCGACGTCCGCCACGCCCCGGCGTACCTTCTGCAGCAACTCCAGTTGCCGCTGGTAGGAATAGTCGAGGGTCTCGCGCGGATCCTCCATTTTGTCCAGGGCCTTGTTGGCCTTGGACTTGAAGATCATCGAAAGTCTCTTCATCACGCTCATGCGCGTCGGCCGTCCCCTTCTTAGGTCGTGCTGGTGTTCACCCAGTGCAGCGCAGCCGCCTTGGGATTACCCTACGCATAACGCACGGGGGCGTCACTAAGTTGCCATCCAGGTAGGGTTGACGTCGTGTTGCGACGCCGTTCCCAAACCTCCGTGGACGACACCCCCGTCCCCATTGACGATCCTAAGCCCCAGGGCAAGGGTCGTCCCACACCCAAGCGCCGGGACGCGGAAGGCAGACGGCGCCAGCCGGTCACCGCGCCCAAGGACCGCAAAGAGGCCTATCGACAGGCCCGCGCCAAGCAGACTGTCGAGCGCGAGCGGGCCCGCAAGGGCATGCTCGCGGGCGACGAACGCTATTTCCCGGCCCGCGACAAGGGCCCGGCGCGCAAGTTCGCGCGCGACTGGGTCGACTCGCGGCGGCTGCCGAGCCAATACTTCCTGCCGTTCTCGCTGGTGATCCTGCTGGCGACGTGGATCCCATGGCCCGCAGACATCCGTCCGCTGGTGCTCGGCTACGTGATCACGATCGGCTGGCCGATCATGATGATCGGTGTGCTCTTCACCTCGATCTTCGTGGCCTGGCGGATCAAGAAGCTGGTGGCGGAGAAGTATCCCAAGGAGAACCTGCGCGGCGTCGGCTTCTATGCCGCGATGCGGGCTCTGCAGATCCGCAAGCTGCGTTTCCCGCCGCCCGCGGTCCTGCCGGGCGGCAAGCCGGTGCCACCCAAGAAGTAACGCGGTTCGCTCCGGCTTTCGCGCCGGCTTTCGCGCCGTTTCGCTCCGGCTTTCGCGCCGTTTCGCTCCGGCTTCTCCCAGCGCGGCACTCCTCGCGTGACCGTGGGCCGCCGGCCGCCCAAGGCCGGCTGCGGACACGCTCGCGGGGTGTTCAGCCCCTCATGGCGGAGTAAGGCTGTCGTGCAGGATGAAGGGGGGATATCCCATGACAGATCGTCCGCCCGAGAGCACCGGCTCCACATCGTCGTCGGACAGCCGCGGGACGACCGGGGCGAAGTGCGCGCTCGCGGTCAAGGGCCTGATGGGGATAGAGGCCATCACCTGGGGCAGCGGAAGCTCCTGGCGTACCGGCACGGGAGTTCCGGATCACATCGCGGCGCCCATCGAGTTGATGTGCTTCGAACTCCTGCCCTATGCCCTGCTCAGGGCCGCGCACATCAGCGAGAAGACGTTCCTGCTGGGCATGCGGAACCGGTCTTCGACCAAGTACGACGGCGGGTCGGAGGCGTGGGCGGGCTTTCTGTGCGACCCGGTGTCGAAGGACCGCGTGCCGGTGGACGAGCTCGCCGGCCTGCGTACCGTGGCGGGCGACGTCATCGTCATGATCGGCGCCTCCGCCGACGCGTTCCACACCGTAATCGTCTCGGGCACCGCCTCGACCGGCCCCGCCAAGGAAGGGCCGATGATCTACTCCCTCGCCGACCGCAGCCCGACAAGCGATCCCACCGAAATGACCCTCGGTAAGATCATCGCGCAGTTCCTACCTTATGAGACGGTCGCCGTACAGGTGTTCACCGTGAAGCCGGGCCTCCTGGAGTGAGTTCACGGCCACCAGCGGAAAGAGCTGTCGCGGCGCCAGGTGGGGGCGCCGATCTGTCACGGGCGGGCGCCGTACCACGTCTCTTTCGATTCTTTCGACGACCGACAGGGGCTCGTTCACAGCCATTGGCGGGTGGGCCAGGCTTCGAGGCGCCACGCGCTGTCCCAGAACATCCACTCGTATTCGGCCGCCCGGAGGAACGCCTCCGCCATGGCTTCGCGGATGGCGGGGCCGGACTGGGCGGCCTGCCGGTCGGTGATGGCCTTCGCCTGTTCGGCGGAGACGGCGAAGGCGGGGTCGGAATAGGTGGCGATCCACGCGTGGTACGGATGGTCGCGCCGCCCCTCCGTACGCGCCAGCAGTGCCGTGCCGACGTCCTGGTACACCCAGAAACACGGCAGCACGGCGGCGGCGAGCACGGGTAGTGGCGCGGTGAGCGCGGTGGCCTGAAGGTAGGACGCGTATGCCAGGCAGGTGGGCGAGGTGGGAATGGCCGCCATCTCCCCGGCGTCCAGGCCGAATTCGCCGAGATAACGGCCGTGCAGGGCCCGTTCGACCGTCAGCGCCGTATGGGCGGACTGGGCGAAGAACGCGGCGTCGGAGGAATCGTCCGCCCGGGCCGCCGCCGTCGCCAGCGTTTTCGCGTACGCCGCCAGATAACGGCCGTCCTGAACGAGATAGAAGGCGAAACGCTCCCGGTCGAGACCGCCGTCCCCCAGCGCGTTGTTGAACGGATGGTTACGGATCGCGTCGAGCAGCTTGGCCGCGCGCGTCCAGATTTCATCGCAGAACATGCCCTCACTCACCAGAGTGCGTGGAAATGGTGGACGGGGCCGTCTCCCCCGACCTGGAAACGCCCGCGGCCCGCGGCGCGCCGTTCAGATATCCCTGACCGTCCGCGCTCGAGTCGGTGCCGACGACGGAAAGCATCTTGGAAACGGGAGCCACCCGGACGTCCCTTCGCTAGTGCGAACTAGATCAGGTTCTACGGGTGTGATCTCAGCCCAACCTGCCGGGCACCCCGCGTCGCAGATCAGGGTAACAGAGGTCATGGTCGCGGACGGCGGTCCGCCATGGGCCCGCGAGGGGGCGGACGTCGCGATCGTGACGTACGCGTTCGGGATGGGCATCGACCGGCCGGACGTACGGTACGTGCCGCACCAGGAGCAGGCCGCCTCCATATGGTCGGTCCACAGCGACGCCGAAGAGAAGGCGGTCTTCATCCGGCCACGTTCCCCAGCGAGGCGAAGGCACGCGTCCAGACGAACCTGTTGGGGATTCTCGCGGTCGATCAACGGCCCGAGCACCTTCGTTCCGGCCGCGTGCCGAGCGGGAATCGCCAGCGCCTCGAAGAATTCGATGAATTCCGAGCGGACGATTGAGCTCGTCGCCGAACCCGAACCAGGTCTGAGTTTCTCTCTTGGTGCCTTAGACCGGCTCGACCGTAATGCGCGCCGCGCCTGGTACAGAGTTTCATTTGAGAAGCCTGGAAGAGTTTCATTTGAGAAGTCTGGACGTGTCGCCTCGGGTATCGGCCGTCGGGCAATCCGGAAGCGCGTCGGCCTGTATCATTCGACCGGGCTCTAAACGTCCCCGCATCGCCTCTTCTCGGCATGCGCCGAATCACTAGGATCGACTCCCTGTGGCCGCACGGCTCACAGCAAGGAGGATTTTCATGCGCATTTTACGCACCGGCTATACTCTCGCCCCGGCAATGGCGGCGGCGTTCTTGGTTCTGACGCTGACCTCATGCGGCAGCGGCAGCGGCGAAACCATCGCCACGGGAACCACCGCTCCCGAAGCCGCGGACACGAACCAGAAGGCGACGGGAAAAACAGCGGCCCCCGCCGGTGAAAGCGGCGTCAAAACCGGCGTCATGGATCAGCTGCGCAAATCGCGGGAGATAAAGGAGCTGCCGTACAAGCCGGCGGCCGTGACGAAGTTCGTGTCGTGCATGGCCGACGTCCTGGTGAAGTACAGCAACAAGAAGGACCTGCGAGCCTACGCCGACGGCTCGCTCGACCTGGAGAGCATCCGGCAGACCGACAAGGCCGCGGCCGACAAAGCGGGCTTCAAGTGCTCGGACGTCGTCACCAAGGACGATCTCAAGCAATAGACGGCCAGCCGCCGGATGACACCCGGCGTCCGATCCAGCAGGTCGATCGGCCGGGCACGTGCCTGGTCCATCGGCGGCGCGGCCAACCCGGACGATCCCTTGGCCAGGGGCTCGCGAACCACCAGACTTTGCGGCTCCGGCAGCACGGCCATGGATCGTCCGCCCGCCTCGCGCCGCTCGCGCTCGCCCAACGGCATCCGTTCGGCCTGGTCCAGGTCGGTGCCGCCGAACGTGTCCGTCCGACCATCCTTGGAGAGGTCAAGCTTGGTGGTATCAGGCCGCCCCGCCCACGAGCGGTGCCGAGCCGCGCAGTCGTCGAGGACCGCCAAGCCCCGTCAGCGCGCCCGGTCGATGAGCGCCCCGGCGGGCAGACCGCACCCCATCCCGGTTTAGATCACCGCATGAGACGGGCCTAAGGTCGGATCTATGGAATTCCGTACCCTCGGTCGCAGCGGTCTCAAGGTCAGCGAGATCAGCTACGGCAACTGGCTCACCCATGGCTCCCAGGTCGAGGAGGACGCCGCCAAGCAGTGCGTGCAGGCGGCGCTCGACGAGGGCATCACGACGTTCGACACCGCCGATGTCTACGCCGGCACCAAGGCCGAGTCGGTGCTCGGCCGGGCCCTGAAGGGCGTACGCAGGGAATCGCTGGAGATCTTCACCAAGGTCTACTGGCCGACGGGCCCCGGGCCGAACGACCGCGGCCTGTCCCGCAAGCACATCACCGAATCCATCCACGGGTCGCTGCGGCGTCTGCAGACCGACTACGTCGATCTGTACCAGGCGCACCGCTTCGACTTCGAGACGCCGCTGGAGGAGACGCTCAAGACCTTCGACGATCTCGTACGGCAGGGCAAGGTCCTCTACATCGGCGTCAGCGAGTGGACGGCCGACCAGATCGCCCAGGCGCTGAAGATCGCCGACGACATGGGCTTCGACCGGATCGTGTCCAGCCAGCCCCAGTACTCGATGCTCTGGCGCGTCATCGAGCCGGAGGTCGTACCGCTCAGCGAGCGTGAGGGCATCGGCCAGATCGTCTGGTCGCCCATCGCGCAGGGCGTACTGACCGGCAAGTACCTGCCCGGCCAGGCCCCGCCGGCAGGCTCCAGGGCGACCGACACGGCCGGCGGCGCCGACATGATCGCCCGCTTCATGAACGACGACGTCCTCACCCGCGTACAGGAACTCCAGCCGATCGCCGCCGACCTGGGCCTCACCATGGCGCAGCTCGCGGTCGCCTGGGTCCTGCAGAACCCGAACGTCTCCAGCGCCATCGTCGGCGCCTCCCGCCCCGAGCAGGTGCGCGACAACGTCAAGGCGGTCGGGGTCAAGCTCGACGCCGACGTACTGGAGCGGATCGACGCCGTGCTCGGCCCGGTGGTCGAGCGCGATCCCGCCAAGACGGCCAGCCCGCCGAAGCGCCCGTAACATCCCCGGCAGCAAAAGCCCCTTGAGCGACAATGACGCTCAAGGGGTTTTTCATCTGAATGTGGCACTACTACCCGCCTTTCGAAAACAGTGTGGAAAGACTCGGTCACGTTCGGTAATGTGTGCGGTGGGTGAGATTGCTGTGACAGGAGGTGTGCGATGGCGATCCGCCGCTCCGCCACCAAACGCCACGGCCTGCCCTCGATCGTGCAACTACGGCTCACGCCCACCCCGGCCGAGGCCGACGCCCTGGCCGCGGCGGTGCTGTTGTGCAATCAGGCGGCCACCGTCGTCTCCCGGCTGGCCTGGCAGCACCGCGTCTTCGCCGTGGTGGAGTTGCATCGGCTGGCCTATTACGAGGTGCGCGGGCAGGTGGCTGGGCTGGGTGCGCAAGCGGCCGTGCGGGCGATCGCCCGGGTCGCCGGCGCCTACGCCAACCGGCGCGCCAGCAAGAAACGCGCCCACATCTTCCGCCCACACGGCGCCGTCCCCTACGACGCCCGGCTGATGAGCTTCAACCGGGACGCCCGCACCGTATCTTTGTGGACCCCCACCGGCCGCGTCACTCTCCCCTACACCGGCCGGCCAGAAGACCTCAAAGCCGTGGACGCGCTGCCGCTCGGCGAGGCCGACCTGATCTGCAGACGCGGCGTGTGGCTGCTGCAGGTCACCCTCACCCTGCCCCAACCGGCGGTGCGTGAGCCGGTCGGCGGCTTCGTCGGGGTGGATCAAGGGGTGGCGAACCTGGCGGTCACCTGCGACGGCGTGGTGCTGCCCGGCCCCGCCCTGGCCGGACCGGTCAGCGGCAACGGCCACGTCCGCACCCTGCGACAGCGGCGGCACCGGCAACGCCGACGGCTGCAGAAGAAGGGAACTTCTGCGGCTCGGCGGGTGCTGCGCCGCCTTGCCGGGCGTGAGCACCGGATGATGACCGACCTCAACCACCAAATCTCGAAGTACGTGGTGCGTGAAGCCGAACACACCGGCCGCGGCATCGCCCTGGAGGACCTTCAGGGCATCCGCGCTCGGGTAAGGGCTCATCGGCTCCAGCGGCACACCCTGCACAGCTGGGCCTTCGCCCAGCAGATCACCTTCACCCGCTACAAGGCCGCCCGCGCCGGGATCGCCTTCGCCCTGGTCGACCCCGCCTACACCTCGCAGGCGTGTCCGGAATGCGGGTACGTGTCCAGGGCGAACCGGCCGGCGCGGGGCCGGTTCGTCTGCACCAGGTGTGGCCTCGCTGGGCACGCCGACCACATCGCAGCCCGCAACATCGCCACACGCGGCGCTGCGGGCTGGGCTGCCATCAACCAGCCACACGCTACCGGCCTTCCCTCAGCCAGACGGGACCGAGAGAGCAAACCACCAGCTTCAACCGGCGGTAGTTGATTTCTCCTTGCTTCACTCCGGACGCAATGACAATCCCGTGTATTCGACCCGGTCCTCGTCGAGCAGCGCCACCTGCTCGACCCCGGATTCCAGCAGTTCACCCCAGTTCTCGCCAAGCCAGGACTCCGCGTCCGCCTGGCTCGGAAAAACTTCTCGCGGCAAAGGGCGATCCGTTACCTCACCACCATTTGCATTTTCATAACGCCACCGCCATGTCATGCCATACGCTCCTTTTCCGCGGGTTCGCCGACGCACCCTCCGACGGCACTGGAACCTTACTCCCGAGCTTGGCGGTCAATCGATGCCGCGCGCGTATCGTGTGGCGGCGGGAGTCGCCGTCGCGGCGGCCGCCTTCCTCGCTGCCCCCTCCCGCCCTCGCCGCATTCTGGGTCTTCCCCACCCTCGCCACACTCTCCGTCGGACCCAACGACCCCGTCCCCGGAGCGCCCGACCCCAACGCCGTACGCCTATGGAGCGTCTGGCAGAGCGACGACACCGCTTGGCTCGCAAGCTCCGCCAAGGACGCTCCGCCGGACGGCTCGATGATCGGCCGGCGCTTCTCCGCCTCGCCCGACGGCACCGCGACGGGGCCGCCTGGGGGCGACCTGCCGTCGTTCCAGACGGTGTGCGGCAAGGACGCCGCGGCCTCCGGCGGCAAGCGGGTCGTGGTCAGGGTGGACTTCGGCGACCCCGAGTCTGACGCCTTCCCCGGCGAGCAATCGCCCGCGGAGGGGCTGACGAAGTGCGTGACGGGCGCGGAGACCGCCTCCACGGCCCGACTACTGGCCACGGCCGCCAAGGCCCGTGTGAACGCTCAGGGGGACGTGGTGGCGATCAACGCCTACCCGGCCAGGGCCGCCGCCGGCACCGACCTGGGCACCCCCGTCTCACCCACTGACGCCTCATCAGACGGCGCCTCGTCGCACGGGCCGCCACTCACACTGATCCTGGGCGGCGCGGTCGCCCTCGTCCTCCTCGGCGGCGGCGGCGCCATCGTGGCCACCCGCCGCCACCCCCGAACCCCCTCCCGCTGACCTACACCCGACACCCCATGCCCGCGCCCACGCCCGCCCCCGACGCCAGGCTCCAGGCCCTAACGCGCTGAGAGCGGCAATTCCGCTTCGGGTCGCTCCCCAACCCCAAGGCCCCCAGCCCGCCGAAACCGACAACTCCGCTACGGACCACCCTCCAACCCAAGAGCCCCAAGCCCGCCGAAACCGGCAGTCCGGTTGGAGACCATCCCCCCAAGAACCTCAGCCCGCCGAAATCGGCAGTCCCGCCGCAGGCCACCCACAAGAACCTCAGCCAGCCGAAAGCAGCAGCTCCGTTGCGGGCCGCGATGCCGGAGCCTATGTACGCTCGGCCCGGTGAAACTCCATCTCGCCGGTACCGCGGGCCCCACGGGCTGGCCGGAGCCGGGTTGCCCGTGCGCCTCATGTGCCGGGCTCCCCTACGGCCACAGACGACCGTTCGAGCTCGTCGTCGACGGTGTGGCGCGCTTCCCGTTCGACGACGTGCCGCCCGGTTACCGGGTCCTGGCCGACGGTCACGGCCTGGAGGGTCCCGATGGCACGCGCCTGCTATACGCGCCCTCAGAGGCGACGGCAGCCCCGGAGCCGACAACGGCCCCGGCCGGCCCGTACGACATCGTGCTGGTCGATCCGCTCGTCCGGCCCGAGCGGATCGGGCTCCTGCGCCGGGCGGGACTGGTGGCCGACAGCACCCAGGTGGTGGCCGTCGGGATGGACCACCGGGTCAGGTCCGAAGAGGAATTGTCGCGGCGGCTCGCCTTGTGGGGGGTGCGAGCCGTGCCGGACGGGACGACGCTCGACACCGCGCTCGCCGTCCCACCGGCTTCACGGGCTCCAGCACAGCCGAGGAGAACCCTGCTGCTGGGCGGTTCCCGTTCGGGCAAGTCGGCGGAGGCTGAGCTACGACTGGCCGCCGACCCGTACGTCACCTATGTCGCCACCGGCTCGCGCGGCGAAGGCGACGGTGAGTGGGCGGCGCGGGTACGGGCCCACCGCGAGCGCAGGCCCGCGCACTGGGTGACGGTGGAGACCACCGACCTGGCGGGGACTATCCGCGCGGCGACGACGCCGCTGCTGGTCGACGGGCTGGGCACGTGGCTGGCGGCGGTGTTCGACGAGTGCGGTGCCTGGGACGGCGATCGGGCGCCGGTGACCGCGCGCTGCGATGAGCTGGTGGCGGCGTGGCGGGGGACGACCCAGCGGATCGTGGCCGTGTCGGACGAGGTGGGCATGGGCGTGGTGCCCGCCACGGCCAGCGGGCGCGCGTTCAGGGACGAGCTGGGGCGACTCAACGAGCGCCTCGCCGACGAGTCCGAATATGTCGCTCTGGTGATCGCCGGCCGCCCAGTGCGTCTGTGACACCGGGATACGCGACGTCGGAGTGCGGTCGGGCCGGGCGGCGAAGCGCTCTGGCGTACGACCGGGCCCAGCGGCCGACCGCTTCGGCGTACGGCCGCAGACCGCCCTGGCACACCGCCGGTCTAGTGGCGGATCGCTCGGGCGTACCAGCGACCCTCCATGCGGTCGACGTGCAGGGAGCGGCCGAAACAGTCGGACAGGTTCGCGGGCGTGAGGACGTCCGCGACCGGCCCCGACGCCAGGACGCGCGCGTCGCGCATGAGCATGGCGTGCGTCGTCGTGGCGGGTACCTCCTCCAGGCGGTGGGTCACCGTCACCGTGGTGAGCACCGGCCTGGTCGTCGCCAGGTCCTCCACCGCCTCGATGAGGTCCTCGCGGGCCGGCAGGTCGAGGCCGGCGAACGGCTCGTCGAGCAGCAGCACCGCCGGGTCGGCCATGAGCGACCTGGCCACCCTGATCCTGGCCCGCTCACCCTGGGAGCACACCCGGAACAGGCGCTCGGACAGGTCCTTGCAGCCCACGTCCCCCAGCAGGCGCAGTGCGCGGTCCCGCTCGGCGTCGCCGTACCTGTCCCAGAGCGGGGCGCTCGTGCCCGTGTGGCCGGTGAGCACCACGGTGAGGGCGGTGGCGCCTTCCTCCTCCAGGAGTTCCTCGTCGATCAGCCGCTGGCTGGAGGCCACCAGGCCGATGTGGCGCCGCAGCGAGCGTACGTCGGCCCGGCCGAGCCGGTGGCCGAGGACGCTGACCGTGCCCTCCGTCGGGTGCCGTACGGCCGCGGCCAGCGAGAGCAGCGTCGTCTTGCCGGCACCGTTGGGCCCGAGCACGGCCCAGTGCTCGCCGTACTCCACTCGCCAGTCGACCGCACTCAGCAGCGACTTGCCGGCGACCCGGACGCTTACGCCTTCGAGTTCAACAACGTGCATCCGGCCACCCTAGTGGCCGCCCCCGGACTCCCTCAGCGTCCGATGGGTGGGGGTTATTGCTATTTTTACGGCCGGCCCGGTGAGCCCCACCCGCCATCTGCGGCTGAGGTCTGTCCAGGGGCACGCTCCTCCGGTTCACCGGGCTGGGCGCCGTGACGTGCGTCTACTTGACCCCGGTCCGTGGACGCGCCGACACCATAGGGAGGGTGTGCGGCTTCTTGGCCGGTCCGTGGGCGTGTCGGCGACCGTAGGGAGAGCGTGATGGACGGGGTGCGGTTCTCGGTCGGGACGCTGAGTGTGTTCCCGGTCCGGGTGACACTGGTCGATCGCCAGGTGGCGGGGCGGGCGATGGTGCTGGCTCCGGCCGTCGGGCTGGTGCTGGGCGCCGTGGCCTGTCTGCCGTTGCTGCTCCCGGGGCCGCCGTTGCTGGGTGCGGCGCTCGCGGTCGGGGTGCTGGCCGTACTGACGCGGGGGCTGCATCTGGACGGCCTGGCCGATCTCGCGGACGGGCTGGGCAGCGGGAAGCCCGCCCCTCAGGCGCTCGACATCATGAAAAAGTCGGATATTGGGCCGTTCGGCGTGATCACCCTGGTGCTGACGCTGCTCATCCAGGTGACCGCCCTTTCCGGGCTCGAACCGCCCGCCCTGACCGGGCTCGGGTCCACATCCCTGGCGACCGCTCTTTCCGGGCTCGGGCCGCCCGCCCTGGTGGCCGCCTGCGTCACCGGCCGGTTGGCGCTCACCTGGGCCTGCCGGTCGAGCGTTCCCGCCGCCCGCCCCGACGGGCTCGGCGCGCTGGTCGCGGGCACGGTCCGGCCGGGCGCCGCCTGGGCGGCCACCGCCCTCGCGCTGGCGGCGGCAGCGGGCCTCGGCCTGGTGGCGGGACAAGGGATGGTGTACATCCTTCCCCTTGGCGTGGCCGCCGGGCTCGCGGCGGCCTTGCTCCTGCTCCGCCATGCCAGGCGGCGCCTGGGCGGGGTCACGGGCGACGTGCTGGGGGCCCTCGTCGAGACGGCCACGGCCACCACGCTCACGGTCTGCGCCGTGCTCGGCTGACCGACGCCGCCCTTCACGGCCACCGCGCTCACGATCTGCGCCATGCTCGGTCGTACCCCTTGAGAGCGTCACGCCTGTACGGCGGGCCGCTCCGCGATGAAGGCGTTGATCAGGGCCGCGCCGCGCTCGGCGTCGTCGATGCTCACGGCCAGCTGCCCGCCGGAGCGGTAGCGGATGATCAGGCATTCGCCGCCCCGCAGCATGATGGTGGCGCTGCCCGGCAGCCCGCGCAGGCCCCAGCCCCCGACCTGGCTCGGATACCGCGACTCGGACCACGCCTTGTCGATCTTCGACAGCCGGATCCGCCGCACCGGCCAGCCCAGCGGCCCGAACCCGATCGCCAGCCCGTCCCGGGTGACCCGGGCGGTGAGCGACGAGGTGAGCAGTCCGGCGAACAGGACGATGCCCAGCCCGGGCACCGTACCCCCGGCAGGCAGGCCCGCCAGGACTCCGGTGATCGCCAGCACGCCGGCCACGGCCAGGGCGACGGCCGCGGCCATGCTCATGGCGGTCAGCCAGGAGTTGGTGATGCGGCTGACCCATACCGAGCGCTGTCCCGGCTGGAGCCGCAACCGGGGCGGCTCCTCACCCACGGGCGGGCGCTGGTCGAGGCCGCCCCTGCCGAGGTAACCGGCCAGGAGCGCGGCGGCGAGCGCGGCGCCGATGACGACCAGCACGGTGCGGCCTTCCAGGTCCGCCTCCCGCCAGGTGGGCACGTCGAGGTTGGCGAGCAGCGTCGCGCCGCTCATGCCGAGCGCGAACACCCCCATGCCGGCCAGGGACCCCCACCAGTACATCCGGCTGAGCCTGCGCTCCATCGCCTTCCCGTTCACCGCGACCCCGAACAGCACCGCCCAGGCCACGCCCCAGGTCACGACGCTCACGACCAGGAAGGCAGTGAACGAGTGCTCGCCATCGGGCACGAGACCCGATCTCCAGTGCACGGCCAGCGGGTCGGGCAGCCGGCCGCGCAGGGCGAGCGGGGCCGCGACCAGCGCGGCGGCGACGATCAGCCCCCAAGCGGCGGCGGCGAATCGCGAGTTCATGGCAGCTCCTCCAGCATCGTGATGAGGTCTTCGCGGCGGTAGCCGAGCCTCGTGGCCTCTTCCAGCAGTTCGCGGGCCCGCTGCAGGAGCAGTGCCCGCCCGTCGGCGCGGCCCGCGACGCTGACGCCGCGCCCCCGCCGGAACTCCAGCAGCCCCTCGTCACGCAGGTCACGCAGGGCGCGCAGCACCGTGTTGGGGTTGATGCCGAGCGCCTCGGCCAGGTCGCGGGCGGGTGGCAGCCGGTCACCCGGCGCGTACGAGCCCTCGCCGATGGCACGGCGGATCGCGCCGGCCACCTGCTCGTGCAGGGGACGCGCGTCGTTGAGGTCCAGAGTCAGCAACATGGTGCTAATGACACTAGCACCAAGTCGTCATGTGCGCGCGACGGCGAATGGTAGGATGAACCCCTGTTTGTGAGTACCTCTAAACCCTGGATAGCATCGGTTTACGTGACCACTGTGCGGCTGAACTCAGCAGATCCAGTCTCTTTCGACACCGACGCGCTGATCGTCGGGTTCCGGTCCGGCCCGGAAGGCCCTCGCCCCGCCACGGACGCCGAGTCCCTCGACGCGGCCTTCGGCGGCAGACTCGCCGCCACGCTCACCGCCGTCGGCTTCTCCGGCAAGCCCGGAGAGCTCGCCAAGGTGCCCGTGTTCGGCGCCATCACCGCTCCGCTGCTGGTCGCGGTCGGTCTCGGCGACTCCGCCGACGCCGAGACGCTACGCCGCGCCGCGGGAGCCGCCGTACGGTCCCTCGCCGGCACCGCCCGCGCCGCGCTCCTCCTGCCCGCCGAATCGGCCGACCAGGCCGAGGCCGTGGCGCTGGGCGCGCTGCTGGGCGCCTACGGGTTCTCCCGCTACCGCACCAACGGCGAGGTGAAGGCGCCCGTGGGCGACCTCACCGTACTGTCGGCGAACGAAGCGGATGGATCCGACGGGATCGCCGGTCGCGCCTCCGTGCTCGCCGAGTCGGTCACGCTCGTCCGCGACCTGGTCAACACGCCGCCCTCCGACCTGTGGCCGGCCAAGTTCGCCGAGATCGCCGAGCAGCGCGGCGGCGAGGCCGGGCTGAGCGTCGAGGTGCTCGACGAGAAGCAGCTCAAGGACGGCGGCTACGGCGGCCTCATCGGCGTCGGCCAGGGCTCGGCCAACCCGCCGCGCCTGGTCCGCCTCTCCTACACCCACCCCGAGGCCACCAAGACGCTGGCGTACGTGGGCAAGGGCATCACGTTCGACTCCGGCGGCCTGTCGCTCAAGCCGTCCGCCTCCATGGACTGGATGAAATCCGACATGGGCGGCGCGGGCGCGGTTCTGGGCGCCCTGATCGGCGTCGCCCGCCTGGCCCCGAAGGTCAACGTCGTCGGCTACCTCTGCCTGGCCGAGAACCTGCCCAGCGGCACCGCGCAGCGCCCCTCCGACGTCATCCACAGCTACAGCGGCAAGACCGTCGAGGTGCTCGACACCGACGCCGAAGGCCGCCTGGTCCTCATGGACGGCATCGCTCGCGCCGCCGAGGACTCCCCCGACCTGATCGTCGACGTGGCCACCCTCACCGGCGCGCAGATCGTCGCACTCGGCTGGCGCACGGCCGGCGTCATGGCCAACGACGACGCCGTGCGTGAGCTGGTCGTCGAGGTCGCGGGCGCCGCGGGCGAGGGCGCCTGGGGCATGCCGCTGCCGGAGGAGCTGCGCAAGGGCCTCGACTCCCCGATCGCCGACATCGCCAACCTCCAGCCCGAACGCTGGGGCAGCATGCTGGCCGCGGGCATCTTCCTGAAGGAGTTCGTGCCCGACGGGGTGCGCTGGGCGCACATCGACATGGCCGGACCCGCGTTCAACAAGGGCGAGCCGCACGGCTACACGCCGAAGGGCGGCACCGGGGCCATCACCCGCACGCTCATCGGACTGGCCGAGCGGCACGCGAGCATCTGAAACAAATGAAAAGATGACGGCATCACGAACACCCCGACAAGGAGCCTGACTGTGGCCTACGACATCGTCGTCCTGGGAGGCGGCAGCGGCGGATACGCCTGCGCGCTACGGGCGGCTGAGCTGGGCAAGACGGTCGCCCTGATCGAGAAGGACAAGATCGGCGGCACCTGCCTGCACAGGGGATGCATCCCCACCAAGGCCCTGCTGCACTCGGCCGAGGTCGCCGACGAGACCCGCGAGAGCGAGACGTTCGGCGTCAAGGCCCGGTTCGACGGCATCGACGTGCCGGCCGTCCACGCGTTCAAGGACAAGATCGTCACCCGCGCCTGGAAGGGCGTGCAGGGCCTGCTCAAGGGCGCCGGCGTGACGATCGTCGAAGGCGAGGGCCGGCTGGTCGGATCGCACCGGATCCAGGTGGGCTCCGAGGTCTATGAGGGCCGCGACATCGTCCTGGCCACCGGCTCCGCGCCCAAGTCGCTGCCCGGCCTGGACATCGACGGCGAGCGCGTCATCACCAGCGAGCACACGCTGAAGATGGACCGCGTGCCCTCCTCGGTGATCGTGCTGGGCGGCGGCGTCATCGGCGTCGAGCTGGCCAGCGTCTACCGCTCCTTCGGCGCCGAGGTCACGATCGTCGAGGCGCTGCCCCACCTGCTGCCGACCGAGGAGGAGTCGAGCTCCAAGCTGCTGGAGCGCGCCTTCCGCCGCCGCGGCATCAAGTACGAGCTGGGCGTCTTCTTCGAGGGCGTCAAGACCACCGACACCGGTGTGGTCGTCACCCTCGCCAACGGCAAGACCCTCGACGCCGAGCTGCTGCTGGTCGCGGTCGGCCGCGGCGCTGTCTCGGCCGGGATGGGCTTCGAGGAGCAGGGCATCAGGGTCGAGCGCGGCGCGGTCGTGGTCGACGAGCACTGCCAGACCTCGATCCCCGGCGTCTACGCCATCGGCGACCTGATCCCGACCCTCCAGCTGGCCCACGCCGGGTTCGCCGAGGGCATCATGGTGGCCGAGCACATCGCCGGGCTCAACCCGCCCGCCATCGACTACGCGGGTGTGCCGCGCATCACCTACTCCGACCCCGAGGTCGCCTCGGTGGGCATCACGTCCGCGCAGGCCGCCGAGCGCGGCATCGAGATCGTCGAACAGGTCTACGACCTCGCGGGCAACCCCAAGAGCCAGATCCTCGGCACCGCGGGTGCCGTCAAGGTCATCGCCCAGAAGGACGGCCCCGTCGTGGGCGTTCACATGGTGGGCCGCCGCATCGGCGAGCTCGTGACCGAGGGTCAGCTGATCTACAACTGGGAGGCGCTGCCCGCGGAGGTCGCCCAGCTCATCCACGCCCACCCGACCCAGTCCGAGGCCGTCGGTGAGGCGATGCTGGCCCTGGCCGGCAAGCCGTTGCACGTACACAACTAATTCAAGCCCTCGAAATAAGAACGCGAGAGAAGATAACGATGCCGGTCTCTGTACAGATGCCCCAGCTCGGCGAGAGCGTCACCGAGGGCACGGTGACCCGTTGGCTGAAGAAGGAGGGCGAGCGCGTCGAGGCCGACGAGCCGCTCCTCGAAGTGTCGACCGACAAGGTCGACACCGAGATCCCGTCGCCGTCCGCCGGCGTCCTCACCAAGATCGTCGTCGCTGAGGACGAGACCGTCGAGGTCGGCGCCGAGCTCGCCGTCATCGACGAGAACGGCCAGGCCGGCGGCGCCGCCACGCAGGAGGCCGCGCCGGCGCCCGCCGCGCAGCCCGAGCCGCAGCCGGAGCCCGAGCCGGCCCCGGCTCCCGCGCCGGTCTCCTCGATCCCGCAGCCCGCTCCTGCCCAGGCTCAGGCCCCGGCGCCCGCGCCCGCCCCGGCGCCCGCTCCGGTGCAGCAGGCCCCGGCCGCTCAGGCGCCCGCCCCGCAGGCTCCGGCCGCCACCGAGCCGACCCAGCTGCCGTCCTCGGGTGACAGCCCGTACGTGACGCCGCTGGTGCGTAAGCTCGCCAACGAGCACGGTGTCGACCTCGAGTCGATCACCGGCACCGGCGTAGGCGGTCGCATCCGCAAGCAGGACGTTCTGGAGGCCGCCAAGTCGCAGCGCGAGCAGGCCGCCGCGCCGGCTCCCGCCGCCGCCCAGGCCGCTCCGGCTCCCGCCGCCGCGCCCGCTCAGGCCGCGCCGGCTCATGTCGCCGCCGCTCCCGAGCCCGTCGAGGTCGACACCACGCTGCGCGGCCGTACGGAGAAGATGTCGCGCCTGCGGCAGACCATGTCCAAGCGCCTGGTCGAGTCGCTGCAGACCGCGGCCCAGCTCACCACGGTCGTCGAGGTCGACGTCACCAAGATCGCCCGGCTGCGCGAGCAGGCGAAGGCCGACTTCCTGCGCCGCGAGGGCGTCAAGCTGTCGTTCATGCCGTTCTTCGAGATGGCGGCCATCGAGGCGCTCAAGCAGCACCCGAAGCTCAACGCCACGATCAACAACGAGACCATGGAGGTCACCTACTTCGACGTCGAGCACCTGGGCCTCGCGGTCGACACCGAGCGCGGCCTGATCGCGGCGGTCATCAAGAACGCCGGCGACCTCAACCTGGCCGGCCTCGCCCGCAAGACCGCCGACCTGGCCGAGCGCACCCGCGCCAACAAGGTGACGCCCGACGAGATCACCGGCGGCACGTTCACGCTGACCAACACGGGCAGCCGCGGCGCCCTGTTCGACACGCCGATCCTGAACCAGCCGCAGGTCGGCATGCTCGGCACCGGCGCCGTCGTGAAGCGTCCCGTCGTGATCGACACCGCTGAGGGCGAGGTCATCGCCGTTCGGTCGATGGTGTACTTGGCGCTGACGTACGACCACCGCCTCGTGGACGGCGCCGACGCGGCCCGCTTCCTGACCACCGTGAAGCGGCGCCTCGAAGAGGGTCGTTTCGAGGCCCAGCTGGGACTCGCGTAGTTCAGGCGCGTCAGGGCCGGGGATTGATCGCCTTCCTCGGCCCTGGCCCACCCACCTCGGACGTCGGGGACGGCGATTCTGAGGGATCGCACCCACCGCCCTCGACTCGGTCAGCTGGTGGTGGTGACGAGGTAGACATCGCTGCCGACGACGTGGCCGAGCAGTTCCTCGACGCGATCGGCGGGGAGCGCGATCACCAGGCCCGTTCGTGGCTCGCCGCCGGACAGGTCGAGGACGGTGACGCCGGAGAAGGTGAGGGATTGCGCCTTTTCGGCCGATGTGGCGGGCGGGAGCACGAGGCGCAGCATGGCCGTCGTGCCCCGGGCGGCCGCGTCGGCGTACAGATGGCCGGGGCCCGGGCGCAGGGTGATGACGGTCTTGCCGTCGACGGCGCCGCATGGCAGACGAGGGCCCAGGGCTTCCGGGGGTACCTGCTTGCCCTCCTCGATCTGGCGCAGCACGTACCGGCCTACCGCGCCGACCGCGGACGGGCCCTTCACGTCGGTGCCAGCGAGGACCTGGTACGGGTGCAGCGTGCGGGCGGCCACCCAGCCGCCCGGCGATCGGACGGCCACATTGCCCACGACGACGAGGATCCCCATGGCGGTCGCCACGGCCACCAGCCACGGGCCCAACCGCAGCGGTCGTGCCTTCCGCCCGCCCCCCGAGGCACTCACCGAAGCTCCGGCCACGGGTGCGAGGTCGTCGAGCGGGCTGTCCCGTGGCTCCGCAGGGTCAGGAACGGCCCCGGGGATGTCCCGAGCAGGCTCGGCGGGGTCCGGAACGGGCTCGGTGGACTTCGGGGCGGGCTCAACGGACTTCGGGGCGAGTCCGGAGGGGGCCAAAACGGGCTGCATGGGCTCGGCGGCCGGGTAGCCGAGGCTGGTGACGTGTTCGCTGTCGGCCGCCCCGATCACCCAGAGCTTGTCCAGCTGCCGCCACTGCTCCGGCTCGCCACGATACTCGGACGGCCGCCGCAGCCCCATCGTGTCCAGCAACGTCCACCGATACACGTCGAACGCCGAACGGAACAACTCCCCGTACGGCTCAGCGGCACACACTGCCCCCCGATACCCCCACCACGCGACCACCAGCCCGCCCCAGCAGCACCCCAGCGCCCAGTGCCACGGCAGCAGCACCGCCCCGAGCGCCCCGCCCGCCAGCGAGAACGCCAGCCCCAGCCCGCTCACCGTGACCATGAGGTCGAGATCCCCCGCGGCCGCCGCGAACGTCTGCCGGAAGGTGTCCGGCAGCGTCGCGTACAGGCGCGGCCACGCCGTCACCCCGTCGATGCCGTACCTGTCGCGGCTATGGTCCTCGGCCCCCCGCAGGATGTTGCCCAGCGCGGTCGGCATCAGCCGGGACTCCTCCACCGGATACAGCGAGCCCCGCTGGTCGTCGGATGCCATGAAACGCAGCCGGCACCGCTCGGCCAGCCGTTCTCCGTACGGCAGGCCGTCCCAGTAACCCTCATAGACCCGGATCAGCCCGGCCCGCCGCACGGCGACGAGCTGGCTGATCAGCAGCGCGCCCGCGAGGACCAGCCCCGACATGACGACCTGCGCCTCCGCGCCGAGCCCCGACCACCAGCGGGCCGCTGTGGCCCAGCCCACGCCCGCGACGGCGACCGCCGCCAGGGCGCTCAGGAAGGCCAGCACCGGCAGGAACGTCGTGGTGAGCAACCGGCGGTCGACCACCCCCGACGCCGCTTCGACGAGTCCGCCCATGTCAGGCGCTCCAGTAGGGGACGAAGTCGTGATCCCCGTGCTGGCAGGTGTAGGCGGCCGCATGACTGAAGCGGCGGAAGGTGTTCGTCGCGCCGCAGGTCTTGCACTGGATGCGGCTGGGGCCCGGCGCGGCCCGCCTGCCGTAGGGCTGCGCGTCGCCGAGCTGCCGTCCAGAGACGAGGCGGGAGGCGGTGTCGCGAACGATCTCCGCTTTGATCGCCTCAGCGCTGAGCACGCCCACGACGTCCTTCCCCCGTACGATCACCAGGCCTGGGCTGCCGGACACCAACGCGTGCAGCAGGTCGGCCGAGTCGAGCACGTCGCCGAACGGAGTGTCCGCCTCGACGACGCAGGCCGGTCCCCGCTTGCCCGCGCCGGTGAGCCCGGCAGGCTCACCGTCCGGTCCGAGCAGGACCGTGAACCCCGGCCCGCCGTCCGCCACCTCCGCGACGGTGAAGTCATCGGTCATCAACTCCTCGACCGGCCGTTGCCGCTCCACACCTTCCCCCTCCTGCCGTGATCAGAGCCAGTCGCCGATCAGCGTGAACGGCGCCCAGTGGTACGGATCGGCGAACGCGGGCACGCCAAGGTCCGGTGCCGCGCCCGTGCCTGTGCCCGTGTCCATGACGAGCGTGGCCTGCAGCATGCCCACCTCCGCGCCCTGCCGCTGCTCCTCGTTCAGGTCGGGGCCGGCGACGAGGTCGCGGAACAGGCTGGCCGCCGCGGAGTAGTCACCCGCCGCCAGGCGCAGCCGCGCCTCCTCCAGCCGGACGGCGGCCAGCGCCCGGGGGTCGCCCGCCAGGCGCAGGCAGGCGCCACGCGCGTAGTCAAGGACGTCGGCGATCGTCCTGTCGCGCAGCCACAGCTGCGCCCTGCGCAGGGCCCCGGCCTTGGGCGAGCCGGCCCGCAACGCCGCGTAGAACTCGCCGAACAGCATGCTGGTCGACAGCTCGTCCACGCGCCACAGGGCGACCAGTGCCGAGGGCGCGCCCGCGTACAGCAGCGCCCTGGTCAGGCCGATCAGCTCGTCTCCTGGGCGGCTCTGGCTCATGCCGGTCTCGCAGGCCGCCAGCGTCACCAGGTCCACGTCGAGCCGGAGCCCGAGGATGTCCGCCGCGGTCAGTCTGCCGCCCGCGAGCTCGATCCCGGACCGCATCGGGTCCTCACGGTCGAATACGCCGTGTGTCGCGAAGTGGACGATGTCCGGCGCCTGCCCGGGTTCGGCGAACCGGGCCAGCAGGCTCTCGCGGGAGGCATCGCCCGCCGCCAGCACTTCCTGGCCGCCGAGCGTCTGCGACACGGCCAGCGCCTGCTCACTGGCGAAGGCCAGCGGATGCTCTTCGGGCGGCGCGGCGACGATGAGCGCGCTCGCGCGGCGGGCCTTCCGCTTGGCCTGGCAGTAGCGCAGTACGGAGGCCGACGGCACGAACACGACCGGGTTGCGCTCGATCAGCGGGACGCCCTCGACGAGCACGGCCTGCAGGGGCAGCAGGTGAAGGGAGTCGTGCGGCACCAGGTAGACCACGTCCCCCGGCTCGGCCCACTCGGCCACCGGCGCGAGCAGCCGCACCAGTCGCTCGTCCGCGAGGTGCGCGCCGAGGCCGGTCCTGTCGCGGGCCAGGGTGTCCCCGGCGGCCCCGGCCAGTTCGCGAAGCTCGGCTCGGGTCACGTCCACGGTGACGACCTGCGGCTCCGGCGCGTCGGCCGTCACGCCGAAGACGTACGTCTCGTGGTCGGTCACGTGGTACTCGGCCAGCACCAGACGAGCCATGGCCTCGGTCCCCTCTGGCCCGTCCTGTGAAGGGCCCGGAGTCAGCAGCGCGGTGATGCCGTTCCAGCCGAGGCGTTCTGCCCGGCGCATCGACACGTACTCGGGAGTCAGCTCGGCGAGCTGGTTTTCCAGCCGGTGCAGGCGCGACAGGTTCTGCCTGTAGGCCGTCAGCAGCGCCGCGTCCGCCGATCCACCGGCCCGCAGGCCCGCCTCCTGCGCACGCAGGAGGCGGCGGGTCTCGGCCTCCTCGGCGAGGATCGTCGCCGGTGCGCCGGGTGGTGTGGCCAGGGCGGTCCAGGCCAGCCTGCGTACGAGCTCCTGACCGCGCGCGGCGTCCGCCCATTCGAGTGCGCCCGCCCTGTCGCCCAGGTGGAGCGAGAGCCGTACCAGCATGCCGGGGGCGTCGAGACGGGACTCGCTGAAGTAGGTGACGGCGTCCGTCTCGTCGAGCAGCGCCCGCCTGGCGTCCCCCATCGCCTCCGCCGCGGCCAGGTAGGCCACGCGCGCCTGCGCGTAGTCCTCCTCCAGCATGCTGATCTCCGCCAGCAGGACGCGCGTCTGGTAGACGGTGTGCGGGTCGGCGAGCGTCTCAGCTTCCCGCAGCGCCTCCTGCAGGTGGTGGCGCGCGAGAGGGAGGTCGTCCTGGTCGCGCGCCAGCACCCCCAGGTCGCAGAGGGTGGCCACGACCGCGCGCCGGTAGCCCGCCCCGCGCTGGATGTCCAGCGCCCGTTCATGCACGCGGCGGGCCTCGTCGTACTGCCGGGCGAGCTGGAACAGCGACGCTATGGCACCGAGGTCGTCGGAGACGCCCAGCTCGGCGCCGATCTCCAGATTGATCGTCAGGGAGGTGGTGAAGCATTCCATGGCCTCGCGGTGCCGCCCGCCCGTGTCCAGCAAACGGCCCACGTTGTGCGTGGCGGCCGCCTCGCCCTCCCTGTCTCCCGCCGCGCGGTAGGCCTCGGCCGCCTGCCTGGCCAGCCGTTCCGCCGGTGCCGGTTCATTGAGCAGCTCGTGGACGAGGCCCAGAGTGAGCAGCGTGTGCCCGAGCAGCGCCGGGTCGGCGCAGTCGCGGGCCGCGGGCTCGATGCCGGCGAGCAGCCCGCGCGCCTCGGTGAGACGCCCCTGGTCCTTGACCGCGACGGCGAGGTTGACGGCGGCGCGTACGGTGCCCTCGCGTGAACCGGCCCGCCTGAACAGCTCCACGGCCCTGCGGTGGGACTCCTCGGCCGCGTCGAGTTGCCCGAGGTCACGCTGCACCAGGCCGAGGGTGTCCAGGGTGCTCGCGTACTGCTCCGCTGCCCCAGGGCCATCCCCCAGCAGCTCACAGGCCTGGACCAGCGCCCGCAACGCCTCCTGACCGCGCCCCGCCTTCAGCAACGCCAGCCCGAGCCACTGCCGCAGCGCGGACCTGATGAGCGGATCGGCGCGCCTGCCGTCGGCGAGCCTGCACGCCTGCCGGTATTCGCGAGCCGCGTCCTGCGGCCGCCCGCGCGCCAGGCGCCGCCGCGCACGGGCCAGGTTGGGCGTCCAGGGGTCGCCGGTCCGGACACGCAAACGCCTTGGCATGGCCCTCCGCGCTGGTTCTTCCGCCGCCACGCAGAAGCTATCCCCACCGGATCGCTCTGAGAAGGGCGAGATACGCATTCGTGATCGGGCGTGAACAGCGGCGTTCGCGGGGAAATCCCTCCGGTGGGTGACAAGCGGGCGTTACCTGATCACGACCTGCCGATCCGGCCGCCGAGGCGAGCCGACCGGGTATCAGCGTGGGCACGGCTGTTCGTCTCGGCCACGCCGTAGGCACTCGGGGACGGCGGCACCGCGGTCACCGCCTGGCAGTTCTCCGAGCTGGGCCGCTCCAGGGTCTTCCTCGAACTGCTCGGCGAGCGGCTGCCACCGCCCGCCGAGGGATCCGCCGCCAAGCGTGAGGCGTATGACACCTATGTCCGGCTCCGTGACCTGTCGGACCTCGAGAGCCCCGGCGCGGCCCAGGCCGTGCGGAAGGCTCACGACGAGTGGCACGCGGCGTGCGCCGAACTCGCCGCGCAGGGCGGTGCCGCAGGCGAGTACGCCGCCCTCCGGCTCGGGCGCCCGATCGAGTACGACGAGCTGCGCCGGCTGCTGGGCACGGCCGGCGAGGTCGTGCCCGGATCATGATCAGTTAGACGCCCAGCGAGGAAGGCCCGCTCAACCTCGTTGTCGGTCAGCTCCAGCGCCTGCCGGTACGCGGTCGCCGCCTCGTCCGTACGGCCGAGGCGCCGAAGCAGGTCCGCCTTGATCGCCGGCAGGTACTGGTACCGGGAGAGCCGGCCATCCTGCTCCAGCGCCTCCACCAGCGTCAGTGCGAGCGCCGGTCCATGGAGCATCGACACCGGCACGGTCCGGTTCAGCGCCACCACCGGTGACGGCCAGAGCGCCAGCAGCCTGTCGTACAGTGCCACGATCTGTGGCCAGTCCGTCTGCTCGTACGACGGCGCCTGGGCGTACAGCAGGGCGATCGCCGCCTGCAGCAGGTAGCGCCCCGCGCGGCCGCCGCGCGGCCCGGCCACGATCAGCTCATGCGCCTCGGCCAGCGCGCCGCGGTCCCACAGAGAGCGGTCCTGCTCCTCAAGCCGCAGCAGCCGGCCGTCGGCGCCCGTCCGGGTCGCGCGCCGGGCGTCGGTGACCAGCAGGTGGAGCACGCCGAGTACGGCTGCCAGCCGGTCCGGCAGCTCCGCCGGGCGCGGCACCCGATAGGGGATGCGGGCGACGGAGATCTTCTTCTTCGCCCGGGTGATGCGGGCGGCCATCGTCTGCTCCGACACCAGCAGCGCCCGGGCGACGTCCGGGGTCGGCAGCCCGCACACCAGCCGCAGCGTGAGCGCGAGCCGCGCTTCCTGCGCGAGTGCGGGGTGGCAGCAGGTGAAGATGAGCCGCAGCCGTTCGTCGGGTACGGCATCCTCCAGTTCCACCGCGTCCGCCTCGTCGCGGTCCGCCAGTCTGTGCGGCGCGAGCTCTTCGGACTCCACCAGCAATGGCAGTTTCGACCGGAAGGTCCGCTCGCGGCGGATCGCGTCCATCGCCCGGCGCTTGGCCGTGGTGGTGAGCCACGCCGCGGGGTTGGCGGGGATACCATCGCGTTCCCAGGCCGACAGCGCCGCGGCGTACGCCTCCTGTACGCACTCCTCGGCCAGGTCCAGGTCCTGCGCGACGCGCACGGTCGCGGCGAGCACGAAAGCCCACTCGCGCCGATGCGCGGCGGCCACCGCCTGTCCCGCGTCCGCCCGTCCCACCTCCGTTTGGCCCGCGCCCGCCTGGCCCGCGTCCGTTTGGCCCGCGTCCGCCGCGGCCGTCATCGGGCGGTGGGTGCGATGCCGCCTGCGACGGGACGTACCTCGACGCCGCCACGACCCCACTGGACGGCGGGGTTACGACGCGCCAGGTCCAGGGCGGCGTCCAGGTCGGGGGCCTCGATGACGCAGACGCCGGCGATGACTTCCTTGGCGTCGATGAAGGGCCCGTCGGTGACCACGTCGCCGCGCAACGAGGTGGCGGTGTCGGCGGACCGCAGCGCGTACGCCGCGATCATGGCGCCGGAGTCGAGGAGGTCGTCGGCGTGCCGCTGGCTCGCCGCCTGCTGCTCGGGGGTGTAGTCGCCGGCTCCGGCGTCGTCGAAGATGAGGATCGCGTACTGGGCCACGAGGGTCTCCTTGGCTGTCTGTCCGGTCGGTACGCCTCTACGTCGGACGGGCGAGGCGAATTCGACAGACCGTACGCCAACCTTTCCAGACGCGCCCTGGCGCGACTTCAACAAGGCACCCCCGCTACTTGACGGATCGACGAGCGGGCCGGGCTGGGCATGGCGATGTCATTGCGATGGAATTACCCAGGTCAGGGGTGCGTTGTACCCATCTGTGCGCCTGGCCTAGACAGTGAGCATCCCTCTGGCCGCGCCGCCAAAGTCCGAGTACGGACGTCATACCCATCACATGCATCACAGGAAATCACCTGTGACCGCTGAACCCGCCTGTGCGCGGGACCGGGGACCCATGTCTCGATCGGGGCTAATCGGCACGTCAACGTGCCGTAGGGCAGCTTCCACGCCCGAGCCCGTCAGCTAACCCGGTAAGCGGAATGGAAGCAAGGAGCAATCACCATCATCCGCATCCCCAAGATCAACTATGCCAAGATCGCGCTCGGCGCGACCCTCACCGCCGCCGCCCTCGGCGCCCACACCGCGGCGAACGCCGCCACGGCTCCCACCGGGCACACTCCCATCGCGGCTCAGGCCGCCCCCGCCTCCGCGCAGGGCGGCAGGAACGGCGAGGCCCAGGTGAACGTCACCGCCCAGCAGGTCCTGAACCTGGCCAAGGCCCAGGTCGGCACGTCCGAGGACGCCAACGGCGGCGGCACGAAGTTCCAGAAGTGGTACATGAACTCAGCCCGCGCCGCCGAGACCGTCCAGCGTGACGGCGGCAGCAGGCAGGACTACCTGAACGCCGCCTGGTGCTCGATGTTCGTCTCCTGGGTCGGCGAGGAGACCGGCGCCCGCTCCCAGGTCGGCTGGGACGCCTACACCGTCGCCCACGCCAAGTGGTTCGCCGCCAACCACCGCTGGGGCACCATGGCCAAGCCCGGCGCCGTGGTCTTCTACTCCTGGAGCGGCAGCAAGGACCTGAGCTCCATCAGCCACGTCGGCTTCGTGGTCAAGGACAACGGTGACGGCACGATCTCCACGATCGAGGGCAACACCGGCAACGGCAAGGTCGAGCAGCGTGTCCGTCCCACCTCCCAGGTCGTCGGCTACGGCTACCCGCGCTACGCCGCCTGACAGCTGTTCTGCCGCCTCTGGCACCCCCCGAACGGCGTCCCCCCGAACGGCGTCCCCGGAGCGGTGCGCCGACACCGGAGGTGGAAAGATCGTCGCATGCCGATCGATCCGCACCTGCTCGCCGTTTTCACCGCGACCACCATCGTCGCTCTGATCACCCCCGGACCGGACATGCTGTTCGTGCTGGGATGCGGTCTGCGGGGTGGGCCCCGCGCCGGGCTGCTGGCCACGGTCGGCGTCATCACTGGTGACGCGTTGTACATAGCCGCGGCCGCCGCCGGGCTCGCCGTGCTGCTGACGACGTTCCCGGTCGTGTTCACGGTGCTACGGCTCGCCGGCGCCGCCTACCTGATCTACCTCGGCGTCCAGATGATCCGCAACCGCAAGAACAGCCAGGCCGACGATCCGGCCAGCCGCGGAATGTCCGGCCGGCGTGCCTTCCTCAACGGCGTGGTCTCCTCCATGGCCAATCCGCAGACGTTCACGTTCATGGTCGCCTTCCTGCCCCAGTTCATCGATCCCGGGGCGGGGCCGATCTGGCTGCAGTTCGCCGTCCTCGGCGCCATCCTGATCGTCCTGGAGTTCCTGGCCGACGCGACGGTCGGCGTGCTGGCCGGGCGGATCGGCGGCTGGCTGCGCGGTCGTCAGGCGGTGCGCCGCCGGATCGACGCCGCGACCGGGAGCGTGTTCATCGGTCTGGGCGTCACCCTCGCGGCCGAACGCTGACCGACTGCGGCACGGTCAGCGGTTGAGCAACGCTGTCACGGTAACCGCGGTCGAATAGCGCCAAAGGTCGGCCGAACCCCCGATGTGCATCCAAGCCCCGGCTCGGCGAGCCGGGGCTTTGTCACGTCGCGTCGCATGCCGAACCCCTCCTGGCCGACGGCCCGGCCGTGCCTGGCAAGTCCCCCCGGTCTTCGATTCCCTTGCGATGGCCTCTTGACGTGGGCCGATGTGCATGAGGTACATTCCTCGGCAATAGTCTGGGAAGTTCCCAGATGGTAAGGGAGTCCCACGTGGAACAGCGAGGGGGAAGCCCTCAGCTGCTGCGCCGGATCAACGACCGCGCGGCGCTGCTGGCTCTGCTCGATCGAGGGCCGCTGACCCGGTTGGAGCTGGAATCACACATCGGCCTGTCGAAACCGGCGACAGCCGACCTCCTGCTTCGGCTGGCGGAAAGTGGTCACGTACGGCGCGCGGGGCTCCGGGAGGGCGGTAAAGGGCCGCGCGCGCAACGCTGGGCGGTCAACGGCGCGCTGGCCTACGTGGCGGCGGTCGACCTCACCCCGCGCGCGCTGGACATAGCGGTGTCCGACATCTGTGGGGAGATCGTCGCCGAGCACCGATACCGTCCCGGCGAGGAGGCGGACCTCGACGTCGAGGATCTGTGCCGCGCGGTCTCGGCCGCCACGGCCGAGGTCGGCCTGACCACTGGGCAACTACGCAGGGTCGTCGTGGGAGTGCCCGGTTCTGTGGACGCGCGCACCGGGCACCTGGGCTTCGCCCCGCATCTGCCGCCCTGGCAGGGCTTCGACGTCCTGGATCGGCTGTCAGGATCGCTCGCCACGTCGGTGGCCGTCGAGAACGACGTCAACCTGGTCGCCCTCGACGAGATGGCGGTCGGCCAAGCCGTCGGGGTCGACGACTTCGTGCTGATCTGGATGGGGCGCGGGATCGGTGCCGCGGTGGTCTCGGGCGGGCGTTTGTTACGGGGCGCGTCCGGTGGTGCCGGCGAGATCGACTGGATGCCCTGCCCGCCCTCCGGCGTGGGCGGTGGCCGGCGCATCGGTGACGTGCTCGGCATCAGGGCGGTGATGGAACTGGCCCACGCGCACGGGCTCGCCGGAGACGATCTGGAGAAGCTTCTCGCGCAGGATCTCGACACGGACCCTGTCGCCCGGTCGGCCTTCCTCCGTGACCTGGCGCGCCGGGTGGCGCTGGCCGTGGCGGGTGTGGTGTCCGTGGTCGATCCCGAACTGGTGGTTCTCACAGGCGACGTCGGCAGGGCCGGCGGCAGCGTCCTGTGCGGCCTGGTCACCGAGGAACTGGGCGAACTCGTCCTTCCCCGGCCAACGATTCAACCAAGCCTGCTGACCGGTAACCCGGTTCGCTCAGGCGCGCTGCGGCTGGCATTGGCCGGAGCGCGCGAAGAGGTGTTCGCCATCCATCCCTGACGACAGCCTCACCCCTTGACCTGACCATGGCGGCGGGTCAGCAGTTCACCCCCTTTGGAGGGTTTCGATGCGACGAATCGGTGTCGCGGCGGCGTGTGCGGCATTCACGCTCCTCGCGAGTGCGTGTGGCCCGGAGACGAGCTCATCAGGTACGGCCAATGCGCCGAGCGCCGATGAGAAGGTCTCCCTCAGCGTCTGGAGCAAGTTCAGCGGTCGCGAGCTGGGAATACTCCAGAAGGTGCTGGACGGTTTCCAGGCCAAGCACCCGAACATCACTGTCAAGAACCAGGGCAGCCAGGACGACGACAAGGTCGCCCAGGCGATCAGAGGAGGAAACCCTCCAGACGTCGCCATCTCCTTCTCCACCGACAACATCGGCCAGTTCTGTTCCAGCGGTGCCTGGCAGGACCTCAAGGCCTACATCGCCCGCGACAAGGTGGACCTGAACCAGCTTCCCGCCGCCACCCGCGCGTACACCGAGTTCAAGGGCACGCGCTGCGCGATGCCGCTGCTCGCCGACGTGTACGGCCTCTACTACAACAAGGCGATGTTCGCCAAGGCCGGCATCAGCGCGCCCCCGAAGACGATGTCGGAGCTGTTCGAATACGCCAAGAAGCTGACAGTGCGCAACCCCGACGGGTCCATCAAGGTCGCCGGCTTCGTGCCCACGATCGGCTTCTACGCCAACCACGTGCAGATGTGGGCGGCCAACTGGGGCGCCCAGTGGGCGGGCCAGGACGGAAAGTCCGCCCTGGGCACCGACCCCCAGTGGCAGGCGATGCTCGAGTGGGGGAAGAAGTTCACCGACTTCTACGGGCGCGACAAGCTGGCGAAGTTCACGGCCGGTCTCGGCCAGGAGTACTCACCGGACCATGCCTTCGAAAAGGGGCAGATCGCCATGGTGATGGACGGCGAGTTCCGCACCGCCTTCATCGAGGCCGAGGCGCCCAAGCTGGACTACGCCACGGCTCCGTTCCCGGTCGCGGACAACAAGCCTGAGCTCTATGGGGGCGGCTACACCACCGGCACGATCATCGGGATTCCCAAGGGCGCCGAGAACGCCGGTGCCGGCTGGGAACTGGTCAAGTATCTGTCGACGGATTCCGGCGCTCTGCAGGAACTGGCCCATGGCCTCAAGAACGTCCCGTCCACGGTCCCCGCGCTGCAGGATCCGACGCTGCGGAAGGATGCCCACTTCAAGACCTTCCTCGACATCTTCGCCAACCCGAACCTGGCCACGAACCCGGCCAGCGCGAACGGCGGCGCCTACCTCAAGTCCGCCGAGGACTTCTCCATCGCCTATCAGGGCGGTGGCGTCCCCGACCTGAAGGCGGGACTGGCCAAGACGGGCGCGCAGATCGACGCCGACGCGCAACTCGGCAGCTGAGCGCTGATGACCGCCGCACCGCACACCACGCATGTGGCCGGATCCACCTTCACCAGGTGGATCCGGCCGCGGCCGGGACACTGGATACGGCCGCTGGCTTTCATGGCACCGGCGCTGGCCGGATTGGCGCTGTTCGTCGCCTACCCGCTCCTCGCGCTGGTCTACTACTCCTTCACCCGCTACGACCTGCTCAACACTCCGATGTGGGTCGGGCTGCGCAACTACGTCTTCCTCCTCTGGGGCGATCCGCTGGCCCGCAAGGCGGCCTACAACACCGTGTGGCTGGTCGTCGTCATCACCGTGCTCCGCCTGGTCTTCGCCACCGGAGTCGCGGCCGTGCTGGTGCGGGTCAGGAACGGCGCCGGGCTGTTCCGGACGCTGATCTACCTGCCCGCGCTGGCTCCGCCGGTGGCGGCCACCCTGGCCTTCACCTTCTTGTTCAATCCCGGAACCGGGCCGGTGAACACGGTGCTGAGCTGGTTCGGCGTCTCCGGGCCGCTGTGGTTCAGCGACCCCTCGTGGGCCAAACCCGCGCTGACCTTGCTCACCTTGTGGGCCTCGGGCGAGCTGATCATCATCATCATGGCGGGGATGCTCGACGTGCCGGGTGAGCTCTACGAAGCGGCGTCCCTGGACGGCGCGGGCTCGGTACGGCGGTTCTGGCACGTCACGCTTCCGGCGATCGCGCCCGTGCTCGTCTTCGGAGTGATCAACTCCATCATCCTCGGGCTGCAGTACTTCACCCAGGCGGTGGTCGCGGCCTCGGTGGCCTCCGGGTCGGCCGACATCGCCGGCAGCAGGCGGGCCATCGGCTACCCGGACAACTCGACGCTGACCTTCCCCGTCTGGCTCTACCAACAGGGGTTCCACTACTACAACATGGGCTACGCCTCAGCCATGTCCATCGCTCTTTTCGTGGTCTCGACGGTGTTCACCGTGTTCTTCGTGCACCGTCTACGCCGTGCTTCCCATGCTGAGGAGGTGGCGTGATGGCCACTGTCACCACCACTGCCGACGTCTCCTCCAGCTCGACGTCCCGGCTCGGCCCGGCGCACCGCCGGTCGAACCGGCGCGGCATCATGCGCTGGATCGCGGTGCACAGCATCGCGCTGGCCCTCGGACTGATGTTCGTCCTGCCACTGATCTTCGTCGCGCTCACCGCGTTCATGTCGGACCGGCAGGCGCTGACGGCCGATCTGTGGCCCCGCTCCTGGCATCCGGCGAACTTCGCGGAGGTGTTCCACGCCGCGCCGCTGCTGAGGTATCTGGGCAACAGCATGATGTACTCGCTGCTCGCCGTAGCCGGGATGCTGCTGTCCAGCGTGCCGGCCGCCTATGCCCTGGCCCGGATGCGCTGGCGGGGCCGCCAGGCGGTGTTCCTGGTGATCATCGCCGCCATGATGATCCCGCCGCAGGTCCTGTCGGTCCCGCTCTACATCCTGTGGGCCCGTCTCCACCTCACAGGCACCCTTTGGCCGCTGATCCTGCCGTACTTCCTGATCGACGCGTTCAGCATCTTCCTGCTGCGGCAGTTCTTCCTCACGGTCCCGCAGTCCTACCTCGACGCCGCCCGCGTCGACGGCTGTGGCGACCTGCGGACGCTGCTGCGTGTCCTGCTCCCGATGACCCGGCCCGGCATCGCGGCGATATCCCTGTTCTGCTTCATGTACACCTGGAACGACTATTTCGGGCCGCTGCTGTACGCCGGGGAGAACCCGGACGAGTGGACCCTGTCGCTGGCCCTGGCATCTTTCCGGGGCGCGCACCAGGTGCAGTGGAACCTCACGATGGCCGCCACGGTAGTGGTCATGCTGCCGGTCATCCTGCTCTTCGTACTCGCTCAAAAGTCCTTCGTCCGAGGCATCACTTTCACAGGAGTCAAGGGTTGAAACTCACCATCGTCGGAGGCGGCTCCACCTACACCCCGGAACTGGTCAGCGGAATCGCCGATCAGCACGCCGCTCTCGATGTCGAGGAGATCGCGCTGGTCGACCCTGACACCGAGCGACTCGAGGTCGTGGGCGGGTTCGCCCGCCGCCTCCTCGATCACGCGGGCCATCCGGCCAAGGTACGCCTCACCGCCGATCTCGAGGCCGGCGCCGATGGGGCCGCCGCCGTACTGCTCCAGCTACGCGTCGGCGGCCAGGCGGCCCGCGTGACGGACGAGACCGTGCCGCTGGAATGCGGGTGCATCGGTCAGGAGACCACGGGAGCGGGAGGCCTGGCCAAGGCGCTGCGCACGGTGCCGGTGGTCCTCGACCTCGCCGAACGGGTACGGGAGATCGCCGGCGAGAAGACCTGGATCGTCGACTTCACCAACCCGGTCGGCATCGTCACTCGCGCGCTGCTCAACGCCGGTCACCGCGCGGTGGGACTCTGCAACGTCGCCATCACCTTCGAGCGCTGGGTGGCCGGGCAACTGGGTGTCGCTCCGGAAACGGTCACGCTGGAACACGCCGGGCTCAATCATCTGACCTGGGTGCGTGCCGTACGCGTCGACGGGGTGGACGTACTTCCCCAGCTGCTGTCCGAACATGCCGACCAGCTCGCCGACCACGTCGGGCTCCCTGTCGCCGCGATGCGCCGGCTCGGCGCCATACCGTCCTACTACCTGAAGTACTACTACCGTCACGACGCGATCGTGGCCGACCGGCAAGGCCCGTCACGAGCCGAGACCGTGAGCGAGATCGAGCACCGTCTCCTTGAGATGTACCGCGATCCGAGCCTGGTCGCCAAACCGGCGTTGCTGGAGCAACGGGGCGGCGCCTACTACTCGGAGGCGGCGGTGCGACTGGTGGCGTCCCTCCTGGGCGACAAGGGAGACGTGCAGGTGGTGAACACCCGCAACGGCTCCACCCTGCCGTTCTTGCCCGCCGACGCCGTGGTCGAGGTCCCCGCCCGGATCACCGGCACCGGCCCGGCGCCACTGCCGGTGGCCCCGCTGCCGCCGGCCATCAGGGGCCTGGTCGCCCACGTCAGCGCGTACGAGAGCCTCGCCCTGGAGGCGGCGCTGCACGGCGGCCGTGACCGGGTGTTCGACGCGCTGATGGCGCACCCGCTCATCGGCCAGATCGACCAGGCGGCGACCCTGGCCGATCGGCTGGTCGCCGTCAACCGTGACTTCCTGCCCTGGGCGGCGGCGTGATCGACGGAGTGCTGGCGATCGACGGCGGCAACTCGAAGACGGACGTACTCCTCGTCGCGGCCGACGGCACGGTGCTGTCGCGGGTGCGCGGTCCCGGAGCGTCCGCGCAGAAAGTAGGGGTCACCGCCAGTGCCGCCGCTCTCGACGCGCTGGTCCGGCAGGCAGCGCGGCAGCTCGATCCAGCGGCTCGCGCCCCGTACGCCCGGCACACCGCGGCCTACCTCGCCGGAGTCGACTTCGGCCGGGAACAGCAGGCGCTGACGCGGGAGCTGGCCGAGCTGGGCTGGTCCGAGGAGATCACCGTCGACAACGACATCTTCGCGCTGCTGCGCGCCGGTACCCCCGGGCACGGGGTCGCCGTGGTCTGCGGGGCAGGCATCAACTGCGTCGGCGTGGCACCGGACGGCAGGACGTTGCGGTTCCCCGCGATCGGCCGGTTGTCCGGCGACTGGGGTGGCGGTTCGTTCCTGGGCGACGAGACGCTGTGGCGGGCGGTGCGGGCCGAAGACGGTCGCGGCCCTGACACCGCGTTGCGACGGGTGGTGGCCGATCACTTCTCCGTGTCCTGTGTGGCCGACCTCGTCGAGCGGCTCCACTTCGGGGAGGTCGGCCGCGCCCGGCTCCAGGAGCTCAATCCCCTGCTGCTGGCGACCGCGGGGGCCGGCGACGCCGTGGCCAGAAAAGTGGTCGACCGGCTGGCCGAGGAGGTGGTCCTGCTCGCTTCGGCGGCGCTGCGCCGGTTGGATCTGCTCCACGTTCCGGTGGACATCGTGCTTGGGGGTGGCGTCCTCGCAGGTGGCGATGAGTACCTGCTCGACCGCATACACGCCGGTTGCCACCGGGTGGCGCCGAAGGCGACGGCCCGTGTGGTGGATGTGCCCCCGGCCGTGGGCGCCGCGTTGCTGGGCCTGGACAAGATCGGGGTGAGCGCCGACGCGGAACACCGCCTACGCGACTGCTACCGTGCCGGCACCGCCTGCGGGTAGAGCGCGACCCTGGCATCCAGGGTGGCCTTCAGGCATCCCGCGAGCGCCACGTTCTATGATCAAGCCGGTGGAAGATCAGCCGGCCGGTGGGCTCGCGCCTCTGTACCTGCTCGCGGGCGCTCCTGGCGCGGGAAAGACGACCTTGCTGCCGTACCTGCTGCGGAACGCGGGCGGGTTGGTCGTGATGGACATGGACGAGCTGCTCGAGGACGGCGCGCTGCTCGGGGTACCCATCGCGGAGCCGCAGGCCGCTCCTGTGTGGCCCGCGTACGACCGGCTGTGGACGCGCATCGTGACCATGGTGCGGCGGGCGGGGACTCCGGTGCTGTTACTGTGCCCGGTCCCCGATGCCCATGAGCTCGTACCGGAGGGGCGGTGGGGCGGGCCGGTCCATTGGGCTTTGCTGGACTGTCCCGATGAGGTACGGGTGGATCGGCTGCGGGCGCGCGATTTGGGGCTCGAGTGGATCGAGGAGGGCATTGAGGACGCGATTGAGGACGCCGCGCAGGGCCGGGCGCTGATCCCGCTGGTGTTCCACTCCGGGAGCTCCCAGACCTCTGGAAGCTCCCGGAACTCTGGGAGCTCCGGAAGCGAGACGGGGAGCGAGGAATTGGGCGGAGATGTCGCCGGTCTGGCGTCGCGGATCCTCTCATGGGCGGGCTCCGGGACGACGACGAGCGGCGCGGCTTCGTGAGGCGCTGACGGCGTGCGGATCGCGCTTCTGGGTGAGCTGGAGGTACGCGACGACGACGCAGGCGGCCCTGTTCTCGCGCGGCCTTCGCCCGGCGGTTCCACGACCCTGGCCTGCCCGCACCGCTGACCTATCTCATGTGGCGGCGCTTGATCTCCGCCAGCCCCTGGCACCGACAGGTAGGGCGGGCAGCAGTGGGCTCTATGGGCGGTAGGCGTCGCGGCGGTGTTTGATGGACTGGATCGTCACGGTGTGTTTGTCTTCGTCTATGCGGTAGACCACACGGTAGGTCCCGCGCCGGGCAACATGCAGTCCCCCGTATGGCTCTTGCAGAGGCTTGCCGACGCGCCATGGTTCGCGAGCGACAGTGCCGGTGATCAACTCCCAGGCCGCGGCCGCTACAGTCTCGGGAAGGCCCGAGGCGAGCGCACGACGAGCCGGTGGGCTCAGGAGGATGGTGTAGCGGTCGCTCACGCGCCGGCCTTGCCGAGGCGGGCTGCCAGGATAGCCGTCATCTCCTCCTCGGTGGTCACGTCACCGCGCGCCTCGGCGGCAGCGGCCTCAACCAAGTCGGCGCGCATTTCCGGGTCAGCGAGAATCTCGAGTGTCTCCTGCAGGGACTCCCACTCGGCCACGGACACGATAACGGCATGCGGCCGCCCGTTCCGGGTGAGCGTGAAGTGATCGTGCTCGCGCGCGGCCCGGTCGGCAAGCTCAGTCAGCCGGTCCTTGGCTTCGCTGATCGGAATTACCTCCATGGGTCCATGATAACGCCATGGCTGGGATATCGGCCAAGATTTCGGCTAGCTACCGATGCGCTGCACTGCTCGGTTGGCCCGCTCACGACCGTGCACCAAGTGGCGATGCCGGGACTGCGCCGAGGAGCGGCGCCGCGTCGATCAGCTTCTCTCCCCAATAGGCACGGCGGACGGCACCGCGGTAGCGGTCGTGTCTTCGTCGTCGTCCCCGATGGCGTCCCTCCCCCGTCCGTCCGGTCCGTCCCGTGTGGTCGCCCGTTGCCTTGAGCTCGGCCATGGGCATCACCTGTCCCATCTGGACAACGACCGAAGCCGTGGGCGAAGCGCGCGGCGGAGCCGCGTCTCGGGAAGACGCCCGAGCGGAGCGAGGACCGACGCGGGGGCGGGCGCCAGCCCGCCTGACAGGGCGAGCGAGCGAAGCGAGCACCTTTTGATCGGGGTGGGCATCAGACGGCCAACACTCCAGACGGGTAACGGGGGGTGGCGGGGGCCCCGGCGTAGTGTGGGGGTATGGCGATCATCGTTACGGGGGCGTCCGGGCTGCTCGGGGGGCCCTTGGTGGAGGCGCTCAAGGGGCAGGGGCGGCGGGTTGTCAGGATGGTGCGGCGGCCTCCGGAGAGCGATGAGGAGGCCTACTGGGAGCCTCGGGACGATGTGATCGATCTTTCGGTGCTCGAAGGGGCCGAAGGAGTCGTACATCTGGCCGGAGCGCCCATCGCCGACCGGCGCTGGAGCGAGTCGTACAAGCGCGAGCTGGTGCGCAGCCGGGTCGACGGGACTCGGGTGCTCGTCGACGCGTTGCGGCAGTTGTCGAGGCCGCCTGAGGTGCTCGTGTCGGCCTCCGGGGTGGACTTCTACGGTGATACCGGGGATCGGGTCATCGATGAGTCCCAGGGGAAGGGCACCGGGTTTCTGGCTGATCTGTGCGAGCTCTGGGAAGGTGCCGCCAGGGCCGCCGAGGAGGTCGGTGTCCGGACCGCGCAATTGCGTACCGGGCTTGTATTGAGTGGGCGGGGTGGGGCGCTTGGGCGGATGCTGCCCATCTTCAAGATGGGGCTCGGCGCGCCGCTCGGGAGTGGGAAGCAGTACTGGTCCTGGATATCCGAGGACGACTGGGTTCAGGCAGTACTACATATCCTGAAAAATCGGGAATTGGTGGGGGCGGTTAATCTGACTTCGCCCAATCCGGTGAGCAATGCGGAGTTCACCACCACGCTCGGGAAAGCCCTGCGTAAGGGCACCGTACCGATGCCTGTCCCGGCCTTCGCGCTGAGCATCGGCCTGGGAGAGTTCGCGCGGGAAGGGCTGTTGCCCAGCCACCGGGTTCTGCCCGGGAAACTGTCCGGAAGCGGCTACGGATTCACCCATAGCCACCTCGACGAGGCCTTGAGCGACATAATCTAGCGCCATATTCTTAGGTGCTGTTCATCCTTTACCACGCGGGAGATGCCAACATGACCAGGTCAGGCCAGTCGCACATTCTTGCCATCGGCGGTGGGTCGTTCCGCCAGACGGCGCGTTACGGCTTTCTGGAGGCGAGCCCGCTGCTGCGCTACGGCCTCGACCTGACCGGCCAGGACCGGCCGAAGCTGGGGCTGGTCGCCACCGCGATGGGCGACGACGCCGACTGGCTGCTGAAGATGTACGGCGCCTTCGCCGGATGGGACGTCGAGCTGAGCCATCTGACGGTGTTCCCGATGCCCAACGTCAAAGATCCCCGGGCGTGGATGCTCGAGCAGGACATGATCTATGTCAGCGGTGGCAGCGTGGCCAACCTGGCGGCCCTGTGGCGGCTGCACGGCTACGACGAGGCGTTCGAGGAGGCGTGGCGGTCGGGCGTGGTGCTGTCCGGGCAGAGCGCGGGCGCCCTGTGCTGGCACGTCGGCGGCAACACCGACTCCTTCGGTCCCGAGCTCAACGTGTGGGCCGACGGCCTGGCCTTCCTGCCCTACTCGTGCGGAGTCCACTACAACTCCGACCCGCAGCGCCGGCAACTGCTGCACCGGTCGGTGGCCAGCGGCGAGTTGCCCGAGGGCTACGCCGCCGACGAGGGGGTGGCACTGCACTACGTGGGCACCGATTTCATTCAGGCCGTAACCACCGATCCAGCCGGATACGCCTACAAAATCGAGCATGACGGGGCCGAGGGGGCAAAGGAGTTCCGGATCGAGCCTCGGCTGCTCACCTCCTGAATTACCCTGGATGGGTGAGGGAACGGCACAATGGACACATGCGCCCCAAGCACGGGGTCGACCCCCACGCATTGGCCATCGTCCGTCTCGGTGTCGACGTCCCCTACGAGCAGGCTTGGCAGCTGCAACGCTGGGTGCACGGCAAACGGGTGGCCCGGGAGCTGACCGACACGGTCCTGCTCCTGGAGCACGCTCCTGTCTACACGGCGGGCAAGCGCACCGCCCCGCACGAACGCCCCTCCGACGGCACCCCCGTGATCGACGTCGACCGCGGGGGCCGCATCACTTGGCACGGTCCCGGCCAGCTCGTCGCCTACCCGATCGTCGAGATCGACGACGTGACCCGCTACATCTGCCGGCTCGAAGACACGATGATCCAGATTTGTGCGGACTTCGGCGTCACGGCCAGGCGGATACCGGGCTGGGCCGGGGTCTGGGCCGCGGGCGACCCCATCCTCGGCCTGCCCGACCGCCAGCTCGGCGCCGTGGCCATCCGCGTCTCACGCGGCGTCACGATGCACGGCTTCGCGCTCAACTGCGCCAATGATCCGCGGTGGTTCAGCCGGATCGTCCCGTGCGGCATCCCGGACGTGGGCGTCTCCTCACTGTCCGCCGAGACGGGCAGGCGGATCGTGGTCGAGGAGGTCATGCCGATCGCCGAGAAACGGCTGGCCGAAGCGCTGGGCCTGGAGCCGTACGACCTGCACGAGGAAGACCTCATGCGCCGCTGACCCACTGCCGGTCGCCGAATCACGGTGAAATCTGGCATTCGCCTGTTTACGATCAGCCTGTGAAGCGGTCTGCGACGTGGCTCGCGGCCCTGGTTCTCGCTCTCGTCGTGCACACCCTGACGCTGGCCTTCGTCGTGCTGGGCGGGTGGACGATCGTGGTCAACGCCCAGTTCGCCGCGGCGTGGGCGCTCGGTGCCCTGCTGATCGCCATCGGGTGGATGCTGCGGCCGCGCCTCGGCAGCCTGCCCGCCGATGCCGAGGTCCTCGATCCTTCCTCGGCCCCGCAGGTGTACGGCATGGCGGAGCGGGTGGCCGACCGGATCGGCGTCAAACGCCCCCAGAAGGTGGCGGTCAGGGATCTGATCCTGGGCACCACGTACGCGCGCACCGGTCCGCTGCGGGTGCCCGTGCTGGTCATCGGGCTGCCCTCGTGGCTGGCCCTTTCGCCGCGGCAGCGGGTCGCGCTGCTGGCCAGGGCGTATGCGGAGCTGCCGACCAGCAGCGAGCTCATCGTGGACGGCGCGCTGGCGACGCTGGGCGCATGGCGAGAGGCGCTCATCGGAGCGGCGCCGCTGCGTGCGCGCGAGGCGGCCCACACTCAGATGGCCACCTCCCTCGGCGTGCTGAACTCCAACAGCACCGGCTACGAGGCGGTCAGCTTCCTGGGCCGGATCGTCGGGCGGGTGCTCGGCGGTCCGGTGCTGCTCACGGAGTACTGCCTGAAGCGGCTGGCCCGCTCCGACGACGCCCGCAGGCACGAACGGCGGCAGGCGAGGGCCCTGCGCGTCCTGACGGCCGAGGAACTGGCCGAGATCGACGGGCTGCTGGCCAGCGGCAGGTACGTAGCCCCCATGCAGGCGGCGGCCCTGCGCGGCGAGAGCGTGGCGTCGATCAGGCGGACCGCGCTGCTGGCCCCCGACAGCGCCCCCGACGGCGTCCGCGCCGCCGCGCCTGGCCCGGCGCTGTCCGGTTCCGTACTGTCCAGCTCGGAGCTGCTCGGCGCGGCCGAGTCGGACCGGATCGACGACGAACTGCTCCGCCACTACACCCGCGCCATCCGCGGCTTCGGCCTGATCATCTGAGCCGGCCAAGCCAGCCGAATCATCCGATGACCCGGCGAATGATGCCCCTGGGAGTGGGACAGGTTGGGCGAGACGTAAGCTGGGGCGGTGACCGTTGCTCCTGAAGGCCGAAAGCTCCTCCGCCTGGAGGTGCGCAACGCCGAAACCCCTATCGAGCGCAAGCCCCCGTGGATCAAGACCAAGCTGAAGACGGGCCCCGAATACACCGAGCTGAAATCGCTCGTGCGCCGGGAGGGCCTGCACACGGTCTGTGAAGAGGCGGGCTGCCCCAATATCTACGAGTGCTGGGAAGACCGCGAGGCGACGTTCCTCATCGGCGGCGACCAGTGCACGCGCCGCTGCGACTTCTGCCAGATCGACACCGGCAAGCCCAAGGAGTACGACCGGGACGAGCCGCGCCGCGTGGCCGAGTCGGTCGAGCAGATGGGCCTGCGCTACGCCACGGTGACCGGCGTGGCCCGCGACGACCTGCCCGACGGCGGCGCCTGGCTCTACGCCGAGACCGCGCGGCAGATCCACGCGCTGCTGCCCGGCTGCGGGGTCGAGCTGCTGGTGCCCGACTTCAACGGCGACCGTGAGCAGCTGGAAGAGGTGTTCTCGGCCAAGCCCGAGGTGTTCGCGCACAATGTCGAGACCGTGCCGCGGATCTTCAAGCGCATCCGGCCCGCGTTCCGCTACGAGCGCTCGCTGGGCGTGATCACGACGGCCCGTGAGGCCGGGCTGGTCACCAAGTCCAACCTGATCCTGGGCATGGGCGAGACGCGCGAGGAGGTCGTGGAGGCGATGCGCGACCTGCACGCCGCCGGCACCGACCTGCTGACGATCACCCAATACCTGCGCCCGACGCCCCGCCACCACCCGGTCGAGCGCTGGGTCAAGCCGGAGGAGTTCGTCGAGCTCCAGGCGGAGGCCGAGGCGATCGGCTTCGCGGGTGTCCTGTCGGGCCCGCTCGTCCGCTCCTCCTACCGCGCGGGCAAGCTCTACAAGCAGGCCATCGAGGCCCGCCAGAGCGCCTGAAGTTCCCTGGGCCGCCTCCGCCACGGAGGCGGCCTGGCCGCGTGACATCGGCTCCGCTGAATGGACGTGCAATACCGGTTTGGTAACGCACGTAGGCCGGGGTCTCACCGTCACGTCACGGCGCCCGGCCCCGCATCACCGGAGGAGCGTGCCCCTGGACAGGGCCCGGCCCCGTACGGCGGGTGGGGCCCACCGTGCTCTGCCGTAAAAGAAAAACCCCCGAACGACCAGAGGCGTTTTCGTATCCCGCTCGGTTGGTTTGTATTCTTCGAAGCATGGCAAAGTCCGAGGACCCAGAGAAGCCGGGACGCATCAAGCAGTTCCGCATGATCGCGCAGATCATCAAGCAGGCCAACCCCAAGGGGTTGCCGATCGTCTTCCTTTCGGCGGTCGGCACGCTGGCTGTGATCGTCGTGATCGGGCTGGTCACGGACTATCTGTGGTATTCGGTGTTCCTCGGCGTGCTCGCCGCGCTCACCGTCGGCCTCGTGGTGTTCGGGCAGCTGGCGCAGCGCGCCCAATATTCGATCCTGCACGGCCAGACCGGCGCCGCCGCCGCGGTGCTGCAGGGCATGCGGGGCAACTGGCAGGTCACCCCGGCCATCGCGGTCAACCGTGACCAGGACCTGATCCACCTCGTGATCGGGTTCCCGGGGGTCGTGCTGGTGTCCGAGGGGCCCGGCAACCGGGTGGCGAAGATGCTCGCGGCCGAGAAGAAGCGGGTCGCGCGGGTGGTGCTGGGCGTCGAGATCTACGACATCCAGTGCGGTGACGGCGAGGGGCAGGTGCCGCTGGGCAAGCTCCAGCGCCACATCATGAAGCTGCCGCGCAACCTGAAGAAGCCCTCGGTCAACGAGGTCAAGGACCGCCTGCGCTCGCTCCCCAAGAACATGCCGATGCCCAAGGGCCCGATGCCCAAGGGTGCCCGGGTTCCGCGCGGCCCCAAGATGCGCTAGTGCCGTCAGGGAGCGCACTGTCCGGGGATGAGTCGATGATGTCGGACTCCTCGCGGGCCAACCGCGGCTGGTGGGACGGCAACGCCGACGACTACCAGGTCGAACACGGCGAATTCCTGCGCGACACCGGCTTCGTGTGGTGCCCGGAGGGCGTCGACGAGGCCGAGGCGCACCTGCTGGGCGACGTACGCGGCCGGCGGGTGCTGGAGATGGGCTGTGGCGCGGCTCAGTGCGCGCGGTGGCTGGTCGGGCAGGGGGCCGAGGTCGCCGCGTTCGACCTGTCGCACCGGCAGTTGCGCCACTCGCAGCGGATCGACCTCGACACCGGCCTGCACGTCCCTGTGGTGCAGGCCGACGCCGAGGTGCTCCCGTTCGCCGGCGGGTCGTTCGATCTGGCGTGCTCGGCGTTCGGGGCGCTGCCGTTCGTGGCCGATCCGCTGGCGGTCTTCCGTGAGGTGGGCCGGGTGCTGAGGCCGGGCGGGCGGTTCGTGTTCTCGGTCAGCCATCCGATCCGGTGGGCGTTCCCCGACGACCCGGGGCCGCGCGGGCTGACCTCTGACCGGTCCTACTTCGACCGTTCGCCCTATGTCGAGACGGACGAGTACGGCACAACCACCTACGTCGAGCACCATCGGACGATGGGCGACTGGATCGGCCTGATCGTCGCCTCAGGACTGACCGTGACGGGCCTGCTGGAGCCCGAATGGCCGGCGGGCCACGACCGGGTGTGGGGCGGCTGGAGCCCGCTGCGCGGCAACCACATACCGGGCACCGCCATCTTCACCTGCGCCCGCGACTGACTCACCGCACGGAGTTCAGTGGCGGGCGTACCGGGCCGCCATCGCGTGGAAGGCCGCCTTGGGCTCCCAGCGGGTGCCGTCGAGCATTCGGACCACCCCGTACGCGCCGAGGTCGGCGTCGCCGAGCCGGTTGTAGGAGGCGAAGGTGAACCACAGGGCCGTGTCGACCCCCTCCTGCTCGAAGACGTCGAGCAGCTCGTTCAGGTAGCGGACCTGCTCGCCCTCGTCGCGTTCCGAGCCGTCGGGCACGTCCCAGGCCATACCCCCGCGCTCCCCCGCCCCCGTATAGGCGCAGGTGCCGAACTCGGTCACCACGACGGGCTTGCCGTGCTTGAAGTGCCCGCGCAGCTCCTCCACGAAGCTCCCGGCGTTGTACGCGGCCCGGTAGGCGTCCACCCCGACCAGGTCGAACGGCGTCCAGTCGACGAACTCCCACGGTCCGGAGGCGTACGTGATCCGGCCCCCGAACAGCGGCCGCACCGTCTCGGCGGCCTCCCCCAGGAAGCCGTTGAAGCGCCCCATGATCGCTCCCAGCGACTGCCACCACTCCATGTCGGCCGACATCATCGCCCGCATGCGCTCCATGTAGTCGGCACCGGGCATGAACCCGTCGCAGAAGGCGCTGGTCTCGCAGCCGGCGACCAGCACCACCTCGGCGCCGCCGCGCCGGACGGCCTCGGCTCGTTCGGCGCAGTCGGCGTAGAGGGGGATCACCTGCTCCGGCGTGAGGTCGACGGGGAACGGCGCGAACCAGACCTCCAGCCCGGCCGCGGCGGCCTGCTCGGCCGCCACGCTCAGCCGCTCCGGGTCGCCGCCGGACACGCGTACGGCCGCGCAGTGCAGCTCGTCGGCGATCACCCGCATCTCGCGCCCGACCGTCTCGGCGTCGAACGCCGTCCGGGACAGGCTCTCGCCCGGCAGAAACCCGGTGTCATAGTTGATGCCTTTTTTCACGAAATATCCCCTTATTCTCCGGTGAAGCCGTGCTCTAGGAGGTCGAAGGCGAGCTCGACGTCGTCCGCCAGCCGGCCGGCCGCCTCGGCGATGGGCGTCCCCTCGACGAGCCGCTGAAAGAACCCCTCCTGCACCGTCGTGAGCACGGCCGTGACCTGCGCGGCCATGAGCTGGTCCCGCAGCTCGCACGCCCCGTCCGGCACTCCCCGCGCACTGGCCAGAGCGGCGGCCAGCTCGTATCGCTGCCCCGCCTGGGTCTGGTGCAGCCCCGCCATCAGCGCCGGGCTGGCCGAGATCACCCAGGCCCGGGTGAGCAGGCCCTCGACGTCGACCCCCTCCGTGTCCTCGGCGGCGAACGCCCGGTAGTGCTCGCGCAGCGCCTCGAGCGGCGCCTGTCCCGGCCGCCGCTCGTTGACGATCTTCGCCGTGTCCTCCTTGACCACGTCGAGGACGAGGCTCTCCTTAGTCGGGAAGTAGGTGAACAACGTGACCTTCGCGACCCCGGCCGCCTCAGCGATCTCGTTGACCGTCACGGCCTCGTAGCCCCGCTTGGCGAACATTCGCAGCGCCACCTCGGCGATGCGCCGCCGGGTCTGCTCCTTCTTCTTCTCCCTGAGTCCGGCCATCATCATGGGGACAGCATAAACCTTACCGGGTTCAATATCGAACCCGGTAAGGTTTTGTTATCGCGCTAGAGACCCTCGCACTGGCCGGCCGACGGTCCCAAGACCGTGTTGGACAGACCGTTCGCGGTCGGTGCCGGGGAATTGCCCGTGCAGGTCAGCGGCCCCTTGACCGTGCTGGCGGCGATCAGCGGCCCGCTGTCGCCGACCAGCGTCACCGGTCCGCCCACCACCGATTTCTCCACGGACAGTTCCTTCACCGAGGTCGCCGTGAGCGGCCCGCCCACGGAGGTGTCCACCAGGACCAGCCGCCCGGCGCCCACCGCGGTGACCGGTCCGCCGACCGTGGCGGCCCGCGCGATCAGCGAGGCGCCCTGCCGGAGGACGACGGGGCCGGTCACGTCCGCGCCCGCCGCCAGGCAGGTCACGCCGGAGCCGACCGTGAGGGGGCCGCTGTGGGTGCCGGTGACGGTTCGCGTGCAAGCCGGATCCGGTACTGCCAGCAGCTCCAGCTCGGCCAGCGTGCCGGAGACGGTGAGGCGGTACTGGGCGTACCGCCCGGGGCGGGCGATCTTGAACGGCCGGGTCTGCCTCGCCTGGTCGAACCTCTGGCCGTCCCGCTGGTCGATGACCGTCCAGGCCGTACCGTCGTAGGAGCCCTCAAGCTTCCACGACGTGGGTCCGGTGGCCGCCGAGGTGAGGGTGTAGAAGCTCACCTCGTCCCGCGCTCCCGCCTGAAGAGTGATATTTCCGGAAATGGTGGTTGTGGTTGCCGAGGTGTCGTCCGACAGCGCCGCCGGGCCCCCGGTGACCGGGATGTCGCGCATCGGGCGCGGCATCTCGCCGTCGGGCGTGATCGACTCCGGCGGCTCGCCCCACGTGGACGGCTTGGACCCCATCGCGAAGTCCAGTACGGCCCCACCGGCCAGCACGTCGTGCGGCAGCGCGGTCGACGTCCACGCCTTGCCGTTCACCTTGAGGCCCTGGATGTAGACGTTCTCGGCACTGTTGGCCGGGGCATTGATCACCAGGTCCTTGCCGCTGGGCAGATGCACGGTGGCCTTGGTGAACAGCGGCGAGCCGATCGCGTAGTCCTGGCTGCCGGCCTGGAGCGGGTAGAAGCCGAGGGCGCTGAAGACGTACCAGGCGGACATCTCGCCGTTGTCCTCGTCGCCCGGATAGCCCTGGCCGATCTCGCTGCCCAGATAGAGCCGCGACAGCGCCTCCCTGACCTTGGCCTGCGCCTTCCACGGCTGCCCCGCGTGGTCGTACATGTAAATGATGTGGTGCGAGGGCTGGTTGCTGTGGCCGTACTGGCCCATGCGGACGTCCCTGGCCTCGCGCATCTCGTGGATCACGCCGTTGTACGAACCGGGGAACGTGGCCGTCTCCTGGTCGGCGAAGAAGGCGTCGAGCTTCTTGGCCAGGCCCGCGCGCCCGCCGTACAGGGCGGCGAGTCCGGTGCCGTCCTGGGGCGCGTGGAAGGCCATGTTCCAGCCGTCGGTCTCGGTGTAGTCGTAGCCCCAGACGCGGGGGTCGTAGTCGGCCTTGGTACGGCGCCACTTGCCCGTGGAGTCGCGGCCCTGGAAGAAGCCCACCTCCGGGTCGAACATGTTGACGTAGTTCAGGGCCCTGTTACGGAAATATTCGGACTCCTCCAGGTAGCGGGCCTTCTCCGCGCCGGTGGCGTCCTTGGCCAGGGCCGCGGCCATGGTCGAGATGCCGAAGTCGTTGATATATCCGTCCATGGCCCAGGACAGGCCCTCGCCTACCTCGTTCAGGGCGGTGTACCCGCGGAAGATCGAGGTCTGCAGGCCCTTGCGCCCGACGGCCGGGTTCGCCGGCACCACGGTGGCGTTCTTCACCGCCGCCGCGTACGCCGACTTGGCGTCGAAGCCGCGCACACCCTTGCTGTAGGCGTCGGCGAACGCCACGTCCGAGCTGGTGCCCACCATGAGGTCGGCGTAGCCGGGCGAGGACCACCGGGCGATCCAGCCGGCGTCGCGATACTGCTGGACGAACCCGTCGATCAGCTCGCCCGCCTCGGGGGCCAGCAGCGAGTAGGCGGGCCAGGTCGTCCGGTAGGTGTCCCAGAAGCCGTTGTTGACGTAGATCTTGCCGTCCACGATCTTGGCCCCGGTCTGGGTGGGGGTGTCCGGGCCGCTCCTGGCCGATACCGGGCTGGCGTACTTGTAGGCGGGCGCGGCGGCCGTACCGGTGTTCTCGAAGCCCGAGTTCGGATAGAGGAACAGCCGGTACAGGTTCGAGTACAGCGTCGTGAGCTGGTCGGGCGTGGCGCCCTCGACCTCGACCGTGCCCAGCTTGTCCGCCCAGGCGCGCTGGGCCCGCGCCTTGACCTCCTCGAACGTGCCGTTCTCCAGCTCCAGGTTGCGCTTGGCCTGCGCCACGCCGAGGAAGGAGGTGGCGATGCGCATCGTGACCTGCTTGGCGGAGAAGGCGGCATAGCCCGTCACGTTGTCGCGGCCGGCGCCGGTCAGCTTGCCGCCGCCGGTGGGCTGCTGGTCGAAGACCGCGTAGACGTACATCCGGGTGGCGCCCGCTGACAGGCCGCTGCGCGTGTCGGTGAAGCCGGTGACGACGCCCTGGTCGATGGTCAGCCCGCCGTCGTTGTTGTAGTTGTCGAAGATCAGGCTGCCGCCGTCGCCGGGGAAGGTGAAGCGGAACACGGCCGCGTGGTCGGCGGGCGCGATCTCCGTACGGATGCCGTTGAGCAGGTCGACCCCGTAGTAGTACGGCCTGGCGGTCTCACCCGAGTGCAGGAACGGCGTGGCCCTGGCGACCCGGTCGGGGTTCGGCTTGGCCAGCAGCGACGGCATGACCTGGAAGGACTGCCGGTCCCCCATCCAAGGGCTCGGCTCGTGGCTGGCGGCGAACGCCTGGATGGTCGGGACGTTGTCGGCGTTGCCGTTGCGGTGATACTCGTACAGCCACGAGTTCGACCCGGAGCCGGTCATCGGCGTCCAGAAGTTGAACCCGTGCGGCACGGCCGTGGCCGGGAAGTTGTTGCCCCGCGAGAAGCCGCCGGTCGACTGGGTGCCGCGCGTCGTCACCACGTGGTCGGCCAGGCTCTTGACCTGCTGCGGCTTGGCGTTGACGAGCGTTATGTCGTCCACCCAGCCCTTGAACGGCAGCGGCCCGGCCGGCGCGTCGTAGGCGATCAGGATGCGCTTGATCCGCTTGCCCTTGGCGACGTCGCCGATGCGGGAGCGCTGGAAGTTCCACTGGTCGGCGTAGAGGGTCTTGGACTCGCCCTGCGCCCGTGGCGTCAGCCCGATCCCGTGCTGATCCTCGGCCTTGAGGTCACTGAGGTACGTGCCGTCGGCGAAGGCCAGGTCCACACTCGCGTACGTGCTGGGGTAGCTCAGCGCGGCACCGGTGAACTCGGGGAACAGCACGTACGACAGCTCGGTGTCGGCCGTGACCTCGATGTCGGTCTCGAACACCTTGTTGGCCGAGTGGCCGCCGCCGCTGGTGGTCGTGCTGCCGGAGTAGCGCAGCGCCTTGAGGCCCGTGTAGCCGGCGCGGGGCTTGGCGGTGTAGCCGCTGCCGGGGCCGGGGCCGATCAGGCTGCGCATGTCGGAGGGCGGCTTCGGGGCGGTGTCGCCGTCCGAGAGCTGCAGCTCGGCGAGCTGGACGATCGTGCCCGAGCCGATCCGCGTGACGTTGAGCCGGTAGTAGAGGTAGGAGGCCGGGTGCGCGACGTCGAACTCGCGGGTCTTCAGCCGGGCGTCGAACACCTCTCCCGCCCGCGTGTCCACGGCCGTCCAGCTCTGCCCGTCCGCCGAGCCCTCAAGCGCCCAGTCGCGCGGGTCGCGCTGGGCGGCGTCGTTGGCGGAGGCCATGGCGTACCGGGTGACCGCGATGGGCTTGGACAGCTTCACCGACACCCAGCCCGTGCCGGTGAACGCCAGCCACTTGGTGTTGACGTCCCCGTCGAACAGGTTCTCCTTCACCTCGCCCGAAGGGGTGTTCTCGCCGCTGGCCGCGATGTCGACGACCTCGTCGGTGACGTTGCCCGGGATGCCGCCGGTGGTGGCGCCGGTGATCCCCTCGGCCTTCCTGCCCTCGTCGACCGCGTTGAGCCAGGTCGGCTGCGGGTCGCCGGTCTCGAGGGAGGAGTAGAAGAGCGCCCCTGGCGGGGCGGTACGTACGGCGGCTTCCCGTTTGGCGCCCGGAGTCGGCGTCACCTCCTCGATGGGCGCCGGCTGCGTGGGCGCCGCCGAAGGCGCGTCCGACGGCAGCGGTGACGGAGCTGGATCGGTCACTGTTGGTGACGTCGGCGGATCGGCCGTCGCCACCCCGGATAACCCGGCGAATCCCAGTACAGCCGCGGTCGCCACGACCGCAAGACGTGCTCTCCGCATGTCGCCCTCCTGACAACGTTGTCAACAGCAGACTCCGCGAAGACAACGTTGTCAATGGACGTTTCACATACGCACGACGACCGTGTTGGAGGCGCGGTCGTGCAGCCCCCGGTGGTCGCGATCCCAGATGAGCGCGGGCACGGCCAGGCAGAGCAGCACCGTGCGTGCCAGCACGGGCACCAGCCGGGGGCTGCCGCCGTCCATCGCGGCCACCCTGATCCCCGCGAGCCGGTGCCCGAACGTCTGCCCCATGAACCCGACGAGCAGGATGTACTGGATCGCGAACACCGCCACGGGCGCCCACGGCGACTCCGCCGGGTTCATCCGCAGCACGAGCTGGACCACGACCCAGGTGCAGATCATCCAGTCGATGACCAGCCCGGCGATGCGCCGCCCCCACCCGGCGACGGCGCCGCTCCCCTGCTCCGGCAGCCCCAGGCGCTCACCCGGATAGCCGAGATCGACACCCGCCGCCCTCACACCGCCCAGCCAGGTCTGCGTCCACCGAGGCTCGTTCCCGCTCATACCTCAACGGTATCCGGCCAGGGGGTCGGTCGGGATCGTGACCCAACCGCGCCACAAAGATCACCTTTCTCCCTCATCATGTACGCCATGCCGAACGGGGATGACTTAGACGCGCGCTTCAACGAGCTCGTCGCGCAGATCGATGAGGACGAGCGGCGCAGGATGCGCGCGGCGGCCAGCAGGGGAGCCAGGGCGCCGCGCTCGGACAAGGCCACCCGGCCACGGCGAGCGGGGCGGGGCCTGCTCGCGGCCGGTCTGGTGGCCGCGGTGATCGGCGGCGCGACCGTGATCGTCGCCGCCCGGCCCGACCTGCTGACACCACAGGCGGGAAGCCCGGGACCGGTCCCGGAGGAGACCCAACCGGTCATGGCGGCCCCGGAGGCGACCGGCGCCGAGATCGCGGCCCCGAAGCCGACCGCGGTGGACCCGTTCACGGGCTCCCCCGCCGAGAAGTACGCGGAGGGGGCGGCCGGCTTCGTCCTGCCCAAGGCCAAGGCGCTCGGCGGGCTGTCGAAGAAGGACGTGGCGAAGGCGCTGGAACGTACCCGCAAGCTCATGACCGCGGCCTTCCTCGACCGCAAGACGCTCATGGGCGGCAAGCCGAAGGCGTTCATGAAGCTGCTCGATCGCGAGCAGCGCGTCTGGTTCCAGAAGTACCTGGACCAGAAGAAGAGGGGCAAGGACGACTTCGACAGCCGTGGCTGGGTGACCAGCTTCGCCCCGAAGACCGCCGAGCTCTCCACCGGCGTCATCAAGGTCAACGGCAAGACGACAGTGGCCAAGGCCAAGAAGTACGGCCAAAGAGGCGCCGAGGTGAAGCTGAACTACCTCGTGGTCTATGCCGTGAACCGCCCCGGCCAGCCCACCACGACGATCCGCCTCGTCACCCACCGCGTCGGCAGCGTGTTCGTCTACCGCGAGGCGGGAGAGCTCGTTCTGTGGTTGAAGGACTGGGTCAGGACCAGCACTCCCGCGCGATGCGACGTGAACGACTTCTTCATCCACCCCTCCTACGACGACTCCGCTCCGGACGCGGTGGAACCGAGCGGCCCGCCGTCAAACCCCTACGATCTGGACGAGGAAAAGCACGGCAAAAAAGACGGTGAGGACAGCTGCTGGGCTTCGGACCCGACCTGAGTCCGCTTAACATGTGCGAAACAATCGAGACACCGATCGGAAACGGCCGCGACCTAACCTCGGCCTGATAGTCATGTCCCCAGGGAGGTTCGAGAGTGTTCAACTCCGCCGACGACGTCCTGAAGTTCATCAGTGACGAAGGGGTGCAGTTCGTCGATGTCAGGTTCACCGACCTGCCGGGGACGACGCACCACTTCACCTTCCCGGTAGAGAACTTCGGCGCCAGTGTCTTCACCGACGGGCTCATGTTCGACGGCTCGTCGATCCGCGGCTTCCAGGCCATCCACGAGTCGGACATGCTGCTGCTGCCCGACCCGTCCAGCGCCGTGCTCGACCCGTTCCGCCAGCACAAGACGCTCAACATAAACTTCTTCGTGCACGACCCGCTGACCGGCGAGGCCTACAGCCGCGACCCGCGCAACGTCGCCCGCAAGGCGGAGGAATACCTCAAGGGCACCGGCATCGCCGACACCGTCTACTTCGGGCCCGAGGCGGAGTTCTACATCTTCGACGACGTCCGCTTCGAGACGCGGCAGAACGCCGGCTATTACTACATCGACTCCATCGAGGGCGCCTGGAACACCGGCAAGGCCACCGAAGGCGGCAACCTCGGCTACAAGCCCCGTTACAAGGGCGGATACTTCCCGGTCCCGCCGATGGACCACTTCACGGACCTGCGCTCGGAGATGGTGCGCAACCTCATCGAGGCCGGCATCGACGTCGAGATGCAGCACCACGAGGTCGGCACGGCAGGCCAGGCGGAGATCGACTTCAGGTTCGGCACGCTGCTCAAGACGGCCGACAACCTGATGCTCTACAAGTACGTCATCAAGAGCACCGCCCTCGAATACGGCCACACGGTCACGTTCATGCCCAAGCCGATCTTCGGCGACAACGGCTCCGGCATGCACTGCCACCAGTCGCTGTGGAAGGACGGCTCGCCGCTCTTCTACGACGAGGTCGGCTACGCGGGCCTGTCCGACACGGCCCGCTACTACATCGGCGGCCTGCTCAGGCACGCGCCGTCGCTGCTGGCCTTCACCAACCCGACGGTCAACTCCTACCACCGTCTGGTGCCCGGCTACGAGGCCCCGGTCAACCTGGTCTACTCCCAGCGCAACCGCTCGGCCTGCGTCCGCATCCCGATCACGGGCTCCAACCCGAAGGCCAAGCGCATCGAGTTCCGCGTGCCGGACCCGTCGTGCAACCCGTACTTCGCCTTCTCGGCGATGCTGATGGCCGGCCTCGACGGCATCCGCAACAAGATCGAGCCGCCGGAGCCCGTCGACAAGGACCTCTACGAGCTGCCTCCGGAGGAGGCCCGCCAGGTGCCGCAGGTGCCCGGCTCGCTCCCCGAGGTCCTGGCCGCGCTGGAGGCCGACCACGACTACCTGCTGGAGGGCGGCGTCTTCACGCCTGACCTGATCGAGACGTGGGTGGCCTACAAGCGCGAGAACGAGGTCGACCCGATCCGGCTGCGCCCGCACCCGCACGAGTTCGAGCTTTACTACGACATCTAGAAGCCCGACCAGAACAGCCCGGAACCGACAGTCGGTTCCGGGCTGTTCCGCGTACAGAGGCTGTTCCGCGTACAGAGGTCGAATATCGGCCCGGCTCGGTGGCCTGGAAGGCTGGCGGGCGTGACTGGTGACGCGGTTGAGGAGTTCGAGCGGCACCGCTCGAACCTGTTCGGGCTGGCCTACCGGATGCTGGGTTCGGCCGAGGAGGCCGAGGACGTGGTCCAGGACACCTTCCTTCGCTGGCACCACCGTGCGGCTGTCGAATCGCCGTGGGCCTGGCTGGCCAAGGTGGCGACCAACCTGTGCGTGAACCGGTTGACGTCGGCGCGTGCGCGCCGGGTGAGCTATGTCGGTCCGTGGCTGCCTGAGCCGGTGCTGACCGCGGACGGGGCTCTGGGACCGCTGGACAGTGCCGAACAGCGAGACTTCGTCTCACTGGCCTTCCTGACCTTGCTGGAACGGCTCAACCCCGTGGAGCGCGCGGTGTTCGTGCTCCGTGAGGCCTTCGACTACAGCCATCGCCAGGTGGCCGAGGTCATCGACTCCTCCGAGGCGAACTCCCGGCAGCTGTACCGGCGCGCTCGCCTGCGACTCGCCGACGCTCCTGGGAGCGCCGAGCGCTCGCCTGCGACTCGCCGACGCTCCTGGGAGCGCCGAGCGCCCGATGGACCGGGCTCACCACCGTGAGCTGGTGAAAGGCTTCCTGGCGGCCGCGGAGGAGGGGGATCTTCCAGAGCTGGAGAAGCTGCTGGCCCACGACGTGACCGTGTGGGTGGACGGCGGCGGCAGGATCAGCGCCGCCAGGCGACCTGTCTTCGGCGCCAACCGGGTGGCGCGCTATCTGGTCGGCGCATCGCGCACCACCGGTCAGCGGATCCGGCTGTCGATCGCGGAGCTGAACGGCGCTCCCGGCCTGCTGGCCCTGGCCGGTGAGGAGCTGATCGGCGTGCTGGTGCCGGAGACGGCGGGCGGCCTGATCAGCGAGATTCGCATCATCGCCAATCCCGCCAAACTTCGGTTGTCACGTCGGGAAGGTCTGTCCGGTTCTTAATGGGTGCACCTGACAGCCGCGCGCGGCCATCAGCCTCGCGCTCTTCCACGAGAGTTGCCACCCATGACAGATCCGATCCTGGTGACGGGCGGTACCGGCCGGCTCGGCCGTAGGTTGGTTCCACGACTTCTGGCCGCCGGCCACGCCGTACGCGTGCTGAGCCGCAAGCCGCCGCGCGACGAGATGATGTGCCGCGGCGACCTGATCACCGGTGAGGGACTTGAGGATGCGGTCTCCGATACCGGCACGATCATCCACTGCGCGACCGGTAATGGCCACGCGGATCAGGACGCCACCCGCAATCTCGTCCAGACTGCCATGCGAACCGGTCGCCCCCACCTGATCTACGTGTCCATCGTCGGCATCGATCGAGTTGATATCTCCTACTATCGGGCGAAGCTGGCGTGTGAGCGGCTCCTGGAAGAGTCCGGGCTCCCGTTGACGATCCAGCGCGCCACCCAGTTCCACGAGCTCATCGCCTGGATGTGCGCGATCCAACGACGGCTGCCGATGATCATGATGCCCGCCGGGGTCAGCTTTCAGCCCGTCGACACCGGCGAGGTGGCCGCCCGCTTGACCGACCTGGCCGAGGCCTCACCGGCGGGCCGGGCGCCGGACATGGGTGGGCCTGAGGTGCGTACCGCGGCCGATCTGGCCCGCGCCTATGCTCACGCGCGGTCCAGCCGCCGGCCGGTGGTGCCGATGCCGCTGCCGGGAATCGGTGGGTTGCGCGGCTTCCGGGAAGGGAGACACCTGGCTCCCGACCATGCCGTCGGGCAGATCACCTTCGAGCGGTTCCTCACCGCATGAGCGCGCGCATCTGGCTCCGCGCGGGCCTGGCGTTCCTGGCCGCGACACAGTTCGCCGTGGGCTGCTGGGCGCTGTTCTTCCCCCGCTCGTTCTTCGACATCCCGTTCGTGGGGATGCGCATGCCGTACAACGCGCATCTGATGATGGACTACGGCGCGATGAGCCTGGCGACGGCGGTGCCGCTGGGGGTGAGCTTCTTCGTCGTACGGCGCGGCATGGTGCGCACGGCGCTTGCCGTGTACGTGATGTTCGCCGTGCCGCACCTGGCGATCCACGTGCGACTGCTGCACCATCTGACGCCTGGAGAGCGCGTGCCGTTACTGCTCGCGCTTTCGGCGGCGGCCGTGATCCCGCTGGCCTTGTGGCCGCTCACCAACAGGCTCCAACCGGTGCGCGAAGCGCCGCATTCGACTTGAACCGATCACCGTATGCGATCATCGAACGCTTATGGGCAAACTGACATGGTTTCCACTGCCGTTCGGGCTCGTCGTGGTCGTCGTCAACTTCTTCGCCGTCCGCGATGTGAAGGGGCGCCTTCCCACCGGCCCCGTCGAGGCGAACGAGCACATAGTGCCCCAGGCGATCGACGCCTTCATCCCCTTCGCTCAGGGGCGGATCGCCCTGCTCGGGGCCTTCTTCATCGCCGCCACCATGCTGTTCGGCCTCGTCGAGTTCGGATTGAGCCGCCGGCCCGCGGGCCTCATGCTCGGGACAGGCCTGCTGAGCGCCGCCTACATGGCCGCGATGCCAGTCGTCTACGTCCTCAACCCGGTCACCGGCTACGACGCGGAGTTTCTCGACCCGTCGGGCGGATACGCCACGATGCCCTTCGACATGGGCGCGCTGTCGCCGCCGTGGTACCTGCCGCTGCTCGGCTTGATCCTCGTCACCGCCGCGATCGCCCAACTCCTCGCGGTGCGCGGCGTCGTGCGCCGCGACACGGCCCTTCCACCTTCTTCCCCCTGGAACGCGTGGCTCCTCATGCTCCCGTTGGCGTTCCTCCTGGCCTTCGCCGCGGCCAACCTCGTGTCCGACCAGATCGCCCGCAGCGCGGCCCATCCCGGGTCCTTCTGGGAGGCCGACTACGCGCTACGCCTCATGTTGCAGATGTGGGCCTTCGCCGTCGTGCCCGCCGCCGGTCTGGCCCTGCACGGGATCCTCCTGCGCAGGCACGGCGTTCGCCCGCGCTCCCTGCTGCTCGTCGGCGTCTTCACGGTCGTCTACCTGTTGACGCTGCCACTCGTGGCTTGGGGCAATCTGCTGATGTACGCGGACGAGCAGTCAGGCTTCTCCGAGCACCTTCCCGGCTGGCGGGAGGAGGTCACCAACGGCATCCTCGCCGCCGCCGCCCTGGTCCAGCTCGCCACCGTCCCGCTGCTGGCTCGGCGCGGGAAAACCCAGATGACCGGCGCAGCCGCCGCCAGTAAGTGATCACCGTGTTGCGATGAATGCGCCGCAGTAGTTCCGGGCCGTTTCACGCCTAATGAGCCAGGCGATCCTCTGGGCGCGTGATGTAGGTCCCCTTCGCGGGCAACGTGACCACGAGTCCACGATCAGGGAATTCCTGTACAGCCCGCCTGATCGTGCCGAGCGCGACGCCGTACTCCTCGGCGAGGTCGCGCTCTCCGGGCAGCCTCGCGCCCGGCGAGAGTTCACCGGCCGTGATACGCGCGGCGATGTGGTCGGCTACCTGGACGTAGACGTAGCTGGGCCCAGCCGCTTCGGGGTCGAAAGCGGGCACGTTGCTGCTCAGCCGATCACCATAGAACTGTCCTGAGCGCGACCAGACGAGCGCACCGGATCACGTCGCAAGAGATCACCGCGGGGCGTGTGCATGACGGTAGATGCCCGCACCCTCGACGAGCTGGCCGACGCGCTCGACGACCAGGCGGCTGGTGGTCTGGCGTGGGTGCGTGTCACCGATCGCCTTGGACGACACCCTGTCGTGAAGGGGACGCACCGATTCCGCACTTGTGAGGCCGAGGAGCTGTGGTTGAAGATCCTGCTCGGTCAGGCCCGATAGACCGGCACGGCGGACACCTGGCCCACTCTTCGAGGCCGCGTCCCGGCAACCCCCCAGATCACGGGGGATGTGGACGACCGGAATGCTGCCGACGATAGGAGTCAGCCGAACGAGTCGAAGCCGACTCGCCAAGAGCTCGTCAAGAGAAGGAACCCCCCATGTCCCAAGAGACCGTCGGCGCCATCCCGACCATCGAAGCCGACGCCCACGCACCCGCCGACCGGACGGGTATCGCCGCCGACGAGGCTCACGGCCGCAACGAACACTTCAGCGCCGCAGGGGAGGTCATCCTCCGCGCGGCGCTGGCCGGGGTCACGCCGTTCACCCCGGTCACCGTCTCCATCACCGAGATCGACGCCAACGGTCACCCCTTCATCGGCGGCGCCCGCATGACCGTGCACAACGTCCGCGCCTTCGAGGACGGCGTCGACACCCGGGTCAGCATCGAGTTCGACCGGCCGCTGCAGGTCAGACTCAGCTACCTCTGGTCCTGACCGCACTCAAACTCTGGGAAAGGCCATCGGCTGCCCCCTGCAGCCGATGGCCATGCCGTTCGATCCCGGTCGGTACCCGCGTTCCGAGCGGGGCCTTCAGCCGGTCGAGTTCCTGTCCGTGCCGCGCGATGATCGCCCGATGAGCGTCAGCGCGCACATCACGGTTCCGGTGAGCGCGCCGACGATCAGCAGGATCACCAGCGGGTTGACGTATCCGGGTACCAGATCGGTCGTGGTTCCATCCCACCAATGGCACAGATGCCTGAGCGGAAACCATGTCCATGAGATGGACGGATCACCCAAAGGCTTGCCGACACGGTATTCGCTGGTGGGAGCCAACTCGAGAAATCGCCCAGCCCAGAATCCGTGCGCTTGACGTGCTCCTCACCCTGAAGAGGCGAGGATTCCTGTGCTGCTTACGCAGCAGTCCATGCCGTAGGCAGCACGAGCTGTGGAACAGGATGCTTGACGCTTCACCGACCCGCCTACCGGCAAGTCTCCACGTCCTGTCACCGCCCGCCCGGCGGCCTCGTCGTACCGATGAATCCAGAAAGTGATCTCACAGCCAGCTTGGTTATCGCTTGCCCGTTCGATCACAGAAACCTTACTGTAAGTGATCGAGACACCGCAAGCAGTTCCGATCACTGCACGCTCACGCCCCAAAGGGCACTCACGCGCAGGCCCACACCATCCCGCCTGAAGACGGGAGCACTGGCCCGCATCTCAGTAGACGATGAGCGCGCCGACAGTGGAGAGGAAGGCGACAGCGAACCAACGGGAAGCTCTCACAAATGCCCAACTTTATCCAACGCATCTCGCAGAACTACTGGAAACGGGATTTATGATCCCGGCCGACCGACTTTCCCGGCGCCACTTCCCGCGCACCCCGTACTGTCAAGACATGGGCACGACAGACGACGATGACGAGCAGAAAGAACACAGGCGCCGCAGCGCCTGTTTCGGCGAGGGTGGTAACTGGGAAGAGCGGAACGGGAAAAGCGGCAAAGAGCGCAAGTGGACCAAATACCGCGCTTGCGGGGGGAGCCGTTGGCAATGACCCACCCCCTCACCTGCCCCGAATGTCAAGGCACCGGCGCAGATCGGAGCATTCCCGGGTATGTGCTCAAATGCATGTGCTGCTACGGCAGAGGCGTCGTAAGCAATCCTGACGATCCAAAAGACAACCCTCGACCCGCGCCGACGGCACCACTCCCCGCGTGGCTGCATCCGGCGCTGGAGGGAACAGGGTTGTGCGGCTACTGTGTCGGCTCCGGCCTGGTCGCCCACGTCAACAAGGAGACCAGCCGTCTCACAGAAACACCCTGCCCAGTATGCGCGCCGGCGACGCCGCCCATCACCTTCTGAGCCGGATCTCTCCGAGGTCCTCGCCCGCCGTGGAGGCCGACCACGACGACCTGCTTGAGGGCAGCGTCTTCACGCCCCCTGAGCAGTCATACATATGTGCATGTTATGGGTGTACATGATGACTGACCGCGTGGAACCCGAGGAGACCTCAGTCACCGTGTCCGAACTGACGCGCAATGTCGCAGCCCTGATACGGCGAATGGAGCCGCACTCATAGCATTGTTCGAAGAATATGGGCCGGACCCCCAATGGGCCGAGTTGATCGAGGAGAGCCGGGAAGTCGTGTGGGGTGGCCGATGAAGGCCGCAAAGGTCCCTTTGAGCGCAAATGTCCTCTTCTCCCTAGAAAAGGGATTGCCTCTGGCGAAGGTGGTCGATCCGGACGACGACGTCGCCGTTTGGGTCGTGACCATCGGAGAACTCCAGCTTGGCCTGGAACGATCCGCCCGGCGTCCTGCCTGCGGTTCAGCAGTGACGGGACGTTGCCGGCGTTGACCGGCAACGTCGGTGCCAAGGGCGTCGCCCTGGTGGATGCGTCCGACAGCTCACTGCGACGGGATCGGGACAGGTTGTCGCGCTCGATCTACCGTCTGTCGGGCGCGGGACGCGACACCGTAGCAGGCGCAGGTCAGTGCGGTCAGGATGGCGGCCACCGGCAGAGGGTGGGACAGGCCGCCGAGTACGGCCACGCCGAGCGTCGCGCCGACCTGGCGGGAGGCGTTGAGGACGCCGCCCGCCGTGCCCGCCGTACCGGCCGGTGCGCTGGTGAGGATGCCGGCCATCAGTGCGGGCAGTACGAACGACAGCCCGAAGCCCATCACGACCAGCCATGGCGCCAGGTAGTCGGTGAGCGAGACACCGGCCAGGCCGGTCGCCAGCAGGGCGAGGCCGCCGAGGATCGGGGAGCGGGGGCCGTAGCGGGCCACCAGACGGCCGGTGAGCAGCGGGTTCACCGTCATCGGTAGCGTGAGCGGCAGGAAGGCGAGCCCCGTGGCCAGCGGGGTCAGGTGGCGGGTGTCCTGCAGGAAGAGGGTCAGGACGAACAGGGCGCCGGAGAAGGCGAAGTTCGCCACCATGCCCGCGAGCAGTTCCGGCCAGGTCACCGCGAGCAAGCCGCCGGGCAGGACCGGAGGCAGGACGGGGGCGTGACTGCGGCGCCCTGCGAACAGCCCGCGGCGCCCCACGACGGGTGGGCGGCGGCCCGCGCGCACCTCTCCTCGCTCCACGAATGCCGGGCGGCGATCCGCGAGCACCTTTCGTCGCTCCACGATCACCAGCACGGCGAGGGCGACCACGGCCGACACCCCGGCGACAGGCGACGAGTCGATCAGGGCTTCGGCGAGCAGGCCGAGGACCACGCAGGCCAGCGCCTGCACCCACCAGTCGATGAGCCGATGCCCCCGGGGTGAGCGCACCCTTCGCATGGCCAGCAGGCTGATCAGGGCGATGGGCGGGTTGAGCAGGAAGACGGCCCGCCAGCCGTACTGGTCGACCAGGAGGCCGCCCAGCAGGGGGCCCGCGGCCAGGGCGGTGCCGGTGATGGCGGCCCACAGGCCGGTGGCGCGGGCGCGGGCGGCCGGGTCGGGGAAGAGTTCGGGCAGGAGGGCGAGTGAGCCGCCCGTACAGAGCGCTCCCGCCACGCCGAGCAGGGCGCGCGCCGCGACCAGCGCGCCGAGATGGGGCGCCGCGGCGCTCAGCAGTGAGATCACGCCGAAGACCGCCACACCGATCTTGAAGATCCGGGCGGCGCCGTACCGGTCGGCGACCGCTCCCCCGGTGAGCAGGGACGCGGCGAAGGCGACGGTGTAGGCGTTCACCACCCATTGCTGTCCGGCCAGTGAGCCGCCGAGGGAGGTACGGAGGTCGGGCAGGGCGATCGTGAGCACGGTCGTGTCGAGGATCACCAAGAAGTAGGCCAGGGAGAAACCGAACATCTTCATGCCCCGAAGCCTGCTAAAGCAGCATATTTCCCCTCAACAGGCGCGGCCGCAGGGGGCGTTCGGGAAAACCGTATGCTTGGCCGAATGGATCTGCGTCAGTTGCGGGGGTTTGTGGCGGTAGCGGGGGCGGGCACCGTCACCGGCGCCGCGAACAACCTCGGTCTCGCCCCTGCCTCGGTGTCCGAACAGGTGCGCAGGCTGGAAGACAGCCTCGGCGTCGCGCTCTTCGAGCGCACGCCCCAGGGCATGCGCCTGACCGGCCCAGGGGCCACCCTGCTCACCCGCGCGCAGGGCCTGCTCGACCATGCGGACGAGGTACGGCGGGCGGTGACGGGCGAACGCCGCCAGGTCCGGATCGGGGCGCTGGAGATGTTGGCCGCGGCCAAACTACCGGTCATCGTCCGCCGCCTGTCGCAGCGCCACCCCGACCTGGACGTGGAGGTGCGCTCATACACCAGGCAGGCGTTGCTTTCCGAGGTGGCCTGTGGCGAGCTGGACGCGGCGCTCCTGCTCGATTCCGGTCCGCGGATCGGCGGGCTGGGGTTCGCCCCGCCGCTCGACCTGGACTTTCTGGACGTGGACGAGGTCAAGCTGCTGCTGGTCGCGGCTCCGGATGGTGATCGGGAGACGCTGCTGGTGAGCGCGCCGGGGTGTTCGATCCGGCTGGCGGCCGATCAGCTCTTCGGCACGCAGGTGCCGCGCAGGGAGCTGACCAGCATCGCCATGGCACGTGAGTGGGCCAGGCAGGGGTTCGGCAGGGCGCTGCTGCCCGACTTCGCGCTGGAGGCGCACTTGACCGCCGGCACACTGGTCCCGCTCGACTTCGCGACAGAGACGGACCGCCCCTCCGGCACACTCACCCCGCTCGACTTCGCGTCGGAGACGGACCCCGCCCCTGGCACGCTGAGCCCGCTCGGCTCCGCGCCGGAGATGGGCCCCGCCTCCGACGCGCCGACCCTGGCTCTGCGGCTGGTCTGGCTGCGCAGCCGCGAGGCCGCCCTGCGCGACGTGCTCTACGCGATGAGCGCCTGACCCCCGACCAGACCACCCATAAGCCGGTACGTACTACGCCATGAGCGCCTGACCGCGCCTGAGCCGGTACAGGACGTGCGGCCGTTGCGGGCTGTCCGCCGGAACCCGCGGGTGATAGAAGTCGTCAGCTATGTCACGGGTCATGCCCAGCCGTTCCATGACCTTGCGCGAGCGGGTGTTCCCCACGGTCGTGATGGAGACGATCTCGTCCAGCCCCGCCACGTCGAACCCATACCGTACGGCCTCCCGGGCCGCCTCGATCGCGTACCCGTGCCCCCACGCCGCCTTGGCCAGCCGCCAGCCCACCTCGACCGCCGGGGTGAACGGCGCCTCGAACGTCTGCAGGACCAGCCCGGTGAACCCGATGAACTCGCCGCTCTCGCGCACCTCCAGCGCCCACAGCCCGTACCCGTGGGCCTCGAAGCCCGCCTCGATCCTGTCGACGAAGCCGTCGCTCTCCGACCTGGTCATCAGGGCCGGGAAGTGCTCCATGACCTCGGCGTCGGCGTTCATCGCCGCGAACGGTTCCCTGTCGTCGTCGCGCCATCTGCGCATGATGAGCCGTTCTGTCTCCATCGGCTCAACACTAGCCCAGATCTAACGACGGCCACGGAGGCCGGTGAGGCGGCGGAGCAGGTCCCACCAGAACGACGCGCCGAACAGCAACGCCACGAACGTCAGCGCATAGCCGGGCCAGTGGCTGAGCGTGGTGAGGCGGTCCCACCAGGCGGCGCCGTTCCAGTGGATGCTCGGGTCGCCCTCGGCCGGGATCGCGATGTTGACGATCGCATGGTCGAACACCATGACCAGCGCGGGCTGGCTCAGCGTCTCAGTGATGCACGGCATCGGGTTGGACTGCGCGCACCGCTCCTTGAGCTCGCTGTAGGCGTCGGGCCCCGCCTCGGCCACGGCCGTCACCGAGGCGCGGAAGGCGTTGTCGCGCAGCAGGGTCTTGGCGTACTCGAACCCGTCCATCGTGAACAGCAGCACCACCACCACGCCGAGCAGGGCGACCACCCACTTGACGTAGCGCTTGTAGAGCATCGACAGCCGCTGCATCTCGCCGTCGAACCACGTCTCCACACCCTGCCGGAAGCGGTCCATGTCGCGCTGCGCGGTGTCCCACACGCCCTTGAGATGGCCGTAGAGCGGGCTGCCCATCGCCTTGAGCTTGGCCAGCAGCCCCTCGACACCGTCCTTCTCGCCGGCGGCCATCTCCATCAGGGCCACCGCGAAGCGCTCCGGCGGGATGTTGGCGATGCTGGTGCGGCCCCGCTTCGGGTGGTCGATCTCCTGGACCCGCTGGTAGAGCAGCTGCGTCACGGCGTCGTCGGCCTTGGTCTCCTGCTCGGGCGCCTGGGCCGCCTCGACCGGGGCCGGCTGGTCGCTGTGGGCGGGCCGTGGATCACGGATGAACGGCAGCCGCGCGAACACGTCGGCCACCTTGGCCGGCAACCACGACTTCCCCTGCGCGTCGCTGCCGTCCATGGTGTCGCGCAGATAGGCCCACAGGAACTTGCTGCGGATGCCCAGCAGCCGTACGAAAGCCTCGTTCAGCCCGCTCACCAGCAGCGACAGCAGGAGGAACGCCAGCACCAGACCTAACGCGAGATCAACGTAAATGGAAAGCAAAATGGATCACCCCGCGCCTTGATACACCCGCCAGGGCCCGCCCGCACGGCCCGCAACCAACCTGTTACGGGTCAGGAACCGTAGAAGACCCGGTCGACCACTTGGCGGGCCCGCCGGGTCACCCGGCGGTAGTCGTCGAGGAAGTCCTCCGAGCCCTCCGGCGGATAACCGAGGATGCGCGCGATGAGCCTGCGCTCCCTGACGTCGGCCGGGACGCTGTCGCCGGGACGGCCCTTGACCAGCATGAGCGCGTCCCTGACGCGCGAGGCGAAGCGCCAGGCCGCCGCCAGTACGGCCGCGTCGGGGGCCGCGAGCAGGCCCTCCCCCTCAGCCGCGCGCAGCGCCTCCAAGGTACGGGTGGTCCGCAGCGCGGGGTGTCCGGCCGCGAAGCGGAGCTGCAGCAGCTGCGCCACCCACTCGACGTCCGACAGGCCACCGGGGCCCAGCTTGGTGTGCAGGGCGGGATCGGCGCCGCGTGGCAGCCGCTCCGCCTCCATGCGGGCCTTGAGCCGCCTGATCTCGCGTACGACGTCGTCGGACAGGCCTTCGGGCGGGTAACGCAGGTCGTCGATCACGGCGACGAACGCGGCGCCCAGCGCGGCGTCACCGGCCGAGAAGCGGGCCCGCAGCAGCGCCTGCGCCTCCCAAGGGGACGACCAGCGCGCGTAATAGGCCTGGTAGGAGGCCAGCGTACGGACGAGCGGGCCCTGCCTGCCCTCGGGGCGCAGGTCGGGGTCGATGAGCAGCGGCGGGTCGGGGGCGGGGAGGGCGAGCAGGCGGCGCAGCTCGTTGGCGACCGCGTACGCGGCGTCGGTGGCGTCGCGTTCGGAGGCGCCGGGCACGGGCGAGTGTACGAACATCACGTCGGCGTCGCTGGCGTAGGAGGACTCCATGCCGCCGAGCCGTCCCATGGCGATCACCGCGAACCTGGTCGGCAGCGCCCCCCGCCGCTCCACCTCGACCTTGCCGATCGCCACGTCCAGCGCGGCCTGGATGGTCACGTCGTTCAGCGACGACAGCGCCACCCCCACCTGCTCAATGCTCATAAGTCCGGAAATGTCGGCCACGGCCGTACGGAACAGCTCCCTGCGCCGCAGCGCACGTACCGCCGCCACCGCCGACTCCATGTCCGACCCGTGCCTCGACACGGCGGCCGAGGCCTCCTTCAGCAGCGCGTCCGGCGAGCGCGCGGCCAGGTCCTCGTCGGAGCCCAGCAGCCCGACGGCGTCGGGCGCGTTCAGCAGCAGCCCGGTCGCGTAGCGGCTGCTGCCGAGCACCCGCGCCATCCGCGCCGCCACGGCCGTCTCGTCGCGCAGCAGCCGCAGGTACCACGGCGTGGTGCCGAGCTTGTCGCTCACCTGGCGGAAGCCGAGCAGCCCGGCGTCCGGGTCGGGCGTGTCGGCGAACCAGCCGAGCATGACCGGCAGCAGCGTCCGCTGGATCGCCGCCCGCCGCGAGACGCCCGTGGTCAGTGCGGCGATGTGGCGCAGGGCGCCGTTGGGGTCGACGTAGCCGAGCGCCGCCAGCCGGGCGGCCGCCGCGATGGTGGACAGCCGGGCCTCCGACTCGGGCAGCCGGGCCACGGCCTGCAGCAGCGGCCGGTAGAACAGCTTCTCGTGCAGCCGCCGCGCCTCCCTCGCGTGGCGCCGCCACCTGGCGGTGAACTCCCCCACCGGGTCGGCGTGCATGCCGAGCGCGCGCCCCAGCCGCCGTAGGTCGTCGGGGTCCGACGGCAGGACGTGCGTACGGCGCAGCCGGTGCAGCTGCAGCAGGTGCTCGACCTGGCGCAGGAAGGTGTACGCCTCGGCCAGCCCGCGTGAGTCGTCACGGCCCACGTAGCCGCCGCGGGAGAGCGCGGCCAGGGCCGGCAGGGTGGCCTTGCGCCGCAGCAGCGGATCCTGCCGCCCGTGCACCAGCTGCAGCAGCTGCACCGCGAACTCGATGTCACGCAGCCCGCCGGGGCCGAGCTTGATCTGCCGCTCGCCCTCGGCCCGTACGTGGGACTCGACGCGGCGGCGCATGGCCTGCACGTCCTCGACGAAGTGCTCCCGGGTCGCGGCCGACCAGACGAACTCGTTGACCGCCTCGACATAGGCCGAGCCCAGCACCAGGTCGCCCGCCACCGGCCGCGCCTTGAGCAGCGCCTGGAACTCCCAGGTCTTGGCCCAGCGCCGGTAGTAGGCCAGATGGCTGGCCAGCGTGCGGACCAGCGGCCCCGCGCGGCCCTCGGGCCGCAGCCCGGCGTCGACCTCCCACAGCGCGCCCTCGGGAGTGGTCGCCGTGCAGGCCCGCATCATGGCCTGGGCCAGGCGGGTGGCACCGCGCAGGGCCGCCGTCTCGTCGGCGCCTTCGCGCGGCTCGGCCACGAAGATCACGTCAACGTCGCTGATGTAGTTGAGCTCCCTGGCGCCCTGCTTGCCCATGCCGACCACCGCCAGCCGTACGTCGCTCGCGTCGACCTCGGCCCGCGCGATGGCCAGCGCGGCCTCCAGCGCCGCGCCCGCGAGGTCGGACAGCTCGGCGGTGACGTCGGGCAGCCCGATCTGCCCGGTGAGGTCGCGGGCGGCCAGATGCAGCAGCCGCCCGCGGTAGGCGACCCGCAGCGCCACCAGCGCGCCGGGATCCGACGCGGTGGGCTCGTCCTGCTCCGGCTCGGCGCCGACGGCGCGCAGCAACTCGGCCCGCGCGTCTCCCAGCTCGGGCAGGGCCAGCAGCCCCACCTGCTCGGGATGGCGTACGAGGTGCTCCCCCAAGGCGGCGCTCACCCCGAGCACCGCGAGCACCCTGCCCTGGAGGTCTTCGTCGGCGCGCAGCGTGTCGAGCACGCGGGGCTCACGCTCGGCCAGGCGGGTCAGTGAGGCGAGCGCCAGATCGGGGTCGGACACGGCTACCAGTCCTTTGAGCAGGTCGTCCAGCTCTGCCCCCGACTGTCGTACCAGGGTCGCGGCCCGCGCGCCGTCGGCGAAGCCGAGCTTGGCCAGGCGGGCGGCGGTGGACTCGATCCTCGGCACCACCCCATCTTGACAGCCCGCCACCCCTGAAGCCTAAAGTGGAACGCAACGTTGCGTTGTGTTTTGGGGGTCGGAATGGACGGCGTGCCGGCGACGGTGACGTGGGGGCTGCTCGCGGCCTGGGCGGCGCACGACGCGGAGGAACTGGCCACGATGGCCCGCTGGACCCGCGAGCACCGGCCCGAGCTGGAGCGGCGCTACCCACGGGTCCCGTGGCAGCGGCTGGAGATGTCCCAGCGGCAGGTGAACGTGGCGATCGGGCTCATGGGCGGCGTCATGGCCGGGGCGTCGGCCATGGGGGCGCGCACCGGAGGACGCAGCCCGGTGTTCCAGGCGGTGCTGGCCGGGTTCGGGCTGCACGGGGTGGGGCATCTGGTGCAGTCGGCGCTCGCGCGCGGCTACACGCCCGGCGTGGTGACAGCGCCGGTGGTGGTGATCCCGTTCACGGTGTGGGCGTGGCGGCGACTCAAGGCGTCAGGGGTGCCGACGGCGGGCGCCGGGTCGGCCCTGGCCGGGCTGGCCGCGCTGCCGCTCGTCCTGGGCGGCGTCCACGCACTCGCCCACGCGCTCACCCGGCCCCGTACCGGCCGCCGGTAACCCATCCGGCACGGCGGCCGGTGCGCGCGGACGTCAGCCGACGCAGACCAGGAACAGCCAGCGCGCGTCAGGGAACGACTCAGGACATGCCCTGAACCGGCTCGAGGTCCGCCCCCGCCCTGTCGGCGACCAGGCGCCCGAACGCCTCGGCCAACGGCCGCCAGGTGGCGATGAGCGCCTCCTCGGCCGCGCCGACCGCCGCGTTCAGCTCGCCGGCCGCGCCGAGGCCCGAGGCCGTGGTCCACGAGGTGAAGATCTCCGGCGTGGCCTCGGGGTGGAACTGCACCGCCCAGGCCGCCGTGCCGAGCCGGTACGCCTGGTTCGGGTACGGTGTGCCCGTCATCAGCGGCACCGCCCCGTCGGGCAGCTGGGCTATCACGTCCTGGTGGAACTGGACGGCGACGGCCGTAGAGACACCGGACAGCAGCGGATCGGCGGCCGCGGCGGGCAGCGCGACCACCTCGCAGACGCCCACCTCCAGCCCCTCGCCGCCCCGCTCCACGGTGCCGCCGCAGGCCAGGGTCATCAGCTGCGCGCCGAGGCAGATGGCCAGCGTGGGCGTACCGTCCTCGACGGAGCGGGCCAGCAGGTCACGGGTGGCGGGCAGCCACGGGCAGCGATCGTCCTCCCACGCCGCCGTCTCCCCACCGAGCACGATCAGCCCGTCGGCGGCGCGCTCGGGAACCTCCTCGCCCAAGTACGGGCGTACGACGTCGCAGACCGGCCCCAGCCAGTCGCCCAGGTAGCCGAGAGTCGCGTCTGCCTCGTGCTCAATGACCGTAATCCTCATAAGGAGTAATTTATCCGCCCAAACTTTCTCCAAGCCGCATGCATCCAACTGCCCGTGGACAAGTTGATCGACGGGGATCCCCAGCGGCTGGGCAACTACTGGCTGGCCGGGCGGCTAGGCACGGGCGGCCAGGGCGTGGTCTACGAGGGCTACGCAGAGGACGGCCGCCGGGTGGCGATCAAGGTGCTGCACGGCGACCAGTCGGCGCAACTGGCCAGGGAGGCGACCGCGGCGCGCCGGGTGGCCGCGTTCTGCACCGCGAGCGTCCTGGAAGCCGAACTGGAGGGGCCCAGGCCGTACATCGTCAGCGAGTACGTCCAGGGCCCCAGCCTGCGCAAGGCCGTCACGGAGGGACGTCGCTTCGGCGGCGGCGAGCTGCACCGGCTGGCCACGGCCGTGGCGACCGCGCTGACCGCCATCCACGACGCCGGGGTGATCCACCGCGACCTGAAGCCCGACAACGTGCTGCTCGGTCCCGACGGGCCGCGGGTGATCGACTTCGGCGTGGCGCGGACCGCGGAGATGTCGCTCACCGCGACGGGCCTGGTGACGGGCACGCCCACGTACATGGCGCCCGAGGTATTCGGCGGGCAGCGGGCCGGGACGCCCGCCGACGTGTTCGCCTGGGGCGCGATCATGGTCTACGCGGCGAGCGGCACCGACCCGTTCGAAGCCGAGAACCTGGGCGCGGTCATGCATCGGGTGCTGTCGGCCCGGCCCGACCTGGGCGTCCTGCCCGCCACGCTGCGCCCGCTGGTGGCCGCGGCGCTCAGCAAGGACCCGCTGGAGCGCCCGTCCGCGCGCGAGCTGCTGCTGGCCCTGGTGAGCGCCGAGGGCGGCCTCGACACCGGCCTGCTGCTCGCCGCCGGCGGCAGGGAGGCCGCGCGGGTGGGCGCCCCCGCCCACGATCCCGCGCTGGGCACGCTGGCCGAGGAGGCGTACGCGCTGCTGTCCGCTGAGGAGCGCGAACTCGCGCCCGAGGTCTTCCTCCGGCTGATCACGGTGAGCGAGCAGGGCGGCCTCGCGGTACGGCGGGCCGAGCTGGCCGAACTCGTCGAGGGCCGGCCGCTGCCCGAGGTCTCGTCGGTCACCCGGATCCTGGAGGTGTTCGGCTACCTGCTGTCCAGGGAAGGCGAGGAGGTCTGGCTGGCCCGCCCCGCCCTGCCCCTCGCCTGGCCGCGCTTTCGCCGCTGGGTCGAGGCCAACCGGGACGGCCTGGCCGTACACAAGGAGATCCTGACCGCCGCGCAGCGGTGGGCTCGGGCCGGGCGCAGGGACGGCGACCTGTTGCAGGGCAGCAGTCTGGAGAACGCGCTGCGGTGGGCGGCCACCGCCCGCAGGAACATCACCCTGTCCACCGCCGAACGCGACTTCCTCGACGCGGGCGCCGGTCTGACCAGGCGCAGGAGCAGGCGGACCAGACTCGTCTCCATCAGCCTGGCGGCCCTGCTGGTGATCTCGCTGCTCGCGACCGGCCTGGCCGTCCAGCAGAGCGCGCTCGCCGATGAGCGGGCCGATCGGATCGCCGCGCAGCGCGACCAGGCGGAGGCGGCGCGGCTGGCGCAGTTCGCGGGCACGCTGCGCAAGAGCGACCCGAGGGCGGCGATGCTGCTGAGCGTGGCCGCCTGGCGGCTGGACCGAACCCCGCAGACCAGGGCCGCGCTGACCGCTTCGCTGGCGCAGCGCGAGGTCGCCGCCTTCAGGGACCCCGCCGCCTCGGGTGACGCGCTGCGGTTGCTGAGCCACGACGGCAGGACGCTGGCCAGCGTGAGCGACGACGCGGTCAGGCTCTGGGACGTACGCACCGGCAAGCGGAGCGGCGGCATCGGCCGGCTCGGCCTGGCGGGCGAGCGGCCGCTGACCGCCGCCCTCTCCCCCACCGGCCGGAACCTGCTGGTGGTCACCAACAAGCGGGCGCGGGTATGGGACCTGCGCACCGGCAAGGCCGCCGGGACGTGGACGTTCGGCCATGACGTGGGCGACGACACGGGCACACCGGTCGGCGTCCGGTACGGGACGACCGACCGGTACGCGCTGATCATCCTCGACCAGTACGAATACACCTGGGACCTGCGGACCGGCACCCGGGCGAAGAGCCCGCTCGCCACTCGCCCGGTCGTCTCACCCGACGGCAAGTCGGCGGTGCGGCTCGTGGGCGGAAAGCTGCGGATCACGTACCGCCCGGGCGGACAGACGGAGAATCTCGGGAACGAAGTGGACATCTGGAACGGCGGCGCGGTGACCTTCAGCGCCGACGGGCGGCTGCTCGCCTCGGCGACCGGGCAGGACATCCAGGTCTGGCGGGCATACGACCGGCTGCTCACCACGCTGACCCTGCCCGGCGGCACTGAGGACGATTCCGTGCCGCTGCCTCAGGTCGGCTTCGACGGCCACACCCTGCGCTATCTCAGCGAGGACCGCGTCCTCACCGTGGACCTGAGCGACTTCGCGGTGCGCGCGCCGAAACAGGCGCCCTCGTGGTCGTGGGCGAAGTTCGGTCCCGGCGCGCGGCAGGTCCTGAGCTCCGAGGACGGCTACCAGGTCTTCCTCGCCGACCCGCGCGGGTCACTCGGCGCCCCGGTGATGAAGAGGCCCGATTCCGACCCGGCGGACGCCGCGGCGATCAGCCCCGACGGGCGGCTGGCCGCGGTGGGCGGCATCAGCGGGTTCACGGTCCTCGACAGCGGCACGCGGCGCACGCTCGCGCAGGCGGCGCCCCGCGGCGACCTGGCGGAATACGAGACCACTTTCCTGGCCTTCAGCCCCGACGGCACGAAGCTGGCCACCGGGCTGGAGTACAGCGACCAGGACGTGTCCCGCCGCTACGCGGTGAGCGTCTGGGACTGGAAATCGAAGCGCCAGCTGTGGTCGGCGAAGGTGGGCAAGGTACGTGACGCCGACTTCTCCCCCGACGGCAAAGTACTGGCGGTGGGGTCCAGCGAGCAGTACCTGTTCGACGCGGCGTCGGGCCGGCGGCTGGGCAAGCCGTTCGGGGGCACCGGCCAGGGCACGACCGTCACCGACGTGGTCTTCACCCACGACGGCAGGTCACTGGCGGTGGCGGACTCCCGCGGTCGCGTGAGCGTCTACGACACCGCCACCGGGAAGCGGGCCCGCCAGGCCGCCCTGGGCCGGCTCGAGGGCGGGGACGTCGCGGTCAGGTCACCCAGCGAGGACGTGCTGGCGCTGGTCACGCGCGACCACCGTTTACGGCTCGTCGACCTGGCCGCCGGCGCGGACCTGGGCACTCTCGACGACGGCGACAGCAGCAACGGCGACCTTTACGGCCCGGCGTTCACCGTCGACGGCTCGGGAGTGCTCACCCTGGACGAGGCAGGAGCCCTACGCGAGCGGCCGGTCGAGCCGGGCAGGATGGTGGCCGCGATCTGCGCCCGCGCCGGCCGGTCGCTGAGCCCCGGCGAGTGGCGAAGCTTCGTGCCAGGACTGCCCTACCAGAAGGTTTGTCCTTAAGATCCGGCTATGAGACTCGACGAGGTCGACGGCCTGCGGGTCGCCACGTTCGGCACGGGACCACGCCTGATCATCGCGGTGCACGGGATCACCGCCTCGCTGATGGCCTGGGGCGCGGTGGCGCGGCTGCTGCCCGCCGACTGGTCTCTGGTCGCGATGGACCTGCGCGGTCGCGGGCACAGCGCCGCGCTGCCCGGCCCGTACGGGCTGACCCGGCACGCGGAAGACGTGCTGCGCGTGGCCGACCACGTGGGCGCGGGCCCCGAGGCCGTGCTGGCCGGGCACTCCATGGGCGCCTACGTCGCCGCGCTGGCCGGTGCCGAACGCGACTTCGCCCGCGTGGTGCTCGTCGACGGCGGCCTCCCGCTGCCGCTGCCCGAGGGCGCCGATCCTGACGAGGTCCTGGAGGCCACCCTGGGACCGGCCGTGGAACGGCTGCGCCGGACATTCCCGACACCGGAGGCGTACGTCGGCTTCTTCATGGCGCACCCGGCCTTCCTCGACAACTGGAACGCCGACGCCGAGGCGTACGTGCGCTATGACCTGACCGGCACCGAGGGCGCACTGCGCTCGCGCGTGGCCGGTGAGGCGGTGCGCGAGGACGGGCGGTGGATGCTCACCGAGTCCGAGCGCATCGGCGCGGCGCTGAGCGCGATCAAGGCACCGCTCTCGCTGATCAGGGCGCCGCGCGGGCTGCTCAACCAGGACACCGGCATGCTGCCCGACGCGCTGGCGGCCACGTGGACCGCCCGCCTGCCGGGGCTCGCCGACGAGGTGATCCCCGACTGCAACCACTACACGATCATGTTCGACGAGCGCTGCGCGTCGGTCGTCGCCGACCGGCTCACGTCCTGAACCCTCCCTGGGCAGGGATGCGTCTCAGGCTTCGCGGGGAGCGATCCAGGTGGCGCGGGCAGCGGCCACGAGGGTGCCGTCGACCTCGTAGATCGCGCTCTCGCCGAACAGCTTGCGCCCCTCGCGGCCGGTCGCGCGGGCCACGACGGAGTATGCCCCGCCCGCGTACAGCCGCCGATGGATCTGTACGGCCAGCCGCCCGAGCAGCGCCGACTCGCCGGGCCCGAAGTGGGCCCAGCCGGTGATGCAGTCGAGCGCCGCCCCCACCACGGAGGCGGGCACACCGTCCTCGTCGGCCACCGTGAACGGCACCCGCCACCCGGCGGCCACCAGGTCGGTCCCCTCGACCGGGCCGGGGAAGATCCGCAGCCCGTCACCCGGCTCGCGCAGCCCGCACGCGAAGCACTCGGGGAAGGCGTGGCCCCGCCAGCCGGGGAAGCCGGCCTCGGCGCGAGCGGCGTCGTTGAACGGCACGAACTCGGGCGCCGTCAGGTCCTCGGCCACCGGGATGGCCTCGACCAGCAGCTTGTCGCCTTCGTGGAGGGACACCGTGTTGGCGACGTGCTCCAGGCACAGGTCGGTCTCCAGCGGGGTGGGCGCGTGCAGCGTGACCTCGACCGCCGATCTGTCGCCGCCCAAGGCCTCCGCCATGGTGCCGGCTATCCAGCCGCCGTTGGCGACTCCAGCCGGGCCCCTGAAACGCTCAGGAACGGTCAGCACGGTCTGCAGGGCAGCCGTCGTCATGCCACACCCTCCAACATCGCCCAAATGGCGAAATATCCGAAAAGTCGTTTTGGAACGAGCCGATTTCAACGGACGATCAGTTTCCCACACCCTGACGGGGTCTTTGCCCACCGCATAACCCTCGCGGGGCCGTAGAACTTCCCAGCGGGAGACCCGGGCTGCGCCGGATCCTCCATGTCCGTAAGATACGGGCCCAACTTTGCACGGATGTTACCTAGGAGTCAGAAGTGACAATGCTCACTCGCCGGATGCTCACTCGTAGGAGCCTGCTCAAAGCGGGGGCCATTGCCGTACCCGCCGCCGCGATGACGGCTCGGCCGGCGCTCGCCGCACCCGTTCCGGTGGTGGAGACGTCGGGGACCGCTCCCGCGTCCTTGGCCGGGTTCGACAACGTGATCAAGACCTTTGTGAAGGAACGCGAGATCTCCTGCGCCCAGCTGGCGGTCATGAAGAGCGGAAAGATCGTCCTGGCCCGCGGTTATCGCTACAGCACCGGCGCCCAGGCGATCCCCGCCGTCACCCCGACGTCGTTGTTCCGCATCGCCAGCCTGAGCAAGAACATCACCTCCGCCGCCATCATGCGGCTGGTGCAGGACGGCAAACTGAGCCTTTCGGCCAAGGTGACCACGCTGCTCGGCCTCACCCCCGCCGACACCCGGATGAACCAGGTCACCGTGCTCCGGCTGATGCAGCACCTGGGCGGCTGGGACCGCGACACCTCCAAGCAGGACCAGCTCTGGCTGGACCACACGATCTCGGCCGCGCTGGACGTACCGCTGCCGATCGGCCACGCCGAGATCATCAAGTACGCCACGGGCCGGCAGCTCGACTTCGCCCCCGGCTCGAAGATGGTCTACAGCAACTACGGCTACATGCTGCTCGGCCGGATCATCGAGAAGGTGTCGGGCATGTCGTACGAGACGTACGTCAAGACGAAGCTGCTCAAGCCCCTCGGCATCACCCGGATGCGCCTCGGCAAGAGCCTCAGGACCGAGGCCGCGGCCGGCGAGGTGATGTACCAGTCCCAGTACACGAACAAGACCGTCATGGACGAGTCGGGCACCGTCGTGCCGTACCCGTACGGCGGCTTCAACATGCCCAACCAGGACGCCAACGGCGGCTGGCTGGCCTCGGCCGTGGACCTCGTCCGCTGGACGCTCGCCTTCGACCGGCCGGGCACGGTGCTGAGCACGGCGTCGATCGCCAAGCTGTTCGCCAAGCCGGAGACTGGCGTCACCTCCTCCGGCTCCTGGTACGGCGGCGGCTGGTGGGTCCGGCAGGTGACCGGGCACCTCAACACCTGGCACAACGGCTCGATGCCGGGCACGTTCTCGTACCTGGCGCGGCTGCAGAACGGCTGGAGCTACGCGGCGGTGTTCAACCGGCGCGAGGAGACGGGGACGCCGGACTTCGACGTGATCGACGGCCAGATGAACGCCGTCAAGATCACCACCTGGCCGACGACGGACCTGACCTCGAAGTACTTCTGACCTGACGACGCGGCGCCCCTCGGCCAATCGAGGGGGCCGCGGCCGGTCGGCCCCACGAGGCCGTGGCCTGCGACTGAAGTATCCAGACGGGGGTAGTTCAGCAGGTGATGTGGACTGCGACGTCTCCCCGCCAGTGCCTCGCGCGTGTTGGAGGGAAGCCATGAAATTCATCATCGCCGCCGCCGGGTTGTGGCTGCTCCCCATGTTCGGAACGATCCCCGCCTGGGACGGCGACCGCCACCAGGTCAGCGAATCCCAGTACGAGGTCCTGCTGCATCAATGCAGGTACGCCAACACATCGCAGGCACGTTCGGAGTGCCGCGCGGCGGTCAGGGCGAACTACCGCGTCGGGGAGGTCGATTCCTCGCTGGATTGCCGCACCTATTCCAGCGTGACGGTGTGCGGCATGTTGCGGCTGAGCGCGAACGAACGCGCGTGCGTGCGGGACTCCGTGGCCAAGCACCTGTCCTATCGCCGAGCCGAAGTGGAGTGCTACGCGTTCCAGTGACCGCCGCGCCATCCACCCGGGCCGACGCTCGGGACTCAGTGATGCGCCGGTTCCGCGAGGGAGAGGAGATGTCCGCCGCGTAGATGATCACGATTTGGCGAAGCCCGCCGTACCTTGGCGATCACGATCATTAGATTCTGATCGAGCGCGAGAGGATCGAGCGCAAGAGGAGGGACAGCGACGATGCCGCTCGATCTCACCTCGTTGACCGAGGCCGGTCCGACGCTCCCGCACGGCCCGCTCGACGGGTCATGGCCGCCGGCACTGCTGCGGGCCTGCCGCCGGGCACTCCCGCGGCTCCGCACGCTGCCCGGCCCCGAACGGCTCGAGTTCCTGCGCGCGACCGCCGCCGCCGAGGAACCGGAGGCCCTGGCGGCATTGGACTCGGCAGAGCTGGGGACACGGACCCTGGAGCCGGGGACTTGGACCCTGGCGTGGGAGACCGGCGAACGACCCACGGCCTTCCACGTGTGCCCGGCCCGGCACGACGGCCCGGTCTGGGCGGTGGCGGTGGGCGAGTTCGAGGACCGCACGTTCGTGGCCAGCGGCGGCGACGACCACGTGGTACGACTTCGCGCCATGTTCGACCGGCCCAGGCCGAACCTGAAGAGCCAGCCCAGGCCGAACCTGGAGGGCCGTTCCGAGCTGGACCTGGAGGGTCATACGGCGAGCGTCCGCGCCCTGGCGTTCGGCGTGGTGGACGGCCGCCCAATACTTGCCGGCGGCGACGACGGCGGCACGATCCGTACCTGGAATCCGCTCACCGGCGCGAGCGGATTCACCCGCGACCTGATCGGCGGTTACCCGACAGCCCTGACCTTCGTCGAGGCCGAGGGCGGGCGGACGCTGCTCGCCGTGGCCATCGGCTTCCACAACCGCGGCTACCCGGAGGACGACGAGGACGGGCGCGTCGACCTGCTGGATCCGGCCACCGGCGAGCTCGTGCGCGCACTGCGCGCGGAGGAGCGGGACGCGGTACTCGACCTCGGTGTGGCGAAGCTGGGTGAGCGGACGGTGCTGGCCGCTCTGTCCCCGTACGAGCTGCACGTGTGGGACGTCGCCACCGGCGAGCGACTGGCGACGGCCGAACTGGACGACATCTGGGCGGACATGGAGCAGGACGGCCTCACTCCGCCCCTACTGATGGGCGAGTCGAACGGGCGGCCCGAAGCCGGTGTGGTGGTCCGCGTCGAACACCCGCCGGGCTACACGGTGCAAAGCCGCGAGCTGGTCTACCTGAAACTGGACGACCTCCGCGACAAATCCCGCGACCGAGGGTTCGACCGCGACCAGGGACCGGTGGCCATGACCACCCACGCCGGGCGGAACGTCATGCTCGTGGCGAACCACACCGACACCGGCAAGGAGTGGGAACGGCCCGCGAAGGCGGTGATCAGGCACCCGGGCCACAAGACGGACATCGACCTGGACGCCGACACCCGCCTGATCACGACCGCCGCCTTCGGGAGCCTGGCGGGACGTCTCTGCCTGGCCACGGGTGGGCTCGACGGGACGGTGCAGGTGTGGGACGCGCAGACGCCGCATCAGCACCGGCGGACCGGCTACGGCGGGTCGGGGCTGGCGCTGTTCACCACGGCGCGGGGCGCGCCCGCCCTGGCCGTCGGCACGCACAGCGACACCGTGCTCCTGGTGGACGCGACGAATGGGAAGAAGATCGGCTCGTTGGGCTGCCGCCAGAGCGGCCGTGGCCACGACTGCGACATATCGCCCTACGACCACTGCTGCCGAGGCTTGGCGGCCGGGCAGGTGACCGGTCGGCCGTACATCGCGAGCAGTGGCTGTGCCGCGTACGGCACCATGCTGTGGCAGCCGCTGAGCAAGATCCGCGGGATCGCGCGGAAGGACGACGCCGAGGGCGGCCGGGTCACCTTCGGCGGCCTGGACCACTCCTCACCCACCGCTCTGGCCTTCGGCGAGGTCGACGGCCGGGCGCTGCTCGCCGCCGGCGCCGAGGTGTGGGACCCGGTCACGCAGGAGTGCGTGGCCAAGCTGCCCAGGTGGGGGTTCGCGCTGAGCGAGAGTGCCTTCGGCCGGGCCGGGGATCAGCCGGTGCTGGCCACGCGGCGCGACAGCGAGGTGGACCTGTGGAACCCGCTGACCGGCCGGCACATCCGGACGCTCGGCGTGGACGACGCCGGTGCGGGCCTGGCCATGGGCCGGATCGCCGACCGCGATGTACTCGCCGTCGGCAGCGGGAGGTATGTGCACCTATGGGATGCTGCCGCCGGCGAGCGCCGGGAGTGGATCGCGCACACCTCGACCGTCACCTGCCTGAGCCTGGTCGAGCACGACGATCGGGTCCTGCTGGTGACCGGGACCGAGGACGGCACGGTGACGCTGTGGGACGCCGCCGCCCCGCGGCGCCGGGTGGCGGTGCTGGGCGCGTTCGCCCGCCCGGTACGCTCCGTGGCCGTGGCGACCATCCGCGGAAAACCGCACGTGTACGGCCAGTCCCACTACGGCCGCGTACTCGCCTGGCGCGTCGACACCGTTTGACAATGCGAGCGGCCCCTCACCGCATTTTGCCGGTGAGGGGCCGCCTTACCAGGACGAGGTCCGAACTAAACGAAGCTCCGACTTTCGGCAAGCGAGTTCAGATCGTCTCTACCCAGGTATTGGTCCAGGTGTTCCGCCCGACGCGACCGTCGACCACGAGCGCGTGCTCTTTCTGGAATTGGCGGCAGATTTCTTCGCTCTTTGGCCCGTAGCTCCCGTCGACCATGAGGGGCCAGCCGCGCTTGTTAATCTCGTCCTGCCACTGCCGCACATCCTCGCCGTTCATGATCGGCGGCTGCTTGAGGACGCGACCGGGGAACGGCGGAGCCACCGCGCTCGGGGCCGTCCACGTCTTGTCCCACGTCGTCTCGTCGACGACGCCGGTGACCTGGAGGTGCTTCTCGGCCTGGAAGTTCTTGCAGAGACGCTCGCTTTCCGTTCCATAGATCCCGTCTACTTTGATGTGCCAGCCGCGGTCCTGCATCCGCTGCTGCCATTTCTTTACGGCTTCGCCCTGCTGAGGCTTTTTGATGACGCCGGGAAATGGCGGTGCCTGCAAAGTCGGCGTAATGGTCACGAGTCGTCCTCCGTCGAGTCGTCGGCAAGGGCGGCGTTGGCCCAGCTTTCCGGGACAGGGTCATGACCCGTAATTCGCCGCCCTGATCCAGGTTTCCGGCAGGTGGATACCCGGCACCCTCGGCGGTACTCTGGGGAAGCCGACGATTTAACTCGTTCTGGAAAATGTCGATACGACCTGTTGACGCCAGGCACAGATACCGTCTGGCTCGAAGCTCGGGCGGCGCGTGTCACGAGGCACCCGCCGCCCCGCGCTTACAGGACCGGCAGGTAGCGGCCAAGCTCGAACTCGGTGACGTGGCGGCGGTATTCGCGCCACTCCGTCCGCTTGTTGCGCAGGAAGAAGTCGAAGACGTGCTCGCCCAGCGTCTCGGCCACCAGCTCGCTCTGCTCCATGACCGCGATGGCCTCGTCCAGCGACTGCGGCAGCGGCTGGATGCCCAGGGCGCGCCGCTCGGCGCTGGTGAGCGTCCACACGTTGTCCTCGGCGGCGGCCGGGAGCTCGTAGCCCTCCTCGATGCCCTTCAGGCCGGCCGAGAGGATCAGCGCGAAGGCCAGGTAGGGGTTGCAGGCCGAGTCGAGCGAGCGGAACTCGATGCGCGTCGAGCCGCCCTTGTGCGGCTTGTACATCGGCACGCGCACCAGCGCGGACCGGTTGTTGTGGCCCCAGCAGACGTAGGACGGCGCCTCGCCGCCCTGGCCCGCGATGGCCTCCGCGCCGCCCCAGAGACGCTTGTAGGAGTTGACCCACTGGTTGGTGATGGCCGTGATCTCGGCGGCGTGCTTGAGCAGCCCGGCGATGAACGAGCGGCCGGTCTTGGAGAGCTGGTAGTCGGCACCGGCCTCGTAGAAGGCGTTGCGGTCGCCCTCGAACAGCGACATGTGGGTGTGCATGCCGGAGCCCGGGTGCTCGGTGAACGGCTTGGGCATGAAGGAGGCCCAGATGCCCTGCTCCAGCGCCACCTCCTTCATCACCAGCCGGAAGGTCATGATGTTGTCGGCCGTCGTTAGCGCGTCGGCGTAGCGCAGGTCGATCTCCTGCTGGCCGGGCGCGCCCTCGTGGTGGCTGAACTCGACCGAGATGCCCATCGACTCCAGCATCATGATCGCCTGGCGCCTGAAGTCGTGGCCCGAACTGTGCGGGGTGTGGTCGAAGTAGCCGCCGGAGTCGATCGGCTCGGGGCGCTGACCCGGCTCGGGCCGGTTCTTCAGCAGGAAGAACTCGATCTCCGGGTGGGTGTAGAAGGTGAAGCCCATGTCGGCGCACTTGGCGAGCGTGCGCTTGAGCACCCAGCGCGGGTCGGCGTGCGACGGCGAGCCGTCCGGCATGAGGATGTCGCAGAAGATGCGGCCCGCGCCCGGCGTCTCGCTGCGCCACGGCAGGATCTGGAACGTCGCCGGGTCCGGCTTGGCCAGCATGTCGGCCTCGTAGACCCGGGCGAAGCCCTCGATGGCCGAGCCGTCGAAGCCGATGCCCTCGGCGAAGGCGCCTTCGAGCTCGGCCGGGGCTATCGCCACCGACTTCAGGAAGCCGAGAACGTCGGTGAACCAGAGCCGGATGAACCGGATGTCGCGTTCCTCGAGCGTGCGGAGCACGAACTCCTGCTGGCGGTCCAAAGCATCCCCTAGCGAAGACAGTACTGAGTTCCCTATCAGGATGCCGTGTCCGTGTTTCGCACACGTTACGTGGGGTCTCGGTGCGAGCCTCGCTGACAAAGAGCCCGGCCGGACCTATCGTGATCACGCAGTCAGTCTCGGGGGAGGCATTGGTGGCTATCGACCTGCTCAATCACAAGCTTGACAGGGCTTTCGACCACATCGACGCGGGCGGCGAGGGCGTCATCGAGCGGGTGGACCTGCTGGGGTTGGGTGCACGGCTCCTGGTGGGATTCGGAGAGTCCCCAACCTCGGTCACCGGCAGCGATCTCGTCGCCGGTTTCGATGGGATCTGGTCGACTCTGTCCGAAGTGCTCGGCCGGGACGCCGACTGCCAGATCTTGCGGGAGGAGTTCCGCGAAGGCATGACGGCGGCGTTCGTCGAGGGCGACCTGTACGACCCGGTGTTCCGGCCCGCCACGGCGGCCGTGGCCAGCCTCTGCGACGACGACGGCGACGGCCTGATCGGGCCCCGCGAGTTCCGTATGCTGCTGAGCGCCTTCGGCACCGCCTACGACGACGTGGACGAGGCGTTCGACCGGCTCGACCGGGTGGGCAGGGGTGTGCTGACCGTGGACGAGCTGATCGTGGCCGCCCGGCAGTATTACGTCAGCGACGACCCGAGCGCCGCGGGCAACTGGCTCTTTGGTCCCCTATGAGTACCGACGTGATCACCTCGGTACGCACCGCCCTGAGGTCCATGCTCCAGTGGAAGCCGCTGGCTCCCGGGCCGCGCCGCGGGGCGCCCGCCGCCACCACGCTGCTGGTGCTCACCGAGCGGGTGCCCGCCATGGCGGAGCCCTGCCGCATGCATCCGGCCGTGTACGCGATCGAGGCGGCCGTCCTTGACTGGGCCCGGCGGACCGATCTCCACGCCGGTCCCGGTGTGGGGTTCCACCGCATGGCGGGCCGCGCGTTCGCCGAGTTCGACGCTGCCGCGGCGGCGCTGTTCGCGCAGTGGCTGACCTGGCTGTTCAACCTCGACGACGAGCTCGACGAGGGGCCGGGCCGGCTGGAGGTCTTCCAGGGCCTGCTGGCGGGCGGCGCGGCCCACCCGCTGGAGGCGGCCTTCGCCGACCTGTGGCGGGTGACCAGCGCCCGGATGAGCGACCTGTGGCGGACCAGGTTCGCGGCCAATCTGCGGCGTCAGCACGACGCCTGCCGCATCGAGGCCGAGAACCGCGCCACGGGCCGCGTACCGACCCTGGAGCAGTATCCGGCGCTGCGCAGGGGGACCGTCGGCCCGTACCTCTACGACCTCGTGGAGCCGTGCTTGCGCGTGGAGGTGCCCGCGTGGGTGCACGCCTGCGAGCCGTGGCAGCGGCTCGTCGACGCCTGCACCGACGTGACCGCCTGGTGCAACGACGTGGCCTCACTGCCCAAGGAACGCGGCGACGGGCACAACCTCGTCGTGGTCGTGATGCACCAGCTCGGCCTGGACCAGCCGGAGGCCACGGCCTGGGTGCTCGACCGGATCGCCGAGCGCTGCCAGGACATGCGCGAGGCGGCCCGGAGCCTGCCGCTCGACACGCTCACGCCCAGGCTGGCGCGCGACGTGAGCAAGGTGGCGTGCGCCTACCTGGCCGCGCCGCGTGCCCACCTCGACTGGCTCCTGGAGTCGACCCGCTACACCTGACGACCGGCCATGGCGGGCATGGGGACGGGCGTCACCGGCATCGCGGGCATGGGAGCAAGCGTGGGGGCGGGCGTGCTCGCGGCCAGCGTGTCGCCCGCGGCGGTGCGGCGGTAGACGACCTGCTTGCCGACGCGCATCCCGACGGCCAGCCCGCCACCGCTGAGCACGCCGAGGTGCTGGCTGACCGCGCCGGGCGTGAGCGACATGCGCCCGGCCAGCGCCGAGGTCGTGCTGGGCTCGGCCAGCGCGAGCAGGATCCGCGCCCGGCTGCGCCCGATGAGCGCCGCCAGCGCCTCGGGCGCGGGCGGCGGCCCCTGCTCCCACAGCGTCCCGACGCCCAGCACCGGATAGACCAGCATCGACTGGTACGGAGCCGACATCACGGCCACCGACGGCCAGTAGAACGCGCTCGGCACCAGCACCAGCCCGTCGCCGTGCAGCCCGTCGCCGTGCCTGTCCATCGAGCACCACGGCCGGTCGATGTGCAGCCGCTCCCCCGTCCACGCCACGGCCGGATCGAGCGCCGCGAACAGCTCGCGGGCACCGCCCTGGGCCAGCTGCCGCGACCTGCGCAGCACGTCGCGCTCCAGCAGCCCGTAGACGCGCGGCCAGAACTCGGCGAAGCACGCCTCCCAGTAAGCCCGCAGCGCGTCGGCGACCCGGGCCACGCCCGCCGCCGGATCATCCATGAACCGTTCGATCACCGCCCGGTCCGTTCCCCGTACCTGGGCCGCCTCGGCGCGGGCCCGTTCCGGCGGGGTGAGCCGTACGCGATCCAGCTCGGCGGTGAAGTCCGGCAGCGGTGTGTCGGGCGGCGGTGTGATGAAGTCGGCGAGATAGCCGCTCGGCGGGACGAGCGCGAACAACTCGGTCAGATCCAGTTCCGCGAGGCGGGAGCGCACGCACTTGATCCACGGCAGGTGGATCGACTGCCTGGCCGGGTCCTGCAGCGTACGCAGGCTGGCGACCAGCTCCCACATCGGCGAGAACGCGAACCTGATCCGCGCGACGTCCTCCGGCCGCATCACCCACATCACCGACATACCTTTTAGTGTGCCCTAAATCGTTCGCGGCCACCAAAGGCGAAAGATCAGGCTTAGTCCCGTGACTAGCACTGTGATTGAGAAGCAATCGTTCCTGAGGTCCCAGGTGGGCGGACTCCCCCGGCCGTTCTGGGCCCTGTGGAGCGGCACGCTGGTGAACCGCCTGGGCACCATGGTGATGCCGTTCACCGGCGTCTATCTGACACAGGCCAGAGGCGTCTCGGTGGCGGGCGCGGGGCTCGTGATGGCCGTGTTCGGCGCGGGGTCGCTGATCTCGCAGTTGCTCGGCGGGTGGCTGACCGACCGGATCGGGCGGCGGGCCACGCTGTCCGGCAGCATGATCGCCACCGCGGCCGCGATGCTGGCCCTGGGATACAGCACCTCCCTGGCCGCGATCACGACCTCGATGTTCGTGCTGGGGCTGGTGGTCGACGCCTACCGGCCCGCGTCCAACGCGCTGGTGGCGGACCTGGTCTCGCCGGTGGAGCGGCCCAGGGCGTACGGGCTGCTGTTCTGGGCCATCAACCTCGGCTACGCGGTCGGGATGACGGCGGGCGGGTGGCTGGCCCAGCTCGGATTCGGCTGGCTGTTCTGGATCGACGCCGTCAGCAGCGTGATCTTCGCCGTACTGGTCTGGCGGGCGGTCCCCGAGACCCGCACGGCCGAACGCGAGTCGACGGGCGGGTTCGGCGTGGTGCTGCGCGACCGGGTGATGGTCGCCTTCACGCTCGTCGTGCTGGGACAGGCGCTGGTGTACATGCAGACCGTGACCATGCTGCCGGTCGCGATGGTCAAGCAGGCAGGACTGTCCACCGGGGAGTTCGGGGTGGCGATGGCGCTGAACGGGGTGCTGATCGTCATCGTGCAGCCGCTGGTGTCCGGCTGGATCGGCCGCCTGGACGCCGCCAGGACGCTCGCGCTGGGGCTGGCCATCACGGGGGCCGGGTTCGCGCTGACCGCCTTCGTCACCGATGCCGTCTGGCTGGGCGTCACCATCGCCGTCTGGACGGCCGGCGAGATCATGACGGCGGGCATCGCGGGGACCATCGTCGCGGCGCTGGCGCCCGCGCACCTGCGGGGGCGGTATTCGGGGCTGTTCGGGTTCGCGTGGTCGGTCGCCTCGGTGCTGGCGCCGCTGGCCGGTGGGGCGCTGCTGGACGTGGGGCCGCAGGCCCTGTGGTTCACGGTGGGCGGCGTCGGGCTGCTGTCGGCGGTGGCCATGCTGGCGCTCGGCCCGGCGATCAGGCGGCGCGCCCTCCAGCCGGCTCTGTGAGCGAGCCCACTTTTCGTCGCTTGGACGATAAAAACGGCACCGTACTAGGCTGACCTTTGTGGCACATCTCCGTATCGCGCTGGCACAGACCAACCCGACCGTAGGCGACCTCTCCGGCAACGCCGACCGACTGCTCACGTGGACCCGCGACGCCGCGGACCGCGGCGCGCACCTGGTCGTGTTCACGGAGATGTTCTTGACCGGCTATCCGGTGGAGGACCTGGTCCTGCGCACGTCCTTCGTGGACGCCAGCATCAGGACGCTGGGCGAGGTCGCGCTCAGACTGCGGGAGGAGGGGCTGGGCGAGCTGCCCGTGGTCGTCGGCTACGTCGACCGGGCGGGGCTCGCGCCGCGCATCGGCCAGCCCAAGGGCGCCTCACTCGACGCCGCCGCGGTGCTCTACCGGGGCGAGGTCGTCGTCCGCACGGCCAAGCACCACCTGCCCAACTACGGGGTGTTCGACGAATACCGCTACTTCGTGCGCGGCGACCGGCTGCCGATCTTCCGGCTGCACGGGGTCGACGTGGCGATCGCGGTCTGCGAGGACCTGTGGCAGGAGGGCGGCCCGGTGGCCGTGGTCGGCCAGGCCGGTGCCGGTCTGCTGGTCGCGCCCAACGCCTCGCCGTACGAGAAGGAGAAGGACGACGTACGCCTGGAGCTGTGCGCGCGCCGGGCGCGTGAGGCCGGGTGCGCGCTCGTCTACGTCAACCAGGTCGGCGGTCAGGACGAGCTGGTCTTCGACGGCGACTCGATCGTGGTGGACGCGGCGGGCGAGCTGGTGGCGCGCGCCGGGCAGTTCCGCGAGGAACTGCTCGTGGTGGACCTGGACCTCCCGGTCTCCACCGCCGAGACCGGGTCGTTCCCGTACGACACGGGCGACGGCTCCACCATCACCGTGGACCGCCTGGTGCTGTCGTCCGACCCGGTCGAGCCGCGCGAGCCCGTGCCCGCGCCGGTGGCCGAGCGCCTGGACCCGCACGCGGAGGTCTACTCGGCGCTGGTGCTGGCCGTACGCGACTACGTGGTCAAGAACGGCTTCCAGTCGGTGATCCTGGGCCTGTCCGGCGGCATCGACTCGGCACTGACCGCGACCATCGCCTCCGACGCGATCGGGCCCGATCGCGTCCACGTGGTGCTGATGCCCTCGCGCTACTCCTCCGACCACTCCCTCGGCGACGCCGAGGAGCTGGTACGCAGGCAGGGCATCAACGCCCAGGTGGTGCCGATCGGCGAGATCGTCGACGCCTTCGAGAAGGAGATCGACCTGTCCGGGCTGGCCGCCGAGAACCTTCAGGCCCGCGTCCGCGGCACGATCCTGATGGGCCTGTCCAACGAGCACGGCCATCTGGTGCTGACGACCGGCAACAAGAGCGAGCTGGCGACGGGCTACTCCACACTGTACGGCGACTCGGCGGGCGGCTTCGCCCCGATCAAGGACGTACCGAAGACGATGGTGTGGGAGCTGTCCCGCTGGCGCAACGCCCACGGCGACCCATCGTTCCGCCTCGACGCCGAGCGGCCCATCCCGGAGAACTCGATCACCAAGGAGCCGAGCGCCGAACTGCGGCCCGACCAGCGCGACACCGACTCGCTGCCGCCGTACGAGGTGCTGGACCGGCTGCTGGACGACTACGTCGAGAAGGACATGGGCGTACAGGAGCTCATCACGGCCGGCCACGACCCCGCCCTGGTGACGCGCATCATCCGGCTGGTGGACACGGCGGAGTACAAGCGCCGCCAGTACCCGCCGGGCCCGAAGATCACCCCGAAGAACTTCGGCCGCGACCGCCGCCTCCCCATCACCAACAGGTGGCGCGAAACCACCTCCTAAGGCAAGGTCCTCGTCACGGGGGCGCTGCGCGCTCATGGGCTCGGGCAGCGCCTCCCAGGGGGCTGCCGCCCCCTTCGACCCCCGACAGGCATGGTCCTCGCTGCGCTCGGGCAGCCTCACTGGGGGCTTCGCCCCTTAGCGAGGGGGCTTGCCAGCCCCCTCGCGCTCCCCCGGCCCCAGGCCAGTTGGACACCTCTTTCCACCACCCAGAGCCGTCATGAACGCGCGCTAGTGGACTTCATCGACCTGGTGCGCGACCTCCATCTGGCCAACGCCGGCACCTGATCACCCGCAGCCCCATCAGCCCCGAAAGACTCCTGGGCGGACCCCACTACGCTCTGCGGCTCGCTCACCTCCCGACTCATGCTCACTTTTCGTGATTGCAGTAGCGCCGAGAGCAACGACATGTTGTCATTGGTCTCGCCCCTTCCCTCCGGACGAGAACCCCCGATGCCACCACGTTCCCGTGCCCGCGCCGCCGCACGCCCTCGGACACAGAAAGAGCCGCAGAAAAAGAAGCCAGCCCGAGAAGAGGAGCGCCCACGAAGTAGCCCAGCGCTTACGCCTCCGGGATGACGATCCCCAGGCTGATCGGGTCCCGCTCGTCGGGGTCCGGACCGCTGCGCACACCGGTGTCGAGCGCGTCGACGCGTGCGATCTCCTCTGCTGACAGTTCGAAGTCGAACACATCGAAATTCTCGGCGATGCGGGCGGGGTTGACGGACTTCGGGATGGCGGAACGCCCCTGCTGCAAGTGCCAGCGAAGCATGACCTGCGCCGGCGTCTTCCCATGCGCGACGGCGATCTGGCCCAGCACCGGATCGGAAAGCACGCTTCTGCGATGCTCACCCCAGCCGGGATAGAAGGTGATGCCGCCGATGGGCGACCACGCCTGGGTGAGGATGCCGTGCTCCGCGTCGGCCCGCTGCACCTCCGGCTGAGTGAAGTAGGGATGCAGCTCGATCTGGTTCACCGCGGGCACGACATCGGTGCGTTCGATCAGCTCGGCCAGGTGCCGGGGCATGAAGTTGCTGATCCCGATGGAGCGGACCTTCCCGTCGGACAAGAGCTTCTCCAGCGCTCGATAGGCGGCGATGGTCGCCTCGAATCCCTTCGGCGCCGGTTGATGCAGGATCAGCAGGTCGATCTGCTCCATACCGAGCTTCCCGGCGGCCTTGTCGAAGGCATGCAGAGTCTGGTCGTACCCGTAGTCGCTCACCCAGACCTTGGTCTCGATGAACACCTCCGAGCGGTCCAGCCCTGAACGGCGAATGCCCTCGCCCACCTCACGCTCGTTGCCGTACGCGGCAGCGGTGTCGATGTGCCGGTAGCCCGTCTTCAGCGCGGTCTCGACCGCCGCGGCGGTCTCTTCCGGAGACGACTGGAAGACGCCGAAGCCGAGAGCCGGCATCACGACGCCGTTATTCAGCTGGAGAGAAATAGTGGTCATGTCATCCACCGTAGGAAGCCTCGGCCGCGTGAGGGAGAGCACGCCAGTACCTCCCAGGCCAGGAATAGATGGAGCGCCGAGCTGACAGCTTCTGGCACCACCGGTCACGCCGGGCCCTTTCGCGGCCGTTGGGCCAGGGGCGTAAGGACGCGAAGAGTTCAGCGAGGCAGCTAGTGGAGTGCCGCCTCCGCCTTTTCATAGGCCTCCTGGGCGATCTGGGGGAGCAGTTTGGCGGGATTAGCGCGAGGGCGCGGTTCCTGATTCGGGATCCGGATCTCCAGCAGATAGCGCGAGGTCTGGATCACCTCCACCCAGTGCCAGATGGGGACCTTCCCGCTGCCGGTGATGCGATAGGCCCAGGCTCGTTCGCCCAGCTGTGGAACATCCATCGGCTGGATGTCTCCGGATCCGACGTCCGCATCGGACAGGTGGCGGCATCGCGCGGGCAGACTCGGATCCCCAAGTCGGTTCAGCATGTCCGGGGAGCCGGTGATGATCGCCTCGCTGAAGCCCGCGCCCTCGGGCCGTCGCAGGTGCTGCGTCCCTGGCTTCGGGATGGGCTCGCTGATCATGGTGACGGCCATCTGCACACCTGCGGTGTTGTACTTTTGCAGCACCTCGAACCACATTCCGGCGGTCCACTTGTCACACTCCTCCGGCCCCACGAAAGGGCTGCTGATCTGGCGCTGTGGAATGAAAGTGGACTCCAGGTCGGCGACGGGCAACGCAACGACGGCACCCGGCACGTACGACCATTCCCGCACATCTCGGAAGCGAGTGAGCAGGGCCGCGGCCAGCCGTGGGTCGCCTGCGCCCGAATCAGGGTTGGGAGTTTTGTCGTCCTGCCCTCGTTTCATGATCCGCACATCCAGCCACGCCGACGCGGACGCACTCGGCGAAGGAGACACGGATAACGACGCCGACGCGGTCGCACTCGGCGGAGGAGACGCGGATGTAGCGGTCCGGGCTGCGATGTTGGCCGGTTGTACGCCACACCCAGAGGCGGCCACGCCCAATACTGCGGCGACCCACCTCACCGCCCTGTGACGTGTCATACTCCACCTCCCGAAGCCAGGCGCTCGAAAGGTCGAGGCCGAAGATCAATTATCAACCCTTTCCGGGCTGCGTCCGCGAAAGCGTTGATCTCCTGACCCCCGCTGGCCGACGACGGGCACGCCTCCCGACTGGCCCACCCAATACGAGGCAGAGGCAGCCAACAAATGGGAGCGCCAGATTGCCCCCGCCCCCGTTACACTCCGGCAATGATGGATGTGATCTTCCCTCCCAAGCTGACCGACGGCGACGTCGTACGAGTGGTGGCGCCGGCCGTGTCCCGCGCGTTCGTGATGGAACACGACCACACCGACATCATCAACTCCCGCTTCGCCGAACTCGGCCTGACACTCTCCTATGGCAGCCATGTCGACGAGCGAGACGCGTTCAATTCCTCCAGCATCGCCTCACGCGTCACCGACCTGCACGAGGCATTCGCGGACCCATCGGTAGCGGGGATTCTGACGGTCATCGGCGGCTACAACTCCAATGAGCTGCTGCCGTACCTGGACTGGCAATTGATCCGCGCCAACCCGAAAATCTTGTGCGGATACTCCGATATCACGGCGCTCCAGAACGCCATCCTCGCCCGCACCGGGTTGGTCACCTACTCCGGCCCGCACTGGTCGACATTCGGAATGCGAGACCACCTCGAGCAGACCTTGCGCTGGTTCACCTCGGTCATGTTCGACACCGCTCCGATCAGCCTGACCCCGGCAACCCACTGGAGCGACGATCTCTGGTTCCTCGACCAGGACAAGCGCGAGCTGACACCCAACGAGGGATGGTGGGCGATCCGGCCCGGCGTCGCCGAGGGGCGAATCGTCGGCGGCAATCTGTGCACCCTCAACCTGCTGCAAGGCACCGCCTTCATGCCGTCTCTCGACGACGCGATACTGATCATCGAGGACGACTTCGAGTCGCAGCCGGCGGCCTTCGCCCGCAATCTGACCTCGCTGCTACAACTTCCCGACGCTCCAGGGATTCGAGGACTGGCGATCGGACGGTTCCAGCGCGCCAGCAATATGACCCGCCCATTGCTGGAACAGATCATCGACGCCCAGCCGACACTGACCGGCATCCCCGTCCTCGCCAACATCGACGTCGGCCATACCAACCCCTTGGCCACCTTTCCGGTCGGCGGCCAGGCCCAGCTCACCGTCGCCAACGGCCAGACAAGCCTGACGCTCCTACGTCACTGACCGGGGGCTGGCCGAGGTCGGTCCACACGACACGATGGCCGGCCGTGGTGACGTACGTCCCCCAGCGCCCACCGGACAACTCCTGCACGATGCGCATCCCACGCCCGGACTCGCCATCAAGGGCCAGGTTCTCGGGAAGGTGCGGTTCAGAGGCGAGAGCTCCAGGATCGGCGACCTCGATACGGAGGCAGTCCACGCCCCGGCCGATGCTCTCCGTCACCCACTCGCGGTGCGGTCCCCCCTCCACGTGCGTGCAGGCGTTGGCGACCAGCTCGGTGACGACCTGTTGCGCGTCACCGAGCACCGGATGATCGGCTGCCAGCCACCAGGCGACGGCCGCTCGTGCGTGCCGTGGCGCTTCGAGGCTGCGGCGCAGCCTGGTCGCTCCGATGAGATTTGCGCCTTCTATTCGTACGAGCATGCAAATCACCGACTTTGTCCGTCGTCGCATTGGCTTTCGACATTACAAGATCGAGAGCCTTCCGTATTCGGAATACAGCCCAATCTCTGAATTCGCTTTCCAGAATGCCGCCCGCCAGCTACGTTATGCAGTTGACAATGTGCACACCTAACTCCCACCTCCCAGCCGGGATTGTGTGTGCACCCGTGAACATGAAGGTGGTGATGCGTTCATGGCCGCCGGCGAACTAACCCCAGGAGCGAGTGCGCTCACGCTTTTTGGCGCCGAACTACGAAGATTGCGCCACGAAAAGGGCATAACTCAGGAGCAAATCGCCGACGCGATCCACGTCAGCAAGAGCCTGGTGCCAGATCGAGAACGCCAACCGGACGCCGAGCCGCGAGTTCACCGAGGAAGTAGAGAGATTTCTGGGGCTCACGGGGGAATTGCTCCGGATCTGGCCATTGGTGACGAAGACGGCGAGCCCGGCATGGTTTCGCGAATGGCCGAAGATCGAGGCCGAGGCGCGCACCCTACGGACCTGGCAACCGCTGGTCATTCCCGGGCTTCTGCAGACTCGCGAGTACGCACGGGCTGTCCTGCGGGGGCAGCCGGGTATCTCCGAGGACCAGATCAACGAGACAATGGGAGCTCGCATGGCGCGCCAAGCGGTGTTCGAACGTCCCACCCCTCCCCTCTACTCGGCCCTCATTGACGAGGGCGTTCTCGCCAGGCCTATCGGCGGGCCGGAGGTGATGCGGGAACAACTCGAACATCTGGTGAAACTGTTGAGTCACCCGTGCATCACGCTGCAAGTGGTTCCGATGGCCGTGGTGCCCACGATCGGGCTGCTGGGCGGCTTCGTCATCGCCCAGCTACCCAAAGGGGCAGATGTCCTTTACCTGGACTCAGCAGCTGATGGCGAGGTAACGGATCGCGAAGACAAGGTGCGCACGGTTAGTGTCAGATATGACGCGATCCGGTCATGGGCTCAACCGGTGAACGAGACAGAAGCCGCAATACGCGAGAAGATGGTGACTTATGAACGTCCATGATGACTTGGCCGCTGAACTGGCAGCCGCCACCTGGCGCAAGGCCACCAAGTCCGGCGCCAATGGAGGCGACTGCATCGAGATCGCCCCTCTAGCCTCGATCTTTCTCGACCTTGAGCTGGTCGGTTGAGGGATTCGGCTTGAGGTCGATTGCCCGGCTGTGGTCAGCGTGAGTGCCCGGCTGTCG